>JBDREX010000001.1:0-3106 GCA_043819345.1 Candidatus Omnitrophota bacterium
ATAAAATCAGACGGAAGACCCATACTTGGATTAGATGTCAGGGATCTTCTGGAGATAATTCTCGAAACATCAGAATCGGCACTCTTTATACCGGCTCACATCTGGACACCCTGGTTTTCGCTTTTTGGTTCAAAATCCGGTTTTGATTCCATTGATGAGTGTTTTGAAGACCTTTCGCCTTATATTTTTGCTGTAGAGACTGGTCTTTCTTCAGATCCACCTATGAACTGGAGGGTTTCGGGGCTGGACGGACTTACGCTTGTATCAAATTCCGACGCTCATTCCCCCTTAAACCTTGGCAGGGAAGCAAATATTTTTAATACAGACCTTTCTTATTCAAAAATTATGTCGGCAATAAAAACGGGCAATCCTGAAGAATTTTTAGGGACTTTCGAGTTTTATCCAGAGGAGGGGAAATATCATCTTGATGGACACAGAAAATGCAAAGTGTGTTTAAAACCAAACCAAAGTATAGTAAACAACGGTTTGTGTAATGTATGTGGAAAACCTTTAACGCTTGGAGTATTATACAGAGTTGAAGAATTAGCGGACAGACCGGAGGGCTCAAGACCAAAAAAATCACATCCATATTATAATCTTATTCCTCTTGCAGAAATATTATCAGAAATTTTAAATGTAGGACCAAAATCCAAGAAGGTTCAGCTAAATTATATAACTGCGCTCGAATCGCTTGGACCGGAACTTGAAACGCTTCACAATCTTTCTATAAAGGATATTGAAAAAGCGGGTATCCCTTTGCTTGGAGAGGCTGTTAATCGAATGCGCAAAAAACAGGTAACTGTTTTTCCCGGCTATGATGGAGAATACGGAAAGGTTAAGGTTTTTAGACAAGGTGAGAAGGAAAAACTTTTAGGATAAAAACAACTGTTTGTTATTCCTGTTTCATCCGCTCCGGCAAACACCACGGTTGAACTCCCACGGCACCAAAAATTTTGTAATATTCCAAAAAATCCGGATCAAACAAAATACAGCACTCAAGAAAAAATATTGGATCCGCTTAATAAAAACCAGCTTAAAGCAGTTAAGCATAAAAAAGGCCCACTGTTAATTGTAGCCGGCCCGGGCACAGGTAAAACACTTACGCTTACACACAGAATTGCCTATATCATCACAGAAAGAAAGGTTTCGATCGAGAATATACTTGCCGTAACATTTACAAACAAAGCAGCTAAGGAAATGAGGGACAGGCTTTTGTTGTTAATGGACGTCACAAAACAGTTGCCTGAAGTTACTACCTTTCATTCTTTTTGTTTTAAAATTTTAAAAGATCTGAATAACGATAAAAATTATACAATAATAGATGATTATGATCGAAAGGCACTGATAATAGAGGCAATAAAACAGACCAAGCTTAAAGGGGTTAAGGTTTCAACAAAACCCTTAGATTTGTTAGATATGATTCTTTCCGCCAAACAGAACATGCTTTCTCCGCAAGACAATTTAAAAGAAATAAATGAGTCGGAAACAGAAGAACTTTCAGTTATCTATAAGGAATATCAGAATATTTTATCAATTGAGAAGCTTTACGATTATGAGGATTTGATTTTTAATATAGTAAGGCTGTTAGAATCAGATGTGGATTTTTGTAAAAAATATCAAAACAAATATGAATATATATTTGTTGACGAATATCAGGATTTAAACAAGGGACAATATAGAATTATAAAAGCCCTTACAAAACCCGACAGCAACATCTGTGTTATTGGTGATCCAGACCAGTCAATATATGGATTCAGGGGTTCAGATGTTCGTTATTTTAAGAGCTTTCTTAAAGACCACCCCGAAGCTAAGGCTATAAATCTAAATCAAAACTATCGATCAACCGAAACCATACTTGAAGCATCATGCCAGACTATAAAAAACAATAGAGATTACAACGCTCTGGATTCCGTCCCACGTGTTTATTCTGATATTAAAGGATCAAGAAAAATAAATATTATTGAGCTTGTTTCGGAAAAGGCCGAGGCCGTAACTATTGGTAAGATAATTGAAAAAATGGTAGGAGGATTTGGATTTCATTCTATTGACTACGGCAGCGTTGATAGCTCTTGTACAAAAAAACAGATGGGTTTTTCAGACTTTGCCGTGTTGTTTAGATCCTGGATTCAGAGCAAGATCATTGCAGAAGTTTTTGATAAAGCTAACATTCCATATCAGATAATAAGCAGAGAAAATGTTTTTAATTCTAAAGGTGTTTCGGGGCTGTTGTCTTTTTTGAAAATAATTGAAGGCAAGGGTTCTTTTGTTGATTTGAAAGAATTATATATTTATTAAAAGCAGGTGTCGGTAAAAAAACCTTAGAAACATTCAAGACATGGTGTTATAAAAACAAATTTTCGCTTAAAGACGCCATGTTAAAGGCTTGTCGTTTTCCTGTTGATGGTCTGGGCAGGTCGAGCCAGCAAAAGCTTTATGATTTTATAATTAAAATCTCAAATATAGAAAAAAAGATTAACGATTTGACGGTTGAAGGAAAGCTTCTGCATCTATCTGAAAAAACAAAACTTAAAGATATAATTACAGAAGAAGCCTTAAACAACCTGATTGTTATGACCCGCAATCTGGATGTAAGATCCAGCGACTTTCTCCCATCGATTGCGCTTAATACAGACACAGACATTTATTCCTCTCGAGCAGAAAAAGTCTCTTTGATGACCATGCATACAGCCAAAGGTCTTGAGTTTCCGGTGGTTTTTATTGCCGGCTGCGAAGATGGATTTATACCAATGCGAAGACACGGAGATGAAAAACCGGACATTGACGAAGAAAGAAGGTTGTTTTATGTAGCGATGACTCGTGCAAGAGAAAAGCTTTATTTTACATATGTAAAAAAACGCAGAGTTTATGGAAAAATGGTGGCGAGAGAGGCTTCTCCGTTTATAAATGATATAGAAACGGGCTTAATAAAACACGAACAAGGCGATTTTAAAAAGATAAAAAAGAAAACAGAGGTTCAGTTGAAATTGTTTTGATCCACAGACCCGCCTGCCATGCGTTATAATTGAGTTGATATAGTAAAATGACGTTGTGTAGACACCCGCTTATGATACTTCGTTAACTCTATACAAAGGCATTGCGGGCAGGT
>JBDREX010000002.1:0-38737 GCA_043819345.1 Candidatus Omnitrophota bacterium
ACAATGGTATTATAATGACTTGCGATTTAACAATGCGAGCGTAGTTCAGTGGCAGAACACCAGCTTCCCAAGCTGGTTATGTGGGTTCGATTCCCATCGCTCGCTTGATACTTGAGATTTTAAGCTAAAGGTTCTTTGTAATCGATGGGAATCGAAGCCGACCCGAACGGCATTGCTCCGAGTGAGGGCGGCCGGTTCCGAAGGAGCTCAAGCGAATGCGAGGCGGGCCAGGAAGATTCCCATCGCTCGTTAAAATGAATTTTATATTACCCTAGACCAGGAATCTAAAAAAAGAAAACGATATCCGTTGCATGTGTCCTAAAAATAATAATTATATAGTTCTGAAGATGTTTTTTCTGATGTGCGCATTTTGTTTTTCTTCCTGTACAACTATAGACGATTCACATATAAAATCTGCAAACCTTACTGAGCATTCAAATGCGAGCATAACGTATACTGTTCAAAAGGGCGAGACACTTTGGCATATTTCAAAAGTTTATAATGTAGAAATAGCTGCTCTAATCGAAAAAAACAAGATTCAGGATTGCACAGCAATCGTAGAGGGCCAGACAATCCTTATCCCCGCGACAAAATCTCATATTGACCAAGCCAAAAAAATAGCAACACACGATAATAACACAAGCTTTATTTGGCCCATCAATGGTAAGGTCTGCGAATATTTCAACGCAAAAACAAATGGAGTGGCTAATAAAGGTGTTGACATCGCTTTCAATGCAGGTGAAAATATCCTTGCCAGCCGCGAAGGAGAGGTCATCTTTATCGCAGATATGGCTGGCTATGGGAAAACGCTCATTATCAACCATCTAGACAACCTGACAACAATTTACTGTGGCAGCTCTGATATCGTTGTTAAAAAAGGTCAGCGAGTAACACAAGGGATGGTTATTGCAAAATCGGGTATTTCTCCGAGAAAAAGCAAACCAACTATGCATTTCGAAATCAGAAAAAAACATAAACCTCAAAATCCTTTATTTTATTTAAATTAAATGGAAACTTTAGATTTTTTTACTAGAAAATTATCATTGGATTCTCTAAACAAGCGTATAGCTGACTTTAAAGATGGTTACCGGCAGAATATCGCTATCTTAGGAGATGAACTCACAGGCAAAACAACACTTCTTAAAACAATTTTAAATACGACTAACGATGAAGAACTCATACCTATTTATGTTGAAATCATGCCTTACGAGTTCTCCATGTTTGTTAAACGGTTTCTCACAAGCCTTCTGTACAACTATTTAAAAAGATACCGGCTTATTTCTGCCAGAGAAAATCTTGATTTTCTAATTAAAATGGCTCAGGAAAACCTGCCGACAACTGCACCCCAAATCAAAAACCTACATCTGAAATTATCGAAAGAAAAACCTGAGATTCTTTTCAGAGAACTATTTAATATTATTGAAACATTCCATGAAGAAACCAAAAAAAGGTGTGTTGTTATTTTCGACGAATTCCATAATTTAAAAAAATTTGAAATAAAAAATATCTGCCAAGAACTAGGCAAAAAAATCATGTTTCAAAAAGATACGTTTTTTATCTTTGCCAGTTCCTCAAAAAGTGAAGCAAAAACTATCCTTAATAACGATCTATCTCTATTATTTGGTAATTTTGAGACAACAGAATTAGGCATGCTGGATGCAAAATCTTGCAATTTTCTTATCAGAGAAATATTTCAGGATATTGTCATCTCGAAAGATTTCATCGATTTTCTCATTAATTTCACTGATGGACATCCGTTTTACTTAAAATTATTTTCTCAGGAAGCAGTCTCTTTATGCAAAATCGCAGGATTGCCTGAGCTAGAAAAAGAGGCTCTCATACAGGCTTTCGAAAATCTGCTTTTTTGTGAATGGGGGATTTTCAATATCAAATTCATGCACTTCCTTTCTCAGCTAACGTCCAACCGCACAAAAAATCACTTCATCTATTTGCTTGATGCGCTAGCATTAGGAAAAAACAGGATTCAGGATTTAGCATCACAATTAAGACGACAAAAATCTGAACTCACGCAAAAATTAAATCGCCTGATCGAGCAAGATATTGTAATAAAAAACGGCTCTTTTTACAGCATTAAAGACCGCGTCTTCTGGTTCTGGTTAAAATTTGTCCACCATGAAAAACTAAACAGCCTAACACCAGACCACAGCGAACAAGTCCAGCACTTCAAATTTAAAATCGATGCGGAAATGGATGAGTTCATGAATGCATCAAAGAAAAATATTATCGATAGGATGATAGATTTATTTAATCTTTTTGAAGGTGATGATATCCAGATTGATAAAAAACGATTCCAACTATCAATTTTCAAAGAACTAAAAATAGTTCGCTTTGACAACACAAATATTAAATTAGGAATTTTTGGTAAATCTCAGGACTGCTTCTGGTTAGCTGCCATTAAAGAGGACGGCATTAAAGAAGGTGACATTAGTGAATTTATTCAATCCTCTAAAAAATTTAAACAAAAAAGCATCAATAAAGTCATGATCGGCTTGAGCGATATTGACCGCAATGCTAAACTCTTAGCCAAAGAATCCAGAATTATTACTCTAGATTTAGCTCATGTTAACAGCCTATTTGATATTTATGGCAAACCTAGAATTATACGATAAATGAAAATAATCGTTCTTTCAGACACACACATACCAGATAAAGGCGACGATCTACCGACAGTCGTCATGAAGGAGTGTATGGAAGCGGATATGATCATCCATGCGGGTGACTTTACTTCACTTGAATTCTACAATAAGTTAAAAAAGATAAAGCCGCTAAAAGCCGTCTTAGGAAACATGGATTGCTGCCCGCTTCGCGATATCCTAAAAGATAAGGAAACTTTTGAGATTCAAAAATATAAAATCGGCCTAATGCATGGGTTTGGCGCGCCAAACAACATTCTGGATAATGTCCAAAAAAGTTTTAATGAAAATTTTGACCTAATTATTTTCGGCCATTCTCATGCGGCAATAAGCAAAAAAAGAGGCAAAACCCTGTTTTTTAACCCTGGCAGCTGCACAGATAAAATATTTACCGATTACAACTCTTTCGGTATAATTGAAATCAACAAAAGTATCAAAGCGCATATTGTAAAATTATGACCAACAAAAGGCTCTGGGCTCCCTGGAGAATTCAATACATAAAAAATTTCAAAAAAGAAAAAGGATGTCTTTTTTGCCGGGTTTTCAAGTCAAAACAAGACGCTAAAAATCTGGTTATTTTTCGCTCCCAAAACACCTTAGTAATGTTAAATTTATACCCTTACAATAATGGCCATCTCATGGTTGCCCCTATCCGTCATGTAGCTACGCTAGAACTACTCAAGCCCGATGAGATAGCCGACCTTATGCAATGCGTAAACAAAGCCAAGCTCCTGCTTGATAAAACGCTTAAACCCGAAGGTTATAATATCGGCTGCAATGTTAATAGAATTGCGGGTGCCGGATTTGATCAACACCTGCATATTCATATCGTCCCCAGATGGGCAGGAGATACAAATTTTATGACACCTCTTTGCAACACGCGCGTTATTTCACAATCGCTTCATGAACTTTACGAAGAACTCTCAAAAAACAATAAATAGATATGATTAATTCTAAAGATTCAGGACTGGCTTCTTATGCAGCAAACGGCAATAATAGCCGTGGCCGAAAACATAAAGAAGCTGAACACGCCTACCGCAGCCTCTACCAGAGAGACAGAGACCGCATCATCCATTGCGCTGCTTTCAGAAGACTAGAATATAAGACTCAGGTATTCGTTAATCACGAAGGCGATTACTACAGAACGCGACTGACACACTCCCTAGAAGTAGCTCAAATTGCCCGAACAATCGCCAAGGCGCTCAATCTTAATGAAGAGCTAACGGAAGCACTATCTTTAGCCCATGACCTGGGGCATACTCCCTTTGGACACGCTGGCGAAGAAATACTCAACAAACTCATGAAAAAGCATGGTGGCTTTAACCATAATCTGCATACACTCAAAATTGTCGATGAACTGGAAGAACGTTATCCTGATTTTCCGGGCCTTAATCTTACATGGGAGACAAGGGAGGGCATTGTCAAGCATACAACAGAATTTGACAAAGCCAAGATTCCCAAAGAGTTAGATCCAAACCACATGCCCACGCTTGAAGCACAAATAGTTGACATTGCCGATGAAATAGCATATGATAATCATGACTTGGATGATGGCTTAACTTCAGGCCTTATTCAAGAAGAAGAGTTAAATAACATAGGCCTTTGGAAAGAAACAAAAAATTTAACCAAGCCGGATAACAGCAATAAAAAAAGCTCTTTAAAAAGATATCAGAGTATTCGCAAATTAATTTCTGTTTTAGTTGATGATTGTATTTCAGAGTCTCAAAGAAAGCTAAAAACAAATAGCATCAAGAACTTAGACGACGTCAAAAAAACACGTTACAGGCTTATTGATTTTAGCGATCAAATAAAAAAGAAAAGAATCCCTTTGCGTGACTTCTTAAAAAACGAACTCTATCATCATTACAGAGTTAACAGAATGTCCGATAAAGCACAGCGTTTTATTGAGGCTCTCTTTAGTGCTTATTTAAGAAACACAGCCATGTTACCTACTGAAAACCAAATCAAAATTAAAAACAGTAAAAGCGCGCATATTGTAATTTGTGACTATATTGCGGGCATGACAGATAGGTTTGCTCTCGATGAACACGAAAAACTATTTAACCCTTACAAAAAGGTATAAATCGCTACTATCAACCTTGCATTCCATATATAGGCTTATTAATTCTACCTATGATGTGGCTGACCTGATTTCAAGACTCTCTAAGCTTTTATCTCAAATTTTTAAATGCAACAAATGCACTATTGTCCTGCTAAACAACTCTCATAATCAAACCGCCGTCAGATGCAGCATTCACAACAATAAAAGATTTGTCTCCTGCAAAAAAAACCCTTTTAAAAACAAACTGGAATGTAGAATTGTATCTACAAGTTGCGGCATAAAAAAAGATGATATCCTTGCTGTCCCACTTATCGGCGAAGATGTTATAGGTTTCATCATCGTTTCAAAAAATAAAAAATGCCTCAACAAAGAAGGTACTTTTGACAATTTTGATTTTGAAACCTTGATCACACTCGCAGGTCAAATCGTTATGGCCATTAAAAATATCCAGCTCTATAGAGAGCAGGAAAAACTTATCATGGGAACAATTAAATCTCTTGTTACCGTGTTAGATTCGAAAATGCCAAGCGCATATACGCATACACCCTATTTTTCAAGGCTCGTCAAAGCGCTGGCTGTTGAAATGAATTTACGCAAAAAGGATACGGATAGTTTAAAATATGCCAGTTTACTGCACGATGCCGGAAAAATTAACATCCCAACAGAAATACTTACAAAATCTTCTCAGCTAACAGGAGAAGAGTATGACATTATTAAACGCCATCCACTTAAAAGTGCTGAAATCATCAAGCACCTGCAAATCCTTAAGCCCGTTGTACCTATCATTGTGCACCACCATGAAAAATACAACGGTACAGGATACCCTTCCAGGCTCAAAAAGGGGAAAATTCCTATCGGAGCACGCATTATGGCCGTAGCCGATGCTTTTGATGCTATGGTTTATGGAAGGCCCTACAAAGAAAGGATGTCGGTTGAAGATGCTCTCGAAGAGATAAAAAAGAACAGCGGCACGCAATTTGACCCTCAGATTGTGAAATCCCTCGTAAAAATCTCTAAGAATAAAAAATTAAAAAAATACTTGCATTTAACACGATAAAAATTATAATATTAGACCGATATGGGTACGAATGCTTCATCAAAAAATCAGCAGATAGAGTTTGATGTATTTCCAAAAGAGAAGAGACAAAAAGACTCGTATCCATTTGACACGCAAATTGATACAGCTGAAGAAACGCCAGCCATCAACGTCGTTTTTTCAAATCAAAGCGTCATTGTCGTTATTATTTGCGCTGTTTTACTGCTAATAGCGAGTTTTTCACTTGGAGTAGAAAAAGGAAAGCTCATTACAAGAAGCGGCCAAGAAACCATAGAAGCCGCACAGAGCAAGCCCACAGCCCAAGAAAACAGCATGCCTTTTAAAGAACCAGAACCAAAGGGCATAATAATAGCGGAAAATACCATTGACGTTAAGGCTGTCACAGAGGATAAGCTTTTAGCAAAAAGTGATTTAGAAGAAATAAAGGATGCAGCAATAAAGCCCGGTTACACAATTCAAGTAGCATCATTAAAAACTGATGATTCTGCTAAAGAACTATCTGAATCTTTAAAGAAAAAGGGCATACCTTCTTTTACAAAAACGTCCGGAGAATACATAATTGTTCTTGCGGGTAATTTTAAAACAAGAGAAGCTGCGCAGTTGCAGTTTAAACAACTCAAAAAAACATTCAACGACTGTTTCATAAGAAAGATCTAAAATGTCTATTCACCCATCATTAGGAGTTGCAGTAAAAGGTAAACAGCAGAAATCTGTTCTTAAAAGAGCTGATCGCATCAAACATTTGATGAAAAAAGGACTCTGGAAAGAAGAGAGCAAAGTTTTTGGCTTGCCGAAAATAAAAGCGGTCCGCATTAAAGTCAAAAAAGAAGTTGCTGAAAAACCTGCTGAAGGCGCTGCTGCCGCCGCTGGAAAACCTGCTACTGCAGCCGCACCAGCACAGAAGACAAAAGCTGCACCTAAAAAATAACCGTTTTTCTTTATTTTTAAGAATAACAATCTTTTTTTGAAGGTAAGTTTTGCCTAACGGACGAAGTATGGGAATTATCGCTTCATTGATTATTTTTTTAGTAGCTGTCACTATTCATGAATGCGCTCATGCTTTTACCGCATATAAGTTAGGCGATATGACAGCCAAAAAAATGGGCCGGTTAAGCTTGAATCCACTGACCCATATTGACCCCTTCGGAACAATTATCTTTCCTGTAATGTTAATAGTTTTACACTCGCCTGTACTATTTGGTTGGGCCAAACCCGTTCCGATAAATTTTGCAAATCTTAATAATCCAAAGAAAGATATGATTTGGGTTGGTCTAGCAGGGCCAGCAGCGAATTTTGCCTTTGCGTTGATGGCTTCTATAGTTCTTAAAATCTTCTTAAATACTGAATCAGGGCCGGCTATTTTCTCATCTCTGCTACAATATGCCATAATAGTCAATATTGTTTTAGCTGTCTTTAACTTAATACCCATTCCTCCTCTGGATGGTTCCCGCGTACTTATGGGGCTGCTGCCAAGACCGCTAGCTATTACAATCGCAAAATTGGAACCCTATGGATTTATTGTTCTGTTTGCGTTATTATATATGGGATTATTTGATGTCCTTGTATGGCCGATAGCCACACACATAACAAGATTGCTTTTACACATATGATAAAAACTATAAGAGTCAATTTGGCAGAAAAAACATACTCCATTTTAACGGGAGAGAATTCGCTTTCTCATTTGCCCACATTGATTAAAAAAACAAACCTTGGCCATGATGCTGTTGTTATCACAACAGATAAAATAACCTCGCTTCATGGTAAAAAGCTAAAATCACAACTGCTAAAAAGCTGCCGACATGTTCTATGGTTAACAGTTGAAGACTCTGAAAAAAGTAAAAGCGCGCACGTCGCCCTGCATCTCATTGAAAAAATTACCCGTTTTGATATTAAAAAAGATATCTTCCTGGTAGCCTTTGGAGGAGGGGTTATTGGAGATTTAACCGGTTTTATTGCTGCCATTTATAAAAGAGGCATACCCTATATCCAGATCCCAACGACACTCCTTGCCCAAGTTGATTCTTCGATCGGAGGCAAAACAGCGCTAGACACAAAATGTGGAAAAAACTTAATCGGAGCATTCTATCAACCAAAATTTGTATTAACCGAAATTGCCTTTCTAAAAACACTCCCAAAAAAGGAAATATTGGCAGGCCTGGCTGAAATCATTAAATATGCTCTCATCAAAGATAAACAACTTTTTGCTTTTCTGAAAAAGCATATTCTGGATATTTTTGGTTTTAAACAAAAATCCTTGCACCACATTATTGCTGCCTGTGCCTCTATCAAAGCCAAAATCGTATCAAAAGATGAATATGATAAAAAAGGAGAGAGGATTGTTCTAAATTTCGGCCATACTGTCGGACACGCCATAGAAGCTGTTTCCAATTTTAAAATTAATCACGGTGATGCCGTTAGCATGGGAATGATTTACGCCTGTAGACTCTCAAGAAAGAAAAATCTTATCAGCGAAAAAGATGCTTCGGAAATTATCGGCTTCATCAGAAAAATTGGCTTGCCATCAAACATGCCAAAAATCCAACCTGAAAAAATCATCAAGGCGATGCAGTTTGACAAAAAAGTTAAAAAAGGGAAGTTACGCTTTGTGCTGATTAAAAAAGTCGGGGAAACTAAAATTACAGAAGACCTTTCACGCGAAGATATTTTGGAAGCACTCAAACAGCCGCTCTAAATTAACGCGACCTTAAAATAAACTTTTTACCTTCAAAACTTAATTCTACTTTATCAGGAAAAACCCGCTCAAGCTTTACGCCATCAACTGAATAACCTTCTCTAACAATCTTTCCGTTAATTAGCGCCATACCGCCTTTTTTCTCATCAAAAATAATACCCGATAAAGAAATAGCTGGCCGAGGACGGCTCGCAACAACACCTTCATCTGAATCGTCTACATCTGATTCCAAGGATTCCTGACTCTGCGCAACTACATCCATTGGACTTATCATTTCAGCAACAACCACCTCTTCAGCTTGCTTTGAAACAGGCTTTTTGGCAGGGCGCTTCACCAAAACACTAAACAAGAGCGCCGCTAAACCAAAACCAACTACACCTAAAAGAATAAAAAGTGAAGCTGGATGATGACTAATTTTTTTGACATCAAAATGAGAGCCCTGAGAAACAGATGAAAGGATCTTAGGTTCTTTTTGCGATCCAGAAAGAGGGACATCGGAAGAACTAACAGATTTCTCCTGCGGCACCTCTTTTAAAGGTTGTGGCGAAAACCCGGTTGAGACCTTAGAAAGCCTTTCCTGGACATCTTCATTCTCCTGCCAAGGCTCCTTTTTTTCTTGCTTTTCTTTCTTATCTTCTGGCTTTGAAGGCGGCAGCAAATCCCCAATAGGCTTCTGTGGATCTGACTTAATAGAAGTTATATCAGGCGAAGAAGAAGAAGAAGAAGAAGAAGAAGAAGAAGAAGAAGAAGAAGAGCCCGTCTCTTGAGGCGCCACCTTTTTGTTATCAGAACGATCCTCAGGCTGCCCCTGCTGATCATTTCCGGCATTATCCTGCCTTTTGTTATCTTTTTCTGGCTTTTTAGAATTTTCATTCATAAGGTTTAATGTATTTAGCAGGTTAAAATTCTTAGGAAATTATATCACTCTCAGATCCTTTGTAAAGCAATAAAACAAAATAAGACCAGCTCTTTTGTACGCCAATCAAAATGGATTGACAGTAAAGAGCCTGTATGCTAGACTAATTTACGTTGGAAAAATTAATCGCGGAAAAAAGAAGGTGTACGCGTTTAACCATAAGTATCCCAGTAAGTTATGAAATCCTGGGGGACAGGAAAATTTTTGGTTCCTGCCTTGCGAAAGATATTGATAACAATGGCCTAAAAATCAGAATCGATAAATTCTTTCCCGCAAATACCAAGCTAGCGATTAAATTATATTTCCCAGAGGTTAAAAAAATAGCTCAAGGAGAAGCAAGGATAACCTGGGCTCAACCTATTAATTATTCCAATAAATACCACCTGGGAGTAGAGTTTATAAATTTTAACCCTATCTACAAGAAGTGGATAGAAGAGTATATTATGATTCATAAAACATTCAGGAAATAGAGGAGGAAATAACGTGGCAGATGAATCCAGAAAGGTCAATTGCGCTAAGTGTAACAAACCATTAAAAAAGATTAAACGCTACTACAGAAACAGCAAATTTTACTGTAATAAGAAATGTTTTGCAAAAGCAAGCAAACAAGATGAATAAACCTAACGGTGGCGATGAAAGAAGGCGTTTTCCGCGCCTGTTTAAAAATATTGCCATAAAGCTCAAAGACAAAGATGTTGATTTTGTTACAGAAACAAAAAACATCAGCTGTCTAGGAGCTTATTGTCAAATTGATAGTTATTTGCCTGTTTTGACAAAAATAAAAATTACATTATTACTTCCAAAGTCTAAAGGCTCAAAAACAGCTAAACATTTCACGTGTGAAGGCACGATTGTACGCATTGAACGATCAGGCGATCCATTAGAATTAAATAAGTATAATGTAGCCATATATTTCAATCAAATCTCCAAAACAGATATGAAGCTTATTGATAAGTATGTCAAAAATCAGATCTGTTGCCCGCAAAACGCATAACCTGAATTCATCTTATCCAAAATGGGGAAAATTTTAAAACCCTTACCAGTCAAGCTCATCATCGGCCTCATCGGAAAAGATGCCGCCTGTTTTGAAAAAAGCATAAGAACCCTAGCCCGCAAATACGGAAAAATAGACTTCAAAAGCCAGATTTTTGATTTCAACTTAACTCTTTATTATGAGAACGAAATGGGCAAAGGGCTTAAAAGACAGTTTTTAAGTTTTAAAGAATTAATATCGCCTGAGCTCCTACCTGACATTAAACATTTTACTAACAGAATAGAAAATAAGCTGGCCACTAGCGACCTGAAAAGAACTATCAACATAGATCCCGGATATATAACTTTATCCAAGCTTATTTTAGCAACTACAAAAAATTTTGCTCACCGCATTTATGTCAAAAAGGGTATTTTTGAAGAGATTACACTCTATTTTAAAAACAATACATTTACGCATGGAAAATGGACATACCCAGACTATGCGAGCGCATCACACATTACCGTCTTTAATGAAATAAGGGGCCTGTATTACAAACAGCTGTCAGACAAATATGGACATTCCAAATTATATCACTGCGTTTAAATCAAAAGAGTTGCATATAAAAGCTGAAACAGCATGGAAGAAGATGAAAAGCTGTTCTTTATGTCCTCGCATGTGCGCAGTTAATCGTCTCGCAGATGAGACAGGCTTTTGCAAAACAGGTAAAGACGCTATTCTCTGCAGCTACTTTGGACACCACGGCGAAGAACCTCCTATATCAGGAACACAAGGCTCCGGAACACTATTTTTCTCCCGATGTAATATGCACTGCCTCTATTGTCAAAACTATAATTTCAGTCAATTAGAAGAAGGGCGACCAACAACAATCCAACAGCTGGCAGATTATATGCTCAAACTTCAGGACGATGGATGCCACAACATAAACCTAGTTACGCCAACGCACAACATTGCTCAAATCCTAAAGGCTCTCATTTTAGGCATAGAAAACGGCTTATCCATACCCCTTGTCTATAACACATCCGGATACGAACTTCCGGAAACAATTCGCTTGCTTGATGGCGTAATTGATATATATTTAACGGATGCCAGATACGCAGACAATCAAAGCGCTATCCAATACTCCAACGCGCCAAATTATCCCCACTACAACCAAGAATCTATTAAAGAAATGTACAAACAAGTTGGGCTTTTACGTCTCGATAAGAATGGCATAGCTACAAAAGGCCTTATTATCCGTCATCTCGTCCTTCCTGAAAATATCGCCGGCACCGAAAAAATTTTTTCTTTTATTTCTAAAGAAATATCCCCCCGGGCAACTATCAGCCTCATGAGCCAATACTTTCCAACATTTAAAGCTAATAATAACCCGCCATTAAACAGGCACATAACGGCTGAAGAATACGAAGATGCTATCCTACTGCTCAAAAAGTATGGCCTTAATCAGGGATGGATACAAGAGTCCGGAGGATTAAAAAGATTCGCAGGAACAAATATTAAAAGAAATGTCTGATCTGCTAAAAACCCTATTTTTTTATTCAATCATCTTTTTTTCATCGCTGTCTGCCTTCTGTGGTATTCTTTGCAGCGGTGGATGGGACTATTCCTTCTTTTACTAGGCCTTGCAGCATCATGCCTGATTAAAACAACGCTAGCGCAAAAGCCATTATTTTAAAAATATTAAACCAACCCATAGAGCTCAACTCCTTAAAATTATTTGACTTAAGTAATTTTTTTCGTTAAACTGAAAGTATTATCATGCTCAAACTAAACGTAAAACAGGTCATAGTTCTGGTATTGGGAGTCTGTGCTTTCGGTCTGTGTATCTATTTCGCCCCAAGATACAAAATAACCGAAATGGGTCCTGGAAACTATATAAAAACGGAACAATCCAGTTCCCTTTACAAAAGATCCAGCGGAAAAGTTAAATTTTATTGGGGACGCATATTTCTCTATGAAGGAGCGATTATACTGTCCTGCGGCATTCTTATGTTTCTATTAAAAAAGAAAGCCGTGGAACCCCTGGATGAAAAAAAGGACACCACCCTCGTAGATAAAGCAATAGATGGCACTCCAAGCCAAACAACCGATTCGTTCTACAGAGATTAGTCTAGGCCCATTAAAAGGAGAAACAATGGAACAGTTGATTCTTGAGATAAAAACACAAATCTATGATACGTTTATACTCTGCAAAAATTATCTCGGCAACCTTGATCTAAAAGTTGTAGGAGTATCTATTGTCCTTTTTTATTTTCTGCTCATGCGGAAATGGGAAGCTAAAAAAACTTTCTCTTTTACGTTTCTTGCACTCTTACTTTTTGTCATCCTTGTCCGGTTAGAAAACTCTTTATTGCTAAAATTTGGAGCAGAAGGATCTCACATGGGTATCGGTGTCAGCCGTATCGTTTTTTTCGTCATCATAGCGATAATCTATATTTATCAGGTAGCATTAAAAGATTAAGATGTCAAAAAATAAAAAAATCCTACTCGTCGTTGAAGACTTAAATCTGGAAAGAATTCTCACCTATTTGCTTAAAGCATGGAGCTACGAAGTCATACCTTGTTCAAACGAAAAAGACGCCCTCAGGTTAAGCTCACAAAAACATCCGGATTTAATCATCATCGATGCCCACCTAAATACAATAAATGGCTTGAAACTATGCAAAATCCTTAAAGATGATTTTATAACCGCCTATATTCCTATTATCATCCTCATTGAAAAAAAACAACTCAGAAGAAACCTGCTTGAAATAGAACAGGGAGTAGATGACTTTTTGATCAAGCCCCCTGATCCAATAGACCTTGAAATCAGAATAGCCCTGTCCCTGCGAAGTGCTGATCATCAATTTCACGCCAACGCCCTAACTAAATTACCTGGGAACAAATCGATTGAGAAACTCATTAACACCTATCTCAAGGAAGGAAAAATATTCTCTTCACTTTATCTTGATATCAACAAGTTTAAATCCTTTAACGATAAGTATGGTTACCTGGCCGGAGATAAGGCTATCCTGCAAACAGCAAAAATTATCAGCTCTGCTGTAAAAAGATTGGGCAATCCCTCTGACTTCGTCGGCCACATCGGAGGAGACGACTTTATATGCCTAACTACTCCGGACAAAGAAGAACTTATCGCCAAAGAGTGCATTAATGAATTTGACCGCCTGATCCCTTTGCATTATTCACCTCAGGACAAAGAGAACGGCTTCATCAAAACCAAAAACAGAAATGGCCACTTAACACAAGTTCCTATCATGGGGCTATCGGCAGCAATCGTAAACAACCAGACCACTTCGATTCATTCTATTTTTGAACTTATAGAAATCACGTTTGAAATAAAAGAATTTCTTAAAAAACACCACGCAAGTAATTATCTGATCAATCGCAGGACTACAGATGCGGGCCCTGACCAGCGCTTCAGTCTTAACCAGGAATACTCCCATGAACTTAAACGCCATCATCATCATTTAAAAATCTTCAAACCTCTTGGCCAGATCATGATTGAAACACGCCTACTTAACGAAAAACAGCTGGAAGAGGCCCTTAATTACCACTGGAATACAGGAGAACAACTAGGAGAAGCTGTTATATCTTTAGGATTCAGCGATTTAGAACATATCAGACAACTGTTAAAACATCAACCATCATTTCACTCACAAAAAGATACTTAAGGGGGCATCATGAGAAAATGCAGGCTTTGCGGCGTTCCGTTAGAAGGCATTATGGCAAAACTGGCTAAAACTATATTCAAATGTTATCCTTCAACAGAAGATCCGGCCATCTGTAATCAATGTGCCAAAAAAAATAATTCCGGCACATATGAGTGCCAAATATGCAAACGCATTGTTGACAAAAATAACGCCCTCACACACGTCAAAGCAGAAGAATACCTTCTTAATCTAATCAAAAAAGATCATCCTGAATGGAAAAAAGAAGACGGCGCCTGCGAAAAATGCGTTGAGTATTATCGGGAACTCATTAAGAAAGCCCAAATTTAAAAACCTTCTGAATACAAATTAACAATGCTCAAATACCTGATTTTAGGAGTAATCCAGGGTTTTACAGAATTTCTGCCCATCAGCAGTTCGGGGCATCTCGTCATTGCTCAACATCTGCTGGATATGAATCAAAATACTCTTTTCATAACGACGCTGCTACATCTGGGGACAATCTTTGCTATTTTGACTTTTTTTTCAAAAGACATCTGGAAAGCCCTAAAAGATCCAAAGAAACTTCTTTACATCATTGCAACAACTGTTATCACCGGATCAATCGCCCTTATTTTTAAAGAAAATTTTGAGTCTTTGTTTGTGTGCGGCCGGACAACTGCAATTTTTCTTATCGTAAATGGCCTTATTTTAGTTCTGACAAAAAATATTAAAAACGGAAAAAAAGAAGTCAATTTACCCAAAGCCACATTGATGGGCTTAACGCAAGCCTTCGCTATCGCGCCAGGAATATCCCGTTCCGGCATTACCATAACAACTCTTCTCATAACACACACCAAAAAAGAAACCGCTTTTACATTTTCTTTTATCGCCAGCATCCCTCTCGTTATAGCCGCATTTTTTCTTGAACTTCGAGACATTCCCAATTCTGCCACGCTTGACCTAAAAAGTATAACAGTCGGCATTATAGTCGCATTTATCAGCGGCCTATGCGCGCTTAAACTTCTTAAAAAAATTATAAAATTAGAAAAATTCTACTTATTTGGCTATTATTGCATAGCTATTGGCCTATGTACGGCATTCTTCCTGGTAAAATAAAACATGGAATACAGAAACCTTCCAGATATCATTAAACACAAAGCTGAACAACATCCCTTACGAACTGCTATTGTTTTTGGAAAAAGAAAATATTCCTATAACGAACTCTATGAAAATGCAAAAACAATAGGTAGTGTCTTGAAACAAAAGGGTGTTCAAAAAAATGACAAAGTTGCGCTCCTGTTGGATAATTGCCCGGATTTTGTCTTTTGTTATTTTGGTATTCTTTTGGCGCAAGCTATTATTGTCCCCATAAACCATATGTTTAAAAGAGATGAGATCAAATTCATTTTAGAAGACTCTCAGAGCACAACATTAATTACTTCGGCCGCCTACACTCGCATAGCTCAGGAACTAAATGTGATGATCCATGATTTAAGTAACATCCTTTACACAAACCAAAACACGCAAGATGAACCATCTCTCAAAAAATACGCATCCGGAAATCTTCCTCTTGAAAACAAGCCAATCATCCATCAAAACAACATATCCGGGCAAGACATAGCTGTTTTTCTCTACACCTCGGGTACAACGGGCCACCCAAAAGCGGCCCAGCTTAGCCATAATAATCTTTTGGCAAATGTCATCTCCTCAACAAAAACAATTCGAACCACACGCAAAGATACCTTTATCTGCTTTTTACCTTTGTTTCATTCCTTTGCGGTCACCGTTTGTATGTTGATGCCTCTCTACAGCGGCGCTAAAGTCGTTATCATGAAATCTCCTCGGCCTGTTAAAAAACTTTTAAGAATGATTCGCCGCAATAAAGTAACTATTTTCGTTGGCATTCCTTCTATTTATGGCATTCTCAAAGATTTTAAATTACCTAAATTTTTGCCTCTTAGGCTATTGCGCCTGTTCAATCCTATTCGCCTATGTATATCGGGAGCAGCAGCCCTGCCAATAGAAGTTTTTACTAAATTTGAAAAAAAATTCGGCATTCCTTTGTTAGAAGGCTACGGCCTAACCGAAGCTTCTCCAGTTGTTTCTCTGAATCCTCTAAAGGGCAAACGCAAACCAGGTTCTATCGGCTTACCTATCCCTAACGTCAAAGTAAAAATTGTTGATGAACAGGAAAGAGAAGTGGGCACAGGCCAGATTGGAGAACTGTGCGTACATGGCCCCAATATCATGAAGGGTTATTTTAAAAAAGAAAAGGAAACCAAGGAAATACTATCCAACAACTGGCTCAAAACGGGAGATATGGCCAAAAAAGACGACGAAGGGTATCTCTATATTGTCGACAGAAAAAAAGACATGGTCAACGTTCGCGGGCTCAACGTTTATCCTAGAGAAATCGAAGAAATTCTCTATCAAAATCCTGACATCAAAGAAGCGGCTGTCATCGGTGTAGCAGATATTCACAAAGGGGAGGTGCCGAAGGGTTTTGTTGTCCTGAGAGAAAACGCTACCTGCACTGAGCATGATATTATTAACTACCTGAAACAGCGCTTGGCTCTCTATAAAATACCAAGAAGAATTGAAATTAGAGAGAGCTTGCCAAAAAATACGACCGGAAAAATCTTAAAACGACACCTGGCACAAGAAGGAAAAAGTTGACATAAAAATAAAAAAAGTCCATAATATGCTCACAGTATTGTAAGATAAAACTCTAGCTATGCCAGAAATAAAAAGCAAAAATTTTAGAAAATCAAGGATCAGGAACTCTTTTCGTTCTGGCTTAAAAAAAGCCATACATATGGGGATCCTTGTTATTGTAGGCGAATACATGCTTCTTAACGTCATCAATCTTTCCCTATCCCAAAAAGGAATGTTACTGCCTTATGCGAACATGCCCAACCATATCATGAACTTTGCTGTCAGTGAAAAACCTATTCTGAGGGTCGCTCAAGCATGTAACAATATTAAAAAAAATATTGATTTCGACAATATCCTGCAAAACCAAGACCCTGTTAATATAAAAGGCTCACGGCCAGACTTTAGAACACTCAATCTCCAAGACAAGGAAGGGGCAAAAATAGGATACGTAGTTAAATTTTAATGTCCGGAACCACTTACAAGAAAAGGAGCTCGATATGAAAAAAGTTAAAAATTCAATCCAGAAGGAAATTGAAAAAATTTGGCCAGACGCGCAAAAAAATATCTCTAAAATCAATAAAGACGCGATTAAATTACTAGAAAAAGGCGAAAAAAATCTGTTAGCCATTTACAATACCACAAAGAAAAAAACTGAAGAGATCGTTTTCAAAGCAAAAAGAGAAGAACTTTATTACGAACTTGGAAAAATGGTCGCTTCACGCTTAACCAAGGAACAGCTCAAAAATAAAAAAATCGCCTTTATCGCTGGTGAAATCAGGAAATTGTCCAATAAAATCCGTATAAAAAAATAGATTCTAAAAGATTAACCGCATAGGTTCAAAACAGGTAAACATCTCCTGTAAACACCTATGCGGTTAATTTTTTTAAAGCGCATGAAACTTAAATCAAGCTTGAAACATTCTCCATCATCCAACCTAACTGTAAAACAAACCGCGGTGTTAAACTTTATTCAGAACGCTATTTTAAACAACAATAAACCACCCACCATCAGAGAGATTGGTGCTGAATTCGGCTTTCAGTCAACCGGAACGACCCGGGGATACCTAAAACAACTGCACAATAAAGGCCATATCCGGCTTGGCAGACACCAAGCCAGGTCTATTGAATTACCAGGCCGCACAAACCTTAAAATCCCTTTACTAGGCAATATTACAGCCGGAACACCAAACTTTGCCGAAGAAGATATTGATCGATACTTCAATCTGGAAAAAATTTTTCCAACAAGAGATTCCAATATTTTTGGCCTAAAAGTAATAGGTGATAGCATGATTGAAAAGGGAATCCAGGAGGGAGACATCGCTATTGTCAGAAAACAACAAAACGCCTCGAACAATGATATCGTTGTTGCTCTCTTGGAAAGCGAAGCGACAATAAAAATATTAAAAATACATAAAACCGGAGCTTCACTTAATCCTGCAAATAAAAACTACGATCCCATCAACAAACCTTTTTCGATCATCGGCAAAGTTATCGCTGTTATCAAACAATTCAGTTAGCCTTTCTACTTTAACCTTTTTAACCTCTTTTTAAGGATCATTTTACTATAATCCTTCAGAACATAGAGGACCAAAAGACCTACAGGCCCAAGAATACCAAATAATCCCATATACCAACTATGGCCCTTGCCTTTGACATACATAAAGCAGCCGCAGACAAACAACACATAGCCACCCAACATAATAGCCAATCCGAAATAGTTATATATTGATGTAGAGGCCCAAAAGAGAAAAGAGCCAAAAGAAAAAAATAATACGCCACCCCAAATCCCTACAATTGTCTGAAACCTGTATTCTCTAAGCATACTGCCTTCCTGTTACGATAATTTTATTGTTTTATTTTATCATAAACTGGCTTAAAATAACTACATAAAAATTTGTCAACCTAGCTATTTTAAAGTAGAATATAGAGCATGGACTTCCTTATCGTCATTATGGGCCTGATTTTCCTGGGCATTATCGGAACACTGGCATTTTTCTTTCTAAAAGAACCGGCTGAAAAAGCAGCTGCAACCGGCCTGAATGGAAAAATAGCCCAGGAAGCTGGTACCTCAAACCACCTTTCCAATAAAAAAACTATTGAATATGAAGAGAAGATTAAAAAACTTGAGGACGGACTTGATAAAACAAAAATTGAGCTCACACAGACTAAAGATGAATTAAAAAAACTCCTTGATGAAAAATCTCATATTGTTTTTGACACAGAGCAATATGAAAAATTTAAAAAAGAACACCAGGAGCTCAAGGGCGAGCTTCTCAAAAAAGAAGAACTCTTGGAAAAAGAAATTTCCTTAAGACGAACCCAATCTCAAGAACTCATACAAATAAAACAAGATCTGGCCGCGACCAGACAAAAAATCAGCGAAACCGAAGATGCCTTGCGCAAATCCCAAACAACTGCTGAAAATTATAAAAAAACAATAGAAGAACAAAAAAAAGAACTTGCCCAGCACAGTAAAATAGTCAATGAGTACTCCGAAAAAAAATCTGATGGACAATGGGTCGCCAGAGAAGAATTCACCAAGCTGGAAGCTGAACTAAATGAAAAAGAACAAATGCTGCAAAAACTCCTATCTATCAAAAAAGACCCGTAAAAACAAATGAAAAAATTCCTCTGTATTCCAATACTCATTTTTCTTGTCCAAAATATTGCCTTGGCTCAATCGGAACCAAGAAAAATTAAGCCTCCTAAAAAAATAGAATACGATTCTAAAATCTACCGTTATGATCCAAGCTGGGAGGATAAGGATACCTATCTAGAAACAAACCTTGATGAAGACGAAGATAATGAAATCATCATTTCTTTTATGGGCAGTTTTAAACCGGAAATAGAAGACAAAAGGGAGGATTATAAACCTTTTACGCGTGAAAAAAAGGAAATTGCCATCATTAAACACCAGGCCTTCTATCAAATATACGACAAAGGCCTAGATGGGTATTATCAACCTGTTAGAACATTCACCGGCATGGACCAATCAGGCAGAATAGAACTCATAGAACTTGACGGCTATCATCCTAAAGCTATCGCTATTTACAGCCCGGGAGGACGCGACTATCTGGACTTATCTATTTACCTCTGGCAAGAAGGAGGCTATAGGCAAATTTTTACTTATGGAGGCCCGCGAAATATATCCATAGATACCCATAGTCAACCCATCTCTGTTGTGTGTAAAAAAGATGGCGTACAGCAGAATAATATCGTTGCAAAATGGGACAAAACAACGTCCTCGTTTAGATAATTTATTTTTTCTAAAAATATAAAAAAAACATAGAAATATGAAAGGGTTTTGGGTTACAATGTATTGTCATTAAAGCATTTATTCAATTATTTTTCGCAAAATAATTTTCAGGAGCAAAAACATGGAAAGACCACTTAATATCATGTTGGTGGATAACGAAGCAGAGTTTCTAGATGCCATCACTTATTGGCTGGAAACAAAAGAACACCGGGTACAAGTTTGCTATACCGGCCCTGATGCCCTGGAAGCAATTAAAAAAGATCCTCCGGATATCATTTTTCTTGATATATACATGCCAGATATGGACGGCTTAGAAGTACTAAAAAAAATCAGGGAATTTAACTCAACTATCCCTGTCATCATTATCACCGGATATCCAAAAGAAGATAAGATGCATGAGGCGCTCAGCATGGGAGCGGCTGGTTTTTTTCCAAAAACGATCAATTTTGAAGAGCTCGGCCGAATCATTAAAGCAGCTGTAAGAACGCATAAAGATTTGCATCATTCATAATTCTTAGAGCAACTTCCAACTTATTCCATGAGAAAAAAACAAAAAAAAATCATAGCTCTCGTAACAGGCGGAGCGGGTTTTATCGGTTCTCATTTATGCGAAGAGCTCTTAAACAGAAATTACCGCGTTATCTGCATAGACAACCTTTCCACAGGCTCAAAGAACAATATCAAGCATCTCTTAAAAAATACGGACTTTCTTTTTTATAAAAGCTCTATTCTTAACAAAAAAATAATGGTACTTTTAATAAAAAAGTGCGACATTATCTTTCATATGGCAGCGGCCGTTGGAGTAAAGCTCATCATCAAAGACTCCCTGAATTCTATCTTAACAAATGTTGAAGGGACGGCTAACATATTGCGCCTGGCGGGCAAATACCATAAAAAAGTTATCCTCGCATCCAGTTCCGAGGTCTACGGTAAACATGACTGTTTGGCCATCACAGAAGAAGACGACCATGTCATTGGCTCAACTGTTGTTAATAGATGGAGCTACTCAGCAAGCAAGGCTATTGATGAATTCCTGGCCTTAGGTTATGCGAAAGTCAAAAAGCTGCATGTTGTTATCATAAGGCTTTTTAATATCGTTGGCCCTCGCCAAAGCGACCGTTACGGCATGGTTTTACCAGCTTTTATCAAACAAGCGCTCTCAAATCAGCCCATCACCATTTATGGAGACGGCTCTCAAGCACGATCCTTTGCTTACATCAATGATGCTATTGACGGAATTATTGAGCTGAGCATAAATAAAAAAGCTGAGGGAGAAATCTTTAATCTGGGAAATAATGAACCAATCCAAATTAAGGCCTTAGCAGAAAAAGTAAAAGAGATCCTTGCCTCTAAATCAAAAATTGTTTTTATCCCTTATGAAAAAGCGTATGGTGCTAATTTTGAAGATATTCCATGCCGTATTCCCGATATATCAAAAATACAAGCATGTATTCATTACATGCCCCGGTACAATCTGGATTTCATTATCAAAAATACAGCATCCTACATCCAAAAAAACAAGAAATGAAAAGAGCCTCATTAGCAATCTTCATTTTTTTAAGTTTTCTTTTTCCGCTTATCGCAAATGCTCAACACACCGAAATAGAAAAAGAGGTCAAACAACAAAAACCAATCTTTGAAACAAAAGATTTTCGTTTTTTTCTTTTCCCAAACTATGAATACAGCTCCATCAAGCAGGGATCCAGAAAAGGCAATTGGAGGATTTTAACCGGCCATATCGCCCTTATGCATAAAAATCTGGAGTCACCTTACTTTGAATTTACTCAAAATGAGCGTTTTGGAGAAAAAGACTACACCTATGCCGTTGGGTCTTATTTTAAGCTCAAGGATGATTACCTGCATGCAGAGGCAAGCTTTGGTGCTGATGTTGACTATATTTACAAAAATAAAGTCCTGTTGGAACACGATCACCTGTTAGTCAAAAACCTCTTCCTGGAAACCCGGGCTATTTATCTTAATTATCCCGCAGATGACGTCTATATCTTTTCGCCAGGGCTTTTTTATTATTTTGGCGATAACTATGTCAATATCAGCTATAATATGTCTTTCAAAGAAAGTTACGGCCTGGCTCAGTGGGGTGTAATCAAAGGCCTATTTGCCATAAACAATAAACTTCGTGTTTGGATTGGCACAGCCATTGGTGAACGCCTTTATGATATTTACCCGCGTAAAGCCAGCGAACAATACGGCTACATCGGATTTGCGACATTTGAATATAAAATCAACAAAGATTTTGGTTTCAATCTAGGATATTCCTACTCTATGGAAAAACCCAAGTTTATCAAGCGTAGTGTAAACACCGGCCTATTCATCAAATTCTAAGAAAATATCATGTATTTTCAAACCAGATATGCCTACTTTACACATCTCATATGGACGATAGATAAAACTATTTTTGTTATAGCTGTTAGCCTGGCTATTTTTATTTTTTTTTATGCTTTCATAAGAACCTACAGTTTCAATACAACTGAACAACATTTGGCCAGAATTAAGAAAAAAATCCAAGTATTGTCTCTCGGTGGAAAAGATATCCTGCTAAAAACATCTCCTATCATCCTCTTAAAAGCTTCACCAAGCCAAATCTTCAACATTATCAAAGAAGATGGCAAAGTCATGCCCGAACAATTCAGAGAAGAACTGCAAGAATCCATTATCAGCTCATCTCAATTTAAGCGTGTAAGAAGAATCGCTCAGAGATCCAGTAATATCTGGAAACGCATTGAAGCCATTTACATCCTAAGCCTCATTTCACCAGATACAGCCTTAGAAATTCTAAAGAAAACCATAAAAAGCAAAAATGCGGATATGCGATATTTCTCCTTACTAGCCTTAGGTGAAATTAAAAACAACGAATCTGCAAAATTGCTACTTGAAAATTTAAATAATCCCTTTTTCAGCCGCCATAAAATTTTATCTCTATTAGAAAGATTCCCTGACGATATCACTGAAGAAGTTATAAAAAAAATAGATGATCCAAACCCTGCTGTACGCTCCTGGTGTATAAAATTATTAAGCCTGTTTACAAAAAAACAATACTTTGAAAAAATTAAACTACTTACGCTTGATTCGGCTGCGGAAGTCCGTGCAACTGCTGCTGAATGCCTGGGAGAATATGGCAACCCTGATGCCAGAGAACCGCTCTTAAGATGCCTTAGCGATGATGCATGGTTCGTGAAAATGCAGGCAGCAAGGTCTCTTAATAAAATTTTTGGAAAAGAATACTTAAATGAAATCTCCCGGCTCTTAATAACAAGAGAATGGTTCTTAAAAGAAACAGTTAAAGACATCCTGCTCCAGCATTTTGATGATGCCTTACCGCTCATTGAGCAATTCATACAGTCCGATGATGAAGATTTACGCCATGACTGCGTTGAAATTCTGGAAAACGCCAACTACATCACCGTACTATTTGCCAACCTACTGCATAACGCGTCTATATCCAGCGTTTCCCAGCTACGACTGCTTAAAGCAATCGTAAAAATTCATGCACATTTGGGCATCGAAAACGCATTAAATACTTTCGGCAAATCGGAAAGTGAAAAAATCTTAGAGATCATAGGTGCCTTTGACCAAGAATTAAAAATTCAGATTGAAAATAAATTAAAAAATCTCATTACCGAAAGTTAATATGGCTACGCCCACAGCAGAACTTTTCTTTTATGCTTTCCTTTTGTTTCTTAGTTATTTTGCCTTAGTTGCTGTCTACTATCTCGTACTGGCTGCTATCGGATTCTTTGAAGAACGACAAAAAGCCTTTGAGGAAGAGACAGAGGGGTATGAAACGATAACCACCTCCAGTTTTACATCACCTGTATCCATTATTATCCCAGCTCACAATGAAGAAAAAATGATCTTAAACTGCGTCGAATCTGTTATAAACCTTAAATACCCTAAATTTGAAATTATCATTGTTGATGATGGATCAGACGACAAAACATTGGATTTACTGAAAGAAAAATTATCCCTTACGAGTTCTGACAGGACGTTTTCCGACCGTTTCCACACCGGAAGAATTCGCGAATTTTTTAAATCCGAAAAATACCCTCATGTAAACGTCCTATCAAAATCAGGGAGATTCAAAAAAGCCGGAGCGATCAATATCGGCATCACATTTGCAAAATACCGCTATGTTTGCACAATGGACGCCGATACCATTTTAGAGCCTGATGCCCTTTTAAAGGTCATGGTTCAAATTGAAAAAAACCCGGAAAAAATTATAGGCGCCGGAAGCTATTTCGGCTTAAGCAATGGATTCAAGATAGAAGAGGGGAAAATAATTGAAAGAAGCTTCTCGTATCGGCCCATTATCGCCTATCAGAATCTTGAATATATACGCTCTTTTATTGGAAATCGCATGGCATGGAGCAGATGGAACGCTCTACCTATCATCAGCGGCGGATTTGGCATCTGGCGCAGAGACATCATCATTGAAAACGGGGGGTATGCCCCCGAATTCAGCAGCGAAGACATGGAATTTTCTTTTAGAGTCCGCGACTTCATCGTCAAAAACAAAGAAAAAAAATATCAGATTATTATGCTGCCTTATTATGTTGGCTGGACCAATGGCCCCACAAATGTAAAAGCACTTCTTCTTCAAAGAAGCCGCTGGCAAAGAACCGCTAACGAATCTATTTTTCTCTATAAACATATGCTCTTCAATCCTCAGCATGGAATTTTCGGCTTTTTGACATTTCCTTATTTTTTCTTCTATGAAAGCCTTGGTGTATTTTTTGAAACTGCCAGCATCATCTTCGTTATTATTGGCTGGCTCAGCAACTTATTAAACATTAAAACTTTTCTTGTTATCATTATCGCGATGATTCTCACGCAGGCTCTTATATCTTTAGTAACACTCCTTTCATACATTCGCGACCAACGTTCCATGAAACCTCTTTACATTGTTTATTTAGCTTTTTTAAGTTTTTTTGAATTTTTTTGGTACAGAATTATCATATCCATAGCGCGGCTCCAAGGAACACTCGGTTATTTCAGAAGAATAAAAACGCATGATCAATTCGTAAGATAATTTTTGCTTGTGTAAAAGAAAAAATCATGTTATTCTTTAACTGTTTTTATGCCAATAACTTACAATTATGGAAATCAAAGCCAGAAAAATAAATAACATTATCGTCTTGGACTTAGCCGGCAAAATTGACGCCAACTCAGCGACTTTTATTGAAATCATCGGCCAATGTGTCCACGATGGATATACGGATATCTTATGCAACCTTGAATCTGTTGATTTTATCGACTATACCGGGGTATCTGCCATCGTCATCGCCTATAAAGAAGTCGTCAACAACAAGGGGAGAATGAAATTCGCACACATTCCGGCTCATTTAACAAAAATATTTTCTGTGGCAGGATTGGATCAGATCATGGATATCCACGCAACAGAAGAATCAGCTTTAAACAGTTTTGAAGAAGGCCAAACCCTGGAAAAAATCTCTAAGCTCCAGTTGCGCCGGCGCTTCAAACGCATGCCGCTTGGCATAAAAATAGAAGCGAGGGCTAAAAATAACAAGGACTATCCCGTTTTCATAGGATCGCTACTCAATCTGAGCGGCATCGGAGCCTATATCTATGGAAACCATGACTTTAAAATAGAGGATGAACTGACACTTGGACTGAAATTTTCCCCAAAAGACACCGAGATCACAATAGAGGCCCAAGTTGTCTGGCTACCGGACAAACAGATCCAACATCAGATTTACCCTGGCATGGGCGTCATCTTTCATAAAATCTCATCAAGCGATCAGCGCAAGCTCTTAGAATTCATTGACAAGAACCTTACGCATAGCGATACGGATACAGCTTGACACAGGCAACCTGTCTGATATAATTTTGCTATTCAAAAATCAAATATTAAATACAAAAGGACGCGCGATATGAAAAACTACTATCAATATCTATTATTTTTACCTCTCACTTTTTTTATTGCCGGTTGTGCCAGCGATCCACAAAAAATTGACGGACTTGAAGCAAAAATAAAGATATTAGAAAATAAAATTTATTCTATTGAAAAAAAAGATGATTCCCAAGAACTAAAAGAACTTGGAAAAAGAGTCGATACCCTTGAACAGAACTATTATGCTTTAAAAACAAAAGCCGCACAAAAACCTGCTATCGAGTCAATGCCAAACTCCAGAGAATCAGAACCTAAAAATACCTCTTTAGACCAATCGCCCTCTCTAGAAGAAATTCAAAAATCTTTAAAAAATGCCGGTTTTTATTCAGAAGAAGTGGATGGAAAATTTGGCCCAAAAACAAAAGAAGCTATTGAATTTTTTCAGGCTGCTAACGGCTTAAAAGTTGACGGAAAAGTTGGCCCTGTCACCTGGGAACAGCTAAAAGTTTTCCTCAATGAAGTACCTGAAGGCAAAACAGAATAAGAAGTGGCAATCCGTTAAAATTTATTTACCAGATTAAAAAATCTTATCTATGAGCATCTCACATCTATTTTGGAAAAATTATCAAAGCCAGCTCCTGAAAAACATGCCATCCAAGGAAGAATACAGGTTGCCACTTGTAAAAAATAGCCTTGTCTTTATCTTAACGTCAAAATGTAATTTTGGTTGCAAGCACTGCATGAGAGATTTTAACAGTGCTACAGACCTGCCCATGGACATAGCTGAAAAAGCCTTAGCGAGTGCTAAAAAATTTGGCTATAAAAATGTATGCCTTACCGGTGGAGAACCGACGCTGCATGCGCATTTTAAAGAACTTGTTGCCATGATCATGAAACATGGCTACACCTTATCCATGCCAACAAATGGATACAATTTTAAACAATTTATTGATGTATTCAGAAAATTAAAGAAGAACACTTTTCTCCCCGCCTTCAGCCTGGAAAGCACAAAAAAAGAACGTCATGATGCCATACGCCATAACGGTTCCTATGATATTCTTTTAGAAAATTTTAAAATTTGCCGAGATCTTAATATCCCATTCAGGATCATCTCCGCTATCAGTACCGCTAATTTTGATGAAACATTGGAAATAGCACTCTTCGCCAAAAAGAAAGGAGCTCATTCCTTATCAATCACAACCGTGTTACCTTGCCCCCGGTCAGAAGACAATAAGCTCGTCTTAACACAACAAAAACGAAAAGAACTTTTATTCATTGTACAAAAAATTCCAAGCATTGTGAAAATCCCTATTTTGGCTGCCGCCGACATCTGTGCAAGCAGCAATATTAAAATGTGCACATCCTTAAGTATGAATGAAATTACAATTGATATGAATGGCAATCTGATTCATTGTTGTGAGATGTCTAATTACGATGCAAGTCAAATTGCAAGAGGAGGTATTATAACGAGCCTCAAAGACAAAACTTTTGTTCAGGCTATAAAAGCTTATTCAGAGTATACACACAAGTATGCCTGCCAAAGGATAGATGACTATGAATTTCAAAAAGATGCCGATGATCTTGACTTCAACAGCTGCTTTTACTGCGTAAATAAATTAATTTCACACGCATAAAACCCTTTCTCGCTTAACTCTTATGCAAAAACTATTATCCAATGAGTTTATTGTCCACATAAGCTCACTATTTACGATCGCTATTGTCATATGGGGTATTTTTGCATATCTGGATATTTGGGTTTTACGAAACGCTCAAATCACCTTTAAGATTATTTCAAAATTACTTCTTCTGCGCACACAGATTTCTCCTAAGACACCCTTGGATTATTTTATTGTCCAAGGCTACTACAAAGGCAGAAAAGTCGTCTGCCGCATCAACTGTTTTTTCCCAAAAAATATCTTTCATTATGATTTATACCTGCATATCTACATGGAACCCCAAATCAAGCATAAGCCTGGTTTCCTCCAAATGGACTATCTAACCAAAAATACGCACTTCAGAGAAGACAGTAAAATTTACTACCAACGCACAACATCAACAGCCATAAAATCCTATTTTTTTGCCGATATGATCTCTGAGGAAGAGTTTATTAATATTTTTGAAGAACTGACGATTGCCGCAGAAAAAATTGAATCCGAGCTTAATGATGAATAGGCTCAGCAGCCATCAGAAAGAGTTTACGATTGATGCCAGTTCTTTTCTGCCTCAACATTTAAGCCCTGTCTTGGTAAAAAAAAGCAAAAAAAGAAAAAAATCAATTTCTCTTATCATCAAACCAAACAACACAATTGTAACTTTAGCCCCATTTCATATGGATCCTCAACGTATCCTGGATTTTATCCATTCAAAAAAGGGATGGATAGAAAAAAGACTGGCTAACATTCATAAAAATCCGATTAACTGCTCTCCAAGAAATTTCGCCGAAGGAGAGCTTTTTCCTTATTTGGGACAGCATTACAAGCTCAAAATATCACAAGAAAATCAAAAATACCTCTGCCTGATAAATGACTCTTTTATTTTAAGCAAAAAAAGCGAAAGAGATGCCAAGAAATTATTTATTCAGTGGTATAAAAAACAGGCCAGGGCCCATGTCGCTGAAAAGATAGCCTTCTTCAGCGATCGCATGAGATTATACGCTAAAAAAATAAAAATCAATTCCGCGCGGCAGAGATGGGGATCCTGCACACATGCCAATACGATAAACTTTTCCTGGCGAATCATCTGCCTGCCATCAACAATTATTGACTATATTGTTGTTCATGAACTCGCTCACATAAGCCAGAAAAATCATTCAAAACGATTCTGGGATATTGTTTCAAGAACCCTCTCTGACTATAAGAAGTGTAAAAAATGGCTAAAAGAGGAGTCAGGATATTTTCATGCCCTGTGTATTTAAGGAATAATCCGTCAAAAAAACTTGCTGTCTTTGAAAATATGTGTCAAAATAAACACAATGTATGCTAATAGATGACCTGAAGAAAAAGAAAATTGCAATAATCGGCGTATCAGAAGATCCTCAAAAATATGGATATAAAATTTTTAAGGACCTTATCAACGCCGGCTTTAATGTTGTCGGTATCAATCCTAAGGGCAAAAACATCCTGGGGAAAAAAATTTACAGAAACGTCACTGAAATTAAGCCAATACCAGATATAGCACTGACCGTTGTGCCGCCGGCTATTACCGAAGGAATTGTAGCAGAATGTGCTCAAGCCGGCGTCAAAGAAATATGGATGCAGCCTGACTCTGAATCAGATGACGCGATTAATAGAGCAAAAAAACTTGGTATCAAAACAACATTCAACGCCTGTTTTATGGTTCAATCTAAGATCTGGTAAGGAATATTAAAGAGCGTATCTTATGGCAAACTTTTCTTTTGATATTGTTTCAGAAGTGGATTTACAAGAAGTTGACAACGCGATCAACCAGGCAAAGAAGGAGCTTGCTCAACGCTTTGATTTTAAGGGCAGTAAATCTTCCATTGATTACAGCAAAGAAGAAAAAACAATCACCCTTATCGGAGATGACGATTACAAATTACGCTCTCTAAAAGATATTCTGGCCGGAAAATTAGCCAAAAGAAATGTCGCTCTCAAATCACTGAACTTTAACGAACCTGAAAAAGCCTTTGAAGGAACACTACGGCAAAAAGTGGACATTTCAACAGGTATTCCTAAAGAAAAAGCCAAAGAATTAGCAAAAATCATCAAAGACCTAAAACTAAAAGTCCAAACACAGATTGAAGGAGAAAAACTAAAAATTACTTCCGCGAAAAAAGACGATCTGCAGGCTGTTATCGCACACTTAAAAACAATCGATTTTTCGCCTCCAATAAGTTTTACAAATTATCGCTAAAGGCTCAAAACAAGGAGAGGAACATACCATGAAAAAATTCCTTATTATCATCGGTATCATCACAGCCATCATCATTACTCTCAATGTCTTTAAAAATGAGATCATCAAAGCGGTTGTTGATGGCGCAGCCACAAAAGCGCTTGGCACAGAAGTCAATATCGGCAGCTTTTCCTTTAAAATCCTCACACAAACCATCGATATAAAGAATCTCGAGATAGAAAATCCAAAAGGTTTTCCAAAAGAAAACTTTATCAACATTCCCCTTATACATGTCGTTTACGACTTAAATGACCTTTTGCAGAAAAAAATACACTTAAAAGAACTGGAAGTCAACCTGAAAGAGCTAACAATTGTAAAAAATAAAGACAAACAGCTCAACGTGGATGCTTTAGCAGTCGCACAACCCGCTGAAAATAAGAAAGAAAAAAAAGACAAGAAAGAAGCAGCAGAAGCCATACCCATGCAAATTGATACCCTCATTTTAAGCGTAGGCAAAATTATCCATAAAGATTATAGCGTTGGAAGCCAACCCCAAATTAAAATTATTAATGTCGATTTCAAGAAAAAAACATATAAAAACATAACGAGCGCGCAACAATTAACCAGCTTAATCATAACAGAGTGCTTAAAAGAAGCAGGCATCAAAAGTGCCAAGATTTATGGTGCCGCCAGTTTGCTGGGAGCCAGTTTTCTGCCTGCAGGTGTCGCCATGGCTTTAACAAAAAGCGACAGCGTTCAAGAAGAAATTAAAAAAGAGTTTATTAAAACCTATGAAGCATGCCTGAAAGTTTTAGGCGCCCAGGGGAAGGTCACAAGTAAAAATCAAAAGACCGGCATCCTTAAAGCAAGCGTAAATGGCGCTGGAATTGTTGTGAAACTGGAAAAAACATCAGATACGAATACCACCATAACTGTTTCAGCAAGAAAGTTCCTGTTGCCTAAACAGCAAGAGGCAGAAAAAATTCTTTACCTCATCAAAGAAGAGCTCAAACTCAACAACTAAAAACCACTAAAGAATGGCAAAAGTCAAACTGGACCTGCATGAGATCTACAATAAAGGCGACTTAATTCAAAAACGCTTGAGAGATACCATGAATGAGGCGATGCATAAAAAAATTCGCCTCGTTGAAATTATTCCGGGCAAGGGAAGCGGACAGTTAAAAAAAACTGTCTTAAGATTCCTGCAATCATCGGAAATCAAAAAGCTTTATAGCCGGATAGAAAAAGATGATAAAAATTTTGGCCGTATTTTTGTACATCTGCGATACGACAAATGAAAAATAATAGTACGAGTTTACGCGATGCTGCATCAACAAAACACATTACCTACGAAATTGACCCGCATAATAAACTGACTTCAAGTGAATCCAACGCAAAAACCGGAGTTACAAAGTTTCGAACTGTCTATGATGGCACCTTCAAAATCTCTCCAGACAATAAACTTATCTATCATATAAAAGAATCTGGCAATAAAAAAAATCCACAACAGATCAAATTTTCCGGCGTTTGGAGCCTGGACAAAAACCACAATCTGACACTAACATTAGACAAATGGAATCAAAATTGTTTTAATAATAAACTTACGCTAAAAGGCGATATCAAGGCTGTAAACGCCCATCAGCTCGTTTTTTGTTTAACCACAAAAAACGAAAAGAGTCATTCTCCTGACTATCTTTTAAAAATTAACGGGAAATGGCAGGCAGATAAACACAATCAATTATCTTTTAAAATTGAAAAAAGTAACGCTCTGCAAAAAAATATTACCCTCTGTGGCGCATGGGACATCAACAAGCTACACCAAATTTCCTATGCTTATGTTAAAAAAAATTCTATAACCAAAAAAACAATTAACCGTACATTAATATTTAAAGGGCGATGGGATATAAATAAAAAAAATAGAATCAGCTACATACTAAACAAGGCGCTTTGTTCTGTTTTTGATTTTAAAATAACTTACGCCAAAACAACCCCCAGGGGCCTGCAATTTAGCATAAATTTCGGACCTCACATTAAAAGGACTATCGTATTATCCGGTAAATGGAATATTTGCAAAAATATGGGCATCATTCTGGAAATCAGCCCCGGCAAAAAAAATACAATTGCGCTTGGCAGCTCATACAAGCTCAATAAAGACTCTACCATCGATATTACATTTAAAAACAATGAAGGGGAGGGCCTGGGCTTAACAACAAAACTCTCCCAGATTCAACCCAACAGACAAGGGGAAAAATTCCTGAAGATACTGCTTTCAAAGAAAGAAATTGCCCTCACAGCGGGCATAGGATTTAGATGGTAACGCTATGACGAAAAAAACATTAAGCCAAATCAATAAATTTCTGTTTCCTGTCTTATTCGGCCTTTTTATTGCAACATCTTTTTTTGCTGACAATTACAAAACAGTAGATCACATCGCGCCAAAAGCTCTTAAAGACCCTCTTCAAACAGAACCTAAAAATAAAAACATGATCCGTTTCACAAAAAATGATTATAAGTTTGAAATAAAACCCCTTTATGATTACGAAATCAATGGATTAGTTGTCAGTAAATTCGATTACGACAGCTGGCTTGTCAGTATCCGCAAGACTGATAAAATTTTCGTAACAGATTTATGCATCATATGGGGCAGTAATTTAAAAAAGAAAATCTACAAGAACCCTTTTGGGCGATTCAGCCAGGACATGCGCTTTTGTAATTACCAGTGCCACGGAGGAGAATTTAATGCTTGTGAATTTTCCAACAATCACCTTATCGTTAAAGATAAAAAAATGAGGAATAAAATAAAGAAGATACGGATAGGAGACCAGATCTCATTGCGTGGCCAACTCGTTTCCTTAAGTGCTGACCTCGTAAAGCAAGGAAGTGTTTTTGATGGGCAACACATCACGTGGCAATCCAGCACCACAAGACAAGATGGGGGCCACGGCGCTTGCGAAGTTATCTATGTAGAAGATGTTCAAATATTACAGAGAGGAAACCCTGTTGCCCGAACACTAAAATTTCTATCCCTGTTAAGTTTATTCAGCCTCATTATTATTAACCTGATTCAGATGGGCAAACCAAATAAAGAATTAGAAAATAGCTAACAGTAACAAACACAAAAACTTCTATTCAGAAAAAGCCAAATACCCCATAATAAAAAAATTGACCAATGGTAATAGCATGAGCACACCAAGCCACTTTGGTTTGTGACGCGCCTGAGCAATCCCTGTCCAGATAATCACCATAGCCACGATATTTACGTAAGGAACAAATAAAAGAATAAACCACCAAATGGATGGCTTAGCGATCAGATAACACAAATAAAGATTACCGATAGGTATCCAGGCAAGCCACGGGTTTTCTGTTTGTGTTTTTATAGCAATCTTCTGCAGACAAACTGCCGAATACACATAAAACAAAACCATCAATACAAAAAAGCCCCACATAAAAGGCACCATCTGCTTCATTTTTTCAAGATCCTGCGGATTAAAACTATTTTCATTTTCGTATAATCCTCTATCTGAAAAACCCTTCCCTGAACCCGCGCAATCCTGGCCTATCTCTTTTGTAAAAATCCTGCCTTGACAGGAAAACGTCACTCTGGAATCTGTAATTTTTAAAACTTTTATACCATCTATTTCTTCGCCCTCTTTAACCAGAGAATCGTTAATAATAGCCATAGGCTCCTGAGTATCAAACATAACACCACTCACACAATAATCAGCAACTCTCAAATCCTCCTGATCAGCCCGCGCTTCAAATACAAAACTAAAAGACAGCAAAAATAGAATACCGCCTAGCAAACCTAAAAAAAGACATTTCTTTATTGTTGTTCTCATTATTTCCAGCCTCCTAAAATTATTGGATCGATTTCCCACTATCATTAATTATACAGATCATTCTCCTGATTATAAAGTTTTTTCTCTCGCATTTTTTTGTTGCTATTTTCCATAACCACGCTAAAATAAAAATGTTAGAGAAAAATAGAGCCATCACAAAATACTAGATCACACAAGGATATTCCAATGAGCCTGGGAAACCAAGATTTTCTCCTTAAAATTGCCAAGACACGCATGCCTTTTGGCAAATATGCCAACCGATTGCTCGTTGATTTGCCTGAAAGCTATGTTGTCTGGCTCTCTCGCAAAGGCTTTCCAAAAGGAGAGCTCGGTACCATGCTTAAGATTGTCTACGAAATCAAACTCAACGGCTTAGAATACCTCTTCAAACCACTGCGCTAAAAACTTCTGGCAATAATTAAAAAAAATGATATAATTTTCAAATCTGCACAAGAGCCAGGAAAATATGTTTAATATTCATGACCACATAAATCCCAGGCTTATCACCTTAAATCTCCAAGCCAAGACAAAACAAGAAGCTATTGAAATGTTAGTTAACAAGCTTTTTGACGAGAGATCTGACTTGGCCTTCGGTAAAGATTTGGTGTATAAAGCCATTCTCGAGCGCGAAGATGCCCAAACAACCGGCATTGGCGATAAGCTCGCTTTTCCTCATGCCCGTATTGATGGATGGAAGGATTTTGTCATCGTCATAGGCGTCAACAAAGAGGGCATTGATTTTCAAAGCCCGGATAAGATGCCAGCAAAATTCGTTTGCCTGATGATCTCCTCCATTGATAATCCCTACACCATCCTACAGACCATGGCGGCCATTGCCCGTTTCTTTCATAATATCAACGGCGTCGAAACACTTCTTGAGCGCGCCACAACACCACAGCTCATTTTTGATGAATTCTCTAAGTACGAAGTCAAAACGGCTTCCTTAATCCATGCCCGCGATATCATGCGCCCAGTCAAACATTTTTTGAAATTAAATACATCCATTGAAGATGTTGTGCGCACCATGCACTTAAAACACGTTGATGTTTTGCCGGTAGTAGACGAAAACAACAAGATCTGTGGACAATTATCCTGTTTGGATATCTTTGAGCACGGCATACCAAACTTTTTTAAACAACTTCACACCGTTTCTTTTGTCAGGCATATCGACCCATTTGAAAAATATTTCAAAATCAAAAGGCAATTGACAGTAAAAGATTTTCTTAAAAGTGAGTGCGCGACTATACCGCAAGAAGCCACTTTAATTGAAATCCTTTTTGAATTAACCGTAAAGAATAAGCCACGTCTTTTTGTAACTGGTAAAAATAGCACACTGGAAGGCGTCATAGACAGATTCAGCATCGTAGATAAAATACTCTTTTTTTAATCAAACTCATTTAAAGGAAACACATGCTTCTCTCAGTTCTCATATTTGCCGCAATTTACATATGTATCGCGACAGAAAAAATTGATAAAACCATCGTGGTTATCATGGGCGCCTTTCTGATGTTTAGCCTCAATCTGGTACCCTTTGATACAGCCATGCGCGCGGTAGACTTAAACGTTATCTTCCTGCTAATTGGCATGATGACATGTGTTTTTGTTCTGTCTAAAACGGGCTTTTTTGAATGGATAGCCATTTCTGTAGCCAAGCGCTCCAAAGGAAGCCCTATCAAAATCATGCTTCTTTTCCTATGTGTCACCGCTTTCTTATCAGCTTTTCTAGATAACGTCACAACCATTATTTTATTAGCGCCCGTTACCATCCTGATTGCTGAAATCCTGGAAATTTCACCCGTTCCGTTCCTTATTCTAGAAGCAATAGCCTCTAACATCGGCGGAACAGCCACGCTCATTGGCGACCCACCCAACATTATTATCGGTTCACAAGCAAACTTAACCTTTAATGACTTTTTAATAAATTTAGCACCTATTATTACAATTGTTTTTTTGGTATTCTTGACAACCGTTTACAGGATTTTTAAAAATAAATGGAACATCCCTGAACAAATTAAAAAACGCGTCACGGAAGCTATCCCTCATTTAGCCATTATTGATAAAAAGAATATGATTCGGGCACTCATTGTTCTTGGAGCTATTTTTATCGGCTTTTTTACGCACAATATCACCGGCCTTAAACCTGGTATTATCGCCCTGGCCGGCAGTATGATCATGCTTCTTGTCTGCCACACAGAAATAGACAGAACCCTCATGCGCGTAGAATGGGGCGTTGTTCTTTTCTTCATAGGCCTGTTTATTGTTGTCGCGGGACTGGAGCATAACGGTGTCATTGAAGTCATGGCCAAATTTGTCATCCAGTCAGCGGGCAGTAATATATTTTTATTATGCCTAATTATTTTGGTAGCAAGCGCCTTCATTTCTGCAGTCCTGGATAATATTCCTTTTGTTATCGCCATGATCCCTATGGTCAAAGAACTCATTGCGCATCTAAGCCAATATTATGGCATAACCGATCCTGCGCTCATTCAGGCAAAAATAGCACACCCTTTGTGGTGGGCCCTGGCTCTTGGCGCTTGCTTAGGAGGCAACGGCACTCTAATCGGCGCTTCAGCAAATGTCATCGTTTCAAAAATTGGTGAACGCAACAACCACCATATAAGCTTCTTTCGCTTTTTTAAATACGGCTTTCCAGTGATGATCCAATCTATCATCATCTGTGCTATCTATCTGTGGTTAAGATACTTTCTTAAACCATAAGCCTTATTGCAAAACAAGGTACTAAACGGTATAATTCAAAAAAGATATTTATCATCCATCCATCATATAGACAAAAATGCAGAATGCGCTTGAATCACTGAAAGAAAAAGTTCGTCATTGCCAGAAATGTGGCCTGGCAAAAACCCGAAAAAATGTCGTTCCTGGAGAGGGAAAAGTTCCTACTCCGATCTTATTTATTGGAGAAGCTCCAGGCGCATCCGAAGACGAAGCAGGGAGGCCTTTTTGCGGAAAAGCAGGGAGGGTGCTCGATGAACTCCTGACTAAAGCTGGCTTAAAACGCCAGGATATCTATATCGCCAACATCTTAAAATGCCGCCCACCCGGCAACAGAAACCCCGAAACAAAAGAAATACAGGCCTGCTGCGAATACCTCAACCAACAGATTGACTTAATCAAACCAAAAATTATCTGCTGTTTGGGTAATTTTTCAACTAAATACATCATGGAGAAATTTGACTTAAAGAACAAAGTGCAAGGAATCAGCAAAATTCACGGACAAGTCTTCATCGCGCCCACTTCAGCCGGCTCTATAAAAATTATCCCCTTGTACCACCCGGCCGTCGTCACCTACAACGCTACCACTATGCCCATTCTAGAAAAAGACTTTGCCATGCTCAAAAACATCCCCCGCTAAAAAAACACAGTTTTCTCACAATTTCTTCACCGCCTTAGAAAAAGCTTTGTTTCGGAAGCTTCAAAGGACAGATAGGAAAAACCCACTACAATTATTTATCAAAAACCCAAAATCTCTTGCTACCCACACAAATGTGTGGTATTCTTCGTTTATGTTTAACCACGAAGCCAGATGGGACAGAGAATTACCCGCCCAATCAGAAACAGAATCAGGCTCACCAATAACTGTTTCCTGCGTGATTGAAAAAGGGCGTATTTTGCCAAAGTCTTTCCTCTGGCGTAAGCACAAATTCACCGTTGAAAAAGTCAACTTCTTCTGGAAGGATAAAAAAGGCAGGGAGGAGCTGTATTTTTTCAGCCTCCAGACACCCGAGGGTGCCTATGAGGTCATGTTCTCCAAAGAGTCCCTTTGCTGGCACTTAAAAAGGCTGCTAGGGCCATAAGCTCTAATTGAATCACTATTTTACAACCATCAAATATAAGCATGATTCTCCACATTGATATGGACGCATTTTTTGCTTCCATTGAACAACGCGTTAATCCTCAATTTCGCGGCAAACCACTTATCGTAGGTTCACGTGACAATAAAAACCGTACAGTTGTCTGTGCCTCATCCTATGAGGCTAAAGCTTACGGAATTAATTCCGGTATGCAAAGCCGCGATGCTTTACGGCTTTGCCCATGGGCTTGTTTTGTACCAAGTGACTCGGCCAAATATAGCTATGTTTCCCATGAGATTTTTAAAATGCTGCAGGAATTTTCACCCCATGTAGAACACACAACAATTGATGAATTTGATTTAGAGCTAGATGGATTAGAATCTCTTTTTGGCTCATTTTTAGAAATAGGCAAACGCGCAAAAAAACGCATCCAAGATATGTTTGGCTTGACCTGTTCCATAGGCATAGCACCCACATGGCACTTGGCTAAACTGGGAACAAAAATCCGTAAACCAAATGGCCTAATTTTGATCAATGAATCCAATGTAGACAGCATTATCAATGCTCTCCCTGTTGAAAAAATCTGCGGAATTGGGCCCGCTACAACAGCCCTTTTAAACAACCTAGGCATCAAAACCTGCGGCCAGTTAAAAGAAATATCTGAAGAAATCTTAATCAATAATTTTGGCAAATCTCTTGGCCACTGGTTATACGCAGTGCTGCGTTTTGATGAAAATATATCCTTTCATAAAGGTCAAAATGAAGGCTTGGAAATGCCAAAATCTATTGGCCATTCTTACACATTGCCTAAGCAAATCACAGATCCTGAAACCATAAAAACATGGCTTAAAATGCTGTCCGAAATGGTGGCTGAAAGGCTAAGAAAATCAAAACTCAGCGGCCGCACTGTAAGCCTGTGGGTCAATTCCGCAAATGATACTTTTTTCAGGCAGAAAACGTACCTGATGCCTATCCATGATGGCTGGGAAATCTTTCAGCGCGCTAATTCAATCCTTACGCAAAACAAGGCCAAAATTAGAGCGGTCCGGGCTCTTGGGGTCACACTCTCTAGCCTGGCTTTTAACAACCATCCCCCCTTACTGACAGAACAAAAAAGGAGGGAGGCGCTGCTGGATTCCATAGACAAAATCAATGCCAAATATGGCACATGGGCCATAGCACCAGCCGCTCTAACCGCCATCAAAAACCACACCTAAATAACAAATCAAAAAGCAGCAGAAGAAGCTACCGGCAAAATAAAAAAGTATAAAATAGGCCAAAAAAGTATTATGCTGTAACTTCTTAAGTCCGTGCACAAATGCGCCAATATCCCAAATATAACGAAGTTAACATAAGATGTATTATAGGAACTTGTAGAAAGATTGATTTTAGGGGTTTTCAGTATCTTTTTATGATGTTTTTAAGGATTTTT
>JBDREX010000003.1:0-3357 GCA_043819345.1 Candidatus Omnitrophota bacterium
GCCTCTGCACTCCCTTCGGCAGACCATCAGGCACCACGCGGATGTTTCTGCGTGCGCCTTCCTTTATCAATTTCAGTAAAAAAGCAGTCAAACCACTATCCCATACCCCAAGCCCTGCGGTATCAAAGGTAACCTGAGTAACATCTGAGTGACTATTTAATTGCAGAATCACCTCATCAAAGGAAGGAATCACGGAAGCAATCTGCCAGTCCTGGCTTATTTTCAGGCACAGCGTCCCGACAGCGGAATAATCAAAGGTAAGTTTCTCCTGCGGCATATCATTATTATATACACCTCTTTTTTTCTTTGCAAGATAAAGAATTAATTATAAATGAGAAAAAAACCAACTTCTATAACCCTTGCTCACCAAGCCAGTTACATAGCATTGGAAGCAAATTACGAAAAGCGGAGAGATTTTTTGAAGCGGGCCGGTTTGAACCTCAAGCTCGTCGACGGAAGCCTATATGTTTCTTACAGTTATGCTTTCCGAATTCTCGCCGAAAAAGAAAAACAAACAATGGGGTCCCTCTCGTATCAGTCGAGGGGATACCTCTCTTAATCTACACAGCCAATTATAGGCTCAATACCTTAAAATATCAAGAATAATTCAGGTTTAGAGAGACAATTCCTCGCTAAATTTGTCCTATTTGTCCGGTATTTTTTGTCTGGGAATTGCGTAACTATTTGATGGATAAATAGATGTAAAATGTCCGCCCTTGAGATACGGACATTCATAATTTAATACCTTTTATTGGCTTATTTTAACTATCTGAGGCCTTTAAAGAGTCCTTTTGCCCTCGCTGTTAAAAACCGGTTATATTTTTTTCACCGGTCGAGTGTCTGTCCTTTTTTCTACCAGTGTGTTTTTTCTTGTTTTTTCTTGTTTGCTTCGTTTTTTGTATTTTTTGCTTTGTTTACTTGTTTGTTGTGTTTATTCTTATCTTTCCTGCCTTTATCGCCTATGGATGCTCCTCCTTTCTTTCTGGGTTAGCTTTTTCCAGATTAAACGTGTTCTCTGCTCACCTATTTTGCCTATCTATAAAAAAGACCCCTTATTATGGTACTAGTTTGTACTTATTATAGCGCGTCAATGATAGAATCGCCGAATGTGTCAAGGGACAGATTTTGGTTTATTAAACTATTCCAATAATCTCTGGGCTAAGCGATGTAATTCCGGATTAGCCAAAGCCAAAACCTTTTTCTTCACTACTCTAGAGAAATATTCCCTTTCAGTCTTTGTTAATTTTTCTCGTTTTAAGAATGTTAGAATAAGGGCTTTAATCCAGGGTATGTAATCAAAACCAGTACCAAACCAAGTGCAATGAGTATGGTAATTAAAACTACTATAGCCAGCCTCCTTGAGCGCAAGGAACTATAACCAAACTCTTTTACGAACTGCACTACCACATCTCTCCGTTCCTTACGCGCACCTTCAGGCAGACGTGGTATGTGGGTGAAAAGTCGTCCTAAAGTGGCATTCAGTCGCATGTGCACATTTACCGCCCAGGCTGATGCCTCCAAGAGAACACTCATATCCCTTTTACGTATCTTGGCAAAACCTATAATCATACCCGGTAATAAAACAAAAGCGGCTAATCCCACTAACATACCCAGGATATGAACCGGTTTGACCTGAGAAAGAGCCTTAGTAATATAAGCAAAGGATGATCCAAGAGCCGCAATAGCTATACCTCCACCTAGCAAGAGATCGCGCGTTATACCCGATGCACTAGGGGCAGCGACACTTGCTTCCAACTTAGCTTGGCGGGATTTGCTGAATTTATCTATTTGTTTTCTTATAAAACCAGTAAATTGCTTAAAGGGCGCCTTCACTGACTCCCAAGGGCTTATAGGGTTTTCCACAATATCTACTACCTCTGCATCCCACTCTCTGCCGTCTATGGTAAAAAAGATACCGCGCTTACCAATACGCAATCCACCTGCGCTACCAGAAGTCACTGCAGTCACAATCTCAAATTTAATATCTTTGTCTTGACGACCAGTAACTTCCAAATACAGCAGATACATATAGCTGTTTTCTGCTATCTTTTTGTGAGCCTGCCGATCCTGAACTCTCATTGTAAAAGTCATTTCCCTCCCATCAATTACTAATGTCCCCGCCTCAATTAGGGAACGACGTTGAGGAGTGTAAAAATTTGCAAAACTCACAAAATTGTTCGCCAACTCCATCAACCATCTTTGGTAAAAGATTAACTTCTCCAAATTATGTATCTGGTTCAAATCATCAGCCACAGCCAGATCTTTTGCAATAAGCTCACGAGTCCTGTGTCTGTATGATCCATCAAGATAGGTGCGCAGTCTATCTGTTCCCAGTTTTTCAACTCTAGCTCCCTGCTTGCCTTCTAACCATGCCCGGTATGGAATAAAGATAGCTTTTACCTTATCCCACTGTTTTTCAGTAAGCTGTTTGACTGATCCTCCAAGGGCGCGTTTTAAAACCTTCTCCTCAAGCTCAAATAGACGCTCAATATATAAGGGATTAAGCATTGCCTCTAACTCCAAGATACCTTTTGGGTTAGGCAAAGCCAATGGGGCGTTCTTAAGCCGAGCTTCCATCATTGACTTATCCGTAAAATCGATTTCTTCAAGCTCCTTCTGGCGAAGCTGCATCTGAGCTGCTGAGCGCTCGTCAAACCTGACCATTGCACACTGCGTAAAATATTGCTCAATCTTTTCTTCTAAGCTAACCACTAACTCATAAGCTTGTGGTGTCTCGGCTCCCCAAGGCATAACCTCGCTGGTTCTATCTCCTTTAGGAATCTCGCTTTTTGCTTTCCACGCGAGATAGCCTTGAGCTTCATGAAAAAATACCTTAAGCTGCTCCTCGCTAATCCCTGGCTTACCACCGGCATCCAGAGCAGAACCAACAGTCTCCATAATCGAAACGATGAACTGAACTAAATCAGGGTCGGTTGTTGCTTCCGGAGGAATAATACCATCGCCATTATTCGCCGCACTAGCCATAATACTCTGCACATCTCGTACCTGAGCCAGACTAATCTCTTTGGCATCTGGTAAGTTAAGATTGGTCAAAATTAGCTCTGCTGCTACTCGCAATTTTTTACCTTCAGGATGACTGGTGTCAATATCGCTTAAGTTTAGCGCATCAGTACCTTCGGATAAACGACTACGATTGACAAGAAATCGAAACAGCCAAGCCTGCGCTACCTTAAGTTCATCAGTCCTTATGCGACCGTTTTGGTCTGTGTCTACATAAGAAGCAAATGCATAATCGCAGTTGAGACTATTAATTGGAACGCTGGTAGCTGCCCAGTGCGCATCATCAAGAACTTGAATCTTCTCCAAATCCTGGGCATTTTGGATTCTAAGTTGGTG
>JBDREX010000004.1:0-20752 GCA_043819345.1 Candidatus Omnitrophota bacterium
CCTTGAGCAGCTGAAGCTATCTCCGCTCCAGCTACAGGCAATAAATAAGGAATAGCTGCCAAAGTACGCTGGTCAGGACTCATGTAATGCCCCGTCTTATAACGAACCAATTCATCAGTTGCTGATGTACCTACCGCCACCCAACCAAGCGTTGCCGGACCGACATTTAATCCAACTAAATTACCTGCCAAATAAACTTCTATGGCTGTTTTCGCAAGCAACCCGATGCTACCCAAAGCATAAGCAAGAGCTCCATCACTCACGCTTCCTCCCGAAGCCATCTTCGCCATTCCTTCTTCTTTTAAAAGAGTCAGGCCACTCCCAAATTGATAACCTCCAAATTCTCCCCATTTTTCCTGTATTTTTGCTATGTTACCAGCAACTTCCTTTTCCAGTACTATCAAATTCTTTTTGGATTTCTCAATCGTAATGCTTGTTTGAGTAAATTCCGCCATCAAAGCCCCATAGGATTGATGAGACATATTTTCAGGTATAGATAATGCTTGTGTAATACGTTGCAACTTATCCGTTTGCTGAGCAATGTAGGTGCGCTCCTCTGCTATTCTCAATTCCTGAGTTTTACATGCTTTTTGAACCCCAAGATGATACACAGCTTCCCGATCCTGCTTTTTCTCAGCAACACTTTGCGTCAACACACTCTCGCTTTTCTGTAAACGCTCCATCTCCATATTAAGCGCGACATATTCTGCATTCAACGTCCCCTGCATAAAAGGTGACATATTCGCAGATGATGCTAACGCAGCTTCTATTTTACCCAATTGGCCTGCTTTCGTTTTAATTTCAGAACGAACTTTCTCCAATTTCGCTTCATCGTATCTTATGGGCAAATCTGTCGCAATGCTTTGCGACAATAAACGAGAAGCCATGCCTTCCCATTTTTCTTTAGATCCCCCTTCATCTTTCAAAGAAGCAATGCTACCCGCTATAACACCTCCAACGCTATTCCAAAGCACCGTTTTAAAAGCATAACCAACAACCTGCCCCGTCTTATCCCATCCTAATTCCGTATAATGCCTAACTGGATGCTTCAAGTGTGATGGCAGTGTTGAATACGCCAGCGGAACATCGTGTTCCGGCATCTCGCTTGTTTCCTGTATCTTTCCATAAAGATCTGTCGCATAGGCAACAACGTTTTGATGAGAAGCCGTTACAGGGTTATTAATAAGGATCTCAAGCTCATTCAATAAATTTTGGCGTTCCTTATTAAAATCTATGCGGGCCTGCATGTATTCAGCCTGCGCGGCATCACGCGGTTTGCCGCTTTTATCAAAATTTTCCTCTGAACCCAACTGCTCCACAGTCGCGGCAGCCGCCATTAAATTTTTCAAACCTGTTTCTACTTTCTGCAATCCTAATCCCGGAGCCGAGGATGCTAAATCATTAAGGCCCTGAATCTGTGCGTCAATTAAGACCACACCCTGAGGATCTGCTGTCTCGCGCTGTTTAGTCAAATCCTGTTTGCGTGTCTCTAAAAGCGCGAGAGGGTCAGACAAATTTTCGTTCGCAGGCAATGTTAATAGGTATTCCGTCGCGCATAGTTGAGCCAACTCCTGACAAATCTCATTTTTTTTAGCCAATAATTTTCTTTCGTTGCTCGGGGTCTTCTGTTCCGAATGCGCTAAACTATTAATAAAACAACTTGGATCGTTCGGCTCAGCAAGAGTACCTAACCTTTCTTCAAGCCCCATCAACTCTTTTTGTTTTTGCTGAATCTTGTCCTGAATGACCGGCAAAGTAAGGCCGCGTTCCGCCGCGTCCGCCTTCCTCATCTTAAACGCGTTCTGTAATTGAACAGCTATTTCATTGGGGCTTAAAAACTGCATTTTTGCGGACTCAACAGAAGGGCTTCCCATGCCCATAGCGGCCGCTGACTGGCCAAACTGATAAAACTGATCTCCTATGCGCTCATACAACTCATCCATATTGTTATCCATAGCATAAAAGCCACTTATCTGACGCACTAAAATAGAACCATTACCTAATATAGCAGCATCCCCCATCTCTAACGCCTGACGAGCCATGGCACGGCGCGCATCAGGCGCGAGCGCCCCTTTCCCTAAAAGATCCGCCACCTGGTCAAGCATCACACCTATCTTATTATCATGAAACGCGAACATCGCCTGAGTCGCAGGACCATAAACACCATCATTAAGTTTTTGCGGAGGCAAGGCGCTCGTAAAATCGCCAATTCCAAACATCATCATGGACCTCTGAAAGTCCGGATCTGTTTTATAGGCCCCCCATATCACCTGCTGATTTTTCTTAATATCATCGCCGAAAGGATAGCCATTACGATAGCTCATCACCTGGCCATTCGCGCCTTTAAAATTATCACCGCTATAGGGAGCAAAACCATCTTTAGCAATCTTCCAGATTCTCCCATCCTCATCCTGAATCTTTTCGCCCATGCTCCATGACTTGCTCTGATCCACGAGTTTAAAAAATTTATTGCCTGGCAGGTCTATTTGTTTTATGCCTCCATTTACAACTCTTTGGCCCATTACAAATTCACCTGACATCTTGGACATTTTCAAAATATAGCTATCATCCCGAATAAAACCGCCATTGATGCCTGTCATGGTCGCAATCTGCTGATTCGTGTAATCTTTCGCTTTGATTTCCGTCGGCAAACCATGGTTTGCCTTAAAAATACTCCCAGGAATCTCCTCCGGCACAGCCACAAAACCATACGTAGCTTCTTTAGTTTCTGTAACCTCTCCCTGTGGGCTATAAGAAAACTCCGTCGTTGAATTAACAACACCATCGCGGATCTCCACCGCCGAAAGCACCGTATCACTCTTTAAAACCATCTGAGGGCTAAACTGTTGCCTCAACGCCACCAATTTTTCCTCACCCTCAGGGATCTGAACACCAGAAGCGTCCAGCCGGCCAACCTCAACAACCACAGCATTATTCATTTCTATTTTTCTTGAGCCATCTTCCTGCTTTATCATCGTAATACCGTCTGGGGATGTCGCCTCTGTAATCCTCCTGCTCGCAGACCCCATTTGCGAAACAGTAATCCTATCAACCAAATCAAGTTTTTCACCTCGGCTTGAATACGAAATCTCCTCTGTCGCAATATCCAACCCTACCGACGTTGTCGTCAAACTCCTATACGGGCCTTCAATATTAGTCACCGTTTGCGAAGGTATATAGCTAAACATGGGCTTTTTGTCACCACTTACACTTAGTTTCAACGTATTCTTTGATTCAGTTTCATCGCCGGAAGAAATCTCTCCCTTGCCCATTTTAATCATAAGGTTACTCAAAACAGAGCTTTGTGCTTCTTGTGAAAGGCCCTCAAAATTTAAGCTCAGTTTACTTGGATTCTGATTAACAATAATCGCGCCGGGTGTAAATGTTTTCATATAGAACTGCTGCCCGTCGGCCACCTTCGCTTCCATCACAACACCATTCGACAAAAACCGAGTAACTTCCCCCGTATTAAGCGCCCCATTTTGGTCAAACTTCAAATAATCACCATCTAAACCTTTATAACTTGCAACGCTTTTATCCGCATAATCTGTTACCCTGAGCTCGTCCAACACAACACGCGTCAAATTACCTCCCATCACTTCAGGATTCGGCGCAGCACGATAAAACTCCTGCCGCATGGCAGCTTTGCTGCCATCCGCCTGATACTGATAGCTTGCAACTTGAGATAACCTTTTATCCAAGTATTGCACTTTAGAAAGCTCAACCTTTTTATTAAACAACTCCGGCGACACTATAAATCCATCTTGATCTTTTTCTATCTGCTGCAAGGCTTCAGGAGATAAAGCCTCTTGCGCGTTCAACCCCAAAACACCTATCGTTTTCACGACGGCATTATTGATATGAATGGCTCCGTCATTGCCTCTTGAAATACCATTGCCATCAATATTGACCGGCAGGACAATTTGTTCTTTCCCTGTCCCCATAGCTGATGTCTTAATATAATCAATACGATTGGCAACATCGCGATTAAGGCCAATTTCTTCTGTTTCAATATCTAAGCCCATAGATGTCGTCGTCTTAATTTTATCCTGGGTTGTAACGCGTGTAACGGTTGCAGCCGGAAGATAGTTCATAAAAGGTTTGCCTTGGGCCAGCTGCTTCACAGACTTGGCGCCCGACTGCAATGCGCCATCCCCGTCAAACAGAGAACTTGGCACAATCACGCCCATCGCGCCATTCTCATCAACAAAGATATTGCTTTCCTGTTTTTCAGACTTTTGCGGTTTCACTAAAGAAGCAAAATCTTTCACGTTCCCCAAAGAAGTAAAAGATAGTTGTGTTTGAGGTTTTTCTGTTGACGGAGAGGAAAGCGTCAAAGAAGGTTCCTTTGGCTCTAAAGAATTCTCGCCAAGATTAAAAGCTAAATTGCTAAGAGGGCCATCTGTTGGAGGCGCAACAAAAGCACCGGGAGACGTTATCCTGCTTAAAGACATTTTATTTAATAGATCGTCGCCATAAACCGTCATGGTAGTACTGGATTGGTTATAAGCCACTTGATCAAGCACACCTCCATAATGCCTTTCCTGAACCGCAGTCAGTGGATTCACGCTATAGACACTATCACTATCGCTTGATGCATTTGACGTCTCACCAAAACGAATATTAACCAAATCAAAATTTCCTTCTTTTTGGTCTGTGTAATCCCGAATTAAATATTTATCGGGTTTCATGCTAAACCGAGACAGCTCTTTTAAAAACTTTTCATAGACCTCTTTTCCCTCGCCCATATGAGATGTTTCAAGCATTATGCTCCCATCGGGCAACGACCACTCAGAGTAACGATTGATAGGAGAAAAACTCATAGATGATCTGGAATGCTCATTATCAAACAACAGTGCCTGCAAAACAGACTTATTATTCATGCTTTGCCAGATCAAACCGCCATAAGCTTCATCGCCTTTTTTGCCCATCACAAAATTAACTATGCGCGCCGGCAAAGACGGCGTATTCGCTCCACCCCATGTCCAGTTTTTAACAAACCCTGTTGCTGTGCCAGACTCACCCATACCTTTCGCCGACCAGTTCATCACCGCCCGCTGAACAACATTAATCATAGGGGCCTCATCTTCAACATTAGGTGCCGGGCTCTTTTTAATGTTAGATTGGCCGCCGGCTATTTTAGCAACAGCAGCAGACAAGGCATCGCTATCTATGCTGGAACCAGCGGGCTCATCTTTCGTAAAAAGCCCTAAGGCCCATCCGGATAACGTCCCTGGAGCACCAAGAGGCTTATTCTCCCAGTCAATCTTAGCCCAATCGTCATCTTTAATCTGCTCAAAAAGCTTCTGCCTTTCTTCCGGCGTTCTTGTAAGCAACTGATTCTCATTAACAATACCTGCCTGCAAAATAGCCAAATTCCTATTTCCAAAAGTCAGGCTATAGCCGTGCTCTAAAACCCCTGCCGCATTACTAGCCGCCGCGCTATTTAAAGCTGTCGTCACATAATTAACAGCCGCCTCATCAAAAGGCCTGCTAAACTGCTCCAATCCGCCAGGATAACTCACAAGTTCTTGAAATGTATCCAACTCTTCTTTATTGCCTTTTCGGTTTTTTTCAAGAGCTTTCTGCACATTAGAGTAAAAGCTGGAATTACCAGAAAGGTCCAAGGTAGTTTTTAATCTATTCCAATCGTCTGTAAACGTCCTTTGGTTTGGATCCAGTGTCTGACCAAAAGAAGAAAGAGAGCGTGAAAACCCGCCAATACCACCCTCATAAACACCTTTTTCGGGCTTATACTCTCCATTCAACAAGAGAGAAAAGAATCCATTTTGAGCGCCATCCTTAGGCGAAACGGAAAAATTAAAATCAATACGCCAAACATCATACCAAGACTTCATATTCGATGTATCCATAAACTTCTTGCCGTCGGCATTTAACTGGTCTCCGTGCTTAGGGCCAAAATTTAAACACGACTTTTCCGCGGCAAGGAGAATCTCTGTGCCAAAATAATTCACTGTGGCCATTTCCGTCGGAGTCAAACCCCATTTATTGCGCGCGACACCGTCTTCGTCTTTTTTATAATTACCTCCTAACGCATTCATCAAAACGCCGCCAGCGCCTTTCATAATAGCTTCTTTAATACTGTCATCCGTATTTAAATTCAGGTGCTGACCAGCGAAAAAGTCCCCAACCGCAGAACCCATACCGTTCATATAGACGGCTGTATCTCTGCCAAACCAATGATTCGCAATAGCCATTTCCGTAATCGCCCCGCCAATAATATCCGAAAGAAAAGACTTTTGAATCTGCGCATCACGAAAAGCTAAAGATGTTTCACCAAAAATTTTTCCCATAACCCCACTTGTATTAGGATCATAGTCACTGGCATGCACCATATAAGTGTTGGTTGCCTTGTTGTAAGCAGCGCTATCTTTACCGCCTATGCCCTTTGTATAATCGTTTTTATTTTCTTCTGATAGCTGATACTTCACATTAAAACCCGCAAAACTTAGAACCTTCTGCGCCGCAATACTCCCCGCTGTAGAAGCCGCCGCGCCTAAAATAACCCGCGCATAAGGATCGTCATTTTTCAATAAATACTTATCAGCCCATACCTGGAATGTTCCCTGCATGGCACCACTGACACCCCCTGTTACCATCCCTCCTAACGTAGAATGATTAGATAAATAATTACTAAAAGCACCACCCCCCTGGTCTGCAGGCTTCCAACAACCAGATGTACTGCTATCCAAACCTCCCATACCACCTGCCATGCCGCCAACAAAAGCACCAAATACCTGGGATTCTCCTGCACCCCACTTAAATTCCCTGGCCGCTACGTTCGTCGCCGCCGTAGAAATCTGGCTCACCATCAGTGTACTCGCGAAACTCGATGTTGCCGCACTCGCGCTCCAGCCAGACCCTGCCGCACCATATCCACCCGCAAAAAATGAAAGCGCCAGCATTCCAACACTTAAAGCCACATCGCTCTTTTTCTGCTTAGGAAAAGCGCTGCTGAAATCCCAATGTTCATAGACCTTTCTCGTTGCTCCGCGAATCGCTTTGGCAACATCTTCTTCTAAGAACTCAACATCCAACCCAAAATAATCCGCACCGGCACGCATTAAACCATAGCCAGAGAATCTCTGATAAACTTCACGTTTATCAATAATTTTTTCTATACCATTATCTTCAATTATTAAACCCTCTTTAGAAAGTCCTTTAACAAGCACCATATGGTCATCATCCAAGAAGGCGATAAAAGGAATAAGCTTATTTAGGTGTTTGGCAATCTCTTTATTATCTAAGTCAAATTTCGGAATATAAAACGGCTTCAATTCGATACCCAGCAACATCGCGGTCTTACTTAAAGCATATAATGAACTTTCCAGCTTCTTGTCCTTATTATAGGTGTATATATCTAATGAGTCCGAAAGGATATCAATCAACAAAGCATAATGAGCCACCTGAAAAGGCGACACTTGTCTGCCCATTAGCTTAGATAAACCTGCCAAAGATAAAGCACCGCACGTCACTAAATTATGTCTGGAATCTGCCATCCAAGCATAAAGTTCATCTACTTTATCTTGTGTTAAAGCTAAAGGTTGGTTTCTATGAACAGTGACTTGTTCAGAGAATTTAATGTCCGTGGCAGTCTTGTTTATAAGCTGGCTCAACGCTTCTTTAACCGTGTCAGCCAAGATTTTCTCAGACGCTTCATCCTTCGCGAGGACAGACCCGTCCTGCGCTACGGCAGCCGCGCTAACGGAAGGAGACATCCTTCCTGCGACCAATCCGCGCCAATCATAGTCAATAGCCCATGCCACTTGCTCAGGTAGCATAATGGAAACTATTAACCATGCGATAACCTTGATCCATGGTTTACTGCGCCAGTCTAACACATTATACGTTTGGCCATATTTTGCCTATGCCTACATCCCCCTTCCCTCAATAGATTTCCGCTTCTAAAGCGGATGATGCCTTGCGCTGACAAGCATAACCTATTTAACAATAGGCCGACTTGCCTGCCAAAGGCAGGTATCGAATCGCGCTCCGCCACAGAGCACGTTTCTGCCATTAAAATTCTCCCGGTCTTCATAAATACCCGGCTTTTAAACACGCTACCTTCCTCCACCTGTTCCAACACCACCAAACAAATTTCCGCTCATAAACTGAATAGCAATAGGCCCGCCAACAATAACGCCAACAACGGGCAAAATAAAGAAAATCAGCGGAATCAACATCTTCATCGGCGACTGCAAAGCTGAACGTTCCGCGCGCCTAAAAAACCGCTCACGCGCGTCTTCTGACAAAATAGATAAAGCTTCCGCTATAGGTGTACCCATCCTATCAGCCTGGATTAATGTCCTGGCAAAAGCGGTCACATCAGGCGAATTAATCCTTTTTGACAGATCCTTTAAAGCCTCACGGCGCGGTTTACCAACCTTCACCTCATGCAACATCAAAGACAACTCCTCAATAAACGCCGATGGCTTTGATTTTTCAACAATCCATCTGGTCGCAGCGATAAAATCAAGCCCCGCATCAACACAAAGCGACAAAAGGTCAACTGTATCCGGCAAAGAACGCACCACAGCGGCCCGTCTCTGCTGCAGTTTCAAATTCAGCCACAAATCCGGCAGAAAGAAGCCTATTGCTCCCGCTATAACAACTTTTATAATGTCATCTTTTGGCAAAAAGCCATATGCCAAAAACATAATAACCAGCGCTACAAATTCTTTAGACCCAAAAAATTGTTCAACACTTAAACTAACGCGTGCGCCAAACAGCTTATTTTCCATGTTTTCACGCTTCACAAATCGACGCACCACAAAATAATTTAAAGGTGCAAAAATATCAAAAATGCGCAGAAAAATAGACTTTTTGTCCTGGGGATTAAACTCGTATTTCAATCTGCGTTTAATCGTTTTTCTCAGTTCGTGCGTAGAAAAAAACCAAATAAAAAAATTCACGCACATGAGAAATATCCCGGCGAATAAAAATATCTGCGACAAATAAACTAACATTTTAACTGCCTCTCTGGGTACTGGACACAGTAAAAACAAAAATTTTCTTTTGTCTCTACCGAACCCCTCGCCCTGACAACAACACCCTGTTTCTGTACCCTGAACCCTGATAACTGTACCCTGTCTTCATACATTCACCTTACTAAACATTCTGATCATATACATTCCCACAAGCTCTGAAATCACCGCATATACCATAAGTCCGCGGCCCAAAGGCGAACTCAGCATAATGTCAAAATAATTCGGATTAAAAGAGACCACCAGGATCGCAAAACCAATCGGCAACCCGGACATAACAATCCCCTGAATCTTGCCCTGCATACTCAATGTTTTAACACTGTCGCCTAATTTGATCTTGGCACGAATCGTCGCTATCAACCTGCCGAACAAAAGCGTAATATCGCCGCCTGTTTCACGCGCCACAAGAATGGCGGTGGTTAAAAGGTTTAACTCTTCCGAAGGCATTCGTTTGTTCAGATTTTCAAATGATTCTTCCAAAGCGATCCCCATCTTATTTTCTCTCAAAATCAAACCAAATTCCTGGCTAATAGGCGACGGCAACTCTTCAACCAACGCCTCTATGGCTTGTAATAAACTCAATCCTCCTTTTAAACAGCTGGACAAAATCATTAAACCATCCGTAATTTGCGCGCAAAATTTCGCTTTTCTGGCCAAAACAAGATTTTTAACGATCAAAACAGGAATAGCAAAACCGATGCCCAGGCCAATCAAAAGCCCCATCAAACTACGCGTCACAAGCAATCCAACCAAACCCACCAAAAGAGGTGAAGCAACATTAAGGATAAATAGTTTTTGAGGATCCATATCCAAAAACATCTCTTTTAGCCTGGTTTTTTGCATAGCTATACCATGAACCCGCCACGTATAAAACCGGTCCCAAAGGACAGGCACCAATTGGTATCCTAAAATCCCTATGGAAGAAAACAAAAATATAAAAATCATTATTTTCATCATAACCGGCTCCGCTTCCTAATGGTTAACAATGGTCGTTCTATGCGCCCCTTCCGGAGCATACTGCCTGCCAAAACCCAAACTATCTCCCGCCTCGCGCCACTTATAGCTTATGGCCCTTCTTAAAAAAATCTGCATAGACATGAGAACCGCAACCAAAACCACAAGCAACAAAGCATACTCTAAGATTGTAACCCCGTTTCTCCTCGCTATAGTTCGGCTATTCTGCAACATCGTCGTCTCCTACTTCTTACCAAAAAATAGTTCCGGATCGGTAACCTGCATCAGTTTTATTTCTACTAATTTCCTGCTCCCGTTTTCGTGCTTTATGACAAACAAAAGAGCAAATTTTTTATCAGGCGTATTAGCGCTTACAACACTTAGATCCGGCTCGACACTTCCATAAAAATGCCAATCTTTAAAACTTTTCAGACTGCCTCCACGATCGGCAAAAGCTAATCTAAACCCTTCTACAAATGCCTTTTCATAATATTCTTTTTCCTGATCGTTGAGTAATCTCTGGTACTCCCCGCCAATATCGCGTTCCAGCATTCTCAAAGATGGCCAATCAATCATTTTTGTGACAGAATAAACGCCCTTAGCAAGTAAAGTCATAATGCTGCGCGCAAACTGCACATCTTGCGTCTGTGAACAGCCAGAAAAAAAACAGCTCAAGAGAAAAACTAAACCAATAATTTTCAACTGTTTTGTCCGCATTTAAAGCCTCACCTGTTATCACTCCGCTGTTTTTACCAACTTCAAATAATCATAGCTATAGGCCGCCCTTGCAATTTTTGTAATCCCTTTTGCAAACGGGTTCCAAAACCCCAGCACTCCTAAATCATGTTTCTCGTCTATTCTTTCAACTTTCACCCAGCACCTTGAACCATTGTCGCTATAATCCCTGAGTTCCATGCACTTTTTCCCCTTAAACCAGTTGCCATATTTTGTTTTTTTCAGATGGGGGACTTTAAAATTTCCTGTGCCAACTTTTACAATATGGTGCCCTCTGGTATCGTTCCATTCATATTGTGCCGGATTCATACCTCCCAAATCCGCAACATTCAATCCATTGCCAACCGGCGCGGAATAGATTGAGTTATAAAGGTTCCTGATAAGACTGTTAAGGCCGTTAACATCTCCAAGTGTCCATTCCAACTCTAATACATCTCCATAAAATTGATCAAACGCATCTACGCGTTTTTTTGTAACAGTGCAAGAGTTTTCCCCATACCGGCAAGGAAAAGACAAAACAGCATCCTCGTCATTGGGATCCTGCACACACTCCGGCAGAGTTTTCACAACCGCTAAAGTTTCCGCACGCCATTTTTTCATTTCCGCGATATATTTTTCAAGCGTAAAATAAATGGATTCCGGAGCAACACGGCTGTCACCGAGATCCACAAAAAAATCCAACCAGCCTCCCCACGTCTCTGCCCTGTCATTTTTGTCTGTTTTATCCAGCTCAATCAACCATTCTCTGACTTCTCTAAGCTCTTCTCTGAGGCCATCCACCGGATCAAAACCCGCAGGGCCCTCGCACGAATCCTCACCACAGCTCTCCGCCGAAGCCTGAAGCGCTGCTAATGTCGGGCCAGGCTCCCAAAAACTCAAATCATAACCGGCGTTCTCCAGGCCCCGCGCCAACTTTGCGATAGAACCATCATTGCCGGCGTTTTCTATAATTTCTTCATGACACTCCGTGCGTAGCACTATACCGAAAGGGCCAAGAATGTCTTCACAAACCACATGATACCGATAATCTTCTGTTTCTAAGGTGCCCGGGTGGTGAGAAAAAAATGTCCCGCCCTCTATCTCTTCCCAGGTATCTCGGCCGTCACACAATTGAAAAAATAAACTTTGATAAAACCTGGTCATATCAAAAAACCCATTGATCGGCGTAATAACATCTCCCACTAAAGTTCCAAAATAATTCAACCTGTTAAAAACCCATATCTGAAAATTGGAAACAAGCTCCGATGTATTTGTATTCAAATTGGAATCAACCGCGTCAGCCGACATATTCGGATCATCAACAACCTGGCTCAACGCTGTCATAAAAGCAGACTCGCGCATACGGTCTTTTTCGTTCATATTCGCCATCATCTCAACAAAAAGATCAATCTGTTTTTCCGCAACCTTTTCCTGAACGTGCTGATTATAGCCTGCGGAAGCTAAGCACAAAGCCCCCTGAAGCATCAAACCTCCGCTCATAGGTACCGACATGACAGCTGCGCCCCCTCCAACCCCTGTCAAAGTCGCGCCAGCGGGAACAGCCATTGCTCCCTCGGCCGTCCCAATTGTTGCCCCCTCCGAAAAAACAAGAGTGTCACCCGCTCCAACTACACCCTCGCTCACTCCTGTCGCCGTTGTCGTAGTTGGCAACGCGATACATATCGACCCGATAGCCGCGCCAATACACGCCCCCTGAAAAGCCCCCTGCCAAGCGCCCGTACCAGCATATGCTCCTCCAATAGCGCCTCCAACCGCGCCAGCAAGTATGCACATGGCAAGAAAAACCAATTTCGCCGAAGCTATCGCCCCAGACCCACACGTAACAACGAAAATAACAATAGCCACAATAATACAAACAATAGCAATAATAATCGCAGCCGCACCGCTGGGATTACAAGCTTTCGTATAGGACGTGTCCTTAGCTTCAGAATTTTTTAATCCATGCGCGAGCTGTCGTGCTTTCGTTGATAATTGCGAAGCCAAAGAAAGCGTTGCCGCGTCCGTAGCATTGGCGATGCGCGTAGACATCAAGGAAGTTTCGCCAATGTTCATTGTCACCATGACAAAAATCAACAGAACCACCGTCAGCATAATCAAAAGAGTGGCGATTTGCCCTCTAGGATTGCCAACCTTCCATAAATTCCTAAAAGAGGTTAAGCGCTTCATACCCCGAATCATCAACCTGCACCCCCTTTGTAGCAGACTGGTCATAAATATTGACCCTTTCATGCGCCGCACTACCAGCCGCAACACGCGATTGCTCATAAGCCACCTGGCGCATCACCAATCTGCCATTAAGCCAAACAAATATCTTTATAGCACCAACAATCAACATCGCCACCAAAATTAACGCGGCTGACAACTCTAACGAAGCCTGCCCCAAACCTGACAAATTCCAACCCCTGTTTTCTGTTTTCTGTCTTCTGCCCACAAAATCATCCTTTTTCTTTACTTTTCCGTCTTCCATGTCTGATCAATACTGCCTTTATCCACAGAAATATACTCGTAAGGGTTCACATTATCTGTAAACTTGTAAGCGTCGTCATAAACTATTTCCCTACCAGCATTCACTCCTGTAGTAATCAAATTTTCATTAACTAAAAATCCTCGCTCTGTTGCATCCGACCAACTAGCCGACTCGGTTGTTTCGATACTGCCCGCTTTTTCAACCTTCCGATAAGATGCATCCCGCATACTTTCCGCCGTCATAGTTGTCTGCAAACCTAAAGCTTGTGTCGTAGGCGAAACATCCCTAAACAGCTCATTCAAAACAGGAAAAACCGGCGACAAACAACTCGCGTCTCCTGCGGCACAATACCAATAATCCGCGTACCAAGCACCGCCAACACTCATGTTATAGCCCTTTTTTGCCTTTGTCTTTTGGTTAGGCGGATTCATTTCGGCATTACAATAATCTGCGCAATTCGTATGACAGTCAGACGGATTCTTAGCATATGGACACGTTTTTCGGCAATCCGTTGTGCAATAATTTACATCAACAATTTTCCGGGCAACATCATAACACGTCGTATAATCGCTCAAATTGCCCACACAGGGATCAACAATTCTCACCTGGTCAATAACGTATTGTGTACAAACCCACACCGGCACACTATCCTCCCCGCCGCCACTCGATCCGTCCTGCCAGTATCCCGTTAAACAAGTCCTGTCCGGCCTGTATTTTTCCTCGTCGTATTCGCCGCTAGGGTTAATAGGCTCCCAACCACCACCTTTTTTACCCAAAATCGTCCCATAAATCATGCTATATTTTTGAAGACGATTTTCATCTGCCGCCGCCATACCAAATTCCCCTTCTTCACGCAAATTATATTCCATGCGCCATCCAGCATTATTAAAAACAAGCCTTTGGGGCGCGGCTGACACTCCATTCTCCCTGGTCGTCTGCACGTCATAAACAATCGGCGACAAAGAAGCCGCTGATTCCGCCAAAGCATCCATCTCATTGGTGCGCGTAACACTGGCAGACGTTACAACGGGCGCTACTGAGCCAATCCCTAAAGCTTCCGCCGCATCCGGAACATGCTTATCTTGAATCTTCATGTAGGTTGCCGAACCTTGATCTGGATCCGCAGCTATTTTCATAGCCGTTCGAAAAGTTTCCATTTGGGCTTTTTGCATGTAGTCGTACTTCAGCCCGTAGCTAACCAATACGGCCAGAATCATTAAAAAAATAGCCCCAAAAATAGACAGTTCAATCATGGCCTGGCCCGAACATCTCCAGTGACTCAACAAGCTGTCAAAAACATCTTTCCATTCCGGAATCCCCATGACTACTCATCCTCCCTGGGTATTTCTATAAAACCACCGACTTCTTCATAGCCGGCACGCACCGAATTATCATAGTGCGTTTGCATTTCAATAGTCGTTACAAGCCTGTTTTCAATCTGGCCCGAAACGGGATTCGTATATAACTGCCGAGATGCCACCGTCGTTGTCGTCGTATTCGAAACATGATTTATCGAAAAATCTGAGACCGTATCGCCTGGATCATATTGTTGTCCAATGGCATCAACACTATCTCTCACCCTGCCAGCGATACCGCGCCTCAAATAAGCCTGCATAGCCAAAAAAGCAATAACAATCGCCAAAAGCAAAATAGCCGTTTCCAAAACCGTTTGTCCTTTTTGACGACAAAACATCATTTTCAACCCCTTTTTCATACCTTGCACCCAACAACTATTCCGTACCCTCCGGAAAAAAAATCTGCCCACTCGTAATCGATGTGTGTCCTGCCGCATTTGACACAGAATTCGATACATAACGCACAGCACCCGCAGATGACGCCTGAACTCTTGACGCATCATGAACAACGGCATCAGAGCTTGTGTTTGAACCCTGCAGCTCTCTGTCATCTAATAGCGGAGCGCTATTAATCTGCGGCCCAATGTCAGTATCAACCTGCTGCTTAATCACCGCCTCTAATCCGCGCTTCACATACACATACATCATCGTCAAACCCACAGAAAGCACAGTGACTAAAACCGCGTACTCTGCAATATGTTGCCCTCTTTTCTTCCATATGTTACGTTCGCTGCATTTCGATGCCCATGCACTTAACTTTGCCGTAAAACTTTCAAAAAAATTCTCTTTAAATTCATGATGGCAAGCACGACAACCCGCGCCGGAAAGCTGGAGGCCTCTGCCAACAGCGTGTTGTCGATTTTGATCTGCTTTTATTCTTTTCATAATCTCTTTCATCTCTATCCCTTCCCGGGACTTGCCACCACGTTAATCACCCAAAGTACTACAATCCCCAATACTCATTTGCCGCTGGCGCAACACTTTCTGTGCCAGAACGCTGCTGCCACTGATTTGTGATATCAGTCGTTGTGGTATAGCCATCAGATGTTTCTTGGCTTACCGTATAAGTATTCGTAGTCATATTGGATGTTGTAAAACCAGGAGAAAATTGTTCTCCTATCTGATCAGAAGACTCCCTCATCCTACCTTGGATGCCTCTCTTAAGATAAACTTGCATGGCAATTAAGGCAGCTATAATTACCACAATTAAAACCGCGTACTCAAGGGTGCTCTGACCTCTTTTCTTCAACATCTTACGCATCTATTTTCACCTCCTTCAAAAACATCGCCCCTTTTACACTGATTAGACATTTCCTTCCATGTAATTCCCATAAACCTGATTACCTGTCCTTGATGTCGTCTGATCGGTAACAGCTCTTGTCAAACCTCCGCCCGCCTCCAAAGCCTCTGTCGTAGCTCCGGACTGTGTTGTTGTGAAGTCCGTTGACATATAATACGGCTCATACTGAGACTGCGTAAAAAGGTTCACACTGGCATCATCATCCGCTGTCTGTGTATAATCAACAGCGTCTTTAATCCTGGCCTGCATGCCACGCCTGATATAAATCTGCATGGCTATTGCCGCGGCCACGATAACACCGATTAATATCGCGTATTCAGCTGTATTCTGACCTTTTCTATTATTCAACCATCTGTACATTCTGCTAACACCTCCTCTCAAAAACTTTTTAAAAACCAGGCTTACCACGGCGCAACTGTACCACCCGTCGTGCCACCTGTCGTGCCACCCGTTGTTCCACCCGTTGTTCCGCCACCACCCAGATTGATACCACCGCCAACTGTATTCGCAAAATACGAACCACTCGTATTTAAAGCGCCGGCAGCTTCTCCGTACACCCGATTCACAGAGGGCTTAATGAACTGAGACGCGGCCAAAAGAATCGCCGCAACGATAGCGGTCAAGACGATAACGTATTCCAACGTGCTTTGACCTACTCTGTTTAATGCTTTTCTCATCTTCTTGTCACCTCCTTTTCCTCCAGTTTTTATATCTACAAATGTCGTCATATGTTTTTAGTCCTATTCGATATGTAGTTTCTAGTTTTCCTCTGCCACAACTTTTCCCTGCATTTCCGTGGTCGCATTATCGACAATATTGCTCACGCCATTGAAAAATCTATTGACAGCCGGAGCAATAAACTTTGTAGAAGCGATGATAATAACAGCAACCAAGGCCACAAACATCACCGAGTATTCAACGGTTATTTGCGCTTTTTTTTGAAAACCCCCATATTTCTGTTTATCCTGTCTTATCATAAGCTCCCGCTCCTCTCTATCATTATAAACCCTGGATTTCTCCAGAAACCTTTTTCAGGTCATCTTCGGGTTCGTCTTCAGATATCATTTTAGAAGGATCAATAAAAGCGATCCTGGATACCGTCACCTGTTCCTGTAAATCCATGGTCGCGTTCTCGACAAGATTGCCAATGCCAATGTAAAATTTGTTCGTTGTTGGCTTTAAAACAACGGCGGACGCCACAACAATCACAGCAACCAAGGCCACAAACATCGCCGCGTATTCGAAAGTCATCTGCGCCTTCTTTTGCATCAATTTTCTTGTACATATCACAAAAAAGCTCATATGTTCAACCCCTCCTCTTCGCTACCAATTGTGCGGCCCCTCATAGGTGGGCGCAGAATCCGCTTTCGCGACAACGCCCTTGCTCTCAATCATAGATATACTGCCCTGCACAGCCCGTTTTATGTAAAAAGACATACTGATAAACGCAGCGGCAACAATAGCGACAAGAACCGCATATTCAAGAACCGCCTGTCCCGAACAAGGCCGAAGGCCACGTCGAACAGACTTTCCTAAACGCCACAACTTTATTCGCCATACATTTGCTCTCATAAAATCAGCTCCATCCCTAATCCTGAACAGCGGTGTTAACGCGATCTTGCACAACACGAAACCTCGCGTTAACAGAATTTTTCATATACACCAACATCGTCAAAAAAACCAAACACAGCGCGGACAATAAAACCGCATACTCAATAACCGATTGTCCGTTTTTTTTTCTTTCTGGATACATCGCCAACCCCCCCAACACCAAACATTACCAATTTTTGGGCTCCTCGACTCCAAGATCATAGCCGTCACTCGGACCAGCACCCTCTCCTTCACCACCAATCAAATCAACTTCCCACCAGGGAGTCTCTTCTTCCCACTCCGCCATTTCAATAGGCTGCTGCCCCATCGCTTCAAAACAATTGCCTTCAAAATTTTTAACACTACCATGCACATTCGAAAAAAAGACAGAGCTTCCAATAATTGCAATCCCAGTCAACAATACCAACAAAATAAAGTACTCAACAATAGCCTGTCCTGAAAACCTCTTCGCGCAAAATCCCATGCCTGGCCGAAAAAAAAGTGATCGCAGAAAAGAACAAAAAGTCGAGACTCGCTTCTTCATGCAACTTTTTAAAAACTTTTTTAAACTCATCGCCAAACTCCCCAAAAAAAATCCGGATTGCCTTTACTCACTCTGTACGCTCGGTACACGGCAACCCGGTAACAAAAAATAAACAAGAGTCCGCTGAACTCTTTTAATCAAAATCTTTTTCGTTTTCACCGTGGCGTTTAATTTTAACATTCCTGCCGATTCGATACCGATTTTTGAACCACAGTAAATATAGCATATATTGTACATATAAGTCAATGAAAAAAGGACAAAAAAAAGAAAGCGTTTTCTTTTGTAAGTAGGTTACAGGCATGTGGTAAGAAAAAACGGTGGTGCAGAAAAACACCCTGAAAATAAAAGCATTTTGCCTCAAGAAATTTCGAGCCAAAATTTGCGTCCATCCACATCAAAAACAGGCTGCTCGTTAAATCTTAATATAGCTTCGTTCAACAGCATTTTATCTTGTAACATATTGCCATAAAACAGTTTATATAGAATCAGTCCTGACAGATCCCTCCGAACATAGCCATCCCGTTTAAAAAACAACTCCCGCATCTTCAGGAGGCTCCAACCCTGGCAGACTGAACCAAAAAAACACTTTTTTGCAAAAAGACCAAGGATTTCAACAAAAACAACCAAAATATCGTCTAATTTTTCACAATTGTGGATTTTTTGAAATTCCAAATAAATCTTTTCCATGGACAAAAAGCTGTCAAGATAAATGGGATCTTTTTTGATGTTCTGATACAAAAGCGGGCTCTTTTCAAAATCCGGACACTTTTTCAAATATGCCTCAACAACGCGGACAGCATCCCAGTCATTTGCATCCAGATTCGTATAAATACCTCTCTGCGCAAAATCCTCACCCTTGTTCCTGACAAGGATTAGTCTTATTGTAACCTTTTTATTTGCAATATCTTGTGCATATTCCACCAATGTTTCTGCATACCACAACTCGCGCTCCATCTCCCGTAAATACCCTACTCGCCATTGGGCCTTATGAGAAAATTCTGAGACAGATAAATGCAAAACGGGATCAACGCCGATGATAAAACTCTTCCCTTGCCACCGGGAAGGCTCGTAAGAAAAAATCGTATCTCCTTTAATTCCAATAAAATACAAATTTTTTATATGAAAATCTGGTTCGGGCTGATCAAAACTCAAAACAAAAAGGGCGACGGTGCTTTCCAGCGATTTTTCGCAAGGAGCATCAAAAATCAGCCATGGATCATCACCCTCTATATATGACTTAATATAACACATTGTTGTATCACGTGTTACACAAAAATCAAGCGGCATATTATTATTCGGCCAAACACTCATTAAACGGCCATCAAAGTAATAAAAAGAATCGTTTCTCAAAACGACTTTTATGCAAAAAACATCGTGGAGGCATTCAGAAAACTCCTTAACTAGTTGCTCTTTAACGGGTTGCAAATCATCAAAAGACTCCGCAAATTGCTTAAAAAGCCCCTTATTCACTTTTCTGCCTAAAATCTGCCAAAGCTCTTCTTTGCGATAATCAACCATTTTCCTAAAAGGCACATTATAAAAAGCTCTGCTCAAAATAAGGGCCTGGCAAACTGTTTCCAATGTTTCAAACTTATGGTGTATTTCGGGATGAATTTTACTCAAAATATCGGCGATCTTGGCCGAAAAATTCAACAACCTGTCTGCGCCTAACAAAAACACATATCCTGCCCATTTTGAAGCAACCGCATTTCTAAAAGATCGAGAAACCGGACGTCCAACAGGGCGGCTTAATCCGGCCTCTCTGATTATCTGATTGACAGTAGACTTTGAAATCTTTATCCCATGCTTCTTTAGGAGTTTCTGCTTTAAAGAGCGACAGCTTATCGTTTTGTCAGCTTTTTTGACTGTAACGATTAGCTCTCTGACATGCTTGTCTGCCTTGTATGGCTTTTTCATAATTTTGGACATTTATTTTCAATAACTTATTTGTTTGTAGAGTATTAAACAAATTAGATTTTAAAAATGGACATTTATTTCAGTTAATTTGCTTCTATTTTCACAACATTTCCAACATTTATAAGACTATTGGTCAAGGTTCCTGCATTAAATTCTATCACCATATGCGCTCCAAAAAGGCAGCCGGAAAGACGCCAAGGCCTTATGTTTTTAGCAATCTTCACAACCCTTCCTTTTCTGTCTAAAAATGCGACATCTATAGGAAACTTCATAAAAAAGGTATGGATAGATGTACAAGGCTGAATCAATAGAGCTTCTCCCTGCTCAAGGCCATTTCTATTTAAAAGGCCTTGAGAGCGGCTCTTAAAAGTTTGTGCAACCCTGAGCTTGTTGGCCAAAACCGCCCCATTATCCTGATTGATCGCTTTATAAAGCAAGCCTTCTTTGCACATAGCTCTCCTTTCTATATGGATCCTATCGGCCAAAGGCATATTTCTCGGGCCAACATCCCGCCCACATGGCTTTTTGCCAAAAATAATATGTTTTAGTCTTTTTTGACGTTTTGCTGTCCTATCTCGCATCTAAAAGCTATCTAAATAAACACAACAGCCCTCCCCCTTGCCACCAACACACGGCTTTTTCAAAAATCATTTTATTATAACAAACCTCTGCGCGCTAGCAAGCACTAAAATAGCTCTAGAACTTTCTCTGTGCTTTCTATGGCCTCTCTCATGGCCACAAAGTCCTATCTTATCTATTCCTTAGCCCTATCTAACCTATTCGCCTTATCATTTTAACTATTCAAAAATTTTATTATTTGCTCTTACAATCATGCGGTTTTTCCCCTTGTCTGCGGAATCGGCCAAAGATCTTCCGCTAACAGAA
>JBDREX010000005.1:0-11536 GCA_043819345.1 Candidatus Omnitrophota bacterium
GCTGTTAACCCTGGCGTCTAAACACTGGAAAAATTCCTGACGAAATTTTTCTCAGTAGCCGCTAGGATTAACATTGTAAGGCCCCTTGCTTCATCAATGAGAAATTCTCATCTACGTGACAATTTCTCATTAAGCTTCGGGATAAAAAATGCAGAGAAAAGAACCCGGAAAGAGTTTTTTAATAAACACCTAATTATAGGCAATAGGCTGTTAACCCTGGCGTCTAAACACTGGAAAAATTCCTGACGAAATTTTTCTCAGTAGCCGCTAGGATTAACATTGTAAGGAATTAATACCTAATTATAGGCAATGTTAACATGAAATGTCCTTTTTGTGGCCATATGGATGATAAGGTGATTGATTCGCGCGCCAGCTCTGAAGGAAGTGCTGTCAGGCGTCGCAGAGAATGTCTGAAGTGCGCAAAGAGGTTTACAACATACGAGATTGTAGAAGAGATGCCTCTTTTGGTTGTAAAAAAAGATGGAAGGCGCCAACCTTTTGATAGAAAAAAAATATTGATTGGAATTGAGAAGGCCTGTGAAAAAAGGCCGATTCCTTCCCAGGACATTGAAGAGCTTGTTTTAGATATTGAGCGCCAGATTTATAAAAAATTTGATCGGGAAGTTTTTTCTCGTGATGTTGGACAGATGATCATGGATCGGTTGGCGCTTTTGGATGAAGTGGCTTACGTGCGGTTTGCCTCTGTGTATAGGCAGTTTAAGGATGTGAATCAATTTATGCAGGAGTTAAAAGACTTATTAAAGAAAGAGTAAAAATAGGGGGCCGGGTAACATGGTGGAAATGGAATTAAATAAGATTATCATAGACGAAAAGAGGCAAGATCAGATTATTGTCTTAAAAGAAAAAAAAGGCAATAGGTTTTTACCTATTATTATTGGTTTTTTAGAGGCTAATGCTATAAAGATGAAGGTTAGTGGCGTAGTATCGCCGCGGCCTTTTACACATGACCTTTTGCTGGATGTTATTTCGGCTTTAAACGCGCAGATTCAGCGGATTGTGATAGACGATGTTCAGGATTCAACTTTTCATGCCAAGATTGTTCTGGTGCCTAAAACGGGCAGGCAGAAAAAAGTTATTGTAGATGCCAGGCCTTCTGATAGCATTGCTTTGGCTGTTGGAGCCAAGGCACCTATTTTTGTCGAGGAAGACGTTTTGACCACCGCTGAATTATTTAATCAAGAGGAACAGGAATAGAATAGCGGATGTTGTGTTCGGGATGGTTTTTATGTTAAAACATGAAGTGTTCAATTCAAAGCCTTATAAGACGGTTGTGGCGTTAGCACAAAAAGAGGGTTTGGATTTATATCTTGTGGGGGGATTTCCGCGGGATCTGATTCTTGGCCGCCGCAAAGCTTCTTTGGACCTGGATTTTTCTTTGGCCAGTGGCGCGATACATTTTGGGCGAAAAGTTGCTAAAGTTTTACGGGCTGGTTTCGTTGTTTTAGATAAAGAGCATGGTTGTTGCCGTGTTGTCTGTAAAAGTGGCTACCTCAAACAGGTTTTAACGTTTGACTTTGTTGATTTTAGGGGAAAAACACTAAAAGAAGATTTAGAGAAACGGGATTTCACTCTCAATACGCTTGCCATAAAAGTTCCTTTTAAAAAAGAAGGCCTCCTTGATTATCTAAAAGCTCGACGTGATATGGAAAAAAAGCTTGTCAGGGTTGTTGGCGCGAAATCTTTTGATGAGGATCCGTTAAGGATTTTGCGAGCTTTTAGTTTGAGTGCGATTTTTGGTTTTAAAATAACGCCAACGACGATGCGTTTGATTGAAAAAAAGAAAGAGTTATTAAAAAATGTTTCTGGTGAGCGGATTCGTGACGAGTTGTTTAAGATTTTGGCAGTTGAAGATGCGTGCCAATATATTAAATTGATGGATAAGTTTGGTGTCCTAAAGATTGTTATTCCGCAGATTGGCTTGATGCATAATGTGCGCCAGGGCGGGTATCACCACTTGGATGTGTGGGGCCATTCTTTAGAGACCGTGAAAAAATTGGAAGAGCTATTATTAAAATTCTCCAAAGATCATGAAGTGGGATGCTATTTAAATCATGTTATGGCTTCTGATAGGACGAGGCGCCAGTTGATCAAGCTGGCTGCACTTTTGCATGATATCGGTAAACCTCGTGCTTTTGAAGTCAAAGCGGGCAAAACGATGTTTCATGGGCATGAACGCATAGGCCGTATTATTTCTGATGCGGTTTCTGCTAATCTCAAGCTTTCAACAAAAGAGCGTTTTGCAATGGACACAATTATATTTTGGCATTTGAGGCCAGGGTATTTGGCTGATAATAAGGTTTTAACGAAGAGGGCGGTTTTCAGGTATTTTCGTGATACCAGGGAGGAAGCGGTGAGTGTTCTCTTGGTATCTATCGCTGACCAGAGAGCTACGCGAGGGCCATTAGCGACAAAAGCAAGCCGTCTCAAGCATGAAAAGGTTTCTTTTGCTCTTATTAAAAGGTATTTTGAGATGTTGAAGGAAAAGCCTTTCGTGAGATTGATCAATGGAAAAGATCTGATTAGAAACCTGAAGCTTAAACCAGGGCCTCTGTTTTCAATAATTTTAGATGCGGTTGAAGAGGCACAGGCAGAAGGGAAGGTGAAGATAAAGCAGGAAGCTTTATCTTTAGCCAAGAAAGTTTTTCAACAACAAAAAAAATCTTATAATTTATCTGGTGCTCGGCCTGCGGCGAAAGCTGTGCGAAAATCGAGAATCAGCAACCCCTAACGGATCCTATTATGAAAATTCATGGTGTTGATGTTGAAGTTTTAAAAGCGGATATTTTGAAAGTCAAAGTTGATGTTGTGGTTGTTGAGTCCCGAAATAAACCGGCTATTCATACGCGTGAAGTTGTAGAGTTGAAACCGGCCCAGGGTAAGGCAAAATATATGATTTATGCGGGTTTTGGTTGTCGGGTTGGCAGTGTTAATGAAAAAAAGATTCGTGATGCCTGTGCGAACGCTCTAAAATTAGCGAGTTCTTTAGGGGCTGAATCGATCGCCTTTACAGCATTAGGGTGTTGTGACGGCGGGTTTCCCCGTTTGGCAAGTGCTAAAATTATGGCTCAAGAGATTTTTCGTTATATCCGTCAGGATCAGTGCACATTGAAAAGTATAAAATTTGTTTTACCCACAAAAGAAGATTATGTATTTTTCAATGAAGCTGTTTCGGGCTATTTAACTCACATCATTCATAAGCTTTCCGAGGGGCCATTTGTGACGGTGGATATTATCATAGAAATTGATGATGGAATAGTTTTGATTAAGCGCAGTAATCCTCCTTTTGGGTGGGCTATTCCGGGTGGTTTTGTCGATTATGGAGAAAGTGTAGAAGATGCTGCCGCGCGTGAAGCAAAAGAAGAGACATCGTTAGTTGTGAAAAATCTTCAACAGATGCACACCTATTCTGCGCCGTCTCGCGATCCACGTTTTCATACTGTTTCAACTGTTTTTATCGGACAGGCCAAAGGCCAGCCTCAGGCGGATTCCGATGCTGTTCAGGCTCAGATTTTCAGGCCTCATGAATGGCGCAACTTGCAATTGGCTTTTGATCACCATAAAGTTCTGGATGATTATCTGCGATTCAGGAAGATATCTCATCATACTTGAGTGTTGATGTGTTAATGCTTGATGGGTTTTAGAGCTGAGGGGCCAGAAGTTAATAGTTTAGAATTGTTCCCGCCAAATGCTTTTATCTTCATCGTCGGGCGGTATGTCGGACGATGATTCCTTAAGCCTTTCTTTATAAACAACATATACCATAATGAGAATAATAAGGGCGATGTTGATAAAAATACCATATTTGTCTATTTCCTCCAGGAGGGTTTCCGAGAGTTTTCTTTTCTTTCTTGCCGCTTTTTCCTGCATCGCTCTTATAATTTTTTGATATTTTTCTTCATAGTCAGGAACAGTGATTTTTGGTTTTGTAAATTTTTGGAGCATTGATATTTGAGACGCTTGTGGGGTTTGAGCCGGAAGTTGTGAGCTTGCATCTATCTTTTGCGTTTGTTGCAGGGAAGGCATATTGATGGCTGCCTGGTTTTGAGGTGCTGGCGTTGGGAGGACGGAGCTAGTTTGATGTTTTGGTTGTTGTCTGATCTGGTAATTGGACGGTAGCTGTGTTTTTGTGAGATCCCGCCCAAAATTATCGGCTGAATACGCCGCGCGAGGAAAAAACAGTACCACAATAGCCAGCGGGAATAGAAGGGATATTTTAAAGCAATTTTTCATTTTTTGAATAGATGTGAAATTAGAGAACGTTCTAATACAACAATTCTAGCATATTTTGGCCATTATGCCAATGATAGGATAGGTTCAAGGGCTTTGAGAAAATCGTTCTTTGTTTTAAGCATGTTTACTTTGCTGCGTATAGGCCTGATAAAACGTTTTCCTTTAAGATACCAACCGACAAATTTACGCATGAGCGCTACCCCGTTTTTTTCTCCGTGTTCGGCGATGCACATGTCCAGGTGGCAAAGCAGGGTCTTAACAATTTCTTCTGTTTGTGGCTCATCCGGCGTTGAGCCTGTTTTTAGGTATGTGTCGATTTCATTGAAGATCCAGGGATTGCCAAGAGCGCCGCGGGCGACAAGTATGCCGTCACAGCCAGTTTCTTCAAACATTTTTTTAGCGTGTTTGCCTGACCAGATATCTCCAGAAGCGATAACAGGAATAGAAACATTTTTTTTGACTTCAGCAATGATAGAATAATCGACAGAGCCTGCGTAAAATTGTTTTCTATTTCTGCCGTGGATAAAAATGCCGTTAATACCGGCATCAGAAGCGATTTTCGCGATTTCAACAGCATTTTTTTGTTGTTCTTCCCATCCGCTGCGGATTTTGATCGTGATGGGTTTTTTCCAGTGCCGGACAATAGCTTTTAGGATTTTTCCAAGTTTCTCGGGTTCTTTCATGAGGGCTGCGCCTTCTTGTCGGCGGCATACTTTTTTTACCGGGCAGGCCGCGTTAAAGTCTAAAAGGTTAAAGTTGTAAGCTTCTATAATGTCTATAGCTCTTAAGAGGTAATTGATGTCTGAGCCTAAGATCTGTATGCCGATAGGTTTGTCCTGAGGGTCTGTTGTTAACATTTTCTTTGTTTTTTTATTTTTATAGGAAATAGCCCTGGCATTGATCATTTCAACAAAAGTAAATTGTGCCCCAAATGATCTGCAGAGAAGCCTGAAGGAGGAATCGCTGATTCCGGCTAGTGGAGCCACGATAATATTCGTATTAAGTTTGAGGGAACCGAGATTAAGCATGGCAGTATTGTATACGAAATCTTAAAAATGTCTATGATTTTCCAAAAGATCACGATTTTTTGGTTTTAATCGGTTTTTTCTGGAATCCATCTTATTGTATGATAGGCGGCTACAACATTGTGTCGTTTGATTGAATGTTTAATCAGGTGTTTTTGGTAAAAGCTCAAAAGATGCTTTTTCAGTAGAATATTTTGCGTTCAGGGGTGCCTCTTGCGGGGTCATGAAGGTAAGAGGGATAATCGTTTTGCTTATATTTTGAGCTATAACACCAATGTCTTTATATAGTTATATAATATTAGGGCCTGTATTTTTCGAAAACAAGGTAAAGATGGCATGAGTCAGGCGGGTGTGCCTGGAATTCACATTGATTGACAAAATTTAGACGCTGTGATAGATTAAAGGCTATGATAAAAAGGATTATTGTACTACTAGTTATATATTTTACTTTTTCCCAGATGGCTTTCGCTTTTTGGATTTGGACTCCTGAGACTAAAAAATGGACCAATCCGAAATACGCTCCGAAAGAGAATCCGGGAGAGCAATTTAATTTTGCTAAAAGCTATTATGATGCCAAAGATTATACGATGGCATACAAGGAGTTTAAAAAGCTGATTAAATACTATAGTGATGCGGTTCAGGCGCCCGAAGCACAGTACTATATGGGGCTTTGCCTGGAAGAAATGGGAAAATACTATGAAGCTTATGAAGCTTTTCAGAAGATTATAGATAAATATCCGTTTAGTTCTCGCACGGACGATGTTCTACAGAGGGAATATATTGTTGCCCAGAAACTCCTGGATTACAAGACGAATGTGGTAGGAATTGAGTTTACGGGCGATAGTGTTGCGATTGAGATTTTTCAGAAAATTATAACAAATTCTCCTTATGGGAAATACGCGGCGGCTAGCCAGTATAAAATCGGGCTTGTTTATAAAGCCAAAGCTTTTTTTGAAGAGGCTATTACGGAGTTTCAGAAAGTACTAGATAATTATCCAAATACGGAATGGGCTGAACCGGCAAAATTTCAGATCGCTTTGTGCGCGGCCAAATCCGCGCCTGGCCCGGCCTATGATCAAACCCTGACGCAGGAGGCTAAGGATAGATTTGATGAGTTTATTAAGTTGCATCCCGAGGCTGAGCTATCGGATGATGCGCGGCAGAGAGTTATTGAATTAAATAATAAAGAAGCAGAGTCAAATTATGGCATTGGCTTATTTTATGAAAAACAGAAATCTTATGAGAGCGCCAAGATCTATTATCGTTATTGCATCAAAAATTTTCCAAAAAGTGAATGGGCGATGAAATCACTGGAGAAGATTAAGATGCTGCAAGAAAAGGAGATGAAGTGAGAAGACGTAAACCAATCGCTTTTTTATGTGTAGGCGTTATGATGTGCCTTGTTTTTTCTTGCATGCTTTCCGGCTGTGGTTATTCAACACGCGCATATGTTTCAAAAAGCGGTTTTCGTTATATTTATATTGAGCCTTTTGTTAATAAAGTTGATCTTACCTCTGAGTTTAGCGAGGGGAGCCGCTTTAAAACATACTATCCTTTACTTGAAAATGTCGTGACGAATGCGATTGTTGATCGGTTTAATTTTGACGGGGGCTTGAAGGTTTCTAAGGAGCCGGAAGCGGATGTTGTTTTGCGGGGTGAATTGATTAAGTATGGCCGGGAGAGTATAAATGATGCGACGGATGATACTCCTCAGGAATACCGGATCACGATCTTTGTTAAAATTTCTCTTTATGACAAAAGGAATAATAAGGTTTTGTGGGAGAGGCCTAATTTTGCCGGTGATACAACCTATTACACAACTGGAGCTTATGTGACAAGCGAGTCTCAGGCCATTAAAGCCGCTACGGAAGATTTAGCTCGTAGAATTGTCGAATTAACTGTTGAAGCATGGTAGGCGCGAGTTTTTTTATACTCTTGGGCTTTGACGAAAATGGCAAGCGCCAAAGAATTGAAAGCCTTCAGGAAGAATTGTTCCCTCCAGAACTCAAAGAGTTCAATTACGCCATTGTTTATGGCGACGATAAACGTCTAACAATACAGGGTTTTAAAGAATTATTAATGTCTTTACCGACACAAGGTGCCTCTAAGCGCCTTCTTGTGGTTAAGGCAGCGCATAAGCTTAAGAAAAATTTTATACGCTGTCTAAAAGAATTATGGGCAAAGGTTTGTGATGGTGTTGTGGTGGTTCTTGACGTTGATGAGCTGAAAGCTGGAAATACTCTTGCGGCTGAATTTTCAAGCCTTGGTGTGCAAGTGATTCGTTTTAAAAGCCAGGCTGATATTAGTGTTTTTGATTTAGGGCGCAGTATTCTTCAGCATGAATCACAAGCGTCTTTGTGCATTTTGGATAGGCTTTTAAAAAGCCGAGAGAGAGCAGATAAAATTCTAGGGGCTATCTTTTGGCAATGGGAGCATGCCCGCAGTAATCAACGGCTCAGGGAAGAAACGTATGACAAAGGCTTGAGGTTTATTCTTGATGCGGATAAAAAACTCAAATCGAGTTCTTCAGCTTTTGCCCGACAAACTCTTATCCTGGAATCTTTGACTGTTAAGCTTTCTTATTTAACTTGATGGCAAGACTTGATTTTTGCCTGGCAGCTGTGTTTTTATGAAGGAGGCCTTTTGAGGCTGCTCGATCAAGCTTGCGAAACACGTTTTTGATTTTTTCTTTTGCTTCGGCAATTTTCTCTTCAACGAGTAAGGCGCGCAGGCCCTTAAGCTCTTTTTTAAGGTCTGATTTTAAGCTAAGTTTATGGAGCTTTCTTTTTTTATCAGCTCTTAGTCTTTTTGCTGCACATTTTCTTTGTGGCATATAATTGCTCCTTAAATAGGTCCGCTTATGAGCTGCGGATCTGTCCTTGTTTGAGGTATTTTCTTAAACCTACTGTGAAAGGGTTTATATCATAATAAGGCATGGTTGTCAATATCTGTTTGATTTTGGGTGCGTCCAGGGGATTGGTCGGTTGTGGTTATCAGTAAGGTTTTTGTATGTTTGTGGCAGGGCCTGAGATTTTTTTTCTCCGGCAAAAAGGGCAAAGAATATGTCTGAACATAAGGCTATTTTCAAATCAGCTTCTGTTATTGGTATTTTTACGGTTGTTTCCCGTATAACTGGTTTTTTACGGGATGTTTTAATGGCGAATATTTTTGGGACGAGCTTTTACGCTCAGGCTTTTTTTGTCGCGTTTAAAATCCCGAACCTATTTAGGAATGCTATTGGAGAGGGAGCCGGAAATGCGGCATTTGTGCCCGTTTTTTGTGAGTGTTTAGCTCAAAAAAAACGTTCGGATTTTTTGAAATTGGCGAACACGGTGTTGTTGTTGGTAGCCGGGCTCGCTGCTTTAATCAGTTTGATGGGAGTTGTTTTTTCTCCATTGATTATACGGTTGATCGCTCCGGGTTTTTTAGAAAATTTTTCTCAATTTGAATTGACGATACAGTTGACAAGGATATTGTTTCCTTATCTGATTTTGGTGGCCCTTAGCGCCTGTTTAGCCTCCGTGGCGAATGCCCAAAACTCTTTTGCGGTCCCAGCTTCTTCATCGGCTGTATTTAACATTGTCTTGATCCTTTGCATGATTATGATTGCCGGGATGTCTTCTGGCCGGGCTATTTATTTTTTGTGTATTGGGGTTTTGTTGGCTGGTGTGTTTCAGGTATGTGTGCAGATACCGCCCTTACTAAAAACCGGCATAGGGCTGTCAGCCGGCATCTACACAGATTTCTTCAGAAGGGATTCTGTGCGTAAAATTGCCCGTTTGGCCGGCCCTCGTGTTGTTGGGGCAAGTGTCTATCAGATGAATGTTTTTGTAGATACTATTTTTGCTTCGTTAGCGCTCTTTGTGGGCCAGGGTGCGATAGCCGCTATTTATTACGCTAATCGGATTATTCAGCTTCCTTTTGCCATCATAGGTATCGCCTTTGCGAACGCGGCTTTGCCGGCTATGTCGGCAAGTTCGTCTTGTGGTGATATGGCACGTTTTAGAAAAACACTTGTTTTCTCTATGAAGGCTACTTTTTTAGGGATCTTGCCGGCAATGATAGGGATTTTGGTTTTGAGCGCGCCTTTGGTAGAAGTGATTTTTCAACGGGGCCATTTTGATGCGTATTCAGCCGCTATCACTTCAAGGGCCGTATTTTTTTATGCGTTTGGCTTGATCGCCTATACGGGAACAAGATTGTTATCGTCGGCATTTTATGCGCTTCAGGATACGGTTACCCCCGTTAAAATATCTTTTGCTGCCTTTTTGGTTAACATTGTTTTAAACGCTTTGTTTATTTTTGTTTTTAGATTTGGTATAGCTGGTTTAGCTTTGGCGAGCGTCTTTTCAGCTATTATGAATTTTGTTTTTCTCTATGTTATTTTGGCAAAAAAGACAGGATTTCATTTTTCTGGAGAGTTTGGCGTGTTTATCCTAAAGGCGGTTATCGCCAGCTTGATTATGGCTGTTTTTATTTTGTCGTTGTGGCATAATAGTTTTTTGTTTTTGCCCGGTTTTATAAGAATGGCATTGGTCATTATTTTAGGAATATTGGTTTATGCCGCGGCTCTTGTTTTGCTGAAGGTTCGGGAACTTAAGGAGGTTTTACCTTGGTTTCGAAAAAGTGCTTAAAAGATTTTCCTAATAAGCCAGGCGTGTATTTTATGAAAGATGCCGCCGGAGAGATTATTTATATTGGGAAAGCTGCTTCTTTGAAAAAACGGCTGGCGAGTTATTTTTTGAAAACCCAGGATTCCATTAAAACAAAGATTATGTTTTCTTATGTCCGGAACATAAGTTTTACAGAGACAGCATCAGAACATGATGCCTTGGTTTTGGAATCAGAATTGATTAAAGAGCATCAGCCGCGTTTTAACATTAGCTTAAAAGATGATAAGAGTTTTCCGTATGTTATGATGACACATGAAGCGTTTCCTCGGGTTTTGATTGGTCGCAGGAAGAAAAATAATGTGTCCGCGGATTTTTTTGGGCCGTACACAAATGCTAAGCTTTTGCGGCGGGCTTTGAATATTTTGCGCAAGAGTTTTCCTTTTTGCTCTTGCCGTAGATTTGGTTCCAAAGCGTGCTTGTACTATGACTTGAAGCTCTGTGCCGGGCCTTGTGTACATAAGATTTCCCAAGCCGCGTATGGGCGGATGATTAAGAGGTTTCAGGATTTTTTAACCAAGAAAGACTCAGATGTTGTTTCAGAGTTATCTGCTGAAATCATTAGGTGCTCTAAGAAACGGGCGTATGAAAAAGCAGCATGTTTGCGCGATCAATTAGAGGCCTTGAGCATTTTGGTTTCTCTTAAGGATACAGGCTTAAAAAAATTTGTCAGGATTCATGATGATTTCGATAGGATCGGTTTAAAGAAAGAGCCTCGCCGGATAGAGACGTTCGATATATCCAATATCAGCGGAAGTTTTGCTGTTGGTTCTATGGTTTCTTTTTACGATGGCCAGCCGGATAAGGATCAGTATCGGCGGTTTAAAATACGTACCGTTAAGGGAATAGATGATTATGCCATGATGAAAGAAGTTTTGATGAGGCGTTACCAGAGCCTCTTGAAACATAAGATTTCTTTGCCTGATTTAATTGTGATTGATGGTGGGCGCGGGCATTTGGAGGCGGCTCAATTTGCCCTGAAGAGCCTTTCTTTAAAAATTCCTATGATAGCTATCGCCAAAAGAGAAGAATTGATTTATACTGTTAAGCAAAAAGAACCTGTGAAATTTGAGAAGAATTCTTATGTTTTGCGCCTTTTACAATCGGGCCGAGATGAAGCGCACCGGTTTGCTTTGAAGTATCACCAATTATTGCGGAAAAAAGATGTTATCGGACAGCGTTAAATTGACTGCTTTTGAAAAAGATGTTTATCGGACGGTGATGAGCATCCCTTTTGGCCAGGTGAGGAGTTATCGGTGGGTGGCTTCTAAGATAGGCCGTCCCACAGCCGCGCGGGCTGTTGGCAACGCGTTAAATAAGAATCCTTTCGTGCCCTATGTACCTTGTCATCGGGTTATTGCCAGTGATGGTTCTTTGGGTGGTTATAGCGGGGGATTGGCGAAGAAGAGGGAGTTGCTCGAACGGGAACGACGGGCTATAGAATAGTCCACAGAAGACAGAAGACAGAAGACAGAAGACAGAAGACAGAAGACAGAAGACAGAAGACAGAAGACAGAAGACAGAAGACAGAAGACAGAAGACAGAAGACAGAAGACAGAAGACAGAAGACAGAAGACAGAAGACAGAAGA
>JBDREX010000006.1:0-3228 GCA_043819345.1 Candidatus Omnitrophota bacterium
TTTGAGTTTATATCCAGCCCTATGAAGGATCAATGGGGGAAAACTACGGCAGTGGTAGAGTTGGCCGTAGACCTTACAGAGAAAATAGAGCTTGAGCATAAGCTGAAAGTTACAAAAGACAGGCTCCAGGCTATATTTGACAATATAGGCGATGGGATTTCAGTTATTGACAAGGATTTTTATATCTTAAGGGTTAATCAGGGCATCCTTGAGTTGTTTAATAAGAGAGATTTTTCGGATTTAGTGGGGAAGAAGTGTTTCAGTGAGTATCATAAAAACGAATGTTTTTGCGATAATTGCCCGGCTCAAAAGACATTTGAGAAGGCTCAAGCATTTCATATGACCAGGATTTGCGCGGGGGCTGATAAAAATAGGATCGTGTTGGACATATCCACCTTTCCTATTAAAGATGAAAATGGAAAAGTTATTCAGGTCATTGAGTATATGAAAAATATTACCAATATCGTTAAATTAGAGGATCAATTACTTTATCAGGAAAGGCTCGCGGGAATAGGGGAATTGGCGGCTGGTATCGCGCATGAAATAAGAAATCCTTTGGGTAGCATTACCGCGTCAAGCCAATTTGTCTTAAGCAAATATAGCCTCCCTGGCCCGGTAAAAAAACATTTAAAGATAATCTTAAGAAACTCTGAGAACGCGAACAGGATCATCAAGGATCTGCTTGATTTTGCCAAGCCCAGAGAAATTTCTTTTAAGATGGGCTGTATTAGGAATGCCATAGACAGTGCTTGCAGTTTGGTTAAGGTCCGATGCGCGAAACAACGCGTGCGTTTATCTCGTAAATGGTCAAGACGGCTTCCGTCAATATTATTAGACGAAAAACGATTGGAAGGAGTATTTTTAAATTTTATCCTCAACGCGTTAGACGCGATGCCTGCGGGAGGCCGTTTAATGATTAATGCCTATCCTGATTTTGGGGCTAGTGAGGTAGCGGTTAGTTTTTTAGATACAGGCATAGGTATTGCTCCGGAAAATCTGAATAAAATGTTCACTCCCTTTTTTTCCACAAAAGAAGACGGAGTGGGATTGGGTTTATGTTTAGCGCATCAGGTGATTAGTTATCATAAGGGTAAAATAAAGATAGAAAGTAAGCCGGGCCAGGGAACAGAAATTATTGTCAGGTTTCCTTTTTCAGAGAGAGAGAGAGAGAGAGAGTAAAACGAAGGTTCTTAAATAAGTGAAGTTGAAAATTAAGATAATTCAATTGTTGTCAGGGAGGGTTTAACAGGGTGGGGACGATTCTCATAGTAGATGATAATCAGGATATGCGGTGGACTCTTTCTAATATTTTAAAAGAGGAAGGTTATGAAACTATTATCGCGGGTGATGGAGAGCGGGCGATCAGAGAAGTTAAACATAAGTCTCCTGATTTAGTTTTGCTGGATATTAAGCTCCCCGGGATGGATGGCATGAAGGTTTTGGAGAGTATAAAAGAAATTGACAAGGATTTAATCGTTGTTATGCTTACTGCTTTTGGTGATGTCCATGGGGCTGTGAGAGCGATGAAAATAGGCGCTTTTGATTATATCACCAAGCCTTTTGATAATGAGGAGTTAGTGCTAATCATAAAAAAGGCTTTCCAGACTAAATATTTGTGTAAGGAGGTCGAAGTTTTAAGAAAGAGGCTTGGTGAAAAAAACGCTATTGAGGAGGTTATGGGAGAAAGCCTTCAAATAAAGCAGGTTTTAAACCAGGTTAACATTATCGCGCCTACCAATATGACCGTAATACTTCAAGGCGAAAGTGGAACGGGCAAGGAATTGATTTCGCAGATGATTTATCAAAAGTCTAAGCGCAAGGATATGCCGTTTGTGGCCGTAGACAGCGGTGCTATCCCTGAGACATTAGTAGAAAGTGAACTTTTCGGTTATGAAAAAGGAGCCTTTACAGGAGCTGACGAGCGTAAAGACGGGAAGTTTGAGCAGGCAAATAAAGGGACTTTATTTTTAGATGAGATTACTAATTTACCTGAGGGTGTTCAGGCAAAGTTATTGCGGGTTATTCAGGAGAGGAAATTACAGCACTTAGGCGGGAGGAAAGACATAAATATAGATGTCCGGATTATTGTGGCTACAAAAACTAATCTTCCTGAAGCAGTCAGGGATGGCAAGTTTAGAGACGACCTTTTTCACAGGCTTAATGAATTTCATATTAACCTTCCGCCTTTACGCGAAAGAAAAGAAGATATCCCTGTATTAGCCAAATATTTTCTGGATGAGGCAAATCAGGAACTTGATAAAAAAATAAAAGGTTTTTCCGGTGAAGCAATGAAATTTTTTTTAAGCTATAATTGGCCGGGAAATGTCCGGGAGTTTAAGAATTTAATCAAGAGGGCGGTTCTCTTATCTGATTCTGAGGATATTTTGCCTCGCCACTTATCTCTGAATATAGCCGGATCTCAGAATAAACCGGATTTTTCTATCGGCTCTTCGCTTCTGCTGGAAACAGGCGGCTTAAATGTTTTAAGTGTCTCTTTTGATGAAGCAGCGAAGGAATTTGAGCGTAATTTAATTAAAAAAACTCTTGAAACGGCAAGTGGAAATAAAGCAAAAGCGGCAGAAATCTTGCAAATTAACCGCAAGGCGCTTTATCGTAAAATGAAAAGTTTGAATTTGTTGGATGGTTCGACTTCGCCTTGCGATAAACTCAGGGCTTTGCCTGAGCGAGTGAAGTGAGTTATGGGACGATTCTGTCCATTCTTGACCAAAATTTGACCCGTTTTAGCTGTTTTAACATAAAAATTGTATGGGCACGTGGTTACATTTTCGGATAATAATAAAATAATCGGGCGGCGCCTGCCTGCCGGCAAGACAGGGAAACCTATCTCTTACTTTTTAGTGCGCAAAGGGTTATATATATTTCTCTACCTTGAATGCGAATGAATATAAAAATTCTTTCTTAATTCGAGTACTTTTGGCACACTTGTTGCTTATCTATAATTGGTAGAAGCAAGTTAATGAAAAAGAAAAAAAGGAAGCCGAAGAATGACTAAGGCAAAGATATTAGTGGTGGATAATGATAAAGATATGTGCTGGCTTATTGCCTCTATCCTTAGAGAGGAAGGTTATAGTGATCTTCCCCCGAATTAGTGGACACAATGAAGAGTTGGTATTAGTATAAATATCTGCTCTTAAAACGGGGGTGTCCAATGGAGACGGTGAAGCGTCAGATGAAGCGGTTTGACAGGGATTTTAAGATTTCCGCGGT
>JBDREX010000007.1:0-148131 GCA_043819345.1 Candidatus Omnitrophota bacterium
AAGAAGAGCCCTTGAAGAAAGAAGAGCCCTTGAAGAAAGAAGAGCCCTTGAAGAAAGAAGAGCCCTTGAAGAAAGAAGAGCCCTTGAAGAAAGAAGAGCCCTTGAAGAAAGAAGAGCCCTTGAAGAAAGAAGAGCCTACAAAAAATGAAAAAGAAGGGCAGCATATGCCCGGATTTTCCAATCAGCCCGAAGTGAAAGTAGATCTTAAAAATGACGTTCCAAAGGATACTGATTTTTTAAGTGCTCAGCCGCCTAAGAGAGCTCAGGATGATCCGCTGGGGGATATGCCTTTTAAATTTACAAATATCAATAGGCCCGCTGGTGCTGGTCAACCGGATGCTAATGTTAAAAATCCTGAAGCACCTAAGCAGGCAGATGGTTCTCAAAAGTCTCATCCAGCTGATTCTGCAAAAAACGAAACGCCGGATGATAAAGCCAAGTAATCATCCTCGAAATTTCTGTTTTTTTCTGCTGTTGATAAGATCAAAAACGCAGTGCCTTTTCCGTTGAGATTTAATATTGGAGTAGATTATTATGAGTGTTAAGCTGGATGATCTAAAAAAAATGCTTAATCCGTCCCAATTGGATGCTGTGACGACGATTCATGGACCTGTTTTGGTTGTTGCGGGCGCGGGAACCGGTAAAACACGGGTTATTGAATATCGCTGCCTATATATGATTGATCAGGGAATTCCCCCTGAGCAGATTCTGCTTTTGACTTTTACGAGAAAGTCTGCCCGTGAAATGTTGTCTCGTGCTTCTTTACGAGATCCTGAGTGTCGTCGAATTGAAGGCGGAACATTTCATTCTTTTGCTTATCGGATTATTAAAAGGTACAAGAAGGCTCTTGGCCTGGGTGAGAATATTTCTTTTATTGATGCCTCAGATGCTTCGGATGCGTTATTTTTATTAGCTGCTAAGCTTGGCTGTCTGGAAGATAAAACGCGATTTCCAAAAAAGGATACCTTAAGAAGCATTTTAAGCATGAGTTTGAACCGTAACCAATCGATAGCGGATATTTTATCTGGCGATTATCCTCATTTTTCTCACTTGGCATCGCAAATTGAGGATTTGCGCACAGAATATACTCAATATAAAATTAGCCGCAATCTTATCGATTATGATGATATGTTGATTTATTTGAAGCTCTTACTAGAAGATGAACAGATCAACCAGAAGGTGACATCACAGTTTAAGTATGTTATGGTCGATGAGTTTCAGGATACCAACAAGATTCAGGCGGATATCATTTTTTCTTTAGCCAGGAATCACCAGAATTGCATGGCTGTTGGAGACGATACCCAAAGTATTTATAGTTTTAGAGGGGCATATTATAAGAATATGTTTGATTTTCCAGCCATGTTTTCGGATACAAAAATTATTACTTTAGAATATAATTATCGTTCTACACAACCTATTTTGGATGTTGCTAATGCGGTTATTGCGGGTGAGAAACGAAAATATTCAAAAGTTCTTTTTACGATGTCTGCTGGAAAGGAAAAACCAACTCTTTCTTTTTTTAAAGATGCTTATATGGAAGCCCAGTGGATTGCCGAAAAAATTTTTTCTTTGCGTCGAGAAGGCACTTCGTTAAAGACTATGGGGGTTTTATATCGTTCTAATTTTTTGTCATTGCCTGCTCAGCTTGCTTTGTCAAAACTGAATATCCCTTTCATGGTTTATGGGGGTATGAAATTTATTGAAACAGCGCACATAAAAGATACGCTGGCTTTCTTAAAGGTGCATCATAATTTCAGAGATGAATTATCTTTAGCACGCGTGCTTATGTTATTGGATGGGATCGGGCCCCGAACTGTACAGAAAGTTAAAGATATCATTGTTTCTGCTAAGTGTGAAGATATGGATCGCCAACTAAAAAGTGTGATAAAAAATCCTAGCCAGAGAAAAGAGTTGGTGCGCGTTGTTGAACTGTTGAATTGTTTAAAAGATATTGGAGGAGTGCGTGAAAAAATTAAAAAGGTCATTGATTTTTATATACCTTTTTTAAAGAAGAAGTTTGATGATCATCCCGCGCGGCAAGATGATCTGAAGGCTTTTATGGAGATCTCTTGTTCCTATACGTCATTAGAGCAATTTTTGGTTGATTTTGTGACGATTGAACCACCGGAACGCAGCATGGTCAGCATGGAGGCAAACAAGGATGATGAAGGGCATGTAACATTATCAACTGTTCATTCTGCTAAAGGCTTGGAATGGGATTCAGTTTTTGTTATGGCTTTGATGGACGGCAGTTTCCCTGTTTCTTACGCGCTTAACGACGAGGAATCTATTGAAGAAGAGAAGCGGCTCTTATATGTTGCTGTTACGCGCGCCAAAAAAAACCTTTTCCTATCTATGCACAATGAAGGGCGCAATGGTGGCATCAGTACGTTTAACCGTCTTTCGCGTTTTGTCAATGAAGCGAAAGTGTTGGAAAAATTAGAGACGGATTATTCTTGGTTTGAAGAAGAAGAGCTGGACCTGGATGATTTGGCTGATTTTGGGATGAGAAAAAAAGACTTAAATCATAAAATGAAGGACTACTTTAATACTTATCATGGCGAAAGTTATATTTGATATTGAAACGGTTGGTTTGCCTTTTGATTCTTTTGATGAAACGACTCAGGAGCATCTGCTAAAGTTTGCTAAAACGGATGAAGAAGAACAGGTCGTAAGAGATTCTATGAGCTTTTATCCTGTGACAGCTCGTATTGTAACGATCGCAATGCTTGAGCTAGAGACAGAAAAGGCTTTTGTTTATTACCTGGCACCTGGAGAGCCTCTTCAAAAAACAGTTGAAGCTGGTGCTGAGTATTTTTCAGTTAATCAGGAAAAACAGCTTTTAGAATTATTTTGGGCCAGGATAGCTAAATATGATCAGTTTGTTACGTTTAATGGCCGCTCTTTTGATTGTCCTTTTATTATGATACGTTCCGCGATTAATCAGCTTAAGGCTTCTAAAAATCTCATGCCTGACCGCTATCGTTCTACGGCGCACATTGATTTAATGGAAAAGCTGACATTTCTAGGGGCATCGCGTAAAAAGTTCAGCCTCCATGTGTGGTGCAGCGCTTTTGGTATTAAGAGCCCTAAAGAGGATGGAGTAGCGGGTGGTGATGTGAAGGGGCTTTTTGAAAACAAGAGATATGCGGATATTGCCAGGTATTGTCTTCGGGATGTTGTTGCCACGCGCCAGCTATACCGTTATTGGCAGGAGTATATTGATTTTTAGACGATATCAAGGAAAAAGGAATTCTGCTGGATTATTCTCATTTCTTGGCTGGAATCTCAACTATTTCTTCGGCATGTTTTAAATTCATGCTATATTTTTTCCTGTAAAATTCTGCCACCTAACATAATTCTTTCATTTTTATCCACGAAATCCCCTTTATTATATTTTGATCATAGATGGACAAAGTTTTGTGTTTTCCATGGATTTGCCCCCCATATTGGCTAAAGGAAGTCTCTTTTTCCCTCTTGTTTAATGCTCGTATTTCCTGTATTATAAAACATTATGTATGATAAAAAATGCAAGTATCAAAGGATAACCACAGAGAATTTCAGGCTTTTTGGCCATATTATTGAGTATCCTGACAGAAATAAAGCTTCAAAAACAAAGAATTTATTTAAGATTATTGTCAGGCAGCCAAAACTAGGATGGCGTATCGCGTATTTGGTGGTTCGGGATAAACAAATTACCAAACTTGAGCAGCATCCTGAAAGTCTTGAGAGTTTTGAGCCCGTTAAAGGGAAAGGTCTGCTTTTTGTTTCAACGCGTAAGAGAGAAGCGGCCGTTCAGTGCTTTCTCTTAGACAAGCCTGTTATTTTGAAACGGGGTATCTGGCACGGTGTTGTTGCATTATCGCCTGAGTTTGATATAAAAATTACGGAGAATTCAAGAGTAAAGTGTGTCTATTGGAAAATAAAAGGGGTTGCCAAGTCACAGGTAAAAACTAAATCTTAAGATTAAAAGTGAAAAATGATAATGGATGAAGAGGCGTATGAAATTTATTTAAAGAAGGCACAAGAGGAAAGCGAAGCCCTTTGTAAGCGATGCGGTGCTTGTTGTGGCGTTGCCGAAAATGATCCTTGCATTCATTTAGAGAAAAAAACAGACGGGACATATTTTTGCTCTATTTATGAGAATAGATTTGGAGTTCATAAGACTATTAACGGGAATGAGTTCAAGTGTGTGCCTTTTAGAAAAATTTTTTCCGGTTTTTGGAGCGGTGTGACAGGCTGTGGGTATAAGCGTCAGAGAGGAAAGATTTAACCCATGAAAACCTATACAGAATATTTGTGGTTTCAGACAAAAAACAAGAGAGATTACATTAACATAACTTCACAGGTGGAAGAGCTTCTTGGTAAGAGCCAGATTCAGGAAGGTATGATTTTAGTTTCTGCGATGCATATTACGGCAGGGGTTTATGTCAATGATGATGAATCCGGTATTATTCATGATATTGACCAGTGGCTTGAGGTGTTAGCACCTTTTAAAGCGGACTATCAGCATCACAGGACAGGAGAAACGAATGGTGACGCGCATTTGAAAAGCCTGCTTATCCATCATGAAGTTATTGTTCCTGTGACGAAGGGCAAGCTTGATTTTGGGCCATGGCAGCAGATTTACTATGCTGAATTTGATGGCAAGAGAAAGAAAAGAGTCATTGTAAAAATTATGGGGGTATAAGTTGAATAAGATAATGTACAAAAAAGTTGCCGATGAATTGAAGCGGGCGAAACATATCGCGTTATGTGTTCACAAGTTTCCTGATGGAGATGCCATTGGGTCTATGGTTGCGCTGGCGCTGGCTTTGAAAAAGATTAAAAAGAATGTTTATTTGTTTTCTCCCAGCACGGTGCCTCTTAGATATAATTTTTTGCCGTTGTTTAAGTCTATTAAAGTATCCAATCGCGGCCAAAAACATTTTGACCTGGCTGTGGCTATTGATTGCGCGTCTGTGGTTCAATTAGGGGATATGTTTAAGAATGTTTTTAATAGATCCTTAAAAACGATTGAAATTGACCACCATGCCTTTAGAAAAAGTTTTGCTCATATTTCATTTATTGATAAAGAGGCTGCGGCTGTTGGTGAGATTGTTTACCATCTATTACACGTGTTAAAAATTCCCATAGATAGCGATATGGCTTCTGCGATGTTGGTTTCTATGATAGTAGAGACTGGGTCTTTTCGGTTGCCGACTGTGCGGTCTGAAACTTTTTCTATTTGTGCGGATCTTATTTCGCGTGGTGTGAATTATTACAGTATCGTAGAGCGAAGCTATTGGACTAGAACGAAAGAAGAGGCCGCGCTTTTGGGATTGTGTTTTTCAAGGATAAAGTTTTATAAGCAGGGCAAGATCGCTTATACGTATGTAACTTCACGGGACATGCGCCGGCTGGGAGCCAGAGACGAGGATGTGGATCCTATCGCAGATCAGATCCGAATGCTTAAGAATGTTAAAGCTGTCCTTCTTTTTAGAGAAATGAAAGGCCGGCAATGGCGTGTAAGTTTGCGGTCAAAAGGGCTTGTGGATATTGGGCGGGTTGCTGAAGAATTTGGCGGCGGAGGCCATCCGGATGTCGCGGGATGTTTTTTGACTAATAATACTATTCTAAAAGACAAGTTAATAAAAAGACTTATGAGAATTGTTTAGGACGGAGGGGTTTTGGAGCCTTTAGGATTAAAAATTTCTGGTATTGTTGAGCGTTGTTGTGATGTTAAAACATTTCGTTTGAAGCTGGAAAAAGAGCTTTTGTTTGAGGCTGGCCAATATCTGACTTTAACGTTGAATGTAGATGGAAAAGATATGGTGAAAGCTCTCTCTATTTCCAGTTCTCCGACCGAAAAGGGGTATATTGAGTTTACGAAAAAATTGACCCACAGTGATTTTTCAAATGCCTTGAAAAGGCTTTCTGTGGGTGATGAAGTTTCTGTCCGTCTGCCCATGGGGCAGTTTGTTATTAAAGAAGCATATCAAAAAATAGCTTTTTTAAGTGGTGGCATCGGGATAACACCTATTCGCAGCATAGTAAAGTGTGCTACGGATTTAAAAAGTTCAAAAGATTTTGTTCTGCTTTATTCCAGCCGAGATTTTGAACATCTCATCTTTAAAGATGATTTTGATCAAATGTGTCTGTCGAATAAGAATCTGAAAGTCTTTTATACTGTGACGGGTGAGCTAAAGGGTTCATGCGGGCTTGAGATGGGCTGTATTAACGCGGATATGATTAAAGAAAAAATTAGTGATTATCACCAGAGGGTTTTTTATATTTGCGGGCCACCTGGTATGGTTGACGCGATGGAACATATTTTGCGTGAAGAGCTTGGTTTGCCTCAAGAAGCTGTTGTAAAGGAAAATTTTATCGGCTATTAGAAAAAAACATATGTTCTCTTCGTTAAAAATTAAAGAATTCAGGTTATTTTGGTTTGCGATGTTTACGTCTTTGATCGGGACGTGGATTCAATCTATGGCTCAGAGTTGGCTTGTGTTTGAAATGACACAATCAAGTTTTTTGCTGGGGCTGGTTGGTTTTTTGAATTATATACCGATTTCAATTTTAGTTTTGGCTGCCGGAGTTTTCGCGGACAGGCATGCAAAACGGAATCTATTAATTGTGACGCAATTAAGTTTTATGGTTTTAGCTTTTACGCTGGCGGCCCTTGTTTATTACCACAAAATATGTGTTTGGCAGATTTTAATTTTGGCTTTTTTAAATGGGGTTATTATCGCACTAGATGCGCCTGCGCGGCAGGCGATGGTCGTTGACCTTGTCGGTAAGCAGCATTTGCTTAATGCTATCGCGCTTAATTCGGCCGCGTTTAATTCTGCAAGGATTATCGGCCCCGCATTGGCCGGACTTTTGATCGCCCTTACTGGTATTGCCGAATGTTTTTTTATTAATGCTTTAAGTTTTTTGCCGATCTTAGTTGTCTTAGTTTTAATTAAACCGCGGCAGCCTTCGTTTGTGAATTCAAAAGATACTTCTGTGTTGAGCGAGGTCAAAGAGGCCTTGCGATTAATTGGCGCAAATCAGCCTTTTTGTGGTTTGTTGATTATGGTGGGGATTGTCAGCCTTTTTGGTATCTCCTATATTGTTTTGATGCCTGTTTTTGCTCAGGATGTTTTTCATTTGGGTGCCAGAGGGTTGGCGATTTTGATGACGGCCAACGGCCTGGGCGCCTTAGCAGGGGCCTTGAGCCTTGCGCGGCTGAAGGGTTGTATTTCAAGATTTAAGGTTTTTAAAAATGCGATTTTTTTGTTTTTTATTTCCACGATGTTGTTTTCATTTTCTCGCTCAATCTTCATATCTTCGGCCTTATTGATTATAGCTGGTTTTGGAGCGACACGGGGAATGTCTATGGTCAATACGATGTTGCAGGCGTCTGTTCCGGATGCCTTCAGAGGGCGCATTATGGGAGTTTTTGTTATGATGCTGACAGGCCTCATGCCCTTTGGAAATTTAATTGCCGGATCAGTAGCTCATTATTTGAGTGCTCAGACAGTTGTATTAGGGGGCGCTTTGGTTAGTCTTGTATTGTGTATGATTGTAATAAAAAAGTATTTTTGTCAAACACAGGACACTGTTCTTGTCTTTAGTCCTGTTGTAGGATAGAGGCTTATGAAAAACAATGCTTTAGTAGCGGATTATTTTATAAAAATTGCCGAGCTTTTAGAGATTAAAGGTGACAATCCTTTTCGTATTCGCGCTTATATGAAGGCCGCAGAGACAATCGGTAATTTAAGTGAGGATCTTAAAAGTTATGTTCAACAGGGTCGCTTGGAAGATCTTGCCGGGATTGGCCATGATCTGGCTGAAAAAATTAAAGAAATCGTTTTAACGGGCAAGTGTGAGTTTTATAATGAATTAAAGCGCAGTATCCCTGAAGGTGTACTTGAAATATTAGAAATTCCTTCTGTTGGCCCAAAGACAGCGAGGCTTTTTTTTGAGAAGCTGAATATAAAATCACTTGATGAATTAAAGAAAGCCGCTTCTGACGGCCGTTTAATGTCATTGCCGGGCGTTAAAGAAAAAACGATTGATAATATTCTTAAAGGCATTGCATTAATCAAAAAGGGTAAGCAGTACCTGGATTTATTAACAGCTGATGCGGTTTCAAGTCAGATTTGTTCTGCTTTAAAGAAAGGTAATTTGGCTGATAAGCTGGTAGTAGCTGGAAGCTTTAGGCGGATGAAGGAGAGTGTGCGCGATATTGATATTTTGGCTGTTTCGGGCAAGCCGGAGGCAATTATAGATGCTTTTGTCCATTTGCCTTGTGTAAAACGTGTTTTGGTTAAAGGTGATTTGAAATCCACCGTTTTAACGCAAGATGACGCGCAGGTGGATTTACGTGTTTTTCAGTCTAATTCTTTTGGGGCGGCCCTGCTTTATTTTACGGGCTCTAAGGACCACAATATTCATTTGCGCCAATTGGCCATGAAAAAGGGATTGAAAATTAATGAGTACGGTGTTTTTGATAAAAAAAATCGTTGTCTGGGTTCTAAGTGTGAGGCAGATCTTTATAAGGCTTTGGGCTTAGATTTTATTGAACCTGAATTACGGGAAGATACCGGCGAGATTGAAGCTGCGGCTCAAGGAAAATTGCCTCGTTTGATCAAGCTGTCTGATATTCGGGGAGATTTTCATGTTCATACAAATTATTCAGACGGCATTGAAACTGTTGAGGATATGGTTGACGAAGCCCGCTGTTATCCATATGATTATGTCTGTTTGAGCGATCATTCTGTTTCATTGAAGATTGCCGGCGGCCTTGACAAGGAAGCCCTGAAAAAGAAAAAACGTCAGATTGATCGCATAAATGCCAGGTTAAAAAATTTCAAAGTTTTATTTGGAACCGAGGTAGAAATTGATGTTGATGGCCGTATTGATTATGACGAGGATATTTTATCGGATTTTGATATTGTCATAGCGGCTATTCATACAGGGTTTAAACAGTCAAAAAAACAGCTCACAAAGAGAGTTATAAGGGCGTGCCAAAATAAACATGTTCATATTATTGCGCATCCGACAGGACGGTTGTGGCCGGCGCGTGGGCCCTATGAGCTGGATTTCAAGGAGATTTTTAAAGTCGCGAAAGATACAAATACGGCTTTTGAGATCAATGCGCATCCTTACCGTTTAGATTTAACTGATCAGAACGCCCGGTGGGCGAAAGAAAATGGAGTAAAGCTTTCTATTAATACCGATTCTCATAATCGGAGCCATTTAGGTTATATGAGGTTTGGAGTGGGTATCGCGCGGCGCGCGTGGCTGGAGAAGGGTGATGTTTTGAATACTTTGACTTTAAAGGAACTTTTTAAGGCTATTCAAAAAAAATAAAGAATTCTTTTTTTTGAGGCCTCAGATAAGGCAGGATATGTTATGAAAATTAATAAAAGAGCGATTATATTGAATATTTTTCTATTCTTTTTGTCTATCCTTCCCATGGGTTGTGGTCCGAAGCTTTCTAAGGATACGGCTTTTTTTATGGGCACGTTTGTTGAAGTAACAAGTGAGAATCCGGTGGCGCAGGAGGTTGTTTTTAAAGAGTTTGAGCGTGTTGAAAAGATGTGTAGCCTCTTTGACAAAAGTAGTGAGTTGGCGCGCCTGAATGCTTCGGGCGGGCTGGTTGTTTCAAGAGAATTGTTTGATCTTCTTAAAAAAGCGCAGTTGTTTTATGTTATGACCGATGGCGCTTTTGATCCAACCGTTGCTCCTGTTTCTTCGATGTGGAAGAAGGCCATAGCATTAGAAAAAGTTCCCGGCGAACAGGAGGTTCGTGACGGCTTGTCGTATGTTGGCTTTGATTATGTTTATCTGAATGAGAAGGATTTAAGCGTGAAGTTGTTGAAGATGGGTGTTCAGATTGATTTAGGGGCGATAGCGAAAGGATACGCGCTGGATTGCTCTATAAAACGCCTCAAGGAATTACAGATTGATAGTGCTATTGTTAATGCTGGAGGAGATTTGTATTGTCTTGGAAAAAACTGTCAGCATTCCTGGCGGGTTGGTATTCAGGATCCCCGCCATAAGCAGGGTATTATGAGCCGCTTTGAGATTGAAAATAAGGCGGTGGCTACCTCGGGTGATTATGAACAATTTTTTACCTTTCAAAATAAACGTTATTCTCATATAATAGACCCGAAAACAGGCTACCCTGCTGTTTCAGGTGTTGTTTCTGCGACTGTTGTGGCCCCGGATGTTTTAACAGCGGATGTTTTGGCAACAGCTTTTGTAGTGCTGGGATTTGATAAAAGCGTAGATATTGTCAGTCGTTTTCAAGGCATTGAGGCAAAACTTATCGCGGAGAATGGGAAGATTTTATCTTTAAGCTCTGGTTTAAAGAGCTAAAGGGTAAGAACGCTATAGTTTGAATCTGTGATGTTTTTTCATGGGGGAGGGGGCTTTATGCAGGAGCGAAGAAGGCATGCAAGGTTTAGGACCTCAACGATTATGCAGTATAAGGCAGGGCTTTTTACTGTAAAAATGGATACTTTAACAAGGAATGTCAGTTTAAATGGGGCATGTTTTTTTTCAGATAAAAAATTAAAATTAGGCCAAATTATTAATATCAAGCTTTTCTATGATACAAAGAAACCTGCCGGGCCTTTAAAAGGGAAAATTGTCTGGTCGCAGGAATGCCGTGAGGGCTCAACTAAAGGGTATATTAACGGTGTTGTTTTCCTAAAAAAATGAAACAAGAGAAAGAGCAGTATAAAAAGATGAAGAGATGTTGGGAGTTTTTTCACTGCCCTGTGGACAAACATAAAGTTTGCCTTTTGGCAGATACAGATGAATGGCGATGTTGGCTAGTTGATATCGCGTGTTGTAAAATGAGCAAGGATACGCCACAGCCTTTAAGTGTGAAAAAAATCATTTGCAAGAATTGTGAATATTATAAAATATACAAGGATGCAAAATAGTTTTTTTTTGCGGCAAAAAAAGACAACTACAAAATTTGGCCTAGCTGGGAAAAGAGAGTTATTGCTGGCCCGCTTATTTTGTAGTGGTTTGTTCTTTTGTTCATTTTGCTTTTTTGGCCCACTAGATGCTTTGGCTCAAGTAAAAAAAAGCAAGAATAAGGCTGTTGGCGTGACAGCCCAGGCAGTTTATGCGGTTGATTATACGAATGGTAAAGTTTTGTGCTCCAAAAATCCCCATCTCAAGTTGCAGCCTGCCAGCCTTGTTAAGTTGTTGACAGCGCTGGTTGTTTTGGAACGTCTGGATATGGATGAAAGAGTTACAGTATCTCTTAGGGCTGTTAATGTTGAGCCGACAAAAGCTGGCCTGAAAAAAGGTGTCTATTATTCTGTGAGGGATTTGTTAGAGGTTTTGGTGGCGACATCTGCCAATGATGCGGGAGTAGTTTTGGCTGAAGCCGTAGCCGGCAGTGAAGAAGATTTTGCTTGCCTGATGAATAAAAAGGCCAGAGAACTTGGTGCCAGCCATTCAAATTTTACGAATGCGACAGGATTGCCTGATCCAAAACAGGTAACAACGGCCTATGATTATTCCATAATTACGCGTGAAGCCTTCAGCCATCCTTTTATTGTTTCCGTTATGGAAAAAAAGTATGTAACGATTAAAGGCAGTGACGGTGTTGTTATTAAACGGCGTAACCACAATAAACTTCTCTGGCGTTTATCAGATCCGCTTGTTTTAGGTAAAACGGGTTACACACGTGCAGCCGGCCATTGTTATGCGGGGATTGCTTATTATGGAGATCATCGGGTTTCAATTGTCATCCTCAAGAGCAAAAAATCCTGGGATGATATATATGCTATTTTGGGGGTTGCGCCAAAAAAGAAATGAAATGGAATTATGTGATGATAAAAATTATCTTGTTTATAGTTGTTTTTTTCATAATCGTTATAGGGTACGTGCGCCATCTTGAATTTAGCTCTTTGTACTATCCTGCGAAACAGATCGCCGCGACGCCTCAGAGCATAGGTTTGGACTATCAGGATTTGACGTTTGAAACCGGTGACCATGAAAAGATTAACGCGTGGTTCATCCCGGTTGATAAAACAGCACCCGTTGTATATTTTTTGCATGGCAATGCGGGTAATATTGGCGATCGGTTGTCCAAGATTTCTTTTTTTCATAGTCTGGGTATCAGTGTTTTTGTTATTGATTACAGGGGCTATGGGAAAAGCACCGGGAGGCCAAGTGAGCGAGGTATTTACGCTGACGCTTTAGCAGGGTATCGCTATCTTATTGATATTTTGAAAGTACCGGACGATCGTATTATTTTATATGGCGAGTCGTTGGGTGGCGCGGTTGCGATTGATTTAGCGGCACAGGTACCTATCGGCGGGCTTGTCGTGGAAGGCAGTTTTACGTGCGCGGCGGACATGGCCAAAAAGATTTATCCATTTTTACCGGTTTTTCTTGTCGCCAGTAAATACGATTCGTATGCAAAAGTCGCTCAGATCAAAGCCCCGAAACTTTTTATCCATAGTTCACAAGACGAGATTGTTCCTTTTGTTTTAGGTAGGAAGCTTTTTGACCGGGCGGTTGCTCCAAAAGAATTTTTCCAGGCTCAGGGCGGGCATAATGACTGTTTTTTTGTTCAGTCTGAGCAGATAAAAATGTCCATTGTTAAATTTTTAGAAAAATGTGGTTTGAGTAATTAACCCACACAAAGAAGAGAGTTTTATGCCAAAGATGACGATTGCGGAATTGGTTCAATTAAAAGGAAAGCGTAAAGTTACCATGTTGACAGCGTATGATTATCCATTTGCTGCAGCACTTGATAAGGCTGGGATAGATATGATTTTAGTTGGTGATTCTGTGGCCAATGTTGTTTTGGGCCTGGATTCAACAAAAGAAATGACCATGTCGCAAATGCTTTATCATGCGAAGGCCGTTAGGCGAGCGGTAAAAAACGCTTTGTTAATCGGCGATATGCCTTATGTTTCGTATCAGCAGGATTCTTCTGATCGTGTTAAGAACGCGCGGTTATTTGTGGAAGATGCAGGGTGTGACGCGGTAAAACTTGAGTGGTTTGATAAAGCCGTTGTAACGGCTGAATCCATTGTTAAAGCTGGTATTCCTGTCATGGGCCATATCGGATTAACACCGCAGACCGCTGATGAATTGGGCGGTTTTAAGGTGCAGGGAAAAGATGCGCAGGCGGCCAAAAAATTAATTGAACAGGCTTGCCGCCTTGAAGATATCGGTTGTTTTAGCATTCTTTTGGAATGTGTGCCGGATAAGGTTACGCAGATTATTACACAGAAATTAAAAATTCCGACAATAGGCATAGGCGCAGGCCCGTACTGTGATGGCCAGGTTTTAGTAACGCATGACCTATTAGGATTGTTTGACCGCTATTCGCCGAAGTTCGTAAAGCGCTATGCTGATTTGAAACAAAATATGATCACGGCTTTTGAGCAATATAAGCGAGATGTTGAAGAAGGCCGTTTTCCAACACAAGAGCATTCCTATAAGATCACTTCGCAAGAGCTTGAAAAACTGCTGGATGAAGGGGTTTAGTTTGTTAAAAACAAGCTATTTTGAGCAGAGATAGAAGAGCGCTCAGAAAATATTGAAGTTAGTTGATTAGGTGTTATAGGAGAAGATAAAAAATGATTATAAGAACAATTAACAAAATCAGAAATAACATTACGCTTTTCTTATGTATTCTAACAGCATGTTTCCCTATTGGGTGTAATCAGCCGGAAACGCGGGCTAATTCAAATACATATGATATCCCTCCTAAATATGAAAATACCTGGTCTCTTAAAATAGAATCAATAAGAAATATTTCCGAAGGAAGTATTGAAATCCACGAAATAGATGGCGAGAACATTTTGGTCTTACTCGTAGATGGATACGGTGATGGACACATATTTGTAGTTGATTATAACGGATATTCGAAACAAGAGGCAATAAGAATCATAAAAGAAAAACAGATGTTATCACAAAAAAACATATAGCAACGCGCTTCACCTGACCTCTCCCGCGGCTTTCCTCTTGCGCTAAAGCTATGGGGGATAAGCGCCACTCTGTAAAGAGATTGGTTTTTGTGTTGAGCTCGGTGTATGCTCTTACAAAATTATTTGCGGGTGGGTGCATCGGGTATCTCTATTAGGCTTTTTTTCATTGACAGATACCCGTTTTTAGAGTAAAAATAGTAATTCCCGTACAAGAATAACGATCTCATAGGATAATTCGAAACGATACCTTAATATACTGTTATGGCTGAATTAGGTTTAATGGACAAGATTCTTTCTCTTTGCAAGCGCAGGGGGTTTATATTCCAAAGCTCTGAAATATATGGTGGCTTAGGGAGTGTTTGGGATTATGGCCCTTTGGGTGCGCAGCTTAAGAGAAACCTTAAGAATCTCTGGTGGAAATCTGTTGTTCAGGAGAGGCTGGATATGGTCGGCCTGGACTGCGCCATCCTTATGCATCCTCAAGTTTGGAAAGCCTCTGGCCATGTGGATGGGTTTTCAGATCCTTTGGTTGATTGTCGGGAATGTAAAAAAAGGTTTCGCCTGGATTATCTTGTGGATACGCAAGAGGAGCACATTAAAGCCTGCCCATCGTGTAATGCCAAAATAGATTTAAAAGAGACGCCTCCAAGAATGTTTAATCTTATGATGAAGACATATCTTGGCGCCTTGGAGGACAGTAGCGCTGTTACGTATTTGAGGCCTGAAACAGCCCAAGGAATTTTTACAAACTTTTTGAATATCCTGGACACAACCCGCAAGAAACTTCCATTTGGTGTCGCTCAAATTGGAAAATCTTTTCGCAATGAAATCACCCCTGGTAATTTTACTTTTCGCACACGTGAATTTGAACAAATGGAAATTGAGTATTTTGTTAGGCCAGAGGATGATCAAAAGTGGTATGAGTCCTGGATTGAGGCAAGATTTAATTGGTACCTGAAAAACGGAATTAAAAAAGAGCATTTGAGAATCAGGCCGCACGCTCAGGATGAATTGGCGCATTACGCGAAAGCCTGTTCTGATATTGAATATGAATTTCCTTTTGGGTGGTCTGAGTTGGAGGGGATTGCTAATAGAGGGGATTTTGATTTAAAACAACACGCTCAGTCTTCGGGTAAGGATTTGAGTTATTTTGACTCTACTGAAAATAAGAGGTATTATCCGCACATCATTGAACCTTCCGGTGGTATTGACAGGGCGCTTTTGGCATTTCTGGTGGATGCTTATTGTGAAGAAAAAATTATCAAAGAGAAACCGCTTAATGAAGATGGTTCACCTGGCGGCACAAAAGAAGAAACAAGAGTTGTATTAAAATTTTGTTCGGAATTGGCGCCCATTAAAGCGGCGGTCTTACCTTTATTAAAGAATAGGCCTCCTTTGGTTGAATTAGCTAAAAATATCGCGCAGGATTTAATGAAAAGTACGGCTGTTGTTTATGATGATACAGCTGCTATCGGCAAGCTTTACCGTAGGCAGGATGAGGTAGGTACGTTGTATTGCGTTACGGTTGATGTTCAATCTTTAGAGGATCAAAAGGTAACGGTGCGAGACCGTGACACGATGCTTCAGGAGAGAATTGATATCAGCAGGCTGAAAGATTATTTAAAGGAAAAGTTGGAAATTGTATAGTTTTGTAATTTGCCGGTATTCACGGCGAGAGGGTTATTATTTAAAACAATCGTTAAGTTGTTAACAGGTTAGGAAAGGAGCACGGGGAACATGGCTAAAAAGAATGTGTACTCTTTCGGCGGTGGAAAGGCCGATGGAAATGAAAGCATGAAGAATCTCTTGGGCGGGAAAGGTGCCAACTTGGCTGAGATGGCAGGGAATCCAAAACTTAAACTTCCTGTTCCTCCAGGTTTTACTATTACAACGGATGTTTGTACTTATTACTACGAGAATAAAAAGAAATATCCGCAAGGATTAAAAGAAGAAGTGAACAAGGCTCTTCTTAAAATAGAAACTCTTATGGGAAAAGGATTCGGAAGTGTTGAGAATCCGCTTTTGGTTTCTGTGCGTTCCGGTGCCCGCAAGTCTATGCCCGGCATGATGGAGACTGTTTTGAATGTTGGCTTAACAGAAAAAACGATCCCCGGCCTTGTCAAGCAGACGGGTGGAAATGAGCGGTTTGTATATGACGCTTACCGGCGCCTTATTATGATGTATTCGGATGTCGTTATGGAAAAGGCTGCTGGTATTGAGGCTGCCGAAGACATGGGGATTCGTAAGCAGTTGGAAAAGATTATGGGTGATTTAAAAAAGAGCAAAGGCTATAAATCTGATACAGATCTTAAAGTTGCTGATTTAAAACACCTGTGTTCTGAATTTAAAAAACGGATTAAAGAAGTTTTAGGTAAAGATTTTCCAGATGAAGCGCATGATCAGCTTTGGGGCGGAATAGGCGCGGTATTTTCTTCCTGGAATGGAAAGCGCGCGGTTGCCTATAGAAATATTGAAAAAATTCCTCATATTTGGGGAACAGCGGTTAATGTGCAGAGCATGGTTTTTGGTAACATGGGAACTGATTGTGCCACAGGCGTTGCTTTTACCCGTGATCCGGGTAATGGAAACAAGATGTTTTATGGAGAGTTTCTTGTGAATGCACAGGGAGAAGATGTTGTGGCAGGAACAAGGACTCCGGCGCCTATTAATACGTGTTCACAGAGTGATCATAATAAGGATCTGGAAACTTTACAAGCATTGATGCCGGATGTTTATAAGCAGTTGTTTGATATTCAAAAGCGGTTGGAACAGCATTATCGTGATATGCAGGATATTGAGTTTACGATTGAAAAAGGCAGGCTTTTTATGTTGCAGTGCCGTATTGGCAAAAGGAATGGCCCTGCAGCTGTGAAGATGGCTGTTGATATGGTCAAAGAAAAGCTCATTAGTAAGGAAGAAGCGGTTATGCGTGTGACTCCGGAACAGTTAGATGAGTTACTGCATCCTATTATTGATCCAAAGGCAGAAAAAGAAAATAAGCCGATTGCCAAAGGGCTTCCTGCTGGGCCTGGAGCGGCATGCGGGATGGTTGTATTTAATTCCGCAGATGCTGTAAGATTGGCAAAAGAAGGCAAGAAGCTTATTTTAGTTCGCGAAGAAACGAATCCGGAGGATATTGACGGTATGCGTGCTGCTGAAGCTATTTTAACAGCGCGTGGTGGCATGACATCACACGCCGCGCTTGTTGCTCGAGGATGGGGAAAGTGTTGTGTTGTTGGTTGTTCGAGCATTGAAATTGAGCTTGCTAAAAAAGAAGTTCATTTAGATGGCAAGGTTTTAAAAGAAGGTGATTGGATTACTTTGAATGGTACCAAAGGGCTTGTTTATTTAGGAAAGATAGCCATGATGGATGCCTCAAGTGAAAATGAGATCCTGAATGCTTTCTTGAAAATATGCGACAGTGTCAGAGTTATGAAGATCAGGACAAATGCTGATACTCCCGAAGATGCCAAAAAAGCTCGTCAATTTGGCGCTGAGGGTATAGGCCTTTTTAGGACAGAGCATATGTTTTATGGCAAGGGTTCGGAAGATTCTCTTTTTAAGCTACGTAAGATGATTATGTCAAGCAATACACAGGAGAGAGAAAAAGCGGTAGATGAGTTATTTCCATCTGTGAAGAAGGATATTAAAGGAACCTTGGAAGCGATGAATGGTTTTCCAGTAACAATCAGGCTTCTTGATCCGCCTTTGCATGAGTTTGTTCCACATCAGCAGGAACAGAGGGCTAATCTCGCACAAAGTTTGAATATTTCTTTGGAAGAGTTAAATAAGCGTTCTGATGGTTTGGCTGAATCTAATCCAATGATGGGCCATCGCGGTGTTCGATTAGGCGTGACCTATCCGGAAGTCAGTGCGATGCAGTTTCGCGCGATTTTAGAAGCTGCCGCGGAATTGACAAAAGAAGGTAAGAAGGTTATGCCTGAAATCATGATACCAGTTGTTTCCTGTGTAAGTGAGCTGGAGGATCAGTTGGTTATCGCGAAGAAGGTTTACAAAGAAGTATTGGCGAAATTCGGCCTTAAGAAGATCAATCATATGTTTGGTACGATGATCGAGATTCCGCGTGCTGCTTTGATTGCGGATAAAATTGCTGAAGTGGCAGACTTTTTCTCATTTGGTACGAACGATTTGACACAGATGAGTTTTGGTTTTTCGCGGGATGATATTGGATCCTTTTTGCAGGATTATTTGCAGAAGGGGATTTTGCCGGATGATCCATTTCAAACGATTGATCAGGATGGTGTTGGCCAGTTGATTAAAATGGGTATTGATCGTGGCAGAAAAACAAAAAAAGACCTGAAAATAGGTATTTGTGGAGAACATGGTGGAGATCCGCGATCGATCGATTTCTGCTATAATGCAGGCATGAATTATGTCAGTTGTTCGCCTTTTCGTGTGCCGATTGCGAGGCTTTCTGCAGCGAGAGCGGTTTTAGCAAAAAAGGTTGTTAAAAAAAATAAAAAGAAATAAATCATTTACTCCCCGCCACATTTGTGGCGGGGAGTAATGGAGCCTGTACCCGAGCCTAAGCTCGGGGATCTTTGGGCGGAATGCCCAAGCGGCTAGATCCCATCCTCGCCCTGAAGGGCGGGCTTTATGGCCGCAGGGTATAAAAAAATGGTATAACATATGGAAAACATAAAATCCTATATTAGAGAAGTCCGCAAGATACCACTTTTGACTGCAAAAGAAGAAATATCCTTAGGCAAGAAGATTCAAAAAGGAGATTTGGAAGCGCGTGATACCATGATACGTTCAAATCTAAGGCTAGTTATCAACATTGCGAAGAAGTATATGTATCTTGGTATTCCTCTTATGGATTTAATAGAAGAAGGTAATGTTGGCCTAATGAAGGCCGTTGAAAAATTTGATCCTAATAAGGGGTTTAGGTTTTCAACATATGCTGCCTGGTGGATCAAACAAAGTGTTACGCGTTCTATTTTTGAACAATCAAGAACCATTCGGATTCCTGTTTACGTTAATGAATTGCTCGCAAAATATAAAAAGACAACAGAGAAGTTGATGGGGAAGTTGAAGCGTCTTCCGTCAGACCAGGAGATCGCTAAATCTATGCGTGTCAGTTTAGATAAGATTGTGAAGTTGCGGGGTTGTGTTTCTAAACCTTCTTCATTGGACGCGCCTATCAACGAGGAAGGTGGTAATGAGATCATTGATCTTATTGAAGACAAGAGCTCGGCATCTCCTGAAAAAGAATTAAATAGTTTTTTTGATAAAGAGCGCCTGGATAATTTACTGGAATTTGTTAATGAGCGGGAACATGAAGTTTTAAATATGCGATTTGGATTAAATGATGGGAACTCCTGCACTCTTGCTGAAGTTTCAAAAAAGCTTGGTGTTTCCCGGGAGCGTATTCGCCAGATTGAAGAAAATGCCCTCAAGAAATTAAAAAAATTCATGATGGACCAGGATAAGGAGCAAATGGAATAATATGGCCAAAGACGCTTTTTATACTCTGGTCGTTCCAAGATTTGAGGATGTTTTTCATTCTTTTTTTGCCTCGGAGGTGATTAAAGGGGTGAGCGCGGCAGCAAGCCGTCTAAAAATAGATATTTTGATTCACATTACTGAACGAAATCAGCATACAGAATGGCGTAATAATGAGGGTATTATGTCTAAGTCCGTTAAGGGTGTAATTTTTGCGGACATTAATGGCGATAGGAATGAATTTTTTGATTTCTTGAAAAGAGGTATTCCCTGTATCGCGATGAATAACTATTTTAGTGAGAGTGTCAACTGTATTGCAATAGATAATCGCAAGGCAGCTATGGATGTTGTGGAATATCTTGTGAAGCTTGGCCATTCCAGGATTGCGATAATAGCAGGTGATTTGAATACGCAGGCTGGTGAGGCACGCCTTGAAGGGTACCGCCAGGCTATGGCAAAATTTGGTTTAAACATCCCTCGTGATTTTATTCAGGAGGGCTTTTTTTTGAGGACCCCTGCCAGGCGCGCAGCTAAAAATCTTCTCAATTTAAAAGAAAGGCCGAGCGCGATATTTGCAGCTAGTGATGTCATGGCTTTAGAAGTTGTGGATGAGGCAAGAGCGCAAGGCTTGAGAATTCCCTGGGACTTTTCTCTTGTTGGTTTTGATGATAATCCTGTTGCCGCATACAGCCAGATACGTTTGACGACCGTGGCTCAGCCAATCGCGGAGATGGGAAGGCTCGCTTTAGAAAAACTTAACCAGATTGTTTTGGGTAAAGAAAAGCAGCCTGTCAAGATTGTTTTGCCTGTAAAACTTATTAAAAGAGAATCAACGCTTTTATTAAAAAAACATTAGTTTATTTAGTGATGGGAGGCTATGTTATGACGGTAGATTTAAAAGAGAGTATACGCAATATTCCTGATTTTCCAAAGCCCGGAATTCTATTTAAAGATATTACGACTCTTTTGAAAGATAAAAATGCTTTCAAAAAGAGCGTTGATGATTTGGCGCAAAGCGTGCAGGGTAAGCCTATTGATTATATTGTCGCTGTTGAGTCGCGTGGATTTATTTTTGGTGCAGCGCTGGCTTATAAGATTGGCGCTGGTTTTGTACCGGTCAGAAAAAAGGGCAAGCTTCCTGCCGAAACGATTAGCGAGAGTTATGCTCTGGAATATGGTACGGACATTTTAGAGATGCATAAAGATGCTCTAGAGAAGGGTTCAAAGGTTTTAATTGTTGATGATCTTTTGGCAACAGGTGGAACAGTTGAAGCTGTTTGCCGGTTGATTAAAAAAGTTGGTGCACAGGTGGCGGCAATTACTTTTGTAGTTGAACTTTGTGATTTAAAAGGCAGAGACAAGCTTGAAGGTTATTCCGTTACTTCTTTGATACAGTATTAAAAATGCAAGACAATAAATAGTGTTAGCGAGTTGGCGAGCGTGCGGGTTGGCGGGTTGAATCCGAAACACGAAAGCCTGTTCATGTGGCAACACTTTTAGATGTGATCCAGTGATGGTCGTTTGATTTTGCCCCTGTAGCTCATCAGGATAGAGCACAGGTTTCCTAAACCTGGTGTGGCAGGTTCGAGCCCTGCCAGGGGCATTTTGATATATAGCAGGGCGAGAACCTAAGGGGTGCGGGGAGATTGTCCCCGCGTTTTTGGGGTGACAGTGAACGAAGTGAACGTCAGAGGGGCGAAGCCCCTATGAAGAGCGATCGAGCCTTGCCGGTTTTTGGCAGGCGAGGAGCGATGGTTCTAGCGCGAAGCGCGGAGCCCTGCCAGGGGCATAAATTTTTTGTAAAACAAAAAATTTATGGAGCAATTGATAATCGAAAATCGAGAAATAAAATAAATTATCAATTGTGCTCAAATCTCGACTTTCTATTTTCTTGATATAAGCAGGGCGAGAACCCGATATCTGATTCTGTATCATATAATGAGGTAAAGGCAATGATAGATTTACACACACATTCATTACTAAGCGATGGAGAGCTTCTGCCGAGTGAGCTAGCTCGCCGATACGAGGATAAAGGATTTAAAGCGGTTGCTATTACAGATCACGCCGATTTATCCAATCTGGAATTTGTCGTAAAATCAATTGTTGAATTTTGTGCGCAATGGCCAAAGAATAGAATCAAGGTTATTGCCGGCATTGAGTTGACACACTTGCCTTTAAATCAGTTTAAGGGCGCGGTTGAGTGCGCTCGGCAAAATGGTATAAAGATTGTTATCGCGCATGGTGAGACACTTGTAGAGCCTGTTTTAAAAGGCACTAACAAAGCGGCTCTTGAAGCGGGTATTGATATTTTGTCGCATCCGGGGTTGATTAGTGAAGAAGACGTGAAACTGGCAACCAAGAAAAATATATTTTTAGAGATTAGCGCGCGCAAAGGGCATTGTTTGGGTAATGGGCATGTGGTGAAATTAGCTTTAAAGTATAAAGCCAATCTTTGCATAAATTCTGATTCGCATGCGCCGTGTGATATTCCTTCCATAGATTATTTTAAAAAAGTAGGCCTTGGTGCGGGGCTTACTTTAAAAGATCTTGTCCGGATGGAAAAAATTGCTCAATCATTTTTGTCTGCGCGAGCATAGTTTTCTTAAAAATTTTATTGACAACACTATATATAGATGTTAATAATAAAAAAACGGCTATACCGCCAAGGACATCTTAAATCAAAGGTGTGAAAGGAGGTGTAATATGAGCAAGCCTGAAGATGTCAAAAATTTGGCGATATATCTATAGATGGTAACTCCTAGGGTGAAATAATTATATTCCTAGTAAAATATATATTTTTTATAATTCCTTATTTTAAAGGAGGAGAATATGAATAAACGTTTGGTGCTGTTGTTCTGTGCACTGTTCGTGTTTGCGGCGGCAATGCCAGCATTCGCATCAGTCCAGAATATTAAAGTAAGCGGCGACGTCATTGGCCGTTATATTGCAAGGACTGATTTTGATTTATCCAAAGATACCGCTGGTACGGACGACAAGATCAGAGTGTTCAATACAGTTATGCGTTTGAGAGTGGATGCTGATCTGACTGATAACGTGTCAGCTGTTGTCAGACTGATCAACGAAAGAAACTGGGATGAAGCCACTGTTAGCTCAACCAACATTGATCTTGATTTAGCCTATGTGACGTTTAAAGAGTTTTTTTATGATGCTTTAACGGTTACAGCAGGCCGTCAGGAGTTGCATTTTGGTAATGATATGATCATTGGTGATGGCGTTGGTAATCCTGTTGCGGCGGCAGTAAGTGGCGCGATTGGTACTAACCAGACCACGAACTATACAGAAGCCACAGGTTATGGCGCTGTTAATGGTGATTTAGCGTATCGCAAAGCGTTTGATTCTATCAGAGCTACGTTGAATTATGATCCGCTCGTTATTGACGTTGTTTTTGCGAGACTTAGAGATAACGTTATTACAGGTGGTGCCACTAATGATGATCTTGATCTTTGGGGTGCTGATGCCACATATCAGTTCAGTGATAAGTGGGATACGTTGTTGGAAGGTTACGCATGGGCCAAGATTGATAAGGGCCAGAATACAACAGGAACAAAAGGTAAAACAGATTCTACTTATACGTATGGTGTAAGAGTTAGCACAAACCCTATGGATAAGGTTAACATTCAACAGGAATTTGCTTATCAGGCTGGTGAAAAATATATTGCCGCAGCATCATCAAGAAACCGTCAGGCGTTTGCTAGCCAGACATGCGCAATGATTACACCGGGTTGGAAGTATGAGCCTGTGTTTGGTTTAGTTTATTCTTATTTTTCTGGTGATGCAAACAGGGCAGGAACAGATGCGGATAAGGATTATCGCGCATGGGATCCTATGTTTGAAAATCAGACGAATGGAAGCATAATTAATGCGTTATTTCCTCAGAGCAACTGTCATAATATTGACGTGTCGGCCAGGTTTACACCGATAGAGGATTTAACAGTTAAGGCTGAGTATGTGTATTTGATGTTGGCGAAAGAAAGTGCGGCCTCCGGAGTATTGAACATGAACGATTATGATGGAGCTGGATATGCATATGAAGCTAATAAGAAACCATTAGCTCAGGAAGTAGATGTTACTCTTGTTTATGATTACACAGAAGATGTCCAGTTAGGTTTGTTGGCTGGATGGCTTTGGCCAGGTAAGGCGATTGCCAAAACTTCGAGTGGTGTAAAACAGAGACAAACAGCTTCTGAAGCAATAGCAACGGTTAAAGTTGCTTTCTAACTTAGCTATGCTAAAAATCCCTGGAAGGAAGTATTTCTTCCAGGGATTTTTTTTAACCAGAACTGATTGATTTAGTTGTGTTTGAGTATTTGCTGCTAGAAAGTTTTTGTTTAATTGGAAGAAGTGTTTATTGAAAGGAAAGTGTTTGTGAGTCGGTATTATTTCGTCGGGTAAATGGTTATTTAATAAAGAAAAAACGACGAGAAATAATCTAGTGGCTACTTGACTTTTAGTGCTTTGATGTTAAAATGAAAAAAGAAATATCAGATAAAATTGCTCAGGCATTTTTTGATCATAAACCAAAAAAGAAAAAAAAGAATAAAAAAGTAATTTTGTTGGTAGGTGTAATTGTACTTTTGTTTATTCTTTTAATTCTTGCGGTGAGTTCTTTGAGAGTGCGCCTGTTGAATAGAAGCAGACAGTTTTTGCCGGAAAGCGTTGTTTTTGAAAAATCCGACGGGCCTTATGTGTTGCATTTTGATTTTGCTAAAAAAGCCTCAAAGATGGTGTCCCTTAATATAGGCACAGGTGACCTAGATTTATCGCGATACAATCTTTTGAGATTTAAGGCAAAATTTAGAGATGGCCAGTATAACAAGTTTGATAATTGTATCAAAGTTTGCTTGATTAATAATCGGCAAGAAATGTCTTGTGTGTATGTGAAGAAGGTTGGTCCGAGTTGGAAAAATATAAATTTAAAACTGACTGAATTTCTTAAAGTAGATGATTGGGCTCATTTGAAAAAGATAACATTTACGTTGGAAGAATGGAATCTGGCGATAAAAACAAGTGAGCTGCTGATAGATGAAGTTGAATTTTGCTCAGACAATAAATCATAAGTCATATAAAATTTCTGTTTGCCGTTAAAGAATGGCCTGGGACATAAACCAGGCCCAAGGAGGAGGGCATATGGAGGTATTGGCTATAGCGAATCAAAAAGGTGGTTGTGGCAAAACAACAACTGCAACAAATCTTGCTGCTGCTTTAGCAATTAACGGTAAAAAGACTCTGCTTATTGATCTTGATCCTCAGGCACATGCTTCATTAGGGTTGGGCATAGAAAAAGAAATCAGCATATATGATTGTTTGTCCAAAATTAGTAAAAATCGCTGTACATTGAGCGACGTTATTGTTGGGATAGCGCCGAATTTTGATTTGGCAGTTTCGAATATCATGTTGTCAACAATTGATCAAGAGTTTGCCGATGAGATTGGCAGAGAGTCCAGGCTGCATGATATTTTAAAAACAATTGCAAATGGTTACGATTATTGCCTCATTGACTGTCCCCCGAATCTTGGGTTTTTAACGGTGAATGCCATCCGAGCCTGTAACAGCCTTATTATCCCTGTTGAAGCCAGCCGTTTTTCTGTTGATGGTGTTAAGCGTTTGGTTGAAATTGTTAATCTGATTCAGGAGAGATTAGCCCACAATGTGGATTATCGGCTTTTAGTTAATAATTTTGATTCCCGCCTAAGGCACTCCTTCAATGTATTGAGCTCAATAAAAGATACGTTTGGTGAAAAAGTTTTTGATACGATAGTCCACATTAACGTTAAGATAAAGGAAGCCCAGTCTTGTGCGCAGACGATCTTTGCTTTTGATAAGTATAGCCGTGGCGCAAAAGATTATTTTAGTTTATCTCGTGAGATTATTTCTGGCGATCAGATTGTTATGGAAAAGATTTCCAGAAGGATTAAAAAGATTGTTGCGAAAAAAGTCAGTGAAGATATGGCTGTAACGTTTCGGATTCCCGCGTCTGTTGGAAAAGAGATCTTTGTCGTTGGAGACTTCAATAATTGGGTAGCTGATGAAAATGCAAAGCTTGAGCGGGAAAATGGCTGTTGGAAGAAAGACCTCGCCATTAAGCCAGGCTCATACCGCTACCGGTTTATTATTGATGGAAAGTGGCAGGAGGATCCGGCCAATCCTAATTTAGAGAAGAATCCTTTTGGGGAGTTTGATTCATTGCTAAAGCTTTAAATTGTTATGACAAATATATTGAAAATTTTTGAGAGTAGAAGTAGTGTCCGGAAGTTTAAAACGGATGAAGTGGCTAATGAGTTGATACAGAAAGCTATTTATGCCGCTAGCCTCGCACCAACGGCACGAAATGTGCAGCCATGGAAGTTCGTCGTTGTAAAGAATTCTTCAGTAAGAAATCAAATTGCTAGCCTCGCCAGTCAGAATGCTCCTTTTATTAAAGATGCGCCTGTTTGTGTTGCGGTAGTTTGTGATGATACGAAGTATTATTTGGAAGATGGTTGTTCTGCTACAACCCAATTATTATTGTGTGCGGCGGGACTGGGATTGGGCGCCTGCTGGGTGGCTGCTGATAAAAAGGAGTATTGTTCTCAGATCGCGGATTTGTTGCATATTCCGAATGGTATGAAACTTGTAAGCTTGGTAGCTTTAGGATATCCACAGGAGATTGTTAAAGCAATTAAGAAGCCGATAGATGAATTAATTCATAATGAAGTATACTAATCAGTCGATTTTTACAGACATGATGAATGGTTTATAAAAAACTAGTTAAATTTTTTAAAAGAATATTTAAAAAAAAGAAAAAAGTAGCTTGTAAAAAGAAGAGGCTAATTTCGAAAAAGAGTGTAGTTCGTCGAAGAACTAAGGCAAAACCGTTAAAAAGGAAAAAGCCTGTAAAAAAGCCTGCAAAAAGAAGATCCCGCCGAGCTATAGTTAAGAAAAATAAGACAAAAAAGAAAAGCGTATCAAAAGGCAAGGGGCCTGTTTTGGCAGCTGAAGTGACGCATTATTTTCCAAAGGTAAATGCGGCTGTGCTAAAGATAAAACGGCCTTTGTGTATTGGTATGCCGATCCTCATAAAAGGTAAAAAAACAAATTTTCAACAAACTATAGGTTCTATGCAGATCAATCGTAAGCCTATTGAAAAAGCTGCGCGAGGCAAGGAAGTTGGTTTAGAAGTTTTTCGCGCAGTTGAGCCCGGTGATGGCGTCTATGAGGTTAAAGGATAATGAAAAATTATTTTATCAGGGTAGCACAAGAATTGAGTTTTGATCTTATTAGCAAGCATTTATTGGTTGTTGGTGATTTGACAGGCGATTGCTTTTCTTGTAGGGCGTTTGGCATAGATTATACAAGAGAAAAATATTGCCCGGGCTGCAAAACGGATTTTCGTTATATATGTTTTCGAAAGGCCGCTTTTGTTTCCTGTAGCCAGATTAGCAAGCTGTGCCAAAAAAGGCCGGATTTGGTTTATGTTGAGTATGGGGATATCAAGGATATCGCTGACCGGATTAGAGCCAAGAATTTTTTTAAATGAGACCCAATATTACCTTCAGAAAGTTTCTGCTTTTCATTTTAATTTTAATATCCGCATATCTTTTTGCTATCACAATTGAAAGGCCAAAAAAACATAAAAACATCAGTGGATTAACATCTCTTCGACGGATTATAGAGCCGCGAGAAGAATTTAAGAAGAATGTTTTTGTTGATGGAGAAAAAATTAAATTTGGTATATATTCTTATGGGATCAGGGTTGGTTCCGGGCAATTGGATTATCTTGGCAGAAAAAAAGAAGATGGTGTTTATGTTACGCGTGTTATTTTTACGGCCTCTACGCTTTCTGTAAAAGATAAAGATGAGGTTTGGGGCACGAAAGATTTTTCCTACCCCATCAAAGTGGAACGGAAGGTTTCGCTTTTAGGTAAAGATGAGCATATTATTGAAAAATATTCTCTTGATAAGAAAAGCGTTGCTATTACAAAAATCGTGAATAAGGCTGAGCCAACGACTGATACGATTGTTTCAGATGATAAGTTAAGTAATGTATTTTTACTGCTTTATTGTTTAAGAAATGATGATGATATAAAAGAGGGCAAGGTTTATAAAATTAATTTACCAACGCAGAAGTTTGATTTAGTTGTTGATTCCAGAAAAAAAATTAAGGTGCCTTTAGGTGAATTTGATGTTTTTTATATAGAAAGCCGTCCGCCAAAATACCGTATTTGGCTTCAAGCTCAAGGCAGTAGAATTCCGGTAAAAATTCAGGGGCTGGTAGCCGGTGGCATGGTTTATCTTGCCGCAACCGATGTGTTTCCTAAGCGCAATTCAAATTAGCTTTCCGATATGATATAAAATCCAAGTGATGAGAGTTTTGGTTTGTCATTTATATTCTATTATAACCTTATGTATTGCAGATACTTTCATATGTTTTAGTAAGACTAAACATATTGTTTTAAGAGAGCTGTTGTGTTAAAATAAAACCTTATGAATAAACGAAAGCGCGTCTTAATTTTCTATATTACAGAGCATTCAGGCCACCATAGCGCAGCCCTTGCTGTTGAAAAAGCTTTGACCTATAGTGATCCGGATTGTCAGGTTTTATGTGTCAATGCTTTTAGGTATACTTTCCCAATATTAGAGAGGGTTGTTCATTCCTTGTATTTGCTTGTTATAAAAAGAGTTCCGATTGTTTGGGAGCGAATATATGATAATCAGAATTTTTTCCAAAAAAGCCAAATTGTCAAAAGGATTGTAAATCGTATCGGGGGTATAAAAATTAAGCGCCTCATCAATAGTTACGAGCCGGATGTTATTGTCTGTACACAGGCTTTTCCATGCGGAATGGTGGCTTCTTACAAGAAAAATAATCATGACAATTTGCCTCTGATTGGTGTTCTAACAGATTTTGCGCCACATTCATTTTGGATCTATGATCAGGTAGATTATTTCATTGTTCCGGCCGAAGAGAGCAAGAAAATGTTTATTGAAAAAGGTGTAGCTGCAAAAAAATTATTATCTTTCGGGATACCTATTAATCAGAAATTTTCTGCTTATTGTGATCGTATTTCTGTTATAAAACAATATGGCTTAAGAGAGGATGTTCCTGTTGTTCTTGTTATGGGAGGTGGAAGAGGGTTGGGCCCGATAAAGGCCCTGGTTGGCGAATTGGATAATTTGAAGACGAATTTGCAGATACTTGTTGTTTGTGGTGTTAATGTGCACTTGTATCGATGGATTCAAAAAAGAGTATTTAAGAAAAAAATCGTCAGTTTCCAATTTACAGACCAGGTGGAGCGATTGATGACGATCGCCTCTATTGTTATTACAAAACCCGGCGGTATAACGACGGCGGAAGCATTGGCAAAAAAATGTCCCATGATTATTTTGAACCCTATTCCCGGGCAGGAAGCACGGAATACGGATTTTTTGGTTACTAATAAAGTAGCGCTTAAGATTAATTCGCCCGAGGAGGTTGGTAAAGCTATTGACTGTATTTTGACGAATCCTGATTGTTATAACGAAAATGAGTTTGTAGGTTCTTGCCGACATTTTGCAAGGCCTGAGTCTTCGTTGGAGTTAGCTGGTTTTGTTCTGCATTGTGCGGAAATTTATAAGACATCTTAGGGTTTTCCGGTAATCGTTCCGATTGTAAATGAGCATATCATGTTACAGAGCCCTTAAATGAAAAGAAGAGGCGTATGACAGGTTATATATTATTTAGAGTTTTGCATTTTCTTGCGACAAAACTTCCTTTAAAAGCGGGATATGCTGTAGCAACATATCTTTCTGTTTTGAAATTCTATATTTCTCCCAGAGATAGAAAAGCGGTTATCGCTAATTTAAAAAGAATTTTGCCTCCTTCTGAGCAGAAAAGAATTAACCACCAGGCAAAAGTTGTTTTTATAAATTTTGGTAAATATCTTTTGGAGTTTTTTAGATTTACTGCTGCGGATAAGGGGGCTTTAACACGCCTTATCAAAGTGGAAGGGATTGAGTACATTGATGCTGCCTTAAAAAATGGAAATGGAGCTATTATCCTGAGTGCTCATATTGGCAATTGGGAGATGGGCGGTATTTTAATGGCCCTTATAGGTTACCCTATGTTGGCTGTTGCATTGCCGCATCGTGATCACAAGGTAAATTCTCTTTTTAATGCACAAAGAGAGAAGATGGGGGTTGTTGTTGCCCCTTCATTAGGGATTGGCGTGAGACGAATTTATGAAGCCCTTAAAGGCAATAGGCTTGTAGCTTTAGTGGGAGACAGGGATTTTACCAATGCGGGAGAAAGGCTGGATTTTTTGGGAGCATCTAAAGTTATTCCCCGGGGGCCGGCTGTGATTTCTATGCGTACTAAGGCGCCCATTATTCCTGGTTTTTTAATTAGAAAACCTGATGATAGTTTTGTTTTAGAATTTTCAGAGCCGTTGCCGCGTATGGAAGATGAAATGATGTGCATGAAAGTCTATGCGAAGCTTATTGAAAAAAAAATTCAACAATATCCGAGGCAATGGTTACTATTTAGGGAGTTTTGGAAAGAATGAAAATTTGTATATTGATTCCATCGTTTAATGAAGAGCGAACCATTGGCTGGCTTGTAAAAACAGTTTTGGAATACGGCTATGATGTTTTTGTTATTGACGACGGTTCTTCTGACAAGACGGCTAAGTTGGCACAAGAGAATGGCGCTAATGTGATTATTAATGAGAGCAATATGGGCAAGGGCGCCTCATTGCGTAAAGCTTTTAAACTTTTAATGGATAAAAATTATGATGCTTTTATTATTATGGATGGTGATGGGCAGCATTTACCGGAAGATTTAGTCTATTTTGTTAAGTTGTTTGAAAAAGAAAGGCCAGGCATAATAGTTGGCAATAGGATGATAAAGCCTAAGGGCATGCCTTTAATCCGCTGGCTGACGAATAAATTTATGTCTTTTGTTTTGTCTAAAATGTGCAGGCAGGATGTTTTTGATTCTCAGTGCGGTTTTAGGCTCGTTGATATGAATGTTTTAAAAAAGCTCAGGTTATCTACGGAAAAATTTGAGATTGAATCCGAAATGCTGATTGAGGCAGCTTCGAACGGCTTTAGAATTGAGTCTGTTCCTATCACAACGATATATTCAGGCCAGAACAGTGCTATTCATCCCGTGAAAGATACAATCCGTTTTTTTCAATTTGTTTTTAAGAAGAGATGAGAAAAGCCCTTAAGACTATATTTAACGATTCCATCTTTAAACAAAGTGGCTTGTTGTTTATTTCAAGCATTTTTGTTAATGTTTTTAATTTAGTCTTTTGGCTGTACATGGTTCGCAGGCTTCTTCCTCAGGATTACGGAATATTAAATTCAGTTGTTTCATTGATGGCATTTTTTTCAATTCCCGGGAGCATTATTCAGCCTGTTGTTATTCGTTATGTTTCTAAGTTTATGGCTCTTAAAGAGGAGGCGGAAGTAAAATTCCTTCTTTATAATTTTGTAAAAGTGGTTGGCATATTCCTGATTACTGTGCTTGTTGTGCTGTTTGCTTTTGCAGCAAGATTTTCTGGTTTTTTAAAAGTGGATATTGTCTATATTTACATTGTCGCTTTAAGCCTGACATGTGGTTCATTTACTGTTATTACTTTAGGCGCCTTGCACGGAATGCAGAAGTTTGATGATGTTGCGTTGAATAATATTGTTTCTGTTTTTGTAAAACTTGTGGCGGGTATTGTTTTTGTTTATTTTGGTATGCGTGCTATTGGCGCGCTACTGGGATTTGTTCTTTGCAATTTGACAGTTTTTATTTTTTCAGCGTTCCAGATGTTTGGGCATATTAGAAAGATGACCGCTAAGATGGGTAGTGCCGTTTTGAAGCTTAAGGAAGTATACGCATATTTTTTACCGGTTAGCCTGACAACCTTTTGTACATTCGCGCTGACAAATGTGGATATTATTCTTGTTAAGCATTTTTTTCTGCCTCTTGAAGCGGGGTATTACAGCGTTGCTCAGACGGTGGGCAGGATTGTGCTATTTGCTCCGGGGGTGATCGGGTGTGTGATGTTTCCTAAGGTTGTAGATTCTCATGTTAAAGATGGTGATACGTGGGCCATATTGAAAAAATGCTTAATTGCTGTTGCAGTTTTGTGTGGTATTGCAACTTTTTTTGTTTTTTTGGCTCCCTGTTTTGTTCTGAAGGGTTTAACGGGAAAATCTTATCCTGCCGCTGTCTCGCTTGTGAAATACTTTAGTATAAGCATGAGTTTTTACGCGCTTGTACAAATACTAATGCTCTATCACTTGTCGCTTCACCGGATGAAATATATTTATGTTTTAACGATTGGCGCGATTTTGCAGTTTGTTTGTATCTGGTTTTTTCATTCAACGCTGGAGCAGGTCCTTTTTATTCTGATGATTAATTCGCTCGCTTTATTTTATTTGGGCATAAGGTTTTCGCAGAAGGAGATCAATCATGAAAAACCTTAATGCGAAAGTATCTATTATTGTCCCGGCATATAACGAGGGAAAAATACTAAGGAATAGCCTTGAAGAAATTGTAAGGACGTTTGATGAGTTTGACTGTGATTATGAGATTATTCTCATAGATGACGGTAGCCACGATAATACGCTTTCGGAAGCTATCAAGGTGGCGGAAGTCCATAGGAGGATCAGGGTTAAACGAAACTTAAAAAATTATGGCAAGGGGAGAGCTTTGAAAAAGGCTTTTCGTTATGTTCGGGGTGAGTATGTTGTGTTTTTAGATGCTGATTTAGACCTGCATCCGGGACAGGTTTCGACGCTTTTTGATATCTTAAAATTAGATGAGGCTGATGTTGTTATTGGGTCGAAGCTCCACCCTAATTCGCAGGTGGAGTATCCATTGTCGAGGAAGTTTATAAGTTTGGTCTATTTTTTCATTATTAAAGTCTTGTTTGGGCTGCCATTAAGAGATACGCAAACAGGTTTGAAAGTATTTAAAACTCAGGTTTTAGGAAGAGTTTTGCCCAGAATTTTGGTTAAAAAGTTTGCTTTTGACTTAGAAATTTTAGCCAATGTTCAGCGGCTTGGATACAAGATTGCGGAAGCACCTGTTGTTTTAAAGCAGCAGAGACAATATGGCCGATTGGGTTGGAACGCGATGTGGCAGACAGGTTGGGATACTTTGGCGATCTTTTACCGAATGTTTATATTGCGCTATTATGATAAAGACGTTAAGGAATAAAGGGGTGTATGAGAGTTTCAATTATTATCGCCGTTAAGGCTAGTAATGACCGTTTGAAAGAGTGCATTAAGCATTGTCTGAAGTTGAATTATAAAGATTATGAGATTCTTGTTTTGCCTGATCATGTATTTTCTTATCAGGATGAACGGGTGCACATCATACCAACTGGGCCGTGCCTGCCTGCTAAAAAGAGGGATATTGGTTGGCATCATGCCCAGGGAGATATTCTTGCTTTTTTAGATGATGACGCGTATCCATCAGAAAAATGGCTTGATTATGCTGTTAGAAACTTTGAAGATTCTCAAGTAGCGGCCGTGGGAGGCGCTGCTGTTACTCCGCCAACAGAGAGTTTTATGAGGATGGCAAGTGGCTTGGTGTATGAATCATTTGCGGTTAGCGGCAATTTTAAATACCGCTATGCGCAGGGAAAAAGATGCTACATTGACGATTATCCGTCCTGTAATTTGTTGGTCAGAAAAGATGTTTTTGCAAAGATAGGTGGTTTTAGAACAAAATTCTGGCCTGGCGAAGACACCATCCTTTGTTTAGAAATTACAAAAAAACTGAAAAAGAAGATTGTTTATGATCCCGAAGCTCTTGTTTTCCATCACAGAAGGTCTTTATTCGCTGACCATCTCAAGCAGATCCAGAATTACGCATTGCATCGCGGATATTTTGTTAAGCGTTTTCCTGAGACATCGTTGAGATGGCAATATTTTATGCCTTCGGTCTTGCTCTTGTGGTTTGTTTTTGGTTTTATTGCATCTGTTTTTAGCCTTTTCTTTTCTCTTTTTTATATAATGAGTTTGCTTTGTTACGGAGGTTTACTTTTTTTAAGTTCTTATGATCCGAAAGATTTAAGGATGAGCAGGTATGTGTGCGCCGGGATTTTTTTGACACATCTTTACTATGGCTTTCACTTCATAGAAGGTTTATTAGCGTCAAAATTGAAAGAAGAAAAGAGATAATATTATGAAAATAATGATAGCTTATCCGCCACTTCAGAATGACAAGGGTGTGCCGTTACTGTCGCAGAACAGGCAGTTTCAGTATTTTAAGGAACCAACATATATTTATCCTGTTGTGCCAGCACAGGCGGCTACTCTTTTAAAAGCTGCCGGGCATGATGTTGTTTGGCTGGATGCGATCGCTTCAGGTTTATCTTACGAAGATTTCTTGGAAAAGGTGAAGATTGAGAAGCCTGATGTAATTGCCATGGAAACTAAAACACCTGTTGTTAAGCAGCATTGGGATATTATTAGCGGCCTTAAGATGTTGCCGGGAGGCAAAGATTTACGGGTCGTGCTATTCGGCGATCATGTGACGGCTTTGCCGAAAGAGTCTTTTGAGGAGTCAAAAGTTGATTATATTTTAACGGGTGGCGATTATGATTTTTTGCTTTTAAACCTTGTGGATAGTTTGAGCCGTCAAAAGGGGGCTGAGGCTTTGGAGCCAGGCATATGGTTTCGTCAAAATGGGCAGATTATGAATACAGGTGTTTTTAAACTTGATCATAATTTAAGCTCAGCACCTTTGATTGATCGTGAATTGACGCAATGGCAGCGCTATGCCCATAAAAATGGAAATTTTAAGAAGACACCAGGTGCTTATATTATGTCAGGGCGCGATTGCTGGTGGGGGAAGTGTACGTTTTGCAGTTGGCCGACGCTTTATCCCGAATTTAGGTCGCGCACACCAGAGCATGTTTTGGATGAGGTTGAGCTTTTAGTTGAAAAATTTGGTATTCAAGAAATTATGGATGATACGGGTTCTTTTCCCATCGGTGAATGGCTTGAGACATTTTGCAGAGGAATGATTGACCGTGGTTTGAATAAAAAAGTGATCTTAGATTGTAATATGCGTTTTGGATGTTTAAGCGAAGCTCAATACGCGCTGATGAAAAAGGCTGGGTTCAGGTTGGTTTTGTTTGGGCTGGAGTCGGCTCATGAAGAATCTCTTGTAAAATTACGCAAAAATACAACGGTGCCTGAAATTATAAAATCGTGCAAGATGGCCAGAGCTGCCGGGCTGTATCCACATATTACTATTATGTTTGGGTACCCCTGGGAAACATATGAAGACACAAAAGAGACGTTGAAGCTTGGGCAGTGGCTTCTTAAAAAAGGGTATGCTTATACGGTTCAAGCGACAGTTGTTATTCCTTACCCCGGATCTAAGCTTTTTGCAGATTGTCAAAAAGATGGGCTTTTGAAGACTCTGGATTGGAATGAGTATGATATGAAAAGGCCAATCATGAAGAGCTCTATTGAAGATGCCGTAATGTTGGGCCTGGTTCAGGAGATATATAAAGTTGCCTTTAATCCAGAGTTTATTATAAGAAGAATATTGTCGGTTAGAAGCCTTTCTGATTTGACGTATTTTAAGCGGGGGGTCAAGAAGGTGTTTGGCCATATTTTTGATTTTCAAAAACGTTCGTAGCAATAAGAGTGTCGGTTATATTTTGTTGAATGTAATTTAAAAAAAGGAATAACAATGAAGGGAATAATTTTAGCAGGTGGACGCGCGACACGTCTTTATCCGGTCACAAAAGGCGTATGTAAACAACTATTGCCTGTTTACGATAAGCCCATGGTCTACTATCCTTTGAGTGTCCTTATGTTAGCGGGAATTAGAGAAGTGATGGTGATTTCTACTCCTAAGGATTTGGGGCGTTTTGAGGATCTTTTAGAGGATGGGAGCCGCTTAGGGATGAAGTTTTCTTATGCCCAGCAGGATCAGCCGCGAGGTATCGCTGAAAGCTTTTTAATTGCTGAAGATTTTATTAGAGGAGATAGTGTTTGTCTTGTTTTGGGCGACAATGTATTTTACGGGCATAATTTAACAGAGTTACTGTCACAGGCTGTGGCGCTTGAAACGGGGGCTTGCGTGTTCGGTTATTATGTAAAGGATCCTAATCGGTATGGTGTTTTAGATTTTGATAAGAATTGCCGTGTGACATCTATTGAAGAAAAGCCAAATAAACCGAAATCAAATTGGGCTGTCACGGGCTTGTATTTTTATGATAAAGAGGTTGTTGGGCTGGCTCACCAGTTAAAGCCTTCAAAAAGAGGAGAGCTTGAGATTACCTGCCTCAATAATGAATATTTAAAAAGAAAAGAACTCATTGTTAAGCTTTTGGGCCGTGGCTATGCTTGGCTTGATACAGGCACAAGTGATTCTTTGATAGATGCCTCCATGTTTATCAAGACAATAGAGGAGCGCCAGGGGCTTAAGGTGGGGTGCGTTGAAGAGATCGCCTATCGGATGGGCTATATCGATGGGAAGCAATTGCAGAGATTGTCAGATGAGGTAAATGGTGATTACGGAGATTACTTAAGGAGGGTGCTTAATGAAGAAGATTTTTTTTACGCTGAGAAGTGTTAAAAGTGTTTACGTTGTATTTTTTGCCTTGTTTTTCTTTTTTTCATCGTACGGGAATGTACTCGCCCAGGATTCCACATCTCAGGAGGAGACTACGGCCGATGGCGATACTGTTATCTCAAAACCTTCTGTTTCGGATAAGATTATCGGTACGACTTTTAAAATGTTGGCAAAATCTTTTGTCCGTGTTATGGATATTGAAAAACTAAAAAGGAATAATATTGCCAAAATCGAAAAAATGAATGAGGGAAAATTTGAAAAGCGGCGGGCTAAGATTTATAGTTTTACAAAGGATTTACCCCCGGATATTAGAGAGCGGTTCGCCATTTCACAGGATGTATCGCGCCAGGAAGTGGTAGCACAAATCAGGATGATGGATAAAAGAGCTATTTATGAAATAATCAACAAGATGCCAGATCAGGTTATTGCGGGTTATTTTCGTCAGGAGATATCAAAAGGCAAAGAAAGCCTGGCGAAAAGTAGCGCTGTAGGACAGATTAAAAAGTTTTGGTCAAAAGTGACTCATGGCGCGTACGGTGACGCAGAAACTAAGGATAAGAAAAAATGCTAAAAAAAGATAATGTATTGATTTGCGGGAAGGGTTTTCTTGGGCAAAGGCTTCAGGAGGCATTTGGCTGTATGTTGTCAGACAGGAGAATTCATTCCTATTTAGATGCGCAAGAGGTTGTTTCTAAACACAAACCGAAGATATTGATTAATTGTATCGGGTCAACGGGGCAGGCTAATGTTGACGATTGTGAGAATGATAAGGATAAGACATTAAGTTCTAATGCGTTTGTTCCTTTGATACTTGCTGAGGCTTGTATTCGAAAAGGTATTAAATTTGTCCATGTCAGCAGTGGGTGTATTTATCATTATGATTACGAAAAAAGTGCGTTAATTACGGAAGATGACGAACCGGATTTTTTTGATTTATTTTATAGCAGAACAAAAATATATGCTGAGCGTGCTTTAAAAACTCTGGCCCGGCAGTATGATATCCTTATTCCAAGAGTCAGAATTCCTTTAGATGACCGTCCTCATCCAAAAAACGTTCTTAATAAGCTTATTAAATATGGTAAAGTTATTGATTTGCCAAACTCTGTTACATATATTCCGGATTTTATTCAAGCTCTAAGCTATTTGCTTAATGCTGAGGCGAGGGGCATTTACAATGTTGTGAATAAGGGGCCGATGCGGTATCCGGATTTAATGAACATATATAAAAAATACGTCCCAAGTTTTAATTATACTGTTATCGATTATGAGCAGCTTAATCTTGTCCGGACGAATTTAATTTTGTCAACGGAAAAACTGGAAAAAACAGGTTTTAAAGTAAGAAAAATTGAAGAGGTGTATGAAGAATGCGTAAAAAATTACATAAAATAATTGTTACTGGCGGGGCAGGTTTTATTGGCAGCGAGTTCGTCCGGCAGATGGCTATGCAAAATCATAAGCTTGTCGTGATCGACCAATTAACTTATGCGGGGGATTTGGATAGGCTGGCGCCTGTCAAAGGTAAGTATGTTTTTTATAGAGCCAATATTTGTGATGTACATAAAATAAATGCAATTATAAAAAAAGAAAAGCCTGAAGCTTTGGTTCATTTTGCCGCTGAAAGCCATGTTGACCGTAGTATTGTTGATGCGACTCCCTTTATTGATACCAATATTAAAGGGACGCAAGTGCTCTTGGATGCTAGCCGAAATAATAATGTTAAGAAGTTTATACATATTTCGACGGATGAAGTTTATGGAGAGATTAAAAAAGGGCAATTTTTTGAGAGTTCTCCTATCAAGCCTAATAGTCCGTACGCTGCCGCAAAGGCATCCGCGGATCTTTTGGTTCAGTCCTATATCAGGACATATCGGTTTCCTGCTTGCATTGTGAGGCCCTCTAATAATTATGGCCTTTGGCAGTATCCAGAAAAATTTATTCCTGTTGCGACACTTGCTGTCTTAAAAAATAAGAAAATTCCTGTTTATGGCCGTGGTTTGAATATGAGGGAGTGGCTTCATGTTAGCGATTGTGCTCTGGCCATCAAAATAGTTTTAGAACAAGCTAGCCCGGGGGAGATTTATAATATTGGCAGTGGCCAGGAGATGAGAAATATAGATATGGCCAGAATGATTATAAAGTTTTTGGGCAAGTCTGATCGCCTCATTAAATATGTAAAAGACAGGGCGGGGCATGACTTTAGGTATTCTTTGAACATAGGCAAGATAAGAAAAGAGCTTGGATGGAAGCCGCAGGTTAAGCTTGATGCAGGGATAAGAGAAACAGTTGAATGGTATTCGCAAAGTAAGTATTTAAATTTTTTTAAAGAGAAATGAACGCAAGATGAAGAAAGTATTAAACGATCATAATTTTTGTGTCCTTTTGGCAGGTGGGTCAGGGACGCGCTTTTGGCCTCAAAGCCGTACTTTGGAGCCAAAACAATTCTTGTCTCTGCACGAAAAGAAAAGCCTTTTTGAGAAAACTCTGGATCGCACGGTTTCCCTTTTTAAGCCCGAGAAAATTTTTATCGTAACGAGTGAGCTTTACAAGCATCATATTCAGGAAATGATTCATCTCTATAAGATTCCTTTGGACAACATTATTTTTGAGCCTGTCCCTAAGAATACGGCTCCTTCTGTTGGCCTTGCTGTTCGTCTGATTTCTCTCATTGATACAAAAGCGCGAATTTGTGTGTTACCCTGCGACCATTTTATTAAGAACAAAGCCCGGTTTTTGCAGTTATTAAAAAAGGCTTTATCGGAATGTCATAGATCACTGATCATCTTAGGTATTCCTCCGCATCGGCCTGCCACAGGTTATGGCTACATTAAGGTTAATCAAAAAAGGCCTTTGGATGGAGTTTTGAGGGTGGATAAGTATTGCGAAAAGCCTGATTTGAAGACGGCAAAGCGTTTTTTAAAAAGTGGTTGTTATTATTGGAATAGTGGTATTTTTGTGGGTGATTGCGATGTTTTTATGCGCGAGATCAAAAAATGTTTATATCCTTTATACCAGAAGCTTATGTGTATATCTGCGATTTCAGATATTGATAAAGTTTGGAAGTCTGTTGCGGCAATATCTTTTGATTATGCTGTTTTGGAGAAGACCACATCTTTGAACATGATAAAAGCCTCAAATTTAGGATGGTCTGATTTGGGAAGCTGGCAGGCATGGGACGAGCTTTTGTCCAAGGATAAAGAGAATAATGTTTTAATGGGTGACATTGTGAATATCGGCAGCCGTAATGTTACTGCTTTAGGAAAGCAGCGTCTGATGGCTTTTTTAGGGGTAGAAGATTTGATCGTGGTAGACACCCCGGATGCCTTGTTGGTGACTAAAAAAGATCACTCAGAGGAAGTTAAAAAGGTTGTTGAGATTCTTAAAGCAAATCATCGGCATGAACATTATATTCATCGCAGGACGAAACGGCCTTGGGGCAGTTATACGGTTTTAGATATTGGTATTGGGTTTAAGATTAAATTAATTGAAGTGTTGCCTCAAAAGGCATTGAGCCTTCAGCTGCATAAGAAGCGTAGCGAACACTGGGTTGTTGTCGAAGGCAGGGCAAAGGTTATTAAGGATGAAGATGTTTCATTTGTTGAGGTTAATGAAAGTACTTTTATTCCTCCATTGTGCCCTCATCGGTTAATTAATCCGGAGAATTCTATTCTAAAGATTGTGGAGGTTCAGGCAGGTAGCTATTTAGAAGAAGATGATATTATCAGATTGAAAGATGATTTTTGCAGGTTGTGAAGAAATTTCATGGTGTTTTTTGTTATAAATCTTGCCATTTTAGTGACATCTTCCGCTTGCCTGTCTTTTATAAAATTGATATAATAAAACAATTCTTTTTGGACGATTTTTGTTAAAACCCAGGTATTTTGGGTGGGAAAGGGTGGATCGTGATTCCATTTGTTGATCTAAAAGCTCAATATCAGATGATTCAGGATGAAGTCCATGTACAGATGCAGGATGTGCTGAATCGTACAAACTTTATCTTGGGTGACGCGGTGGTTGAGTTTGAAAAAAAGTTTGCAACTTTTTGTGATGCAGCATATTGTGTTGGAGTTGCTTCTGGGACAGATGCTTTGCATTTATCGCTTAAGGCTTTAGGTGTTGGGCCTGGGGATGAGGTAATTGTTCCTGCTAATACTTTTGTGGCGACTGTTTTAGCTGTTTCCTATGCTGGGGCCAGGCCGGTTTTGGTAGATGTAGAGCCCCATAGCTATAATATGGATCTGGAGCTTCTTCAAAAACGAATTACTCCAAAAACCAAGGCTATTATTCCTGTCCATCTTTATGGCCGTCCTGTTGATATGAATCGGCTTTGTGCGATTGCGCGTCATCATGGCATAACAATTGTTGAGGATGATTGTCAGGCACATGGAGCGATGTGGCAAGGGCGAAAAGTTGGTTCTTTTGGCCTTATGGGCTGTTTTTCTTTTTATCCGGGAAAAAACCTGGGAGCTTATGGGGATGGCGGGGCAGTTGTAACATCTGATGAAAAATTAGCCAATACGCTAAGAATGTTGAGAAATTATGGGTCGCCTAAAAAGTATAGCCATGATTTTATTGGCTTTAACAGCAGGTTGGATACGATACAGGCATCTGTATTGAATGTGAAATTGAAGTATTTGGATGATTGGAATAAGAAGCGGTTTCAAAACGCGAAATTATACAATCACAAGCTTGAATCTGTTGGCGATATTGTTGTGCCAGATTTAGATGGTGTGAATTCCCATGTGTTTCATCTTTATGTTATCCGAACTAAAAAAAGAGATGAGTTGCTGAGATTTTTAAATGACCACCAGGTTCAGGCAGGCATACATTATCCTATTCCCATTTATCGATTAAAAGCTTATGAGTTTTTAGGTGAAAACAAAAATGATTTTCCCGTCACGGAACAGTTTTCTCAGGAGATACTGTCTTTGCCTATGTTTGCCGAGTTAACGGAAACACAAATTGATGAAGTGGTCGGCCTTATTAAAGAATTTTTTAATAGATAATTACTTTTGGAGTATTGAATGAAAAAAGAAAATTCCATGTCAAAAATGAAAATTGGCCTTATTGGTTATGGTTATTGGGGGCCTAATTTTGCAAGAGTTATTAATGAATCAAATGATTGCTGTTTAAAGTATTGCTGTGATGTGAATGAGGCCGCTTTACAAAGAATCAAGTCCAAGTATCCTCAGGTCGTCGCTTCAAGGGATTACCATGATATTTTAAAAGATGATACGATTGATGCCGTCATTGTTGTTTCGCCAACAAGGACTCATTTTGCGATTGCTAAAGATTGCCTTATGGCAAAGAAACATGTGTTGGTCGAAAAACCCATAACTCAAACGACGCAAGAAGCTCAGGAGTTGATTCGTTTAGCAGAGGAAAATGGGGTTGTTTTGATGGTTGGCCATGTTTTTCTTTTTAATCCGGCAGTGCGGTTTATAGAAAAAGCGATCGATGAAGGGGAATTAGGCCGCCTGAGGCACCTTCATTTTCAGCGCAGAAGCCTAGGTCCTATCAGGAAGGATGTTAATGTACTCTGGGATTTAGCTCCGCACGATATTTCCATGGCTTTACGGTTTATCAAAAAGCCCCCGGTTTCTGTTATCGCTTCCGGAGAAGTTTTTCTGCAGGACAATATTCATGATATTGTGTCCTTGAGTATTAAATTTTGTGATTCTATTATGGTAAATATGATTTTTAGTTGGATTGATCCGGTTAAGATTAGAGATGTTGCTATTGTTGGTGACAAAAAGATGATTCTTTTTGACGATGTTAATCAGACAGAGAAAATCCGCATTTTTAACAAGAATGCGAATATTATCCGTGATACATGCGATGTAAGTTTCGGTGAATACCAGATTTCGCTTCACTCCGGAGATGTTTTTATTCCTTCCATCGCTAATAAAGAACCACTGAAAGAGGAGTTGAATCATTTTCTTGAGTGTGTTCGGGGTTCAAAGAAACCGTTGACAGATGGGGAAAATGGTCTAGAAGTTGTTAAGGTTCTTTGCGCGGTTCAGGAATCATTAGACAACCATTCAAAAATGGTAAAGATATAATTATGGATACTTATGATATTTTAAATATTGATTCTCCAAAAAAGACGATTCGGCAAGTTCATGTTGGAGATAATGTCAGAATTCATGATTTTGTTAACCTGTACGAGTGCCGGATAGGTTCTGAGAGTATGATCGGGGCTTTTGTTGAGATCCAGAAGGGCGTCAGTATTGGTCAGCGATGCCGTGTTCAATCGCATACCTTTATTTGCGAAGGAGTGACAATTGAAGATGAGGTTTTTGTAGGGCACGGCGTGATGTTTATTAACGATAAAGAGCCCTCTATTGAAAAAACATTGAATAAAACGTGGACACTTGAGCCGGTTTTGATTAAACAGGGTGCTGTGATTGGTAGTGGGGCTGTGATTATGGCTGGTGTAACAATTGGAGCTGGCGCTTTGATTGGAGCAGGAAGCGTTGTTACAAAGGATGTTGAAGACCGAGCTGTTGTGATGGGTGTGCCGGCAAGGCGTCATTTTAAAAAAAAGAAAGAGTAGTGTCATTTGGAAAGCAAGATAAAAAGCGATCTGTTGTCTTTGACCTTTGTGATTCCTGTCTTGAATGCGAGTCAGCATTTAGCGTGCTGTTTGAAAAGTATAAGAGACCAGGATTATCCTAAAGAAAAGGTTGAAATCTTCATTGTTGATGGCGGATCTACCGATACTACGATAGAGATTGCTACGGAATTTGGGGCTAAAGTTTTACATAATGAAAAACGATTAGCTGAGTACGGGGTTCAGCTTGGCGTAGGAGAAGCAACAAGTGATCTTTTAGTAGTTTTTGCCGCGGACAATGAGTTGGTTGGAAGAGATTGGGCCGCGAAGGTTGTGGATGTTTTTCGCATATATAAAGATGTTTCTGCTGTTTGGGGGAGGTTGGCTTCCGGCAGGTATGACCCCTTTTTAAATAAGTATTTTGAATTAGTCCAGAGTGACCCTTTGAATTGGTTTTTAAATCAGAATTTGACTTATTATCGAGCAAAGTCATTGAATACTCGCGCGGAGTTTTTTAAATTTGATGTTGATCCGCTAAAACCTCTTGTGTGGGGTGCTAATGGCTTAACTTACCGGACCAAGTGTATCAAATCTATTTGGCAGCAAAGTGGTTACCTGGGCGATAACGATGCTTTTCAATCCATGATTGAACGAGGGGATCGTCAGGTTGTCTATTTTAATACCCCTTTTGTTTATCATCATCATGTTGCGGCTTTAGGGGATTGGATTAATAAGTGGAAAAGAAACTTTTTTTGTCATCTAACAGATAAACATCAGACCCGGAATATGAATTGGGTTTTTGTGAAAGGTTTTAAAAAGAAAGTTTTTATTTGGTCTATCTATTGTATTATTCCTATTTTTTCGTTGAGTGATAGTCTTCTGAGAGCTTTCAGAGATCGTAATTTATTTTGGCTTTGCCATCCTTTTGTGAGTCTTACACAGTTTTTGACTTACGTTTATTTGGTTATGATGACGCAAAAAGGCCGGCGTTTTATTATGTCGAAACTATTTAAATTTGCCTGAAGAATTGAGGTTAAGATGAAAGTTATAATTTTATGTGGAGGGCAGGGAACAAGGATTAGAGATGTATCCGAAATCTTGCCTAAACCGATGTTGCCCATTGGAGATCGGCCGATTTTGTGGCATATTATGAAGATTTACGCGCAATACGGTTTCAAGGATTTTGTGCTGTGTTTGGGTTATAAGGGGTGGGCGATCAAAGAGTATTTTTTGAACTATTTTGCGAATCTTTCGGATTTTACGGTCAAATTGGACCAGAAGGATTCTATCCTCTTTCATGACCAGCCCCGGGAAGATTGGAGTATTACTTTGGCCAATACGGGTGAGAAAGCGCAGACGGCTGCCAGAATAGGCAGGGTAGGCCGTTATTTGGAAAATGACAGTGATGATGTTTTTGGTGTGACTTATGGAGATGGTATTGCGGACGTTGATATAAAAAAGTTATATGATGCTCATCGGCGTTCAAAGCGGTTGGCTACGATTACGGGCGTTCGCCCTTCCGGGCGTTTTGGTGAGGTTGAGGTTGATGAGGATGGCATCGTAAAGGAGTTTAATGAGAAGCCGAATGTTTGTTCAGGTTTGATCAATGGTGGTTTTATGATTTTTTCGAAGGAAGTTTTAAAAAAGTATTTTTCCGATGATGAGAATTTAGTCTTAGAAAGGGATGTTCTGCCTCGATTGGTTGAAGATAAACAGTTGGCCATATATGAGCATAACGGTTTTTGGCAGTGTATTGATACTTTTCGCGAGTATACCGAATTGAACGAGATGTGGAGACAGGAAAAAGCGCCTTGGAAGATCTGGCGGCCGTAGGTGTTTTTAGAAAAGGCTATGAAAGAACTTAAATTTAGTGTTTGCCTTCCGACGTATAACATGGGGCCTTTGCTAGGGGCGACTATAGAAAATATCCTTAATCAAACCTTTCAAAATTTTGAATTGATAATTTCAGATAATTGTTCGCAGGATGAGACGGAAAGAATAGTAAAAAGTTTTAGTGACCCCCGTATTAAGTACTTCAGGAATGACATTAATCTAGGTTATTTTGGGAATTTAGAGCAGTGTATGAGGTTGGCATCGGGTGAAATAATTTTTTTGATGTCGGCAAAGAGTTTGCTTTCCAAAGACGCTTTATTTAGGACAAATCAAGCTTTTCATATCTGTGAAGATGTTGGCGCGGTTACACGGCCTTACTACTGGTTTGGCCAGAGTTTTTCTGTTCCTGTGCGGATTAAAGCCCGTTATGCTAAGGAAAATGATCTGGTTGTTTCACTGGATAGTGATTTAAAAGATATTATAGCTGTTTTTCATACATTGGATAATCCGGCAGGGCTTGCTTTCAGGCGTCAATATATGGATGTTGGTTTTCATCGGGATGCTTTTGTTGAGTTTACTTATCCATTTGCCTCTATTTTGAAAAAGCACAAGGTCGTCCTATTGAAAGATTATATAATGGCTTGTCCGGCTTTGGAGTATAGCGGATCTCAAAATCCTGCTGTTTATGAAAAATCTCCTGTTCAGTGCTGGGTGGACCTTTTTTGCGGTATTTTTAACGACGACGGCCGTTGTATATCTGTTCAAAAAGGATGTGTAGAGAATTTTGTGGCAACAAACTATATAGGTTTAGTGCAGATTCGTAATTATGCAAGGAGATATACTTATCTATTGCGTGAAATCGCGCTTTTGTTGAGGTACCGATGGAAAAATATTTATAATTTTCAGTTCTGGTTTTATAGTTTAGGTACGATGTTGATGCCGCGAAAGATTTTAAAATTTTTAGTCAAAGAGTATAAGAAGAAAGTTTCTGCAAAAATTCTAGAAGGCCATCTGGATGAGATTTGTCTAAAACTCTGAAAAGAGACATTAAGGTTGTGCTTTATGAAAAATTATTGGAAAAATAGGAAAGTTCTTGTGACAGGGCATGAGGGTTTTTTAGGATCATGGCTGGTCAAAACACTTCTAGAGCGCAAAGCGATTGTTGTTGGCCTTGATAAAATCGCAGGCCGTCCGATCATTGTTTTGAATGGCCTGAGAAACAGCATATCAAGTGTTAAGGCGGATGTGGCGCAGCTAGGTTCTATGAAAAAGATATTCTTAGCATATCGCCCTGAAGTAGTTTTTCATTTGGCCGCTGAGGCCATTGTTGATAAGGCCAAAGAGAACGCGCGTTTAACATTTAAATCTAATATTGAAGGAACATGGAATATTTTAGAAGCTGCCCTTGAGTGCGGTGGTGTTAAATCAATTGTGATCGCTTCCAGCGATAAAGCTTACGGGAGCCATCCTCATCTGCCTTATGCGGAAGATTATCCATTGATGGGCCGTAATCCTTATGATGTTTCAAAAAGCTGCGCGGACCTTATCGCATATTCTTATTGGCACACCTATAAACTGCCTGTGGCTGTGACGCGTTGCGGTAATATCTATGGCCCGGGAGAATATAATTTTTCAAGAATTGTTCCTGATACGATTAGAAGCATTTTGAAGCAAAAAACACTTTTGATACGAAGCGATGGAACATTTACGCGGGATTATGTGCATGTGCGGGATATCGTGGCAGGATATATGCTTTTAGCTGAAAAGATGAAGCCGCTGAAGTTGGGCGGAGAGGCTTTTAATTTTAGTTGTGAAAGGCCGATGTCTGTCATTGAGGTCGTTGAGAAGCTTTGTCGGCTTACGGATAAAAAGCTCAAATACAAGATTCTTAACCGTGCTAAATATGAGATTCAACATCAGTTTTTATCCTCTAAGAAGGCCAGGAAAGTTTTAGGTTGGAAACCACAGCACAGTATTGAAAATGGATTTTTGGATACATATCAGTGGTATAAAGAGTTTTTTTCAATTGGTAAGCTTATTTGAAATGAGAGGAGATACGAAAAATGCGCGTATGTGATTATATAGCTAAGTTTATTTATGAAAAAGGTACCGAAGATGTTTTTATGCTTTCTGGTGGCGGGATTATGCATTTAACCGATGGCCTGGCTTGCCATAAAGAACTAAAAATTTATTGTTTGCATCATGAACAGAGTGTTTCTATGGCCATGGAGGCTTACAGCCGTCTCATAGGGAAGATGGGTGTGGGTTATTTTACAACGGGTCCCGGGGCAACAAACGCTATAACAGGGCTGGCTGGAGCTTGGTTGGATTCAGTGCCGTGTCTTTTTATTTCCGGTCAGGTAAAGCGGCGTGAAGCTATTTATACTATGGGGATTCCCGGAATCAGGCAGGTAGGTGTACAGGAAATTAATATTTTACCGATTGTAGAATCTATTACGAAATACGCGGTTTTTGTTGATAAGCCGGAGGATATTCGATTTCATCTGGAGAAGGCTTATTACTTGGCCAGAGAAGGCCGGCCTGGTCCTGTTTGGCTGGATATACCTTTGGATGTGCAGGGAGCTTTGGTTGATCCTGATTCGTTGAGGGGTTTTCAGGAGCCGGATGGCGTGCAAAAAGAAAATGCATTTTCTGTAAAGGAGGCTTTAGATTATTTGCTTTCAGCTAAGCGGCCTGTTATTTTGGCTGGCCAGGGGGTTCGTATTAGCGGTGCTATTGGGCCACTGTTGAAGTTGGTCGAAGACTATCATATTCCGGTTGTTACAAGTTTTTTAGGGATTGATGTGATTGATAGTCAGCATCCCTGTTATGCCGGACGTATTGGCATTAAAGGAGACCGGGCGGGTAACTTGACAATTCAGAATTCTGATTGCGTTTTAGCATTGGGCACTAGTCTGCCTGTTGCAGAAACTGGGTATGAATATGATCATTTTGCCAGAGAGGCCAAGGTTATTGTGGTTGATATTGATATGTCTTCTCATCAGAAAAAGATGATTAAGATAGATTTAAAAATTCAGGCTGATATTACGGTTTTTTTAAAAAAGCTTGCTTGTAGTAGCGAGGATTGCTTGAAGGCCTTTGATAGGACATGGTTGTCTCGGTGTATTTCGTGGCGCCAGAAGTATCCTGTTTGCCTGGATGAGTATACCAACGCTAAAGATCAGGTGAATATTTATTTTTTTATAGAAAGTTTATCCACAAAACTTGATAAGAAAGATGTGGTAGTAACAGATACCGGCTCAGCTTTTTATGCGGGATCTCAAGGGATTAAAATTAAACAGGGCTTAAGGTACGTAACCTCAGGTGGATTGGTTACGATGGGGTATAGTTTGCCGGCCGCGTTTGGTTTAAGTGTAGCCTTGGGCAAGAAAAGAGTGATGTGTATTACAGGAGACGGTTCTTTTCAACAGAATATACAGGAGCTACAGTCGGTTATGCATTATGATTTGCCGGTTAAGATATTTGTTCTTAATAATCAGGGGTATCTCTCAATCCGTTCCAGTCAAAATAAGTATTTTCAGGGCCGTTTGATAGGAGAGGGCGAGACGTCAGGAATTTCTTTTCCGGATCACAAAAAGATTGCTAAGGCTTATGGGATGAAGTTTTTTCGCGTGAAGAAAAATGCAGAGCTTGATAAAATCTTAGATGAAGTTCTTCAGTATGATGGGCCTGTTTTTTGTGAGATTATGACGCCACCAGAACAACTTATTGTTCCCACTGTCTCAAGTGAAAAGAGGAGTGATGGTTCAATGTGTTCCAAACCCCTGGAAGACATGTTTCCTTTTTTAGAGAGAAAAGAGTTTCTAGATAACATGATTGTAGCTCCATTGCCTGAGTAATCCATGATTAAAAGAAATAAGAGGGAAAACAAGAAAGGTAAAATTTTAGTTACCGGAGCAACTGGCTTTGTTGGGGCCAATTTAGTGCGTCGCTTGGTTGCCCAAGATTACGATGTTTCGATTTTGACTCGGAGAACTTCAAATAAATGGCGTATAAAAAATATTTTGCCAGAGGTAAATGATTACTGTGTAGATTTATTAGATTTGCCGAAACTCAAAAAAGTTGTAAAAAAGATAAAGCCGAAAGCAATTTTTCATCTTGCTACTTCTGGTATTTACGCGGGGTATCATTTGCCCGATAGAGACCTTGTCGAGCATAACTTTTTTGGGACTCTTAATTTGATTGAGAGTTGTGAGAATATAGATTATTCTTGTTTCGTCAATACGGGAAGCTCTTCAGAATACGGCCCGAAGCTTTTTGCGATGAAGGAAAGTGATATTTGTCAGCCCGTTAATACTTATGGTGTGACTAAACTGGCGGCAACACGATATTGTTCTTGTGTGGCCATGTCTCAGGATAAGCCCATCTTGACCTTGAGGCTTTTTTCTCCTTATGGCCCTTATGATGATGTGTCCAGACTTATGTTTTATGCTGTTTATCATGCTCTGCGAGATGAGGATCTTCTTTTGGGGGACCCGGCATCTGTGAGGGATTACTGTTATATTGATGATGTAACGTCGCTTTATCTGAAGTGTATTCCCGGGGCTCATTGCTACAAGGGCGAAGTTTTTAATGCGGGTAGCGGGCGGCAAACTCGGATCGGGGATATTGTCAAAAGCATCGTGCGTTTGTCTGGCTCTAAGAGCAGGCTTTGTTGGAAATCACAGGAATCTCGGCCGTTTGAAAAGAATGTTAAAATTTGGAAGGCAGATATTTCTAAAACGAAAGAGTGTTTAAGCTGGCAGCCAAAATATACAATTGAAGAAGGGTTGATAAAGACGATTTCATGGTTTCGGAAAAATCGAGATTTACTTAAGGGGTTGTTATGAAGGATATTAAGAAGGATATTTTAAAATACGCAAGACAGCATTTAAAAGGCGCAGGCAAGCGCAAGCCCTTTGTGGTAGGGGTTTCAAGGGTGCCTTACGCGGGCCGTATTTTTGATTATAAAGAGATTATGAATTTGATTGATGCCTCTGTTGATTTCTGGCTGACAAGCGGTGTTTATGCAAAAAAATTTGAGCAGGATTTGGCAAAATGGTTAGGGGTGCGTCATGTGTTATTGACCAATTCTGGGTCAAGCGCGAATCTTTTAGCGGTTTCAGCTCTGACTTCTTCTAAATTGGGGCAGAAACGTTTGAAACCTGGAGACGAAGTGATTACGGTCGCTTGTGGTTTCCCGACAACGTTAAATCCGATCCTGCAGAATGGACTCATACCTGTTTTTGTGGATGTTGAATTGGGCACATATAATATTTGTGCAGATCAGGTTGAAAGGGCTGTTTCTAAAAAAACAAAGGCTATTTTTGTGGCACATACTCTGGGCAACCCTATGGATCTGGATAAAATCCTTAAAATAGTCAAAAAGCATAAGCTCTGGTTAATTGAGGATAATTGTGATTCTTTAGGGTCTAAATATGGGTCTCGTTTCACAGGAACTTTTGGCCATATATCTACCTGTAGTTTTTATCCGCCTCATCATATAACGATGGGTGAAGGAGGAGCAGTTCTAACAAATGACCCCCTCTTGCGTAAGCTCATTTTGTCATTTCGGGATTGGGGGCGTGATTGTTGGTGTGAGTCTGGCCGCGATGATAGCTGCGGCAAGAGATTCTCGCAGAAGTTTGGTGATTTACCTTTTGGCTATGATCATAAATATGTTTATTCGCATATCGGCTATAATCTAAAAGTGACTGATCTTCAAGCGGCTATTGGTTGTGCTCAGCTTGATAAACTTTCGGGTTTTGTTAAGGCAAGGCAAAAGAATTTTCAATACCTTTATCAGCATTTAAAACGATATCAATGTTATTTTTTATTGCCTGAAGCTCAAGAAAAAGCTGAGCCGAGTTGGTTTGGATTTCCGTTGTTTGTTAAAAAAGATGCCCCCTTTTCTCGCAATAATATTGTTGAATTTCTTGAAAAAAGAAAGATTGCGACAAGGATGCTCTTTGGAGGAAATTTGTTAAAGCAGCCTGCTTATCGAAATATGAAATACCGTTGTTGTGGAGGGCTTAAAAATACGGATGATGTTATGAACCGGCTTTTTTGGATTGGGGTGTATCCAGGTATTACCCCCGAAATGATGAGATACGTTTTATCTGTATTTGACGAGTTTTTTAAAAATATAGAATCAAAAATCGGGGAGAGTTATGTTTAAGGATAATCAAAAAGGTGTTGTTGTGAGCGTTGTTCTTCCTATGTTTAACGAAGAGAGCGGAATTCAGGATAATCTTAAGGCGCTTTTAGCTGTTTTGAGAAAAATGCCTTGTCGTTGGGAACTTTTACTTGTTGATGATGGAAGCACGGATGCATCAGTCAAGCAGGCGAAGCAAGTCCTTGAAGGGGAAAAAGATGCGAGTGTGATCTCTTATAGCCCTAATAGGGGGCGTGGATTTGCATTACGGCGTGGTTTTGAGGCAGCAAGAGGTGAATATGTGATTACAACGGAGTCTGACCTGAGTTGGGGGGCAGATATTGTTTACAAAATTTATCAGAAGCTGGTTGATTCAGGTTCGGATGTTGTGGTTGTTTCTCCGTACTTAAAGCCTAATGGCCTTGTTGGCGTCCCGCTTCAAAGGCGGCTTTTATCGAGATTGGGCAATAAAGTATTAACATTTGGCCTTCCTGTAAAATTAACCATGGTGACAGGGATGACACGAGGATATAAACGCGCCATGCTTGAAAACATTATACTCCAGATGGATGGCAAAGAGATTCATCTGGAAATTATTTCAAAATTAGTTGGCTTGGGCGCAAAGTTTGAGGAGATTCCCGGTGTCATCACTTGGCATAAAAAACAAGAGCGCGTTAAAAGAAAGAGAGAGTCTAAGACAAAAAGACTTATCTTGTCGCATCTGTATTTTTCTATTGTTGAATCCCCGATTCATTTTATTGGTCTCTTGGGGCTCTTTTTTATGGGATTTGGGCTTATGGGGATTTTAGCGATTATCGTGATGAAAATTTTTGGATTTCCGTTGCTTCGTGTTCCGTTCTTCCCTCATTATGTGATAGGTTCATTTATGGCAGGGCTTGTTATATTCATCTTTTCTCTACTTTCTTCGCAGATTACCAAACTGGAAAAAGAACTTATGCGGGTATATGCAAAGATGGTTTCGTTTAATAAAACCAAAACAGATGATAATCATTGACTCGTATGTTGAATAAACAAAAGAAACTGCTTCTTATTATTCCACCGTGGAATTATGTCTATAAATCTTTGAGTTTAATTTCAAGGGAGATTGTTGTGGCTCCGCCATTGGGCCTTCTTTACATCGCTGCTGTTGCTCAAATGCAGGACTGGAATGTTAAGATCGTTGATATGGATGCAGAAGGGCTTTTGTTGCCGGATGCGCTTGAAGTGATCAAGGGATTTTTGCCGGACTTAATAGGTTTTTCAGTAGCTACTCCATTTTTTAATAGCGTGGTTGGTATTTCTCGCGGCATAAAGGAGCAATTTGATATTCCAGTGATTATTGGCGGCGCTCATCCGACTGTTGTTGGAGAATGTTCAGTGGTGGAAGGAATTGATTTCGCCATGATGGGAGAGTCAGAACTCTCGTTTGCTCAATTTCTTCGTTCATTTGTTGGCGAAAGGGATTATTCATCTATTCCAGGCTTGATTTTTCGCCAGGATGGAAAGATTGTAGTGAATCCTCATTCTTCTTCAAAGGTTTTAATGGATGAATTACCATTACCGGCGAGGCAGCTTTTACCTCTTGAAAGTTACAAGGTAAATCTCCCAGGATATGGACAGCGTATGTATACTTCAATAACGACCTCACGGGGGTGCCCTTATGAGTGCATTTTTTGCAGCGTCGCGACAATCTTTGGGCGAAGTTTGCGTTTCAGACCAGTTGATTTAGTTGTGAATGAAATTGAAGAGTGTAAAACGCGTTATGGCATAACACACTTCCATTTCGTTGATGATACATTGACAGTAAAAAGGGATTATACGATTGAGCTCTGTAATTTATTAATCGAAAAGAATCTGAATATTACGTGGGAAGGCTGGACACGTGCGGATTGCATTGATGAAGTCCTGCTTCGTCTTATGAAGGAATCGGGTTTTATGAGAATTAGTTTTGGGTTAGAAACGGGGAATAAGGATATTATGGCTCTGATAAAAAAAAGAGTTACTCACGATCAGATACATAATGCTTTCGCTTTAGCCGGCAAGTTGGGCATAGAATCAAGATGCTCTGTCATGATTGGGCATCCCGGGGAAACCAAAAAGACCGTTTGGGAAACCATTAATTTTGTACGCAATGAGAGGGATATTTTTTACTCTAATCTTTCTATTGCGACACCATATCCGGGGACTCAATTGGCTCATATGGCTGCCCAGGGAGACCATGGATTAAGATTGCTGTCGAGTGATCCTAATAAATTTGTGCGTTACTTTAGTCCTGTAATGGAAATGAACGATTTAAGTGCCAAGGACCTAAAATCTATTCAGATGTTAGGGCTTGTCTGGATACATTTGACACCACGCAGGATTTATCATGCCGTAAGGCGTTTTGGCATGAAGAACATTATTATTTCTATGTTTTCTATGGGGTTGACTTTTATCCGCATGTTTTTTAAGGGCGATCGAAAAAAAAATGAATAAAAAGCGTTTTTGTGCGATTAGCGTGGATTTGGATTCGGTTTATCACTACTTAGATGCTAGAGGCTATATGCCTAAGGATTGTACAAATCTTAATGCGGTTTATGATGAAGCTGTGCCGCGGTTTTTGGATATATTTGATCAATATGGTGTCAAAGCGACTTTTTTTGTTGTTGGCGCAGACGCTATTAAGATTGCTAATAAATCCAGGGTTCGAGAGATTTTTAAACGGGGGCATGAGGTTGCTAATCATACGATGAATCATTACGCCCATTTTTATAATCTCAATTTTAGAGAAAAACAAAACGAGATTGTAGAGGCAGATAAGGTTTTGTCAGATATTGTCGGTGAAAAAATAAAAGGTTTTAGAGCTCCTGGGTGGGGTATTGATTCAGATGCGCTTAAAATCCTGAAATCTGTTCAGTATGATTACGATTCGTCTATTTTTCCTTCCAAGCTTGTAGTTATTCTTTCTCTTGCGAATTGGCTTATGAATAAGGGGAGGTTGAATCGAGGAATGGGCTCTTCGATAGATGCGGCTCTTTCACCCAAGCTTCCATATTTTCCATCAGAAAATGCGATATGGCGACGAGGCAAAGGAGATATATTGGAATTGCCGTTGTCCGTATTGCCTCTCATCCAGCTTCCTTTTTTGGGCACTGTTTTGTATATGCTAGGACGTACTTTTTTTGATGTCAGTCTTCGTTTTTTTAATATATTTCGCCGCCCATTATTGTATGAGCTTCATGGGATCGAGCTTGTGGATTTTTATGCTTCTGTGAATGACGAGCGCTTGAGAGTTAAGCCAGGGTTTACACGATCTCTTCAGGAGAAGATTTCTTTGTATGATTTTATGCTTAAAAAATTTTCTAATGATTATAGTTTTTTGACCTTAAAAGGTCTTGAAAGGGTCTATAGATGCGTATCATAGCTCTTGTGAGCAATGAAAATACTTATCAGCCGCTTGTCTATGATGAATTATTAAGGGGCATTGGATCGGAGGTGGTCGGTTTGGTCATTGTTCCCATGATGCCATCTTTTCGGTCAAAAATTAAATTTTTGAGATTTTTGTTTGATTTGTATTCAGTTCAAGGTTTTTTGATTAAATTAACGCATGTTGCCCGCAATAAGGTACTTGCCTTGCTGGACCCTTTTTTTCCTTTGAAGCACTCTTGTTCTCTCAAAAGGGTTGCAAAAAAACATGGAGTTCCTTTGTTGTATACGGATGATGTTAATTCTGAAGAATTTTTAGAGCAGGTTAGGCAGCTTAAGCCTGATCTTATCATTTCATCCCAAGGGCAAATCATACGTAAAGGGCTTTTGCAGGCTTCAAGGTTTGGCATTATTAATAAACATGCCGGGATGCTGCCAAAATATCGTGGGATATACCCGGTTTTTTGGGCTATGATGAATGATGAAAAACAAATCGGCATAACGATACATTTCATGAATGAAGCAATTGATGGCGGAGATATTATTCTCCAGGAGGCTTTGGATATCTCTAAAAAAGATACATTTGAATCCGTCTATCAAAAGGTCATACATAAAACCCCTGGTTTATTTTTAAAAGCTATAAACATCATAAGAGAAGGCGATTATCAGTTGATGAAGAATGATTCTAAGTTTGCAAGTTATTATTCCTATCCGACGCGCAACGATATTGTACGGTTTAAAAAACTTGGTAAGCGTATTATGTAATAGGTAATGGAGGGAGAGGACAATGCAGGAGCTGTATGATATATTGAAATGTCCTGATTGCGGAGGAAGCATATCCTCTGAAAAGTGTCTTTGTCTTGTGTGCCAAAGAGATTTTAGTGCGCAAGGCTCAGGCATTATTAGCATGCTTCCACTGAAAGCAAAAGAAGTGCCGGCAGCTTATTCTGATCCTGATTATATTAAATGGCAAAAGATGTTTCCCCATGTTTTCGAATCCCGCGGCATGGCTCACACAATGATTGATGAGTCTACACATCGTTGGACTGCCAGTGCTTTTGCCCAGCAGAAGTATAGAAATAATGGCTGGATCGCTGATCTTGGTTGCGGGGTAAGAGATGGTTTCGGTCAAGAGAATATTCCTGATAAAAGCATCGGAATAGACATTAACAAATCGTATTTGGAAAAATTGCGGGAAAATAACCAAGGGAGATTATTGATTCAGGCAGATATGGAATCTCTGCCGCTGCAAGATGGTGTTGTTCGTTATTGTTTTGTACTGCACGCGCTTGAACATATTTATAACCTTAAAAAAGCGGTGGAAGAAATAGAAAGAGTTACCGAAGCAGGCGGCTATATTTACATAGGATTGCCTTGTGAGGGTGGATGGCTCAGGGATATCATAAGAAGCATGACAACGGCAAGACGTAATTCGAGGCGGTTTGGTATTGATTATGAAAAAGTTTGTCGTATTGAACACTGTCAAAAAGCATACAATGTTATACGGATATTGAAACAAAGATTTAAAATGACAAGATCATACTTTTTTCCGTTTTCCGTTATGCCTTCTTTAGATTTTAATTTAACAGTGTCTTTTGAATTTCAAAAGGTTGTTTAAAAATGAAAACAAGATTATCAAAAGTAGAACAAAAAACAGCATTGTTGTATGGCCGGATACATGCTTTAACTGATATGGAAGATGCTGAGCGTGAAGCGGCTACTTTTTTAACTGCCAGACATCTGGAGACTCGTGAGGATTTTCTTGCTGGCAAGAAGTGTCTTGATGCCGGATGTGGTGGTAAGGGCAGGGCCTTAAAGGGCCTTTTTCGTCTGGGAAGCCGAGATATTACAGCCATTGATATTTCTGAAATTAATCTGGAAAACGCCAGAAATGAGAATAAGGAAATTCTAGATTGTGTGAATTTTAAGTTCATGTCTATACTTGATTTGGATGCTTCACAGGAGCGTTTCGATTTTATCCATTGTAGCGGGGTAGTTCATCATATGGAAAATCCTCAGAAGGCCATAGAAATGCTTTACCGTTGCTTAAAACCCGGAGGCCATCTATATATTGGCGTTTTTGGGCGTGGAGGGATTCTTTATGGCGTTGGGAATTTATTTAGGGGCCTTGCCAGGCTTATCCCTTACAATGTGGCTTTTTTGTTTTTTAGGGTATTTTTAAAAGGGGTTGTTGCGCGTGAAGTTTTTGATTATTTGTACGTACCTTTCCAGTTCCATTTTTCTGAAGATTCCGCAGTGAATCTTTTAAGAGAAGTTGGTCTTACGCATATCAAGCGATTGAATCAGCCTGAGCATAAGGCGAAGTCGTTTATCTTTAATTTTCTTAAGCCGTGTTATTATGATCCAAAGACATTTATAGGGCGATTCATGGCAGGTGATGGATGGATTGTTTTAATGGCACAGAAAGAATTAGGTAGCTAGAAAATGAAACAGGTTATACTTGGAATTAATTGTGGGCATGATGCGACGGCTGTTTTATTAAAAGACGGCCATGTTGCCGCAGCTGTTGCTGAAGAGCGCTTGACGAAAAATAAGCTTCAGATTGGATTTCCCTGGATGGCGATCAGGCAGGTTTTGCGCTTAGGGTCTATTGAATCGCATGAAATAGATTTAGTTGTACTTGCCCACGAGCAGTATTTAAAAGCCAATCCTTTCTTCATTAATCTGATCATGGATAATCAGCGTGAATTGGTAGATATTGGAAATGAATTATCCTGCTTATCTCTTGCGAAGGAAGTTTTTTATCAGCTCAGGCATAAGAAAAGAGTTTCATTGAATGCGGCAAAGACAGATGATGGTGGTTATGCGCGGGCTGCTTTTGCAAACAGCCTTGCATCTTTAGGAATTACGGCGCCACTTGTAACGGAAGACCATCATATGGCTCATGCGGCGAGTGCTTATTATACCTCAGGTTTTGATAAGTGCCTTGTTGTAACGATTGACGGAAGTGGAGATGGTTTGTCTCATACGACTTGTCTTGGAGCAGATGGGGCCTTGAAACGTTTAAGTGTGACTCCTTTATGCTATAGTCCCGGTGTTTTTTATTCAGCTGTAACGAAATTTTTAGGTTTTAAGCGGCATCGGCATGAGGGAAAAATTACAGGCCTGGCTGCTTATGGCGATCCAATGAAGTTGTATCCTGTTATGTCTAAGGTGCTTTGTGTTTCACCTGATGCTAAATCTTTTTCATCGCAAATGAGTTATGATTTTTCAAAATGGATGAAGATGCGTTGGGGTATGCGTTTATGTTCTGGAACATATTTTCGAAGCCAGGAAACCAATCATCTGTTAGATATTTTTAGAAAAGAGTTTAGAGCCGAAAAGCCTGAAGATGTCGCGGCTGCTGCGCAATACTGCCTGGAAGAAGCTGTGTTAAAAGTAATTTCAGAGGGTCTTAGGTTAACAGGGTGTACGCGTGTAGCTTTAGCAGGCGGTGTTTTTGGGAATGTTAAATTGAATCAAAGAATCTTAGAATTATCCGGCGTTCAGGAGGTTTTTATCCATCCGAATATGGGGGATGGAGGGACTGCTTTAGGAGGTGCTTATCTGGCATGGGCGAAGGAATTAGCCAAGGCTCAGCGAAAACTTATGCCAAAACGGATGCACGATGTCTATTTGGGAGCCGACTACAGTGATGATGAAATATTAAAGGCAATTCAGAAACGGGGGATTGCGGCAGAGTATTGCAAAGATATTGAAAGCGCAGTAGCGGAGTTTTTGTCTAAGGGATTGATTGTTGGGCGTTTTAATGGCCGGATGGAATATGGCCCGAGGGCTTTGGGGAACCGGAGTATTTTGGCTCAGGCAACAGATCCAACTATTATGGATTGGCTCAATGTCAGACTAAATAGAACGGAATTTATGCCTTTTGCTCCGAGTATTCTTGCTGAAGATGCTAGCCGGTTTTACGAAAAAGTTGCTGATGCGGCTTATCCTTGTGAATTTATGACTATTACGTGTTGTGTAAAGAAGGATGTTGTTGATTTGGCGCAAGGGGCTCATCACATTGATTATACAGCCAGGCCGCACATTGTTAAAAAAGATGTTAATGTGAGCTATTATCGTATTTTAGAAAACTATAAAAAAATGACGGGGCTGCCATTGATTCTTAATACGAGTTTTAATGCTCATGAACATCCTATTGTTGAATCTCCGGAAGATGCCATTGAGAGTTTTTTAAGTGGCACGGTTGATGTATTGGCTATTGGAAATTTTTTATTAGAACGCTCAAAATAGCATGGTTTTAAGATTATAAAGGAGAGTCTATGCTTTCTAAAGTTTCAAGTGGGAAGAGAAAGTGGCTGGGTTTTTTTCTTTTGGCTTTTGTTTGTGTGGCAACGGTAAATTTTATTAAATTTAATAGCATGAATCTTGCTTCAAGTGGCCACTGGCTTTATGATTTGACAGAGTTTGAAGATAAAGCCCGTTTTCAGGATTGGGAGGATGTTGTTGCAGGAGAGGATAGCCAGTTTTTTACCGAGTTCTGTTCGGACAAGAACCACTTAATTTCAGACATGCTTTTTTACAGTTATGCAACACTTCCGGCCTATCTGACATATAAAATAATGCCGTTCCGAGGCCCTGCATTTTGGATTTTACAGCGGGTTTTGCATAGCATCTTGGGCATATTGGCCGTTCTCTTGATTTTTCTTATTGCCGATTTATGTTATGGGCCTTTAGTGGGGTTTCTTGCAAGTTTATTTGCGGCTTTTTGTCCGCATATCTGGATTGCCTATAATTTTGATACGGCGATACAGCGCGGTTTTAATCTTTTTTTTAGCCTTTTGTTTGTTTACTTTTTTTTACGATCATTAAAACAGGTCAGGTGGCGCTGGTTGATTCTTGCAGCATTTGCCATGGGAGTGAATTTTCTTTTTTTTCATATGGGTTCACATATGATGCCGATCATTGTTTTTTTGTTTTGTGTCTATAAGGCCATTGCGGACAGACGCAGTTTTTCCCAGGCTCATTTAAAAAGAACTCATATAGTAAAGGATAAAGAGAGTTTCAATGTCTCCTGGCCTCTATTGTTGAAGATTAGGCCTGGGCATCAGTCGCCTCGATTTATAAAGTCGGCTTGGATGAGTTATTTAGTTTATTTTCTTTTAATTGTTTTGATTGCTGTAACATTTGCTTTTTTGTTGAATTTATTTCATACCTTATATTTTCATCTACCCTCCTCACCCCAAACATGGTTTGAAAGTTACTTTAAGAAAGGATCTGTTGCTTCTCATACGGTTGAGAACTTTGTGCTCTTAGATAAACATAGGCTTCTAACTAATTTAAGTGAGCATATTCACGGTATGTTCATAGACGGAAAGACTTCTGATTGGCACTATAGCATGTCTCCTCCGGGCGTGCCGTACATTCATAATTACGCGATATCATTCTTTTTTGTGATTAGTGTTTTTTTAGCTTTTTGGCGAAGACGAGATAAGGATGTTTTTTTTGTTATTTGGTTTTTAGCCTTTTTTCTGATTTACTCGTTTTTAATTGTTGTCAGACAAAAAAATATTTTATGGGAGACTCCAGCGATATTTATTCTTGCGGCTAGCGCTGTGCCGGAAGTTGCTGCTTTTATTTATAGGCGTGTTAAGCTGTTTTCAAAAAGGGCCTGGACAATTTTTTTGGCTGCAATCATGGCTTTAAGCAGTGTGGTGACGGGGTCTTATTATATCTTTTCATTTTTGCCGGCTAAGAATTTTTATAATGCTGGCGGACAGATGGGAACCTATCAGCTTTATCAGTATTTGAAAAATCAGGGTTATACATGGCAATCTAAAATTGTGTTTACGTTGCCGGATGTAAATTTAGGCCACATGATGCTAAGGCTTTTTACACAAAAAACTCCGGATATTGTCTGTATGTCACATTATGGTGTTGGCACGCCTCTAAAAGATGACGATTGGAAAAAAGCTGAGTCGCAATTGAAGAAAGATAGTGATAAGCTTTTTTTCTGCTTTCTTTATTTTGAAAATGGCCTAGGTGTTAACTACATAACGGATAATTATTGGCGGGAAATTTTTAATAGGCTTCATCCCGAAAGTGAACCTTTTGAGATTAAGGGTTTTGATGGAAAAACGATCTGGCGTGTTTATGAGATCAAAGGGGATCTGTAAAACGTAGATTTTTTAAAAAAGGATAGCTTGGAAATGATTGGTTTAACAGAGGCGAAAAAGGTGATTCATGTTGTAGGGGCGCGGCCGAACTATATGAAGGCTATTCCTGTTATAAGGCGCCTATCAAATTATTCGCATATACGTTCATATCTTCTGCATACAGGGCAACACTATGATCAGCGCTTATCGAATATTTTTTTTAAAGAGCTGAATTTTCCTTGTATTGATTTTCAGCTTAAGTTGGTTTCGGCCTCTGGGATTGCCCAGTTCGCGGACATTATGAAAAAGTTTGAAAAAACAGCCAAAAAGGTTAACCCGGATCTTGTAGTTGTTTATGGAGATGTTAATTCGACGCTTGCCTGCGCACTGTCTGCTAAAAAGTTGAATATAAAAGTAGCACATGTTGAGGCTGGATTGAGGAGCCGAGATTCTTCAATGCCTGAGGAGGTTAATCGGATTTTGACAGATGCTGTTTCTGATCTCTTATTCACTCCTTCTGTCGATGCGAACCGGAATCTTATGAGGGAAGGTATCTCTCGCGAAAAGATCTGTTTTGCGGGTAATGTGATGATAGATTCTCTTGTTGCCTGCTTGCCAAGGATACACAAAAGCTTGATTTTGAATCGATTAAATCTGCAGAAAAAAAAGTATTGTGTTTTAACATTGCATCGTCCTTCAAATGTTGATACGGCAGACGGCTTAGAAGAGATTTTGAGTGCTTTGGAAGAGATCAGCAGAAATTATAAGATTGTTTTTCCTGTGCATCCCAGGACAGCGAAAAGCTTGAAATATTTTTTTCCACATCATGACATTTGGACGAATAAAAATTTTTGTGTGATCGATCCTCTCGGCTACCTTGATTTTATGTGTTTAGTTAAGGATAGTTTTTGTGTCTTGACCGATTCCGGGGGCATCCAGGAAGAAACGACATTTCTTGGTGTTCCATGTCTAACGATACGGGAGAATACGGAGCGGCCTATTACGATTAGCCAAGGAACAAATGTCTTGGGTGGAGTTAAAAAGGCCGGTATTATAAAACATTTCCGCAAAATTAAATCCCGTAGTGGTAAACATTCCTGTAAAATACAATACTGGGAGGGTAAGTCTTCTTCCAGAATTGCCCACAAGCTCAACCTTTTTTTGAACTCCCTGTAATCGAGTTTTTTTCCTGAAAGTAGTACTATTTTTTATCTTTGCGCGAGGTTTTCCTTTGTTCAAAAGTGTTTTGTTTTTCACGAACTTATGGTATATTAAGTACTTTGGAAATATTGTAATTTACGCTGTTAAAATAACCTAATAAATCTATGAATATTTTGGGGATTTCATGTCTTTATCATGATAGCGCCGCTTGCCTTTTGCGTGATGGTGACATTGTCGGAGCTGTCCAGGAGGAGAGGTTTACCCGGAAAAAGCATGATTATCGTTTTCCCAGGCTTGCGACTGAGTGGTGTTTAAAAGCCGGTGGTATCAAGGTTGAGGATCTGGATTTTGTTGTTTTTTATGACAAGCCTTTGTTGAAATTTGAAAGGATTTTGGAGACTTCCTTGTCTTATGCGCCATCTGGAATCAGCCAATTTATGCAGGCTATGCCGTTATGGTTAAAACAGAAGCTTTGGATTCCGGATCTCATTGGAAAAGAGCTTAATTATAAAGGGAAGGTGCTTTTTACAGAGCATCATGAGTCTCACGCGGCGAGCGCTTTTTATCCGTCCCCTTTTCAGGAGGCAGCTTTTTTAACAATTGATGGTGTTGGTGAATGGGAAACTGTGAGTTTTGGGGTTGGCAAGGGCAACCAGTTAGATATTCAGCAGGATTTAAAATTTCCCCATTCATTAGGCCTTTTGTATTCCGCGTTTACTTATTATGCGGGCTTTAAAGTTAATTCCGGAGAGTATAAGTTAATGGGGTTGGCTCCATATGGTGAACCTAAATATGTGGATTTGATTTTAAAAGAACTTGTTGATTTAAAAGAGGATGGTTCTTTTAAGTTGAATATGGATTATTTTGGTTTTTGCGATAGTCTCAAAATGACAAATCGGCGCTTCGACAAACTTTTTGGGAGCCCTGCCAGAACTCCAGAAACAAAAATTACTCAAAAATATATGGACATTGCTGCTTCTATTCAAAAAGTGACCGAAGAGATAGTTCTTCGTATGAGCCGCTATGTTTATGAGATAACGAAACAGGAGAGGCTTTGTTTGGCTGGTGGTGTAGCACTTAATTGTGTAAGTAATGGCCGTATTTTGAGAGAAGGGCCTTTTAAAGAGATTTGGATTCAACCGGCTAGCGGTGATGCTGGAGGCGCCTTGGGAGCAGCGTTTTTGGTGTGGCATAAATATCTGGGTGGTGCAAGGCAGGCGAATGGCAAGACTGACACACAGAAAGCATCTTTGTTGGGGCCTGATTTTTCTGATTGCGAAATTGAGTCATTTCTTTGTAAGGAGTCCATTGTTTTTGAAAAGTTGGAAGGAAAAGACTTTACAAATAGGGTTGCAGATTTATTGGCGCAAGGCCATGTGATTGGTTGGTTTCAGGGGCGTATGGAGTTTGGGCCAAGGGCCCTGGGTAATCGGAGCATTTTAGGGGATCCGCGCAATGTCCAGATGCAATCCAAGATGAACCTTAAGATTAAATACCGGGAATCGTTTAGGCCTTTTGCTCCAACAGTGCTAAAAGAGCATGCCAATCAGTGGTTTGACCTTGAAAGTGATAGCCCGTATATGCTGATCGTGGCTCCGGTTAAAGAAGATAAGCATCTTCCTCTGGATAAGGAAAAGGCGGGCTTACTTAGAGGTTTTGACAAGCTCAAGGCCTCTCGGTCTCAGATTCCTGCTGTAACACATGTGGATTATTCGGCCAGAGTTCAGGTTGCAGATAAGGACAAGAATGCCTTGTATCATAATTTAATAAATTCATTTTACAAGAAGACGGGTTGTCCAGTCATCATTAATACTTCTTTCAATGTCCGGGGGGAACCTCTTGTTTGCACCCCTGAGGATGCTTATCGGTGTTTTATGAGGACGGAGATGGATTATTTAGTTATGGGGCCGTTTCTTCTCGAAAAAACTAAGCAAAAAAAGATATCCGAGGATGTTGCCTGGCAACAAGAGTTTGAGCTTGATTAAGGAAAAAACAATGGATAGGATTCAATTAACAAGACAAGATCTGAAAAAGTTCGGTTTGACAATGGGATCAGCGTTTTTGATTTTAGGCCTGGTGTTTCTTTTGCAGAAAAAACAGGCATGGCAGAGTCTGTGGCCCATTAGTTTTGTTTTTTTTATGGCGTCTTTGATAGTGCCCATGTGGCTTAAACCGGTGCATTCTTTTTGGATGAAATTCGCGTCTATTTTAGGCTGGGTAAACACTCGAATCCTATTGTCTTTGTTTTTTTATTTTGTTTTGACCCCGGTTGGTTTGGTTATGAAGCTCTTTGGAAAAAATCCACTGGATCGTCGTTTGCAGAAAGAAAGGGCTTCTTACTGGTTTAAAAGAGAGAGCACAGATTTTAATCCTGCCAGCTATGAACGTCAGTTTTGATCTCTTGGTTGGTTTTTTGATTGAAAGGGGAAGATAAATGGGCAAAATTGCACTTGTAAAAGAATTGTGGTCATTTTTACGGGTTAGAAAAAAATGGTGGCTCCTGCCGCTTGTCGTTTTACTCTTTTTATTAGGGGCTTTATTGTTATTGGCCCAATCTTCTGGGGCGATTGCGCCTTTTATTTATACTCTATTTTAAGATCTCTTGGTTTTAATAAATGAAAAAAGAATTTCCAAAAAAATTTGAAAAAGTTTTCCTGAGAATAGGCATCGTTCTACTGGTTTTAGGGTTGTTTCTGAATCAGTGGATGGTTACTAAAATTATTAGCCCTGATGGGCTTCCTGCGGCAGCATATTTTTTTGTCTGGACTCAGCAGGCCGCTCTTTTTATTCTCGGGGTTTTGTTTATTGTGTTTAGAAAAAATAGTAGCGCCATTGCTAATCTCCTATTGCTTGTGGGGACGGTCGTCCTTTTTTTGGTAGCTGCTGAGGTATTGCTTCGTTGCTGCCACTATAAGGTTCAAAAATTAAAGCTTTTTAAAGAGAATCCTTTTCAGACGGGTTCATATCGGCTCTTGCCCAATCTTGATCTGATAACAAATATTGAAGGACAAAAGGTTCATATCCGAACTAATCGTTTTGGAATGCCCTGGGGAAATGTTGATAAGCAAACCAAGGACGCTCGTAAAAGGGTGGCTGTGGTGGGCGATTCTTTTGCGTTTGGGTGCTGGGTGGAAGAATTTTCGGATGGGATGACGGGCGTTTTTAAGGACTCTATTGATTCAGGGCGTTTTGAGGTTTTGAATTTTGCCGTATGTGGCTATGGGCCAGGTGATATTGCGTTGCAGTTAAAGGAGGAGGTGCTGCCTTTTTCTGTAGATTACATTCTTGTGTTTTTTTGGAATGGTAATGATTTTGGTGATGCTTATTCCGGCTTAGATCGATACGCTGTTGTGGATGGCACGATTAAATGGAGAAACGAAGGGGCTAATCGTTTTTTAATTGAGCTTAAAGAGTTTATGTCAAATTTGTCGCTCTATAAGCTCGTATCTCATTATATGGGGTTGATGCAAGCCAGAAAGGATTTTTCCTTAAATAAGCCCGTGACACCGGCTGTGGCCTGGAGCCTAAAAGAAGATTCTCCTCTTAGAATTGAAGCGAGAAAGAAGACGTTAGAAGAGATGGAAAAAATAAAAGTATTTGCTCTGCAGCATCAGATTAAACTTATGATTGTGGCGATTCCTTTTGAAGAGCAGGTTTATGCTCCAAAACTTGTTTATGAAAAATACGATTTTCATTTGCCTCAAAAATATATAGAGGATTTTGCGCGAACTAATAATATTCCTTATTTAGATCTTTTGCCTTTTTTAAGGTCATATGTGGCTACTCATAAGGAATCGATTTTTTTGAAAAATGATGTCCACTTTAATCAACAGGGGCATGAGATTGTGGGAGAACAAATTGCAGGTTTTTTTGATGAATATTCAAATTAGATGAGTTTAAGATATGAGAAAAATTTTCTTTATTGCGAATAATAATATCGGGGATTCTGGCTTAAGCGGCGGGGACCGTATTTGTGTTGAACTTGCCAAAAGATGGAGAACTAAAACAGAGGTTGTCTTCGTTGCCACAGAAGAAGCCATTACGATCTATAAGAAAAATGGGCTTGGCGAGCTTTTGTTTTATAAAACATCTGACAAGGTGGATCAAAAGGATGTGTTTTCTCTTAAGGCTATTCTTTGTAATTTTTTTAAAAAACTTTTTAACGGAGTATGTTTTGTTATAAAAAATGAGCAAATTTTTAAAGATAAAGCTTTTGTTTATTCTATTTCTGACTTTTATCCTGATTCTATACCCGCATTTTTGATTAAGCTTATGAATCCAGACAGTATCTGGATTGCGGGATTTTATTTATTTGCATCGCCTCCATGGCAGAAAAACAGTCCTTACAAGGGGAAAAATGCTTTGAGGGGATTTTTGTATTGGCTGTCTCAGCAGCCTGTCTATTGGATTGTGCGGTCTTGGGCGGATATTGTTTTTGTGACGAGCGAGCCGGATAGAGCTAAGTTTATTACAAAAAAAAGAGATGTTTCTAAGGTCATTGTTATTCGCGGAGGAGTAGATATTGAGGAGGCGAAGCGGTATGCGCAAACCCAAAATATTAAAGACGTGAACCAAAAGATTTATGACGGGTGTTTTATTGGCCGTTTTCATCTGCAAAAAGGGGTTTTGGTTTTAGTTGATATTTGGAAGGAAGTGTTAAAATTGCGCCCTTCCGCTAAGCTTGCTATGATTGGAAATGGGCCTCTGGAGGGAGAGGTTAGGAGGAAAGCAGTTGAGCTTGGCATTATGGATCATCTGGAACTCTTTGGTTTTCTGGATTATCAAAAAAAATTCGATGTTTTTAAGCAAAGCAAGATTGTCCTGCACCCGGCTACATTTGATAGTGGAGGGATGGCTGCTGCTGAAGCTATGGCCTGGGGTTTGCCGGGAATTGGTTTTGATCTGGAGGCATTAAAAACGTACTATAGCAAGGGAATGATTAAGGTTCCTTTATTGGATATTAAGTGTTTCGCACAGGAAATTGTGCGATTATTGTCGGATAGAGATCATTTTGAGAATGTTGCCAAAGAAGCCAGGGATTTTATATTTCAAGAATGGAATTGGGAAAAAAGAGCTGATTGTGTTTTTGATCAGTTGCTGAGGAGTTGTCCAAATGGAATCATGTGATATTGTTTTATTTTCACCACCGTCACGCATGCTGAATCATTATCGGCCGCCGGTTTCGCTTTTGTATCTGGCCGGGTATCTAACAAATCATCGGGTTAAGGCCAGGATTATTGATACGCCTGTTAAAGAGCAGATTCGTGATCATAAGTTTTTTGTTCATTATGATGATATTATTTCGGGAATCCGCAGCAAGATGATGGAAGAGTTTAAGAAAATCAAGACAGAGCTTGTAGGAGTGACGTGTTATTCGACAGAGTTTGATGAGGTGCTGCAGTTAATTAAAGACATTAAATCCGTTGCTCCACATGTTAAAATAATTGTTGGAGGAATTCATCCAACATTTATTCCGATGGACTTTTTTGAAGTAAAGAGTGGAGTTGATATTTGTGTCTTGGGAGAGGGTGAAGTCACTCTTTATGAGTTGGTATCTCGTTTACAAAAAGATCTTCGAGCACCTTTGGATGATATTAAAGGGCTTATTTATAAGGATCCTCTAACCGGCCATGTGAAGAAAACGCCTGAGCGTGATCTTGTTGAGAATCTTGACGATATTTCAAAGCCGGATTACTCTCTTATTGATACAGACTATTATTCGAACGCTTCTCCTTATTCTGTCAGAGGCTGTTATTTAAGGTCTATGTATGTTTTGGCAACGCGTGGTTGCCCTTCTCAGTGTACTTTTTGTGTAGCAAAGAAAATTAGAGAATGCGCGGGCAAAGGAAATCCGATACGGATTAGAAGTGCGGAAAGCTTGATTTGTGAGTTAAGAGAATTAAAGGCGAAGTACGCTATTGATGGTTTTTATTTTATTGATGACATGTTTACAATTAACAAAAAAAATGTGCATGAGTTTTGTGAGAGGTTAAAAGAAGAGAAGCTTAATCTTTTATGGGGATGTTCATCAAAAGTTTCAACACTGGATGAGTCTATTATTTCGGCAATGGCTAGGTCTGGATGTGTGCAGATTGATTTTGGGGTTGAGCGAGGTTCGGATGAGGCCTTGAATCTTTTAAAAAAAGGGATTACTGTCAAAAAAATTATTGAGATCTTTGATTTGTGCCGGGCCTATGGCGTCAGGACTTTGGCAAATATTCTCGTTAATGCGCCTGGTGAAACACAAAAAGACTTAGATGATATTCTTAAGCTTTTAGACAGGATTAGGGCGGAAGTTGTTTATTTAAATATCTTTTTGCCTTTTCCTGGAACTGAGATTTATGAAAAAGCGCCTTTTAAATTTAGCCGCCAGGATTATTCTCTTTTGACGCGCGATAGTAAGTTTCTTATTGAGAATTATCCGGAAAAGTTTAAGTTCGCCCAGCATTCGGTTGATTTAGCTAAATGGCAGGCTGAGAATTATGGAAAATATAATTCTTTTTTTAGAAATGTAATTTTTTACTTTAGGTTTCAATATTGGAAGACATTGTTTTTTTCTCGAAATAAGATGAATTATGTTAAACAGTTTTATTTATTGATTCGTGAATTTATTAATCAGAAACTTTATTTTGGGAAGTCATGATCCTGGCTACACTGAATAAATATTTATCGGCGAAACAGAAAGACAGGATTTTAGAGTCTTTTCCTTTTCGTTGCTATAGTCGTTTTTTGATGAGGTCTCATGAGATTCGCTTTAGTTGTGAGTTGACAACAAAGTGTAATGTTAGCTGTGATATGTGTACACGCGCTGATTTATTGAATTGTGGGCAATTAAAAATTACAGATATGAATCAAGAAATGATTGATCTAATTTTGCATGAAATGGAGATGTTTGTAAAAGCTGGCCGCCGCGTTTATTTTGTTCCCATGGGACTGGGTGAGCCGCTTCTTTATAAAGGACTTTTTGATTTGTTTCGGCGTGTCAAAGGGATTTCTAAAGATATAGGTGTTGTTCTGGTTACAAATGCGGTTTTACTTGATGAGGCAGCGGCACAAGAAGTAGTGTCTTGTGGGGTTGATGAGGTTTGTGTGAGCTTGAATACATATGATGAAGATAGTTATAAAAGGCACATGAAGCTTGATGCCTATCAGCGAGTTTGTCAGAATATTGAGAATTTTATTCGTATAAGGGATGCAGGCGGGCAAAAGCGCCCGAGTCTTTTTATACAGTTTATTGACTATGATAACAATCAAGCTTTATTTGAGAACGAGATTAAACGTTGGCGTAGGCTTATGTCCTATAAGGATAAGCACTATATACATCCTGTTGTGAACCAGGCTGGTCTTTCTGGCGCGGGAGGTTCTTTTAAAAGTGAGACGGGAAATCATCCCTGTTCACAGCCTCTCTGGAGATTTGCCATTAAGGTTAATGGTGATATTTATCCATGTGACCCGGCTTTGTATTCAGGATCCAATAAGATCGAGTCGCTTCTCTTGGGTAATATTATGCAAGATAGCCCGATAGAGATTTTTAATTCCTCAGATAGTAAAGTATCAAAAATAATGACTGCGATGCGCAAAGAAGATTATTCAAAGTTGCCAGAGTGTGAAAAGTGCAATACTTATAAATTGGGTTGTAATTGTTTTTTCGAGTTGCCTGAATTTTTACGTTTTAAAGGGTTCAGATGGATTTAAAAAATAAAAAAATTTTAGTGACAGGAGGGACTGGCAAGATTGGCCGTAAGCTTGTTGGACGCCTTATCGCGGAAGGTTCTTGTGTGAGGGTAATTTCACGCTCTGGAATAGACCTGTGGAATTCTCATCAACGTGTTGAGATTATTAAAGCTGATTTATCAGATAAAGCTGTTTTAAGCCAGGCCGTTTTGCAATGCGAGTATGTGTTCCATCTGGCCGTGCATCAGGACACACAGGATAAAAATATTGATAACTTTAGACGAGTAAATATTGATGGGGTAAGAAATGTTTTAAATGTTGTCAGGTCTTGTAAGGGGTTAAAAAAAATTATATATGTATCAACGGCTATGATTTTTGAATCTTCGCCTGACGATGTTGCAACCGAGAAGTGGCCTCAAAAGGATCGCTGCGATGATGATTATTATCTGCAAACTAAAATTGAGGCTTTGCAATATGTGCGTCAGCAGATGTTAGATTTACCACTTGTCGTTGTTTATCCAACAGCGGTTATTGATTTAAAAGATTTTACTGGCTCTGCTCCAGCTCGGCCGGGAACGATTCAGTATTTTTTATGGGAAAAGATAGGAGGCGGGATCCCTGGCGGTGTTGTTAATTTAATTGGTCCAGCCAGGAGAAAATTTAATTATGTTATAATGGAAGACCTTATTGATGGCTTGATTAAGGCTGCGACGAGAGGTGAGCCGGCTCAGGAGTATATTTTGAGCGGACACAACATCTCGGCTTATGATTATTTGAGGGTTGTTTCAAAGAAGACGGGGTGTAGTATTTTTCCTTTTCGAATCCCTGTTTTTCCTTTTAAAGTATTGGCTTTTTTAGGGCGTTTTGTAAGAATGTCTCAGATTGTGAATGCGATCGCAAGGGGAGACTATAGCGATCGCTGTTTTTCTTCAGAGAAAGCCAGGAAATTTTTTCAATATGAGGCGCGGTTGCACTTAAACAACTAAACATGGATATCTTACTTTTTAATCCCTATTACACTCAGCTGAAAAAGTTTTATTCTTTTTATTCTCCGGCTCCTCCTATTAGCTTGATGTATTTGGCCGGTTATTTAAAAAAACATGGACTTTCTTCAAAAATATATGAACTTGGAATTTTTGAAATAGAGAAAGCCAAGCAGTTTAATAATAGCATCAGGTTTGGCCTCTCAGATGCTGAGATTGTCACTATTCTTGAAAAAGAAAAACCTCGAATTGTCGGCATTACGAGTATGTATTCAATTTTTTATCGTGACGCGTTGGAAATTGCTAAGCTTATCAAAAAAGTATCCCCCGAGATAAAAGTTGTCCTCGGAGGCAATCATGCTTCTTCGTATTGGAAGCACGTTTTAAAAAACCAGGCGGTTGATTTTGTTGTGATTGGTGAAGGAGAAGAGACTTTTCTGGAACTGGTTCGAACTCTCACGGCTAGCAAGCCATTTGAACATATCCTTGGGCTGGGTTGGCGAGATAATTCAGGGCGTATTAAAAGGTCACCTGAAAGGCCGTTGATAAAAAATTTAGATGAAATACCATTCCCTGAGGTGGATTTGATTAATTATCATCGTTATTTTTCACATACAAATCCTTTTGCGATGAGGGCACCTGTTATCAGCCTGATAACCAGCCGCGGTTGTCCAGGAAAATGTGTGTATTGTACGGTGAAGGCTGTTTGGGGCCGTAGCTGGAGGGGGCGAAGCCCGAAGAATGTTGTTGATGAGATTGAGAACTATATGAGAAAATATAACATTCGTGAATTTGCTTTCTTAGATGATAGTGCAAGTGTAGATCGTAAGCGTTGGGAAGGCTTGTGCGATGAGATTATTGCGCGATCGCTTAATATTAAATGGACTACTCCGAATGGGATTGCGCATTGGACATTAACCAAAGATATCCTTGATAAAATGAAAAAAGCGGGTTGCTACCGTATTACTTTTGGGATAGAATCGGGTTATCCTGAAACAAGGAGGTTTCTTGGCAAGCCATATTCTTTACAGCAGGCTAAGGAGTTAATACAGCATGCCAATCGTATTGGCCTATGGACAATATGCACAAACATTATCGGCTTTCCCTATGAAAATTTAAACTCTATCAATGCAACGATAGATTTTGCAAAACGGTGTGGAACAGATTTTGCCGCTTTTTATTTATTGATGCCGCAACCGACTTCGGAAGTTTATGAATATTTTAAGAAAGAAGGTCTTTTAAATTTTGATTCTTTTTTTGAGAAAGAAGATTTTAATGAAGAGCAATTTGAAAAAATTAATTATATCCTGAATGAGACAGGAAGTGATACCGTTCACTTTAAAAAAGAAGAGTTGAATCGTCTTCAAAAGCAGGCCTACAGGGCATTTTTATTGCACAGAGGTTTAAGTTATTTGGCTAATCCCTTAAAGATATTGCGAAAAATTCATAGTATGGAGGATTTAAGGTTTATTTTGCGTATTATACGCAAAGGTATTCAGATTTTTCTAAGGACTTTGAATCCATTCAATAAGAAAACAAGTGACTATTTGTATGTAGCCAGTAAGCAGGATATTGGTAATGAGCCTTCGTGACAGATTTTTAGATACCTATTAACAAAAGGAGTTAAGCAATGGCAGATGTTGTCTTAATCAATAGCCCTATTATACTCTATCAAGATGCAGAGGATAAAAACAGTTTTCGCTGGCATGGAGGAGATGAACGCTCTGTTTATCCCTTGGGAGTTCTTTATATTGCAGCCTATTTGGAGCAAAAAGGGCATAGTGTTAGGGTGATTGATATGGCTCCAGAGGGAAAGACGTTGTTAGATATTTATGATATTTTAAAAACGGAAAAACCTTATGTTGTTGGCATCTCTTCATTAACGACAAGTATCCAATCGGCTGTGTCTTTGGCTTCAGCTATTAAACAGAAGTTTGGTGATGCGATTCATGTTGGTTTGGGGGGAGTTCATTTGTGCGTGGATCCTACTTTTGTTGATCGGTTTCCTGTGTTTGACTTTGGGGTTATTGGCGATGGAGAAAAAACTTTAGAGCAAATTCTTGTTCAAGTTAAACGGGGCGAGAAAGTCAGGGGTATATTTCATGGAGAAACAATCAAAAATTTAGACGAGCTTCCCTTTCCTGCCAGACATTTGATTGATCCAAAGATTTATCTAAGGGAGGAGCAGCTAAAATTCGAGGTTTCAATGGCGGGGGTACTTGGTTCAAGGGGGTGTCCTTATCAGTGTTGTTTTTGTTGTATCCCTTCGATTGCAGGTAAGGTGCGCATGCGATCGGCGAAAAACATTGTTGATGAAATGGAGGCTGTCTACGATCAATGCCGTGGCAACTACAATTTTATTGATGATTGTTTGACGTTAAGTAAGAAACATACCCTTGCGTTTTGTCAGGAGATTATTGACAGGCGTCTAAAAGTACGTTGGCTGGCTTCTACGCGCGCTAATACCATTGATGATGAGGTGGCCAAGGCATTGAAAAGGGCTGGATGCGCTGATATCTACTTTGGTGTTGAATCTGGTAACGAGAGGGTGCGTAATGAGGTTATTAAAAAGAAGGTGACTGATAAAGATATTGCTAAAGCTGTTTATCATTGTCGCAAACAAGGCATTTTAACCAATCTTTTTTTGATGGTTGGATTTCCCGGGGAGACGAAAAAAGAGATGATGGATACGGTTAAAATTGGCAACAGGGTTAAGGCGGATATAGTTGGAATTCATCTGACAATCCCTTTTCCGGGTAGTGAAATTTATAAACATTGCATTGAAAAAAATATACTTCCAAAAGACATTATTGACCAATACGCTTTGGGAAAATTAGGGCGAGGATTCAGAGATGTTTGGCCCTTGTTTATACCGGAAGGTAGCTCCATAGAAGAATTAATTACGATCAAAAAGAAAGTCTACACATCTTTTTATTTAAATCCTTTTTGGATGTTGAGACGTATGCGAACCTGGTTTGTTATTCCTGGAAAATTTAGAGAAGATCTCAAGCTATTTAAGATTGCTCTTTATGTTTTTAAAACTGGCGGAACGAAGGGGCAATTATCTTGAAGTGGATCATAGCAAAAATTAACCATGCGAAAAGGGCTTACCAATCTTTGATAAACAGATTGGAGAAAATGATTGTTTTTCGGCATGGGGTGAAAATTCTGAAAAAAAGCTATTTGTTTTTTGTGTTTTTGTTTATTGCCATCCTTGTCTTAGCCTTGCTACCCTATTACCAGAACGGTTCCATGATTCTCGGAGGAGAAGGAAATTATGTTGTTGATTTTAAGACATATTTTTCGCAATTCGGATTTTCGTGGCATTCTTCATTATTTGGGGCGGGTTCACCCAATAGGACTCCAATGTTATCAGGTCTTAATCTTGTTTTCATAAGGCTGATCGAAATTTTTACTAAAAGTGAAGTTTTAGCAAACTTTTTTCTTATATTTTCTCTTTTTTTCTTTCCCTTTTTGGGCATGTTTTTAGTATCAAGATATTTTAAAGCCACTCCCTTTACCGCTTTTTTGTGTTCTTTGTTTTATGTGGTGAACCCTCTGGTTATATATGAATTAAACAGCTTAAATCAGTGGAATGTTTTTTCTATTGCTGTAATGCCTTTATTTTTCTGGGTTGTTGTAAAATATTACAATCAGAATTTGAAGCTTTTTTTGGTTTTTGGGTTAATGTCAGCGGCTTGTGCGTTTGCTTTTACAAATCCACCTATGTTTGTTATTGTCCAGATAGCTTTGGTTTTTTCAGTTGGTTTTGCTTCATATTATCATGAGCAAAAGTTCGCTTTATTTAAAGTCATAAAGAAGTATTGCTTAGTTTTTACTTCATTGATTGTGTTTAACCTTTTTTGGGTCTTAAGTGTTATTGTCGCTCTTTTGACGGCGGAGAAAGTTTATGTGCAATCTTTTGCGGATCAATGGCTGAATATAACAGTAAGAGGAGCTTTTCCAATCCTTGCAAGAATGTTTTCTTTGACGGTTTTGCTTGGACAGGACGCAGGTTATGATTTTTATGCTTTTTGGTATAATGCGTTTTTGTCCCGGTTTATCGCGTTGGTCCCCTTGTTGATTGTGGTCTATTTCATATATTTTGTCAAAATCGAGCGAAAAAAGAGAAAACTTAATTTAGCTATTTTGATTTCGTTGCTGTCGGTTCTTTTTTTCGCTAAAGGTAATGCCCATCCATTTGGTTTCATTTATATGTTTTTATATAAAAATGTTCCATTTTTTAGTTTTTTTAAAACTCCTGTTGAAAAGTTTGGCCTTTTATATGTTTTTATTCTTTCGTTGTTGCTTCTGCGGGTTATGGTTGATTATAGAAATAATCGCTTTTATAAAAAGGCAAGAGGTGCATTATTTTTTTATCTTGTCTTTTGTTGTGTCCCTCTTATGAAGGGGCAAATCATTGCGGATTTAAAAACAACGGAAACGGATTATGTCACAAGAAGATTTATAGATAAAAAGGAATATCAGTTATTTCGGGAGGAAGTCAATAGTGATCCATACTCCTATAGGATTCTTTGCCTACCCGGGGTCGGCAATTATCAGGTATTTCTGCCAAGTGTTAATGGAAAGTTTTATTCAGGGATGGATCCGGTTGTCATGAATATTAATAAAACAGCATTGACGTCTTATACAGGAATGAAGCTGGCAGATATTCTTTTTTATCATTTAAAAGATGTCAAAAGCCTCGAGCAGATATTGGCGTTTTTTAATATTGATAAAATTCTTATTAATGAAGATTCTGTCCCTTGGTTTGGATACGTAGGGGAAAGCAAGGATCTGCCTTCTTTGAAGCGAATATTGGATTCTTCTTATGGCTCTAAGAAGTGGTCAAATCTAACGCTTTATGATGTTTCCGGCGATGCGCTTCCCTATGTTTATGCGGTAGGAGATGAATAATTCTGTGAAAAGAGTTGATTTAATAGCTTATAAAATGAATTCATCTGATTCAGAGCACTTTGTAAAAGATGTTCTATCTTTTAGTCGGAATTCTATTGTGTTTATGTTTGATTTTGAAAAAATATCAATTGTTCATAAGCCGAAGAATATTAATTTATTAGGTGTAAAAAAAATCCCTATTTTTAGAGTTAGGAATTATCGCTTATTTTGTTTTCTGGCGCCAGTTTTTTTCATTATAAACTTTTTTATTCTTTTTATTTTTTTTATGTATCTGTGTCTGAGATTTCGTCCAAAGGCCTGCTGGATGGAAAATGTTTTTGCTGGCTTTATCATGGGCATCTTGCGTCGATGTGGATTATGTCAGAAGGCCATCTATGTGCCTGGCGATTGGCTTGTGAATTCAAAAAACGATAGTTTTTTTAAATATCTTGGCAATAATGTTGTTTTTCCAGTGACTGATTATTTTGCGTGTCGTTTTAGTGATCTTGTGTTGCATCATTCGCAAGCGATTAGTGACGCCCGCACAAATTTTTGGCATAAAAAAGTGACACGAATTGAAAAGCCATATATTTATCGGCCAAGGATCATGGTAAATGAATCAATTCAGAATGATTCTGCTAGAAAAAAAATTTGTTTTATTGGCCAAATACGAAAGGATTCAGGACTGGATATCATTGTTAATATGCTTCAGCTTTTAAGGCAGGAAATTGATATTGCCCTTGTTGTTATCGGCCCAAATACCCACGAATATGAAGCATTAAAAAAAATCGTAAATGTTCATGGGCTTGAAGATTGTGTGAAATTTTATGGTTTTATCGAAACCGACCATTTGGGTGAAATTTTATCTGAATGCTTTTGTGGCCTCAATCTTTTAACGTCGAAAGATAGTTATTCTTCGTTTGCGATGCCTGGAAAGCTTATGCACTATATTCAACACTTGCTTCCCGTTATTGTTTCTGAAGGCATTGGTTATTTTTCTTCTGAGGTCAAGGGGCATGATTTAGGCCAAGTTATTGAGGCAAAGCCCGATAACATAAAAGAATCCCTGGTAGGCATGTATCATGATTACGCAATTTATAAACAAAATATATTAAAATATATCAATAATTTTCCGGTATCTGATATTAAGGATTTAATAACTCAGTCATGAGCGTTGTGGGATACAGTATGAACAAGACCATTCAAATCAATTTTATTTTAACGCCTTTGCCGTTTTTGGGGGATCCAAAAAGAAACGCCCCATTGGGAGTGATGTATCTTGCCGCGGTGACTGAAAAAAATGGCTTCAGCACGATAATAACCGATATAAGAGACCGATCATGCGAAGATTCTTTGGATTTTATTCCGCAGGCAAAAGTCTATGCGTTTTCTTCTACAACGCCGGAGTATCCTATTGTCAGAGAAGTTGCCCGGAGGTTAAAAGCTCGTCAGCAGGATTGCTTAATTATTCTTGGCGGTGTTCACGCAACTGTTTGTTTTGATAGTATTGATTCATGTTTTGATGTTGTGGCTGTTGGTGAAGGTGAAAAGATGATTATTGAAATCCTTCTTGATTATGAAAAGGGCCAGCTTAAGAATAGAATTTACAGGGGTTCTTTTGTTGAAGAGCTTTCTTTGCTTCCACACCCAGCACGTCATCTTGTTTCAAAAGACGCTTTTGTCTCTCATCAATTGGTTGAAAAAGGAAAGCCTGCAACGACTATTTTAGGATCAAGGGGGTGTGCTTTCGCTTGTTCTTTTTGTGCGAGTAAGCTTATGTGGCATCAGAAATGTCGTTTTCGCGATCCCGAAAATATCATTGAGGAGATTATAGAGCTCAAAAAAAGGTATGGTGTTCAACAGCTAAGATTTCAGGATGATGCCTTAGAAATTAATCGTCCATGGTTGGAAAAAATATGTTCTAAAATAAAACCGTTAGGTTTTACATGGAGGGCAAATGCCAGGATTAATACGACCTTCCGAAGCAAGGATATTTTACCCTTAATGAAGGAAGCGGGTTGTGATGAACTTTGTTACGGGATAGAGTCTCCGGAGCAGTTTGTGCTTGATAAATGCAACAAGAATATGCTCATCTCGCAGGCTTATGAAGTATTGCGTTTGGTGCAAGAGGCTGGAATGAAGGTCCGAATTTTTTTAATTATCGGCCTTCCTGGCCAAGATAAAGATGTTGCGAAAAATATGATTGCTTTTATTGAGCAGGCGCATCCTTCGGCTGTGGATTTATCAACATTTGTCCCTTTCCCGGGGTGCGATATTTATCACAATGCAGCTAAGTACGGGGTTGTTTTGAATTCCGATATTGATTTTAATGATTATGTAATGACGCGGGGATTGTATGGGAATGAAAAGGAAAAAGATTTTGTTTTTAAACATGATAAATTGGCAAATGAGCAGTTAAAAGATTTAAGAGCGGAAGTTCTTGAATTTATTCAAAGCTATAATCTTGTGCAGAACAAGTAAAAGAGGAGTTATCCGTGAAAAAGGTTAAAAAAGCACTCATAACGGGGATTACGGGCCAGGATGGATCTTATTTAGCAGAATTTCTACTGTATAAAGGCTACGAAGTTCATGGGATCATAAGAAGAGCGAGTACTTTTAATACAGAACGAGTGGATCATATTTATGTTGATTCTCATAATCCAAAAGCGCGCTTATTTATGCATTATGGTGATCTTTCCGATTCAGAGCAGGTGGCGCACATCATTTACAATATCAAGCCGGATGAAGTTTATCACTTAGGGGCTCAAAGCCATGTGAGGGTGAGTTTTGATATTCCTGAGTATACCTCAGACATAGTCGCTTTGGGAACAACGAGGATTTTAGAAGCTATCCGCCGTTCGAAAAGGAGTATTAAATTTTATCAGGCATCGTCTTCAGAGATGTTTGGAGCCTCAGCTCCTCCACAAGATGAAAAAACTCTTTTTTCTCCTCGGAGTCCTTATGCTTGCGCAAAAGTTTATTCTTATTGGCTCGCGAGGAATTACCGTGAAGGTTATAATATTTTTACAGCGAATGGGATCCTTTTTAATCATGAAAGCCCCAGAAGAGGAGAGACGTTTGTGACGCGTAAAATTACGCGGGCAATTGCAGCAATACTTGCTAAAAAACAGCGTTTTTTGTATTTGGGAAATCTTAATGCAAGGCGCGACTGGGGATTTGCTCCTGAGTATGTGATGGCTATGTGGAAAATTTTACAGCAAAAAAAAGGGGATGATTTTGTTATTGGTTCCGGAAAGGCTTACTCGGTAAGAGAATTTGTTTGCGAGGCATTTTCTTATGTTGGCCTAGATTGGAAAAAATATGTCCATTGTGACAAACGATATTTTCGGCCGACAGAAGTAGATTGTTTGATCGCAAATGCTGAAAAAGCAAAAAAAGTTTTAAACTGGAAAGCTGCCGTAGGGTTTAAAGATCTGGTTAAGATTATGATAGATGCGGATATGCGTAAAGCCGGCCTAAGTGTTATTGGTGAAGGTGACGACATCATAGAGAAGAAATTTAAGGGGCAGCGTTGGTGGAAGGTTGATTGATGAAAATAGTTGCGGCCGTAAAAAGGTTCATAGCGTTTCCCTTGGTGTCTGAGTTATTGTCACGAGGGATTGTTTTCAGCGTCTGGATAAAGAATAAACAGGTGCGCCAGAGGGTTTCTTTTCTAGAACTTTTGGGGTATTGTTTTGCTGTGCCCTCTTTTCTGCAGGCCAGAAAGTATTTTTCCTATTCTCATTCCAAAGAGGATTTTAATTATTATAAAATAGAGGGACAGAAAAAGTTTTTTAATTATCCTAAGTGTTTGTCTGTAACAGATTTGTGTTATCTGATTTATGAGCATTTTCATAAAAAGGGGTGGCACTACTATGAAATTCCGCAGACACAGGTTAAAGAAGGTGATACGATTGTTGACTGCGGGGCTGCGGAGGGCCTTTTTTCTTTTAAAAACCAAACATGCGCCAGCCGTCTTTATTTGTTTGAGCCTCTGCCTATTTTTGTAAAATCGCTCAAATTTTTATTCAAGGACAGTCCTCATGTTTTTGTTATTGAAGAAGCTGCTTCTGATAAAGAAGAGGTGATTTATTTAAAACCCAATTCTGTTGGATCTGTTTGTCAAAAAGAAGCTGATGATAATTGCCTCAAAATAAAGGCATCCACCATTGATTCTCATTTTTATGATAAAGGCATAAAGGTTGACTATATAAAAGCTGATGTAGAGGGTTTTGAGGAAAATGTTGTTTTAGGGGCCTTGAAGACGATCTTACGGGATAAGCCTAAAATGGCTCTTGCTACTTACCATCAAGGCCAAGATCATAGGCGAATTATTGACATTGTCCGTGCCCAGGTGCCACAATATCGTTTTTTTGAAAAGGGAATTGGTGGCAGAAATGGAAGCCCTGTTATTTTGCATATGTGGGTTGATAAATAAATTTGAGGAATCCAGAGAATGAAAAGTTGTGATTTAGCAAAAAAAAGGGTTATTGTAACGGGAGGGGCAGGGTTTTTAGGCCAAAATGTTGTAAGAAAATTGCACAAAATTGGGTGTCAGGATGTGTTCGTTGTTCGAAGCAAAGATTATGATCTGGTTAATTTTGACGCGGTTAAAAGGCTTTATTGTGATGTAAAGCCTGATATTGTGGTCCATCTTGCAGCTAAGGTAGGAGGGATTGGAGCCAACAGAAAGAATCCGGGCAAATTTTTTTATGACAACCTCATGATGGGCGTGCAGTTGATGGAGTTAGGCAGAGAGTTTGGGTTAGAAAAGTTTGTAGCATTGGGAACAATTTGTGCTTATCCGAAATTTGCGAATGTTCCTTTTATGGAGGAACATCTTTGGGATGGCTATCCTGAGGAGACGAACGCGCCATATGGATTAGCTAAAAAGATGCTACTCGTTCAATCGCAAGCCTATAGGCAGCAGTATGATTTTAATTCAATTTTTTTATTGCCTGTTAATCTTTATGGGCCAGCGGATAATTTTGATGATGAAACGTCTCACGTGATCCCAGCCCTTATAAAGAAATGTTTTGACGCGGTAAGGGATCGGAAAGACGAAATTATAGGCTGGGGGACAGGAAGTCCAACAAGAGAGTTTCTTTATGTTGAAGATTGCGCTGATGCGATTATTTTAGCCACACAGAGATATGATGCAAGTAATCCTATTAATATTGGGACTGGAATGGAGATTTCCATTAAGGATTTATTTGAACTTATCGCGCGATTGGTTGGATTTAAGGGCCGTATTAAATGGGATTCATCAAAACCCGACGGGCAGCCCAGGCGTAGGCTTGATGTAACAAAGGCTGTGGATGTTTTTGGTTTTAAGGCGAAGGTGGGTCTCGAGGATGGGCTAAAGAAAACAGTGGATTGGTATAGTTTATTTTTGAAGGAAAAGAGGGGTTGTTGATGAAGAATGCACTAAGGCAGGCTGCATGTATGTTGTGCCTGGTTTTTTTTATCTTTGTTTTGCTATCTAGTTTGGTTTATGCCCATGAGGGTGTATTTGTTGAAGGGGATGAAAATATTTTACCGCTATTAACACACACGCGATATTTCAAAGACAAACCTTTGATTTTTTTTAAAGATCAGCTCGACACTTCGTTGCTGGAAAAGGTTGATGCTATTGTAATGAGCGATTCAACACAGAATGATATTATTTTTAAATTGATGAAATGGATAGACCTGAAACAGGGGCGCAATGAAGTTTTTATTTCTGATGAAGGCCTTTATGGCCTTTTTATCAGTCGAGAACAGATCTTGAAGAAAAAAATCGGCTATTTTTTAGTTACATTTAATCAGAAACAGTTTTTTGTGGAAAGTGAGAGGCTGTCGCTCACAGACGAGCTGGTTAAAATAAAACAATTTCTTTTAAAGAAAGGAAAAAATATTATTAAAATTGAGTGCGGCGAGGAAGAGGCATTTTTTGTTTTAGGTGCAAAAAATGATTATTTAGCTATAGACCATAAGCTGAAAAATAAAGAATTCTGTTATATTTTCAAGAAAAGAAAAGGTACTTTTTACATTTACTAACAAAATTTAAATAAAATGAAAAAATATATTCTAAAAATATGCGTAGTGTTCTTTACTGTGTTTTTGGTGTTATCGGCCAAGGCGTCAAATTCGCTAGCTAGCGGCGTGGGGTTCGCTTCTGTTCTTTCTGAGGCAGATGAGCCACCTTTTGCCGGTGAAAAGGAGGCTGATTATCTTCTGAAGGTTAAATTAAAACCACATGAGGATATTAATAAGACAAAAGTGAGAAATTACGCTTGGACAAATCAATCTTCAGCAGAAGGCAAGAAGCAATGCGACCAGTGGGAGTTTGATCTCTTGGCTTCGTGGGGGCGTGTATTGCCGGCTTTGGTTTTGGATGTCATTACGCCTATGGAAGTGGCATCAGAATCAGATGTATGTAATACGATATCAGATGTTTCTAAAACTATAGCTGTAGATAATCCAGTTGAAATTATTTTGTTAAATCCGATGAGTGGCATTGTAAAGACACGGCTTATTTTTTCATCAAAATCGGTTGAATTGGGGCAAAATCTTCAAATTAATCTTAATGATAATTTTGTCGGGTTGGTGAGTTGTTCTGAAGGAGAGATGCAGGTTGAAGATTTAGAGCTCTCTGAGGGCATTAATATTGTGACTCTTTTTGTTGTGCCTCAAGATTCAAAGAAAAAAGAGGCCAAGATCTGGCTTGATCGCGAATCTATAAGGTGTGAATTGATGTCGCCAACGGCATTTGTGCCGCTTAATAGGGCGGAAAAACCCAACATATATGAATGCAGAAATAGTGATTTTGGAGGTTTTAATGTTTTAGGCCGGTTTTCTCACAGTTGCCGGCCATTTTTTTTGATGAGCCGTATGGTGGATGTCAGGATTTCAGATTACAATACTCTGCTTTTGTCTTTTGCTGTTGAAAAATCACCTTTTGAATCAATCAAGGTTTTTCTTGCTCTTGATAGTGATAGTGATGGCGTTATAGATCGTTACCTACAGATTCCGGATAAAGATGTCCGTCAAAAGAAGCATAATGACGAAAATGAAGGAAATTTACAACTGAAGTATTTATTGGGAAAAAATTCAATTAATGAAGATGATTGTCGGATAAAAGGAGTTTTATTTGCGGCATATTCAACGAGCACAGACTATCAAAAAGATTTAATTTTAGAAATTGGAGAATTGAACTTTTTTTCAGAGCAGGAAGAAGATTCGGTTTCTCTTCCGCTAGGCCTGGTTGATTGGAACGATTTGCAGATTTTAAAAGATAAGAACCATAATGGTTTTCACTATGTTGATGAAAATAGTGGGTGTTTTGTTAGTTATTTTGATGTGAACTCATTACAAAGGCATAAAGAAATTCAATATGCTTTTACACTTGCGAGCTTTTCTAATCGTCCAGAGTTTGTGAGAGTTGTCTATAGCACGAAAGAGGCGGTAAATAAATCTCTTCGTTTTTATCTGGAGCTGGACAAAAATGGCGATGGCCATACAGGTGAGGATCTTTTAATAGGCAAGCATCAAAAGCTTAAAAATTGGAAATTTACAAGCTCGTCAAAGAGTTTTGATGAGTATCAAATAACGTTGCCTAAAATTATTCAAAGTGAAGGATTATTTTTTTCTCTTTACAGAGATGGTTCTTTGGTTGAATCAGTTGCTGAGATTGATGGAAAAAAATCTGAAATGGTAGTTCTGGATAGCGATTCCGGTGTTTTAAAGCTTTATCTTCCAAAAGGAAAAGAATTTAAGGGCCGCTATGATTTGATTTATTGTCTTTCGGATAGGGTGGACGAAAATGATAGTTATGTTTTAACGATGGATTTTAGCTGGTTGTATGAATTATGGCCAAATGTTGATTTTAAGGCGATTAAAGCTGTTTTACACAAGGCAGATGATTTGGATATGGCAAAAGCTAAGTCAAGTTGGAGTTCTTTTCTCTTAAAAGAGATTGGCTTTTTTTCTGATGTACCTTATTCAGAGGATATGTTTTTAAATCTCGACAAATATATTAGGCTTAGTAAGACCCCTATGCTTAAAATAGACGATGAAATAATTTCTTTTGGAGAAACCGATAAATCTGTGGAAAAAGAGATGCTTAAAAAAGGTATTTTAACAAAAAAAATCAGGCTTGCCAGTGGTATGCACTCGTATCAAATTTTTGAGAATCAGTCCTTGGATGTTGAAAATATTATTTTAGAACCTTGTAAAGACAAGGGTGTGCCTGCCAAAGAAGTTCCTGATTTGATATTTAAACGGATAAATCCGACTAAGTATATGGTTGATGTCAAGAGCGCGACTTGTCCTTTTTGGCTTGTTCTTAGTGAGAATTTCAGCCGTCAATGGTGCTTATACCAGGTGCCAACTTCCTATTTTTCCGGTAAAGAAATGAAAGATTGTAAAATTTTTCCACATAAAAACGGAATGGTTCAAGAGGCACCGGGAGAGGCTGTATTTGATTTGAGTGATGTGTCTTTTCTGCTGAAACAACCCATAATGATTGAACAATATAAGGTGAATGGTTTTTCAAATGCTTGGTATATAGACCCTCAGAAGAATGGTTTAGGTGCTGATTTCTCAATAGTGATTTTCTTTAAGCCGCAGGCCATATATTGTCTGGGCTTAATTCTTAGCTTGTCTTTTTTTATTTTGGCTCTTCTTATTTTACTTCTTAAAAAACTATTCCATGAAAAATTTTAACAGCGTGTTGTTTAGGTATCATTTAAAACAAATTCTTGTATTAGTCCTTTCGCCTTTTGTAGTTACTTTTCCCTTGATTCTTAAAATGAATACGGGGATTTATGGTAGTTTTTTTGGAACAGACATCAGGGGTGGGCTTTGGAATTTATGGTGGCATAAGTTCTCTTTGACACATCATCTAGATCTTGCACATTGCCCTTTTTTAGTTGCTCCTTTTGGGATGGATTTGTCTGAAGGGCCTCTTTCTTGGTTTGTTAAGGCTTTGTTTTCAGGGCTTCTTTCGTTTGTTTCTCCTGTTGCATCTTTGAATATTTTGATGCTCGCTTCTTTTATACTAGCAGGTTTGTTTACATACTTTTTCTGTTTTTGGCTTACAAAAGATAGAAATGCGAGTCTAGTAGGTGCGTTAATATTTAATTTTTCTCCATTTTTTTTAAATAAAGCGATGGAGTTTGGTTTTTTCTTCCTAGGCAACTGGTTTGTTCTTTTTATTTGGGCTATTTTGTTTTTACAGGAGAAGATCATTCTGAAAAGAATTCTTTTTGCAGTTATTTCTTTTTGGTTGCTGCTTTCTTTTAATGTTTACTATGCTTTTTTTGCTTTGATTTTTACGCTAAGTCTTTTTGCATATAATTTTATATATGAATGGAAAATCAAGATTTATCTTTTAAAAATAAAGTTGTTAGGTGATCGATTTAAGCAGGGGGTTCTTTTTTTTACGTCAACAATGTTGGTTTTTGTCGGTGCTGCACTAATGAATTTTTCTCTTGTCATTAAGTTCTTTAAAATTCTCTTTCCTTTTTCGCCAGAGGGTGTCAAACCGGCATGTATTTACGTCAGGTCTTTTGATTATTTAGCGTCGCAATCTGCCCGGCCCCTGAGTTATTTTTTACCGGCCTCCACACATCCCGTTTTCGGAGATTTTACTAAGAAAATGTTTGGAACAATGCTTTACGGAAGAGGTTCTATTGAGCAGACTCTTTATATTGGCCTGATACCTCTAGTATTGGCTTTTTTTTCAATAAGAATGTGGTTAAAGAGGAAGGGCTATGCTCGAAATTCGTTAGGAGCTTCAGCAAAGAGAGATAATTACTACATCGGCTTATTTCTTTTTTGTGCTTGTGCCGCTTTTTTTTGTTCTATGCCGCCGGTAGTTGATTTAGTTTTTTTTAAATTATATTTCCCCTCTTATTATCTTTATAAAATTCTGCCCATGTTTCGTGCTTATGCTCGGTTTGGCATAGTCGTGGTGTTATGTGTTGGTGTATTAGCAGCCTACGGCTTAAAATTTATATTTTTAAAACAAAGGAAGAATAATCGGCTAAAAATGTTAATTTATTTCATAATTATGTCAGCCATTTGTTTTGAGTTTATGAATGTGCCGCCTTTAAGAGTTACGGATATATCAGGTGCTCCGGATGTTTATCTGTGGCTGTCTGAGCAGGAAGGAGATTTTAGTGTGGCTGAATATCCTATGGCGTTGGCTTCTTCTGGTGAGGCACAGGATAACTACGATTATCTCTTTTATCAAACTAAGCATCAAAAGAGGTTAATAAACGGAGCTGTTGAAGGAACGGATGCTTTTGAAATTAAAAAGCAAATTATAAGGGTTGATGACGAGTCTACGCCTGCCATTTTAAGTGCGATGGGAGTAAAATATATCATTTTTCATAAATCTCTTTATAAAAAAGGTGAATATCGGCTAGCTGTAGATGTTTTTGGATCGGTCCCTGATATGAGAAATCATGCTGGATATAGATTGATAAAAGATTATGGAGATGATGTTGTCTATGAAGTAGTGGCAGCTGCCTGTCCTGTAGAAAATTTAAAAATAAAACAAAAAGTAACGCAAAAATAATACAATTTGTTTTATGTATTTGAAGTTTTTATAATTTGTAATTGTTATTATGTGTTAATGATGATAGTATTTGTCTAAAATTAATTTTGAGCTATATAAATCGCAGGTATTTCAAGGCAGAAAGTTGAGATCAAAGGACAATTATGTGGGGAAGAATTAGATATTTTCTATTGTATGTTTTCATTTTTTTGTTAATTTCCGGAATTATTAAAGATAAGGTCTTTGATACTCCAATGATGGCTTCAAAGAAGGTCAAAAAGTTTACGATGGGTCAGGTGGGGGCCGATAAGCCTGTCAGAGCTATTCCTTTAACAAAGAAAATTACGTACAGTGTTTATTTTTATTCAATTCTACCTATGGGTAAGATGTGTTTTGAAGAAGAGAAAGAAAAGAATGAGTTCATCTATACATTGGAAGTGATGACGGGTGATACCTGGATAAAACAATTTATTGAAGCCAATGCCAGTGTTCAGGCACGGCTAGACGGGAAAACTTTATTAACAAATAGTTATTTGGAAAAAACAAAGGTCAGGGAAAAGGTTAAAACAAAAGAAATAATTTTTGATCACGAAAAATTGATTGCAAGGCGAAGCGATGTTAAAATAAAAATTTCAAAGGATACTTATGATCCTGTTGGAGCTTTTATACATGCTATAACGGCTTCATACATTGATCAAAAAGTTTATGAGTTTAAGTTCTTATCTAAAGAAGAAATTTATATTTTGAAATCGACATTAATTTCTAAAAAGAACGACTTGTACGAGATCTGTTTAGAGATGTTTCGGGAAGATTCAAGTTCTAGCCACGGAGCACATATCTATGTTTGGGTAACGGCCGATGAGGCGAGAATTCCGGTATTGTTTAAAAGCTGGATGCCAGCTGGATATGGTTCAGTGGTGATTGACTCAGTTGAATTGTATGAGTGATATGATGTTGTGAGGATTTTCGGCCGGATTTTTTTTCCAGGCAGAAAAGTTAAATGGAGTTAAGAAATTGCCTAATAGCATTCAAAGAGTTGTTTATCATGCTGATGATATAGGTGCGTCTTTTAACGTGACGTGCAGGATCCTTGAAGCCTGGCAACAGGGTCTTCTAGATGGGTTTAGTATTTTTGCAAATAGTTATGATTTTAATGAGATCACTGAAAGGCTGAAGGCGGACAAGCATAGGCAGGCGCGAATAGGCATACATCTTAATTTGTGGGAAGGGCGGTCTATTTTAGCGCCTCAAGAAATACCTCAGCTAGTTTGTAAGAATGGATATTTTAAGGTAGATTTTTTATCTATTTTAAAACAATATGTAAAAGGGACAAGAAAATATAAGGAATTGTTGGTTGCGGAGGTTGAGCGTGAATGGCGAGCACAAATAGAAAAAGTTTTAAAAGAGATAGAACCTCGGCCTTTGTGTGTCGTTGATAGCCATGTTCATATGCACATGCTTCCTTTTCTTTTTAGAGTGGCTGTTTCATTGGCTAAAGAATATGGGATTCAGGAAATTCGCATTGTTAGAGAGCCATTTTATTTTTCTCCCAGGCGCACGGATTTGCTATCGGGCCATTTTGCCAATAATCTTGTTAAGCATTGTATTTTGAAATTTTGTTCTTTTCCTAATACGCGGCTTGCAAAAAAAGCAGGAGTAAAATATTTTGATGCTATGCTTGGTGTTCTGTATAGCGGGATGATGAATCATGACAATATTGAAAGAGGTATTTGGGCTGCCAACCGAAGAGGTGCTAAAAGTCTTGAAGTTTTGATGCACATTGGAAGGGCCTCAAGGGATGAATTGTCTCGATGGGGAAAGGATGTTGAAAAGGCTTCTTTCGCTTTAAGTGTTGATCGAGATCAGGAATATCATGAGTTAATGCATTGCCAAAGAGTGGTAAAAAATGAATATTAATGTCGTAGATGCCCGCAAGCTTGATTACGAGAAGTATGCTGATTTTCAAAAAGAAGCTTACAAGGATCTTTTGGCTGTCAGGGGCGCTTCTGATGCTTTTATGGTTCCAGGATTTTATCGCTGGAAGTATGCGACGCCCTTTGGTTATGCTAAGATTGCGCAAGTTGTAGAAGGAGAAAAAGTTGTTAGCTCGAGTGCTATGATTCCGCTACGTATTTGGGATAAAGAAGATTGCTTTACGGGATGGCAGTGCTTGGATGTAGCAACTTTGCCTGAGGCTAGAAGAAAAGGTTATTTTCTCGCAACCCTAAAAGAACTGGTAAAGTGTGTTCCTCGTAATGAGATTTTTTATGCTTTTCCTAATGAGAAGTCTATTCCGAGCTTTTTAAAATTAAATTGTTCAGAGAATGTTCTTTTGACAACCTGGGTGAATCCTTTGGCCATGATAACCAGACGAAAATATCAAGAAATTGTTGAGATTTCAGAATTCAATGGTAATTGTGATCGCCTGGCCAATGAATTGGCCAGAAAAGGGCTTATGTTGGATCGCAGTGCTGCTTTTTTAAATTGGCGGTATTTCCAGCATCCCAATAATTCATACGTTTGTTTTTCTTATGTGCGCAATGAAATGTGCCTGGGGCTGGCTATTGTCCGTAAAGCCCATATATTAAGTAGGAATATTGTTTTGGTGATGGAATTGTTGGCGGCCGATGATGCAATTAAAACACGTTTGCTTCGACATGTTGCGGCTTGGACAATTGATCAAAAAGAAAATACAATAGCTATGATGAATTCCGCCTTTTCACTAAAATCAGGCCTTATGGCCGGTTTTTTCCCGGTTCCTTCTTTATTTCTGCCAAAAAGACAAATTCTCGTTGTTTATTCTGCCGATTTGCAAGGCCGGGATATCTTAAGGAAAAACTGGAGTATACAAACCGGAGATTGGGATGTTTTTTAACCGATTTGAATCATATATAATCTTTTTGTTAAAGTAAGATAGGAAATGTGAGATGTCTTTAACCGTAAAATTTAAAGTCGCGTTTATACAAATATTTCTGGCGTGTATTTTTAGTTATTTTTATTTACAGCTTGTTCCAGCACTTCCTTTACAGGAGTTTGATGAAAAGTTTAAAGAGGTCGAAGGCCAGATTAGTTTTATTCTTCCTTCCAAAACAACTTATTTGCTTAAGATCTGGGGCCTTGAAAAACCAACGGTTGTACAGTTTAATAATGAGCCTTTGACATATTTTTTCTTTAAGCAGCGCGGAGATAGCATGGAATTCCATTATGCTTTATTAAAAGACAAAATTCGAAAAGGCAAAAATTCCATCAACATAACTTCCAATATTGATTATAGCGTTCGTATTAAAAATACTGTAAATTATAATGATTTTTCTGCTATTTTGTTAAAGCCGCTTTCAAACCAATATGAGCGGTTCCCCTTATCGAGGGCATTGCCTGTTTTTTTTGGTTTTTTATGTTTTCAGCTATTATCTTGGTTTGTGTGTTTTTTTACCGCGAGAAAATTTCTTGGGTTATCATTCGAACACTATATTTTAGGCTATGTTTTGACTTTTTCTCCTGCTTTTTTGTTGTTTTTGATCGCTATAGGCGCGTCTTTGTGGCTGCCTTTTTCAATAGTTGTTTTTAAATTAGCATTTATCAAGATTTTTATAGGGTTAGTTTTATTGTTTCAGATTCCCTGGTTTTTGTGGGTTTTTATAGGAAAGAATATTATTGGAAGGGATATTAATATCGGTCTTTCCAAAGAAGATTTAGATTTGCGAATCAATAAATTTAGAAGAAAATTTGAAGAATATGGTCTTGTGCAATGGTATATGGGGCAAAAGTTTTGTGATAAATGTATTTTGGGGTTTTTTGTTTTTCTTTTTTTGAGCGCGTTTTCACTGGCGTTTCAAATTAAATTTCTTGCCGAGTTTTTTGCAATTATGGGATTCTTTGCTTTATTTTGCGCGGTCATTACAAAATTTCGGCAAGCTTAAAAGGTTATAATTTGACTGTTTTTTAAAGTTATCCCAAAATCCGAGTTGTGAAAAAATTTTAATGTAAAATAGGATAAAAAGTTATGATCATCCCTTTTTTAGACCTTGCGTCTCAGTATAAACAGATAAAACCGAAGGCTGAATCTGCATTTAAGAATCTTCTTAAAAGAGGAGATTTTATTTTAGGTGAGGATGTAAAACACTTTGAAGCTGCTTTTTCAAGTTTTATTGGAGCAAAGTACGCTTTGGGGGTTAATTCTGGCACAGATGCTTTGTTTTTAGGGCTATTAGCTTTAGGTGTTGGCCCCGGAGATGAGGTCATTGTTCCTGATTTTACTTATATTGCATCTGCTTTTGCTGTTTCCTATACGGGGGCTAGGCCTGTTTTTGTTGATATTGAGCAGAGGTCTTTTAATATTGATCCGGAAAAAATTAAAAGGGCTATTACGAAAAAGACAAAAGCTATCATGCCAGTTCACCTTTATGGCCAATCAGCTCGGATGGATGAAATTAGTTTTTTGGCAAAGCACTATGGGCTAAAGGTGATTGAGGACGCGGCACAAGCCCACGGTGCGGATTTTAAGGGCAAAAAAACAGGTGCCATAGGGGATATCGGCGCATTTAGTTTTTACCCTACCAAAAATCTTGGGGCGTTTGGTGATGGAGGGCTTGTTGCGACAAATAACGCGGTTGTTTTTAATAGACTGAAGCGTTTACGCGATTATGGAAGGAAGACGAGATATTCCCATGTTAGTTTGGGGTATAATTCAAGACTTGATTCCATGCAGGCGCTTTTTTTAAAAGAGAAGTTGAAGTATTTGCCGGAGTGGAATGAAAAACGAATCATCATTGCTCAAATGTATAGACAGTTATTGAGTGGATGCAAAGGGCTTGTGCTTCCCCAGGAAGAACCCTATGGCAAACACGTGTACCATATTTTTGCCTGTTTGACAAAAAGACGAGATGAGGTTATTGAGCACCTGAGAAAGAAAGGTGTTGCTGCGGCTGTTCACTATCCTGTTCCATTGCACAAACAGGTTGTTTATCGTTACTTAAAAAACAAATTTGATGATTTTCCTGTTTCTTCAAAGGTCGCGAAAGAAGTGTTTTGCTTGCCAATTTATCCTCATATGACAAAAAAACAGGTTTATTTTGTATCTGATAAAGTTAAAGAAACCCTTGCAGAATTACAACAGATTCATTTTTAGTGAGAATGCATAACTTCAGGAGACCATGAGATGTCAAAAATACCATTAAGCGTTGTCATATTAACAAAAAATGAAGAACTCAATATCGCTGAATCTATTGATTCTGTGAAAGATTGGGCGGATGAAATTATTATTGTTGATGATTTTAGTACAGACAATACAGTTAAAATTGCTCAGGCATTGGCCAGCAAAGTTTTGATTAAAAAAATGGATGTTGAGGGTACGCATCGTAATTGGGCTTATGCTCAAGCGAAAAACAAATGGGTTTTAAGCCTTGATGCCGATGAAAAGGTGACGCCGGAATTAAGAGATGAAATTTCGGGTGTGATTGGCCACACGGATTGCGTGTGTTTTTCTATCCCGTTGAGAAATTTTATCGGTAGTTATTGGGTCCGTTATGGTGGCTGGTATCCTGCCGGTAAAGTAAGGTTATTTCAGAAAAATCGTTTTTCATATGAAGATGTGGTTGTTCATCCAAAGGTTACGATTGATGGAAAGTGCGGCCATCTTAAATGCGATATTATTCATAAAGGTTATCCGGATTTTGAGCATTTTTTAGCAAGCTTGAATCGCCAGACAACGCTGGAAGCCCAAAAATGGATAACGACAAATAGAAAAATGGGGGCTGGGCGGATAACCTGGAGAGCTGTGGATCGGTTTTTTAGGCGTTTTCTTGGCAAAAAAGGCTGGAAAGATGGTTTTATTGGTTTTATGGTCGCTTTTTTTGACACACTTTATCAGATCATGAGCTATGCAAAATACCGGCAGATGTTGATAGAACAAAATAATGTTGAGGCTGGGGTTGAAAAAAAAGATAGTTAAAAATAAAATCAAGGTCATATTTTTGGATAGAGATGGGGTGATCAATCGTTATCCGGGAAATAAGAATTATGTAACCAGCCTGGCTGGTTTTAAGCTGTTGAGAGGCACTTTAACAGCTATAAAAAAATTGACCCTTAGTGGATACAAAATCTATGTTATCTCAAATCAGGCTGGAGTAGCTAAAGGGCTTTATTCAAAAGATACGCTTAAAAACATAACGGACCACTTGCTTGGCCAAGTCAGAAAAACTGGCGGCAAGATTGAAAAAGTCCTATACTGTACACATTTGCAGAAGCAAAGTTGTGGTTGCCGCAAGCCAAAAGACGGATTATTGAGGAAAGCGACCAAAGGAAAGCGACTTGACTTAGAGGAATGCTATTTTATTGGAGATAGTTTGCTGGATGTTAAGGCTGGCAAAAGTTTTGGCTGTAAAACTGTCCTAGTGCTGACGGGAAGAGAAAAGCTGAAAAATTCATCTCAGTGGGATGCCGCTCCTGATTTTATAGCTAAGACTCTTTTGTGTGCCACAAATCACATTATTGCCGGTAGATACCAAAGAGCGTAGTTTTTAACTATTGGTCTTTTATGTCAGAAAAAAAAGTTTTTCTTGTCCATGCGAGTGCGGGGTCAGGCCATAAGAGGGCAGCTGAGGCTCTTGCAAGAAAATTGCAGGATGAAGGTTATCTAAACGAAGTATTTGATGTTGCAGATGATATGCCTGTTTTGTTTAAATGGCTTTATACCAAGGGCTATCTTCTTCTTATTATTTATTTGCCTTTTGTTTGGGGGTTGTTGTATCGTTTTACGGATATGCCGTGTTTAAGCTTGTTGAATGTCCATTTGAGGCGTTTTTCTAACGCTTTTATGTGCCGCAGGTTTATCAAAAGATTGCTCATCCAAAAGCCACGCACAGTTATTTCGACGCATTTTTTAACTTCAGAACTTGTTTCATACGTCAAAGTAAAGTATAAACTCAAGATTCAATTAATAACCGTAATAACGGATTTTGGAGTTCATAATTTTTGGATTAATGCTTTAACGGATGTCTATTGTTGTGCTAGCGAAAAAACTCGGCAAATTCTGATTTCTAAAAAAATTGATGCAGCTCATTTGGCCGTTACAGGCATACCTTTGCAGCAGAGTTTTCTCAAGGCCTTGGATCGGCCGGAGCTTATTGTTGAATTTGGCCTGAAGGCCAATACTTTTACTATTTTAATTGTAACGGGTGGCATAGGAGTTGGCCCGATTGAAGAGATTGTTGAAGTCCTAAAAGATGAAGAGGTGCAAATTCTTGTTGTTTGCGGGCGGAATAAAAAACTTTATAAAAAACTTCTTGAAAAAAAATATTCAAATGTTCGCTTGTTTGGGTTTGTTGATTTTATTGAACGCTTGATGAAAATGGCCGATTGTATTATAACGAAGGCCGGGGGTTTGAGTGTCACAGAAAGCTTGCATATGAATTTGCCAATGATTTTTTTCTTTTTGCTCCCAGGGCAAGAATGGATTAATGCTAAGACCATAGAAGCTTTAGAAGCTGGTGTGATTGCAACATCGTTAATAGATATTAAGCACACTGTTTTAAAGCTTAAAGACGATTTAAAATACCGCGCCCGCTTAAGAAACAATACTCTTTTATTAGCAAAGCCTACCGCGTGTCAGGATATTATTTCATTTATTGATTAATAGTCAAATTTCTCTAACAGGAGCCCGTAAAAAATGATCGCCGAAGTCGCTATACCAATTTCTTTTGCCTCGAGCGAGGTATTTGACTATTTTATTTCAGATTCTCTTAAGCCCGCGGTGTGTATTGGAGGAAGGGTTTTTGTTCCCTTTAGGTCAAGTGTTGTTTTAGGCTTTGTGGTCGGCATTAAAAAACATTCTCTATTTAAAAATAAATTAAAACCTATTTATAAAAATTTAGATGAACTGCCTGTTCTGGATGATGAATTTTTTGCACTTGCGCGTAAAATTCAGGCGGAATATTTTTGTTCTTTAGGTGATGCCATTGCTTCTATTTTACCTGTTGGCCTCAAGCGGCTCGGAAAAAAAGAGAGTTCTTTATGTGAAAACGAAGAGAAGACAATTCCTTTTTTTAGTTTGAAAAATCAAGAGCAGGAATTATTGCGGTCACTACATTTGCTTAAAGATAATATCATTGTTTGTGACCCAGATAATAAAAAAAGATGGGCCGTGTATGAAGCACTGGTGAAAAGCGCTTTAAACGCGAAAAAGAGTGTTATTTTTCTTGTTCCAGACCAAAAAAAGATTACATATGCATGCAAAGAATTGAATTTAGCATTTGTGCCGTATCAGATGAGCTCTTCCTTAAGCGTAAAAGAAAGCCTTAAGAATTGGCTAGCGATAAAACAGTCGGCTTTTAGCCTGGTGATTGGCACTCGGTCAGCTATTTTCGCGCCTATTAAGAATCTCGGGCTCATTATTGTAGAAGAGGAGGGCCATTTTGCTTATGCGCAGGAGCAGGCACCGCGCTATAAGGCATCTGATATCGCTTTTTGGAGAGCCAGGCTTGTAAAAGCGCGAGTGGTTTTAGGGTCTTTTATGCCATCTTTAGACTCGTATTATTTGAAAGAAGCAAAGAAATCTTTCCAATTGGGACAAAAATGTAAATATTTATCACTTGCTCCGGATATAGCATGGCCAAAAATAAAGTTAGTTGATATGCGTCACGATGGTAGATATGCCGGGAGAGAGAGAATTCTTTCAAAGGTTTTTGAATATCATATTGCTGATAGTCTTCAGAAGAAAGAAAAGGTACTGGTTTTTGTAAATAAAAAGGGATTTTCAACTTTTTTATATTGTAAAAAATGCAAAAAAGTTCAAAGTTGTCCAAGGTGTAGTTCGTCTTTAGTGTATTATTTGGAGGAAAAGATTGTTTCTTGTCCAATTTGCCGTTACAAATTAGAACTTTTTGATCTTTGCCAGGAATGCAAAAGTTCGTATATAAAATTTTTTGGTTTTGGCGCTCAAAAGGTGGAAAGTGAAATTAAGCGATTATTTTCAACAGCCCGCGTCTCTTTTATAAAAGATGCTGTTGAAGGAAAGATGAATTTTGACAATGAGGACATTATTCTAACAACACAGCAGTTTTTTGAAAATTTTTATTGGCATGATAACACTTTTGATTCCGTATGTGTTGTTTCTTGCGATGAGATGCTTGGAGGCAGTGATTTTCGTTCAACGGAAAAGGCTTTTTTAAAGCTTTTGCGTTTAGGCAGAATTGCTAAAAAACAGTTGTGTGTTCAAACACAAATGGCAGGCCATTATGTTTTTAAATATTTGAAAACATTTGATTTAGAGGGTTTTTATGCGCATGAATTAGGGTTGCGAAAGGAATTGAATTTGCCTCCGTGCTCAAGAATGGGTGCATTGTTTGTGCGGTCAAAAGATATGTTAAATGCAGAGAAGCAGGCATTTGCGATTTACGAAGAATTGAGAAGCAGAGAAGGGGAGAAAAATGTTTTTCAGTGTTTTGAGCCGATTCCCTGTATTCCTTTGAAGGTGAGAGGAAGTTTTCGGTTTAGAATTCTTTTTAAATACACAAATATTAAAAAACTCAGCTCTGTTTTTAAAGATGTATTGAAGAGTAGGCATAAAGGTATCATAACAGCTATCGAAACAGATGTTGTCTGAGGCATCGTGTAATTGAGAATTGTATTTTTTTTTGTATCTTTTAGTGTTGTATTGATATAATAGGGCATAAGCAATGAAACTCTGTCAGCAAGAGCTGACAGAGTTTAAAGATAGGCAAGACAAAAATATGAAAATAGTTTTTTTTGGAAGTGGTTTATTTGCAGTAGAAAGCTTGAAGGCTCTTGTATCGGCCAAGCAGAATGTTGTCCTTGTGGTAACGCGGCCCGATGTAAAACAAGGAAGGCATCTGTTGATAAAAGGAACCCCTGTTAAGGAATATGCTTTGTCTCAAGGCCTGGAAATATATCAGCCACGGGACATCAATAATGAAGAAAGTCAGCGCATATTGGAAGAGATGGGGGCTGATGTTTTCATTGTGGTCTCTTTTGGCAGGATATTGAAAAAAAATATTCTTGATCTTCCAAAAATGATGGCCATAAATATTCATGCTTCATTATTGCCTCAATACCGAGGGGCATCACCTGTTAATCAAGCATTGATAAATGGCGATCTTAAAACGGGCGTAACTTTTATCCGCATGAATGAGCGCATGGATGAAGGAGATATGATTTGGCAAAAAGAAATTGTTATTGGGCAAGCGGATAATGCGCCTATTCTTGAACAAAAGCTGTCCAGTCTTGCCGCAGATTCGCTGATGAGTGTTTTAAGCGCGCTGAAAGAAGGCAGGGTTGATTTTAAAAAACAAGATGAGAAGTTTGTAAAATATGCTCCCATTATAAAAAAAGAGGACGGGCTCATTTGCTGGGAGAAAAGCGCGAAGGATATTGTTAATCATTTCAGAGGTTATTTTGGCTGGCCCGGGTCGTTTACATACCATAAAGGAAGTATCTTAAAAATTCTTTCTCTGGATTATGGCCGGCAAGAGGATGTTGATGCCTCGCCCGGCGAGGTTATTAACATTACATCGGATTTCATTGAGGTTGCTTGTCTATGTGGGTCTGTTTTGATCAGGGAAGTCGTGCCACAGGCACACAAAAAAATGTCCGTCAAAAGTTTTTTAGCCGGACACAAGCTTGAGGTAGGAGAAGTTTTTGGGCGGTAATCGCGCAATAAACTGCTTGCAAGCGTTTGAAATTATGTTAAAATTTTAATTCATATGCCAGAGCTAAGAAAAGATCCTATTCTTGGAAGATGGGTCATTATAGCCGTTGAGCGCGCACGGCGACCAAAGGCCTTTAAGGTTGTTGAGCTTATCCCTGAAAAAGGGGATTGTCCGTTTTGTGAAGGAAAAGAAGCGCATACACAACCAGAAATTTTTGCTATACGCAAAGACGGGACTGCTGCTAACCAGCCCGGATGGTTGGTACGCGTTATTCCCAGCAAGACTCCCTTTTTGAAAATTGAAGGAGATCTTAACCGGCATGGTAAAGGGGTTTACGATGTGATGGGTGGGGTTGGTGCCCATGAGATTATTGTTGATACACCAGAACATATTGCTAATATTGCTGACCTTGATGAAATACAGATTGCGAAAGTGATCGCGTGCTGTATGGAGCGTTTTGGTGATTTATCAAGGGATATAAGATTTAAATATTTATTGCTCTTTAAAAATTATGAAAGCAGTTCTGAGGATGGGCATGTTCGTCATTCCAGAACGCAGTTGATTGCAACGCCCGTTACGCCTAAGCGTGTAAAAGAAGAATTAGCAGGGGCGAAACGTTATTATGATTATCATGAGCGGTGTATTTTTTGTGATTTAATAAGACAGGAAATCCAATCTGGAAAACGTGTTGTTGTCGAGACTGATAGTTTTGTTGCGATAACGCCATTTGCCTGCCGGTTTCCTTTTGAAGTTTGGATTTTACCAAAAAAACATGCTTGTGATTTTACTGGTTCTAGTGTTGAGAGCAGGTTGCATTTAGCACAAATTCTTAAAAAGGTTCTGACAAAAATTAAGGTTGGTTTGAACGACCCTGTTTATAGCCTTGTTATGCATACTTCGCCTTTAAGAAGAAAAAATTCTCGCGCGAGCTATTGGAAAACGGTTGAGCAGGATTATCATTGGCACATTGAAATTCTTCCAAAAATAACAAGTCCTGCCGGTTTTGAATGGGGAACAGGTTTTTATATTTGCCCTATTTCTCCGGAAGAGTCAGCGAAATATCTAAGAGAGGTTATCGTATAATGACAGAATTAAGGCGTGATCCTATTGTGGGCCGGTGGATTATAGTTAATACCTCTAGTTGTAAAAAACCGCAGGATTTTAAGGTGCAACCACAACAGTATGAAGATGCGGCCAATTGCCCTTTTTGTTATGGCAATGAAAAGATGACTCCTCCGGAAATCCAGGCTTTTAGGGACCAGGGTAGTTATCCTAATAGCCGGGGATGGCAAGTGCGGGTTATTCCGAATAAATTTCCAGCTTTGCAGATTGAAGGCCAGCTGGATAAATGCGGAGATGGAATCTTTGATTACTCAAATGGTATTGGTGCCCACGAGATTGTTATAGAATCACCACAGCATACACAAGATTTGGCGGATTTAGAGCCGGCACATATCGAAAAAATATTGCGCATGTTTTGTTTGCGTTCAAAAGATCTTCAGAATGATACACGCTTCAAGTATATTTTAATTTTTAAAAATTATGGCAATGCGGCCGGTGCAAGCCTGGATCATGACCATGCTCAGTTAATCGCTTTACCCATGATTCCAAAAAGCGTCCTAGAAGAACTTAAAGGGTCTGCCAGTTATTATGAATTTAAGGAAAGGTGTTTGTTTTGCGATATTATAAGGCAGGAGGTTAGTGAAAACGAGAGGATTGTTATACAAAATAAAGAGTTTGTTGTTTTTTGCCCTTTTGTATCGAGATTTCCTTTTGAAATGTGGATTCTGCCAAAAGCGCATAAACTTTTTTATCCGGATATTGAAGCGACAGAAATATCTTCTCTGGCAAAAGTTTTGAAAGAAGCCTTGTTGCGATTGAAAAATACGCTTAATAATTCACCTTATAATCTCATTATACATACAGCTCCTATTAACGGAGAAGAATGGCCAGGATATCATTGGCATATTGAGATTATTCCCAGGGTTGATCGTGTTGCTGGATTTGAGTGGGGGACGGGGTTTTACATAATTCCGACACCACCGGAATTAGCAGCGAAATATTTAAGAGAAGCAAAGATTTGACATATCAAAAGAGAATACGAGTGTTGGTGAATTTCCAAATTAGTGAGCGGGCTCAATTTGTAAATATGCCAGTATAAAATCAAATAAAAGCGCTCTAAGCATACCCCGTTAAAAATCTCAAAATAAGATTTTTACATATGTTTTAGAGTTAATTCGGCCCAATAGCTTATGATCGCTCGCAAAAAACGCACAAGTCATGAGATAGGGCCTCATTGAAGGAGGAAGAAATGGCGGTAAAAGTAGGAATTAATGGATTTGGAAGAATTGGTAGACTGGTTTTTAGAGCGGCCTTGGAGGAACAAAAGAAGGGAATTGAAATTGTTGCTGTAAACGATCTGACAGACGCAAAAACGTTAGCACACCTTTTGAAATATGATTCTACATTTGGCAAGCTTAAAGGGACGGTTGAAGCAAAAGAAGGGGCTTTAATTGTTAATGGAAAAGAAATTAAGGTTTTTTCTCAAAAGGATCCGGCTCTGATTCCTTGGAAGGATGCTGGCGTAAAGATAGTCATTGAATCAACGGGCAGATTTACAGATGCCGAAAAGGCAAAAGCGCATATTACCGCAGGAGCTTCAAAAGTTATTATTTCAGCACCTGCTAAAAATGAAGATGGAACATTCGTGATAGGCGTCAATGAAGATAAGTATGATGCGACAAAACACCATGTTATTTCAAATGCTTCCTGCACGACGAATGGTTTAGCGCCATTGGCCAAAGTTCTTCTGGATAATTTTGGTATTAAGGGCGGCATTATGACAACCATCCATTCATACACCAATGATCAGGTTATTTTGGATTTTCCGCATAAAGATTTAAGGCGAGCCAGAGCAGCTGCTATGTCAATGATTCCGACATCTACCGGTGCTGCTAAAGCTATCGGTCTTGTTATCCCTGAATTAAAGGGTAAAATGGATGGCCTGGCAGTCCGTGTTCCTACGCCAGATGTTTCATTGGTTGATTTAACTGTTGAAGTGGAAAAAACAACAACAACAGAGGAAGTCCTGAAGGTCCTAAGAAAGGCTGCTGAGAATCCAAGGCTTAAGGGAATTTTAGCAGTTTGTGATGAACCTTTAGTTTCTATTGATTTCAAAGGGGATAGCACCTCTTCTGTTGTGGATGCCGGTTCGACTAGAGCTGTTGGTAACCTTGTTAAGGTTCTTGCATGGTATGATAATGAATGGGGATATTCCTGTCGCATTGTTGATCTTTGCGAATACGTGGTAAGTAAAGGTCTGTAGAAGTTTAAAAGTCAATAAAAAAGGCTGCTATTGAAAAAATAGCAGCCTTTTTTATTGACAAAAAGAAGCACTTTGATTAATAATGTTCAAGAGTGATGATTTTGTCTGGATTTTCAAAGGCATATACACATAAAGCACAAGAATATTGAAATAATATGATTTGTTTTTTTGAAAAATAAATATTATCAGGGAGGGCATTATGACAAATGGCGGGATAACAGCGATCAATGAGAAAGTTAAGCAAGAGAGTATTTTTGTCCAGAATCTTGTCAGTGAAATAGATAAAATTATTGTCGGGCAAAGATACCTTATTGAGCGACTATTGGTTGGTTTGTTAAGTAACGGGCATATTCTTGTTGAAGGCGTACCCGGATTAGCTAAAACCCTGGCCATTAAAACATTAGCACAATGCATCCAATCTAAATTCCAGCGATTACAGTTTACTCCGGATTTATTGCCAGCTGATCTTATTGGAACTCTTATTTTTAATCCAAAAGAAGGATCTTTTACAACGAAAAAAGGCCCTATTTTTGCCAATATCATATTGGCAGATGAGATTAATAGGGCTCCAGCAAAAGTTCAGAGTGCGTTATTGGAGGCGATGCAAGAACGCCAGGTTACTATCAGCGAAAATACTTTTTTGCTGGAAGAGCCCTTTTTGGTTATGGCGACACAAAATCCTATTGAACAAGAAGGCACATATCCTTTGCCTGAAGCGCAAATTGACAGATTTATGCTTAAGGTAAACATTACCTACCCAAGCCGTGATGAAGAATATAAGATCCTCAAAAGAATGAGTTTTACGAACCAGAAACTACAGGCTTCACCTATTGTGGGTTCCGCGGACATTATTAAAGCGCGAAAAGTCGTTGATGAAATTTATATGGACGAAAAAATTGAAAAATACATTCTGGATATTGTTTTTGCAACGCGTGCTCCACAAGATTATAAACTCAATGATCTTACCAGTTTTATTCAGTACGGCGCTTCTCCAAGAGCAAGCATTGCGTTGACGCTTGCTTCTAAAGCCTACGCTTTTATTCAAGGGCGTGGCTATGTTACTCCCCAAGATATTAAATCAATCGGTGCTGATGTTTTAAGGCATAGGATTATTGTCAGCTATGAAGCACAAGCTGAAGGCAAAACCTCCGAAGACATTATTAAACGTATCTTTGACGAAGTTGAAGTCCCCTAATTCCTGAATAAAGAGGAACTTATGATCTCTAGTGAATTTTTGAAAAAAATTCGCAGAATACAAATTACGACCTCAAGGCATGTGACAGATGTTTTTGCTGGGCAGTATCACAGTGTTTTTAAAGGCCGAGGTATGGAATTTAGCGAAGTCAGAGAATATCTGCCGGGAGATGAAATTCGTTCCATTGATTGGAATGTGACGGCTCGTACGGGCCAGCCCCATGTAAAGAAATTTACAGAAGAGCGAGAGCTTACTGTGATGCTGCTTCTGGATGTATCTTCTTCTTGTTTTTTTGGAAGCGTTGGACAGCTGAAGAGTCAGCTTGCCTGTGAAATTTCTTCGCTTTTGGCTTTTTCGGCCATAAAGAATAATGACAAGGTTGGCCTGATTGTTTTTGATGATAAAATAAGAAAATTTTTGCCTCCTCGAAAAGGGCCGCGCCATGTTCTACGTGTTATTCGTGATGCTTTGTTTTTCTCATCTCCGGAGATATCTAAAGATGACTCGGGCCTTCGTAAGAATAGCCAAAAGCGAAGAACAGATATCAACCAAGCATTGGAATATCTTGCTCGCGTGGTAAAACGCAGAGCTGTTGTATTTGTCATTTCAGATTTCTACTGTTTTAACAAAAATCTTGAAGGAGATGTAGCTTTTAATTTTAAGAAAAAGCTTGGTGTTGCAAATAAACGTCATGATGTGATTGCTGTAACAGTAACCGATCCAAAAGAGATTGACTTGCCTGATGTTGGCCTTCTGGCTCTAGAAGATGCTGAAACCGGACAGACAACTCTAGTTGATTCTTCGGATGCTATTTTTAGGCAAGCATATAGGAGTCATTCTTTAAAACTTCTAAAACAAAAATCGATGCTTTTTGGATCAATAGGCGTCGATCATATTGATATCCGTACGGACATAGGTTATATGCCTGCTCTCGTTAAGTTTTTTAAAAAACGAGAGCATCGGCGTTAAATTAAATTTGTTTCCATGAATACATTTAGAAGGCTGATCGTCATAATTGTAATTTTTTTAAGCATTTTTTCCTGTCTGGCTGTTTCCGCTTTTGCTGCAGAAAATAAAACAGGTTTTCATTCTGATTTTAGCAGTTCGGAACTTGAAATTAGAAGCATTATTAAAAATCCCCAAGTTACTATTGGCGAAAAAATTATTTTTTTAATCAAAGTAAGCGCTTCTAGCTCCATAGAAATCAAAGTTCCGAATTTCAGTGAAAAATTAGATGCGCTAAAAGTAGAAGATTCGCGCGAATCAGTTCATCCTTTTTTTGGTAAAAGATTTTATACATATAAGTACACATTAAGAGGCTACAAGCCGGGAGAGTATAATCTTACTGGCCTTGAAGTCCAATACAGGAAAAAGCCTGATGAGAGTTGGCAAAGCGTTATTATTGGCGATAAGCCGATTATTATCAAAAGTGTCTTAGGTAATGAGACCGGTGATATTAGAGATATCAAAGGGCCTTTGTTTATAGGGTGGCCGCTTTGGATGTATTTAATTGTTCTTATTATTTTGTTTGGTGGGGCTTGGGCTGTATTTGTTTGGATGCGGTGTCACAATAGGAAGAGCGTTGATATCGTTGTCCGTGAAAGTGCTACGGCTGTCGCTCTTCGTAGATTAAAAGAGCTAAAGGATAGAGATTTTATCGGCCGTGGCCTAGTAAAAGAATTCTATTTTCATCTTTCTTTAATTGCTCGTCAATATCTGGAGGATAGGTTTTCTTTAAGGGCGCCTGAAATGACGACGGAAGAATTTCTCATTCATCTTAAAGATTCAGAATTTCTTTCTGTGGAGCATAAGATGCTTTTAAGAGAATTTCTTTTTAATTGCGACTTAGTTAAATTCGCAAAATATTCGCCGACAGCTAAAGAAATAGACCAGGCGTTAATGTCAACGGTAAATCTCATTGAACAGACAAAGCCAGAAGAAATACAAGGACAGCAACGGCAATGATTTTTCATGACCCTCTTATACTAGTTTTATTGTTTCCCGTTATTGTTTTTTTCGCGTTGGCTTTAAAAAAACGCAAAAAACATTACGCGGGAATTCAATTTCCATCAGAGATACTTCTTCGATCTAAAAGGCAAACAGCTCGACTTTTTATGGTGCGGTATCTTATTTTTCTTAGAATTGCTTGTGCCTGCTTAGTTGTTTTTGCTTTAGCCAGGCCGCAGATGCTCTTAAATGAGTCAGAGGTGAAAACAGAGGGGATTGATATTGTTTTGGCGGTTGATTGTTCAACAAGCATGTTGGCAGAAGATTTTAAGCTCCATGGTAAAAGAAAAAGCCGCCTTGATGTTACCAAAGATGTTATGGAGGAATTTATCAGAATGAGGCCTGATGATAGGCTGGCATTAGTGGCTTTTGCCGGAGAAGCTTATACGGTTTGTCCGCTTACGCTTGATCATGCGTGGCTCTTGGAAAACCTTAAAAGGATCCATGCGGGGATGCTTGAAGATGGTACAGCTATTGGCATGGGCATAACTGTGAGCTTAAATCGCCTGAAGGAATCCCGTGCCAAGAATAAAATTGTAATACTTTTAACGGACGGAAGAAATAATGTCGGTAAAATCTCTCCTGAAACGGCGGCTCAGGCAGCTAAAGCCCTGAAGGTAAAAATTTATACGATAGGCGCTGGGAGTAAAGGCCTTGTACCTTATCCTTTTCAGAATATCTTTGGAAAGGTTGTTTATAGGTCTATTGAGATAGACATTGATGAAAAGACGCTAATTGATATTGCAAATACGACAGAGGCGAGATACTTCAGGGCTACAGATACGCAGTCTTTAAGAAAAATATATCAGGAAATTGATAAGCTAGAGAAAGTGACTTTTCAGGAAAAAGGTTATCAGCAATACCGTGAACTTTTTACTCCTTTTTTGGTTGTCGCTTTAATCCTTCTTTTTCTTGAAATAGCCCTGAAGGCAACTTTCTTAAGGATTATTCCATGATAAAATTTGCTGATTCCATATGGTTGTACGGTTACATTTTTTTAATATTCTTGCTTTTCTTCCTTTTTTGGTCTTTTAAGAAACAGCAACGGCTTCAAGAACGCTTTGCTCAAAAAGAACTTTTGCCGTACCTTATGTTTTCCCTTAATGTTAAAAAGCGCAAAATGAAATTAATTTTATTGTTTTCTTTTTTTGCACTAAGTATCTTTTCACTTATGAGGCCGCAGTGGGGATTTCAATGGCGACAGATGCCAAAACAGGGAGTCAACTTTTTAATAGCACTCGATGCTTCTAAAAGCATGCTTTCGGAAGATATTAAGCCTAATCGTCTGGAAAGATCAAAGCTGGCGATAGGCGACCTGGTAAAAAAGCTTACGGGTGACAGGGTAGGACTCCTTGTTTTTACCAGTAGAGCTTTTTTGCAGTGCCCGTTAACATCTGACTACAGCGGGTTTTTAACAACTCTCAAAGATGTTAATGTTAATCTCTTGCCTCACGGCGGTACATCATTAACAGATGCCATTAAAGAATCATTGGCTGTTTATAAGGATGTGCCCGGTAAAAATAAGATTTTAATTGTCATAACAGATGGAGAAAATCACGAAGGTGATCCGTTAAAAATGGCACAAGAGGCAAAGAATGCTGATATCGCGATTTACTGTATAGGCATAGGTACACGGGAAGGCGATTTGATACCATTTGTGGATAGAGAAGGAAAGAAGGCTTTCCTAAAGGACAAACAAGGAAATGTCGTAAAAAGCCATATGAATGAAGACCTACTTAAAAAAATTGCCTTGATGACAGGGGGAAGCTATATTCGGGCTAATTCGGTAGATTTTGGATTATTGAGAATTTATGAGGAGAAAGTATCCAGGCTTGAAAAAGTTGAATTAAAGAGCAAAAGAATCAAGGTCTATGAAGACAGATTTCAAATATTTTTGAGCATTGCTCTAGTGTTCTTGATTTTTGAATTTTTTATTGATGAAAAATTGCATGATGCTGCATAAAATTATTCTGTTATGATAGAACGAAGATCATTAAGCCAGTCTAACAAAAGATTTTCATTGTTTTTAGGAGTCATACTATATTGTTTGGTATGGCCTGGTTCAACTCATGCCGCTTCAATATCAACAAAAAATAATGATGCTAATAAACTGTATTTACAAGGCGAATATGACCAAGCGCTGGATTCTTATAATGAAGCTTTGTCTAAATCCCCACATTCAGAGCTTTTGAATTTTAACACCGCGGCGGCTTACTATAAAAAAGGAGATTATGAAAAAGCCAGGGAATTGTTTGCAAAAGCTCTAGTAGCACAGGACAAAAAACTCGAATCAAAAGCTGCATATAACATTGGGAATTGCTTATTTAAAGAATCACAATTAAAACAAAAAGATAAGTTAAGTCAGTCTGTTGACTATTTGAATGAAGCACTCGCGTATTATCAAAGAGCCATAGAATTAAATGAAAAAGATGAAGATGCGAAATTTAATTATGAGTTAGCGGACAAGAAACTTCAAGAAGCAAAGCAAGAGTTAAATAAACAGCAAAAGCAGCAACAGAAAGAAGGTAAGCAGCAACAGAAAGAAGATCAAGAGGCTCAAAGCACACAAGGACAGCAGCAACAACAGCAGCAGGAAGAAGATCAGGAGCAGACATCGTCTGAGTCCAGGGAATCTCAACAAGGGCAGGAGCAGAAAGATCAAGAAGAAGCGCAAAATAATCAGTCTAAGGAAGACAAAACAAAAGGTGATGCTCAGCAATTCTCTCAAGAAGCGCGGGAGATGAATGAAGAAGAAGCAAAGATGCTTATAAACGCGTATGCGCACGAAGGATTGCGGTTAGATTTATTTGATCGCCAATCATTAAAAAATGAACCAGATGTTGAAAAAGACTGGTAGAATAAGTTCATGAATCCATTAAGATTATTTTTAAAATCAAAGTTGTTTTACTGGAATACAAAAAGGCCCAAGCGAAAGAATTCGATTTTGTTGCGCGCGGTCATCTTTCTTTTTTTTGGCATGATGATTCCTTGTTGTACAGCTCAGGATTTTTCTTTTGACGCCTCTGTTGATAGAAACCAGGCTTCTATAGGTGATGCAGTAGAGCTTAGCTTTAATTTTTCGGGGGTGTCTCGTATGCCTGCACCTGAAACGCCCACTATTGAAGGATTTCAAGTTCGTTATTTAGGCCCGTCAACGCGGCTTTCTATGGTTAATGGGCAAGTTGAGCAGTCTGTGACACACCGCTATCTTTTAGTCCCCTTAAAAGAAGGTGTTTTTCGTCTGGGTCCTTTTACTATTACGCACAAGGGCACAGTTTATACCTCGCAGGAAATCAAATTAACCATTACACAGGGTTCTGCTTCACAGAACCTGCCGTCTTCTTCAATGCAAAATACAAGCGAAGGTCTTAATGATAAGATCTTTTTGCAGTTGGAAGCTGAAAAAACAAAAGTGTACCTAAATGAAGCGATACCCTTAACAGTAACTCTTTATGCGCGAGGTATCGCTGTTAGAGATATTCAATATCCTGAATTTAGCACTCCGGGATTTACAGTAGATGTTTTTGATCCTCCCTTGCAATTTCGTCAGACATTAAATGGCAAAGTTTATGAAGCTATCCAGTTCAAAACGAAATTATTCGCGGCTCGGACCGGTGATTTTACTTTAGGCCCTGCGCATATAAAATGCAATCTCCTCATAAGGAGAGCAAATGGGGGCAGAAGCAGCAGTTTTGATAGTTTTTTTGACCAGGGATTTCTTAATAATTTTTTTGGCGCGTATGAGAATATGCCGATGGATTTAAAATCTTCTGTAGTGTCTTTGACGGTTCTACCATTTCCTCAAGAGAACAAGCCTAAGGATTTTAATGGAGCTGTCGGCGATTTTGTGTTTATGGCCACGGCTTCTCCGAAAGAGGTTAACGTTGGAGATCCTATAACTATTAAAATGGTTGTTAAAGGTGATGGAAATTTTAACGCTGTATCATGCCCTAAGCTGGAGGAAACGGAGGGATTTAAAGTATACGAACCACAAATGAAACAGGGGGAAGGAGAAAGGGTTTTTGAGCAGATTGTTTTGCCACGCAATGAAACAATCTATGAAATCCCGGTAATCTCTTTTAGTTTTTTTAACCCTCGCCTTAATAAATATGAGACTCTCCTAAAGGGGCCTTTTCCTATTAAAGTTAATGCCACAGGCGAAGAAAAAAAGTCCGTTTTTGTTGAACCTGCCCAAGCTTCATTGAAACAGGAGGAGCCCGAAGAAGTTCTAGGCAAGGATATTGTTTTTATTAAAACAGCTCTTGGAAATCTAAAAAGACAAAACAGCTATCTTTATAAATCTTTCTCCTTTTGGTTTGTCAATGGTATGAGCTTAATGGTTTTTTTAGCGATTGCGCTTTGGGCTAGTAGAAACGAGAAGTTACGAACAAATATCGCTTATGCTAGGCGGTTACAGGCACCAAGAAGAGCAAAGAAATGCCTAAGCGAAGCACAAAAATTTCTTAAAAATGGCAATATTAAAGATTTTTATGACGCTGTTTTTAAGTTGCTTCGGGAGTATCTAGGTGATAAATTTCAACTTACTTGTGCGGCTATTACAGGTGAGGTCATTCAAGAAAAATTGAAACAAAATAATGTTTCTTCTGATATTCTTGAAAAGCTGAACAGCTTATTCAATGATTGCGATATGATTCGTTATGCTCCTGCTGTATTTGATGAGCGCAAGATGAAATCCAGCTTTGAAGACCTGCGAGCATGCTTAATGTATTTGGAAAAAAACAGGATTTAATATGACTCATTTTCAAAAATTTGATAAATCTATAAAAAACTTTTTATTTCAACGATTTCGGTTGCCGGTGAAATTGGCTGCCCATACTATTCTGTTTTTTGTTCTGATCAACATCCCTATGGTGGTAGATGTGCACGCGGCTTCTATTTTAAAAAATTGTCCTGTTACAGAAAGCTCTATCTTTAACACGGCTAATGATCTTTACAAAGAGGGAAAGTATGAAGAGGCTATCACGGAGTACAAAAAAATAGAAAAAACAGGATTTGAAAGCGGCAATCTATATTTTAATCTTGGCAATTGCTATTTTAAAAAGGGCAAGCTTGGAAACGCAATTCTTTACTATGAAAAAGCCAAGAAGCTTTTACCTCGAGATGGTGATTTAAAATTAAATTTTGAATTGGCAAAATCCAGGGTATCCGGTTATACGATAACATTAAGACAGTCTTTTTTTTCTAGAGTGGCCGAGTTTCTATTTCAGGGATTAACTATTGATGAATTAACGATGTGCGTATCCGCGTGTTTTATTATTTGCCTGGGCATTTTTCTGGCATGGTTTTATCGCTTACCATTCTGTGCACACCTTAAACCTGTTATTTTTATTTTAGCGGCGTTTTTTATTTTTGGATGTATCGCATTAACAGAAAAAATTAGTTTTATTGGCAAAGAAGCTATTGTATTGAAGCCCCAGGTTTATGTTAGGTTTGAGCCGTTTAAGAAAGCAACTGTATTTTTTGAATTGCCTCAGGGAGCAAAGGTTGAAGTCTTACAGAAAAAAGATAATTGGGTAAAAATTGAAAGACGAGATGGTAAAGCGGGTTGGACCACGCAAGAATCATTGGGTTATATCTAGCCAGCGCTGTTTTAAAAGAGGAGTATTATGCAAGATAGCTATGATTATAAATATTTGTTATCTACGGCTTCGGGTTTGTTGTGGCAGCGCATGGGAGCGGTTAGACGTGCCGGTGTTGCTGTGCCGCTTTTTTCCCTATATTCATCCAAAAGTATGGGGATTGGTGATTTATTTGATCTGAAACTTTTAGTAGATTGGTGTGAGGCCTGTGCCATGAGCATTATTCAGCTTTTACCTATGAATGATGTTGGTTTCACTTTTAGGCCTTATGATGCGCAAAGTACTTTTGCTCTTGATCCGGTTTATTTAGCTCTCGGAGAGCTCATAGATGTGGATTTAACCGCTTTTAAAGATGATTTTAATGCTGTAAAACAAAAATTTTCTTTTAAGAATAGAGACCGCGTTGATTATGGGATTAAATCAGCCAAGCTAAAAATTCTCTGGAAAATTTTTAAAACAGTTGTTAATAAGAACTGTCCTGATTTTGAGACTTATATTCAGCATAACTCTTATTGGCTGGATGACTATGCCCTTTTTAAAGTTATCAAAGAAAAAAATAACGAGATGTCTTGGGAGGGGTGGAGTGAAGGTTTAAAACATAGAAATCCAGAAACAATTTCTGTTCTCAAAGCGGAATATAGAGAAGATGTCAGATTTCATCAATGGCTTCAATGGCAGCTTTTTTCGCAGTTTCGGATCATAAAAGATTACGCAAGGAAAAAAAATGTTTTTTTGTTTGGAGACTTGCCGTTCTTAGTCTCTCGTGATAGCGCTGATGTTTGGTCACATCAGGATTATTTTAAGCTTGATTTGGCTTCAGGCGCTCCTGCGGACATGCTTTATTCTAAAGGCCAAAGGTGGGGCATGCCTCCCTATAATTGGCATAATATTGCTAACCATTCTTATGATTATTTAAAAGAAAAATTAAAATATGCTCAGAATTTTTATGACCTTTACCGCATTGACCATGTTGTTGGTATCTTTCGTGTTTGGACCATTTCTCTTTCTGAGCCGTTAGAACATGATGGCTTAAATGGTGTTTTTGACCCACCGCAGGAAGAATTATGGGAACAGCACGGAAGAAATATTCTATCAATCATGGTAGATAATGCCGATATGTTGGCCTGTGCTGAAGATTTAGGAACCGTCCCAGATTGTTGTTTTAGGGTTTTAGAAGAATTGGGTATCCCGGGAATAGATATTCAGCGATGGATGCGAGATTGGAAGGGAAATTTTGATTTTAAAAATGTGAAAGATTATAGAAAAAATTCTTTAGCTGTTATTGCGACTCATGATATGAGCAATCTTTGCGCCTGGTGGAAATATGAGGCAGCAACGATTGATAAGGGGCTATTTGAGAGAAAATGCGCACAACGCGGAATCGCCTTTGAAACGATTAAAGACAAGCTTTTTAATATTAAAAAATCTTTTCACGGCAGGTTGAGGTGGAAAAAATCTATAGACAGTGTTACAAAACTACTGGAAATATTAGAGCTGGATGCGGCTTCAGCAGATGATTTTGTTCACTTATATCGGGAATCTTTCGATGAGAAGGAAAAATTTCTTAATTTTCTACAAGTTAAAAAGGGCTCAATGGAAAGTAACTATCCTTTGGATTTTATTAAAAAAGCTCTTTATGCATCCAGTCAGAGCGCGTCCATATTTAATATTCAGCTTATCTTTGATTGGTTGTTTTTGGGATTACCATTTACTCAGGATCCTTGGAGCCTGCGAATAAACTATCCGGGCACAATGAGCGATGAAAATTGGTCTCAAATCCTGCCGCTACCGCTTGAAAATATGCTGACCTTGCCATTGAATAACGACATTAAAAAAATCAATAAAAGCACGCAGAGATGTTGAGGCTATGAGAAAGAATCAATTTATAGCCATTGGTGATGTTTTCGACAAGCTTTCTTTTTTCTGTCTCATCTTTACTCTCTTTTTCTTGCCCATCTATAATTCTTATACGAGCATTGGCATAGGCTTGGCACTTTTCTTTTTCTTAATCAGAATCCTTTTTCATTTTAAACAAAGACAAATGTTTGGTTTGAATGTTTTTTTATACGCCTTTTTTTTGGTGGCTGTGATCTCGCTCTTTTATACCGTTGACAGCAGAGAAAGCCTGATTGGCTTGAGAAAATTGACTATGCAGATGGTTTTGTATTTGGCATGCATAAATTGCTTTAATACAAGAAAAAGAGTTTCCTGGACAATTTTCTTTTTTATTTTTTCAGCATTCGTTGTTTCCCTGGATGGTTTTTACCAATTTATGACAAATCTAGATTGGTTTTCGGCTAGGTCGGTTATCACTTATCCTGAATGGGGCATCAAAAGAATAACCGCTTCTTTTCATGAGGCTGGTGCTCTTGGCATTTACCTTGGTACCGCTGTTTCATCTTCCTGGGCCCTTGTTTTTTTTAGTGACTGGACGATACGAAGGAAAGTGCTGCTTGGATGTGTTGCCCTTCTAATAACCCTTGCCTTAATTCTTACGTTGGCTCCAGGGGCTGCTTTTGGAATTATAGCCGCTTTTTTATTTTACGTTGGCTATGTTAAGGGATGGAAAAAGTTATTTTATCTTCTTCCTTTAACAGCACTGTCATTTTTTCTATTACCAAGGGCTGCTATAGGTTCTTTTTTGACAACGATTTATGGAAGATTATATATGTGGAAAGTCGGATTAAAAATTATTATAGATCACCCTTTTCTTGGCAGTGGATTAAGGACTTTTCCTGTGAAATATCAACAATTATGCCCTCCGGGCTATCCTTTCTATAGAGAAGGTGCGCCTTACGCGCACAATATGTATATTCAGATGATTTCAGAACTTGGACTCATCGGTTTTATCTTTTTTGGGCTTTTTTTGCTCAAAGTTTTTTCCTCCTTGGTTATGCTCTCCAGGAAAACAAAAGATCCTTTACAGAAAGCTTTCATTTTGGCTTTCCTTGGTGCTTTAATTACATATCTGACTCATGGCTGCCTTGAATCCAGCTTTTATACTTCTCAAGGAGGGCTCCTATTCTGGTTCATAGTCGGTATATTGGTAAGCTTAGAGCTAATAAATAAGAAACCCTTCTCAGAAGGAAGAATTATGATGAATAGGCATGAAAAAAAGTTAATTTATTAAAAAATTATTGCTTTTTAAGGCACCTATAATATAATGTAAAGTAATATACGTATCTTTAACGTAATCCTTCAAAATAAGGAAAAAAATGAAAAAAACTTTTTGGATTTTTTCTTTTTTTATCATTTCAAATGTAGGCATTCCTTTATCTTATGCGCAAGAACAGATTACGATAACGACTTATTATCCAGCTCCCGTAGGTGTTTATACAGAAATGCGCGCTTGTCGGATTGCCATAGGAGATAATTGGTATAATCCAGCAACAAATGTCTGGGGAACTCAGATTGAAGCGACAGCTGATTTGGTTGTGGAAGGACGGGTTGGCATCGGAACAAGATCTCCTGCTGTGGTTGGGACCTCTTCACTAGAAGTAAGCTCAGGCACTTCCGGAGATGCCTATATTATAATAGAGTCTGATGAAGATAACAGCAATGAATCTGATAACCCTACACTTTTATTGCGACAGGACAGTAATATAGTGACTGCTTTTATAACTTTGTCAGGCGATGCTGGGAATGTCCCTGTTACAGGCACGCTAGTAAATTCCCTCATTATTGGAAGCGAGACTACTTATCCTAATATCCAATTTGCAACTAATGATGCAGTTCGCATGACCATAGAAACCACCGGCGATGTAGGCATTGGCACAACAAATCCCAACGTTATGCTTGATGTCAGGGGTGATACGAATTTATGCGTCCAGGTACGATATACGGCTACTAGCACTAATAAAGATTGTCCGGGCAATTATTATTTTATGTATCCACCTGGGACGCCTACGCCAGATCCAACAAACTACTATATATGTTGCCGAGGATGTGCCGATTGGGATCCAGATGGTATTTGTGATGAATAGCGAACACGTTACAGGAAGGCTTTAAGACTACAGATAAAAATTGAAGGAGAAGAAATGAAGATTGTTTTAAATCAAAAAATATATCCTACCGAGGTGATATTAAATGCCTGCTATATGTTTTTAGAAAATTGCTTCATCTTTTTGGAACAAGGCAAAAAAGATGAAGCAATTGTTGTATATTTTAAAACTAAGAAAAAAAAATCTGCCAAATTTTTAAAGAGTTTGAAAGATGCCTTTACAAACGAACTTCTTCATTGCTCGCTAAGGTATCAGATAAGCAGGAATAATAAAAAATTAAGAGAATATATTGTCGGCCGAGCCCTATATACGCCTTTTTCAAACTCAGATCTGGATATTCTTGAAGACGATAAAGAGCTTGACTACGTGGATGACCCTCTAGGAATTGCAATTCCCTGGGAAGATAAATTTGGAAAGAAAAAAAAGAATGAAAAAGCTAGCGTTTAGTAAATCTATTTATAAGAAAAGGGCTTTGGTTGAAGCTGTTAACGCCTTTAAAGAGCATATGAATTGCGAGTTAAGAGATAACGGTTCTTATTTTGAAGTAGTAGTTAATAGCAACGCTGAAACTTTGCTAATGGATGAATTCTCAAATTATGTACTAGGAGCGACAAAGAAATGCCTTTAAATATGCTAAGTACAAAAAGAATAGGTAAAAAAGTAGGTTTTTTTAGATTTAAGAAGTTAAATGACGGCTATCTTTTAACCAATGAAACAGGGGAGTATGTTTTTTTGAATCCTGAAGATTTTGAAAGTTTTGTTTTTGAAAAACCCGGACTAAAGAATATCGAAAGATACAACGATCTCGTAGAAAGAGGTTTTATCAAGACCGAGGACAAAAATGACCTCTTGATTCAAAAATACCTGCGAAGGAACTCTTTTTTCAATGAAGGAGTTACTCTACATATAGTTGTTATAACGCTCAGATGTAATAACAGTTGTACGTATTGTCAATCAAGTGCCGGGCTCCCTAATGATAAAAGCTTGGATATGAGCCTAGAAACAGCTAAAGATGTGGTAGATAAAATTTTTCAAACCCCTAATCCTTCTTTTACAATTGAATTTCAAGGAGGGGAACCTCTCATAAATTTCGATATAGTAAAATTCATTATCACTTATTCAAAAGAAAAAAATATAACTGCCAATAAAAAAATTAATTTTAGTCTTGTGACTAATTTAGCTCTTTTAACTGATGAGAAATTTGATTTTTTGATGAAGCAAGAAGTCTCTTTATGCACATCTTTAGATGGGCCGAGATTATTGCACAATAAGAACCGCATCGCCTTAAATAATAAGCATGATAGCTATGCTGATGTATTGAGAGGAATAAAAAAAATACGTTCATGTCAGAAAAAAAGTGGTTTTAATACAAAATTGAACGCTTTATTAACTGTGACAAAAGATTCTTTGAAATATCCGCGCGAAATAGTTGATGAGTACGTTAAACTAGGTTTTGATAAAATTTTTTTGCGTCATCTCAACACATTTGTTTTTCCTGCAAAAATCAAAAGTAAGTTGCAATATTCTGCCGAAGATTTTCTTGTATTTTATAAAAAAGCTATGGATTATATTATTGCTCTTAATAAAAGAGGGGTTATATTTCAGGAATGCACTGCTTATATTTTATTGGTAAAGATTTTAAAAGGGGCCGACCCTAATTTTATGGATTTACGGTCTCCTTGTGGAGCTGTCATTGGGCAGCTAGCATACAATTTTAACGGCGATGTATATACTTGCGATGAAGGCAGAATGTTTGGAAGAAAGGGGGATGATACTTTTAAATTGGGAAATGTCAGAGATAATTGCTTTTTAGATTTTCTAAATTCACCAATTGCAAAAACAATGTGTGTTGCTTCCTGCTTAGATAATTTGCCTGGTTGCGCGGATTGTGTTTATAAACCTTATTGTGGAGTTTGTCCTTTAATGAAATACGCGGAAAATGGCAATATTTTTGGTTCGTGCCGTGGGGATATGAGGTGTGCCATTTTTTCAGGAATTCTTGATTATCTTTTTGAAAAAATTCAAGATCAGAATTGCTTAAAGATCTTTCAAAACTGGATCAATCTGCCATAAAAAGAGAGGCTAAAATGCTGCAAAAAAGTAGCTTGTTGTTAAGTGTTCTACTCTTGTTGGGTGTTGTATTCTGTATGAATGCTTGTGCAGAGAGTCAGCAAGATAGAATTAAGGATTTTTCGATAAACACATTGGTATCGGACTCAAATATTGCGGAGAAAGCAAAGAGAGAAGGTAAGATTGATGAGTACCTGGCCTGTGCAGCAACTGTGCGTAATGATATATCCCTCTGCAAATATGTTTCAGATTCAGGTGGTTGTAAAGCAAGGTACTTGAGATTTAACGATTATTATAGAGAATTGATTTTAACTGGTTCCGTAAGCAGAAAAGCAATGGCTGCGGGCCTGGCTATAGATATCTGCTCATCTGTTCCTGGCCTTCAAAAAATGGGGAAAGCTTTTGTTGAAAAAGATAGTCAGATATGTCAATCCGCGGGTAGCGCTGATGATAAAAATTATTGCCTAGCCATAATGACTCGCAACGCAGGCCAATGCCCGAAATCAAGTCCTTTCTGTAGGGATGAGGTTTACTATTCTATGGCCATAGAAGCAAACAACGTAAAAGAGTGTTCTAGAATCCGAGATAAAAATATAAGATTTATGTGTATAGGCGCAATTACTTTAGATGAAGAAAAATGCAAGGAATGCCAAGGTTTCAGGGCTTTTGTAAAAGATGTGTCTCCACCAAATGTAGCTGAAGAGCCAAATGTTTTTAAAAGAGAAACTAAAGAAGCGGAGGTTCTGGATGAAGAAGAAAAAGACGTCTAAGAAAAAAAAGATACAGCATATTCCAACATTTAAAAAAGATATTAAAGAATTTTTATTAAGTGAAGAGGGTAAGATTAATAAAAAAGATATCGCAAAAATGGGCATTTCTTTGGCAGCGCTTTCATTAATGTTTAAAGCAGAGGTTGCTGAGGCAGGGCATTCAAGCAGCATACCTCATTCAAGCGGGAATCCAAGCCATACCAATGCTTTTAAGTTCACATCATCTACTTCGCGTGGAGGGCATAACTCAGATATGCCACACGCATCGCATTCATCTCACGCTTCGCATGGATCACACGGTTCTCATGGTCAATGGTGATTTTTATAAATGTTGAATTTGCTGTTAGTCTTAAACCATCGATGTAATTTTAGCTGTTCCTATTGTCTATGCAAAAAAGAATCAATCAGTATTTCGTATAAAGCCGCTGTTTTAGCTATTGATGTTTATTTTGAGGCACATAGGTCAAAAAAGGATTATTTTGTAAAATTTTGTGGCGGGGAACCGCTCTTAGATTATGGCTTACTAAAAAGAATTATTTTTTATTCAAGAAAAAAGGCAGATAGATTTGGCAAGAAAGTTCTATTTCAGGTATCCACGAATGCATCATTACTTGACGCAAAAAAAATAATTTTTTTTCGCAATAGTAAAGATATTGAATTATTTATAAGCTTAGATGGCAAAGAAAGTACTCAAAAAAAGAATAGAATTTATAATAAAAAGATCGGTTCATTTAGAAATATTTTAGATCACCGGCTCAGCCTCATTTCATCCCCTAAAATTCATATAAATATGGTCATTGCGCCTAATAAGTCGCATGTTTTGTTTGAAAATTTTTTATTTATTGTGCGCATGGGGTTTAGAAAAATAAATTTCTTGCCGGCCTATTTTGTTGTATGGTCAAGCAAAGAAGCAAAAGCATTGCAAGAGCAATTTACAAAAATAGCGATTTTTTTAAAGAAAAAGGGGCAAGCATCTAAGATTCACATTGTAAATTGCGATACGTCAGGTTATATGCCGCTGATTAACACAGGAATAATCGTAGATTGTAATGGCGATGTATTTTTAAATAACATATTTTTATTAAATCATTTTAGTAAGTTCAGAGATAGTTTAAAAGTCGGCAATATTCTAGCTGCGCATTTTGATAAAATACTTCATTGTGGTTTTAGTCGGATTGATAGCTTAATGAAACAGCATCTTTCGCCTGATATTTATCAATCAACTTATCGCGTTGATAATGTATTAACGGAATTTGTTTATAACTTAAATAATGAAAAGAGTTGATATTAAGATATCTTTCTTGTGCAATAACTTTTGCCTTTTTTGTGTGCAGGGTGAAAAGCGGCTGCTTTATGGAGAGAGAGATTCACTAGAGATAAAAAGAAATCTGGAAGAAGCCAAAAAAGACTGCGATGACGTTGTTTTTACTGGCGGAGAACCAACTGCAAAAAGGGATATCATTGAATTAGTTTCCTTTGCAAAAAGCATTGGTTATAGAAATATCCAAATTCAAACTAATGGCCGAATGTTTTGTTATGGAAAATTCTGCGATGAAATCATAAAAGCTGGGGCTAATGAATTTTCTCCTGCGCTCCATGGGCACACCGCTGCTTTACACGATTATTTGACTAACTCGCCAGGGAGTTTTAAACAAACAACTATGGGAATAAAAAACCTGAAAGTAAGAAAAGCCCTTGTTATTACCAATTCAGTTATAACTAAGCCAAATTTCCGCCATCTTGAAGAATTGGCTAAGCTTTTATGTTCCCTTGGCGTCAATCAATACCAGTTTGCTTTTGTACACGCGGTTGGTCGGGCGGGCAAAAATTTTGAAAATATCGTTCCAAGAAAATCTCTGATAGAACCATATGTTAAAAAGGGACTAGATGTTGGTATTAAATCAGGCATAAATACAATGACGGAAGCCATTCCTTATTGTTTTATGAGAGATTATGAAAAATATGTTGCGGAGAGGATTATCCCTCAAACAAAAATTTTTGATGCTACTGAAATTATTGATGATTTTACGATAACAAGAAGATCAGAGGGCAAGAAAAAAGGGGCCAAATGTGTTCAGTGTTGTTATTATAATGAGTGCGAAGGCCCCTGGAAAGAATATCCGGAATTTTTTGGATGGGATGAGTTTATTCCAATAAAAAATAGAAAAGACACTCTTTAGATAGTCTTACACTAGAAACCAAACTTTTCAACCAAAATTAATGTGTTTTAGCTATGTCGAAAGTTCTATTATTTAAAAATTTGTACGCTTATGCTAGTAAAAATACAAATTTGAGCTATACCTTAGCAACTTTTAATTTAATGAGCGCTTTAAAGAATTCAGGCCAAAAAGTTGTTATTAGTAGCTATAAATTTTCGGTTTCTATTGAAGAGCGCGCCCAGCAAGAAAAAGATTTACAGGATTTACTGAGCAATAATCCAGACATTAACATTATAGGAATAACTCTGAGTGAGGATTATTTTTTTAGTGCAAAAAAGCTCATTAGTTTTCTTGTTAGCCATTGTAAAGCATTTATCGGTGTTGGTGGAGTAATGCCTAGTTTAACACCGTATCATGTTTTACGACATTTGCCTCAGATCAATTTTTTGGCAAGAGGCGATTCTGAAAAGGTTTTTTCTGAATTTGCTAAAATTCTGGAGGGCGAAAACCGCTTAAACCGCTTGAAAGATGAGACTAAAAACCGATTAAGTAAATTATCTGGTTTTTATTTTAAACATAGATCCTTTATAGCAAAACAATCCCTGGATAAAATCAATGGATTTGAGAAAAATCTTGGGTTCGTATTTGATTATAACCAGCTTGCCCCTAAAGAGCTTCTGGATGGTGTTTATGCTTTTACATCTCGAGGTTGTCTCAATAAATGCTTATTTTGCTCTACACCAGGGAATGGTAAGTTTATATCAAGAGATACGAGGTATATTTTTAAAAACTTCAACAACTATCTGAAAAGAGTTAATAATGTATTTCCGAAAGGCTTTCAAGAACATCTCAAAGTTTCTTTTTATGACGATGACTTCTTAACGGATCCTTTACGCGCGAAGGAGATCTTCAGTTACTTTAAAAATTCTCCGTTAAAAATAAATTTCTTTCAAACAGGAATAAGATCGTTTTTTTCAAAAAACTTAAAAAGCAAGAAACGCGGATTAAGTCTTCAGCTTATCCGATTTTTAAATCCTGAAATTTTCTTCAAGAAGGACAGCAACATCTATATTGGAACAGAAAATTTCTCTAACAATGAGCTAAAATCTCTAGGTAAAAATTATTCATATTTTATGATTCAGAAGGTTCTAAAAGCGCTGTCAGAAAAAAAAATATACCAAAAACACCATCTTATTCTTTCAAATCAATTAACTCAGCTTGAGGACATTTTTCTAAACCTCTTTAGAATTGCTAGTCTCCAGATTAAATGGGGTGAGTATTTTAAAATTTTAACTCCAATCATACCTTATTTAGTATCATTTTTTCCAACCAAAAGTTACGAAATCATTAAGAGTTCAAATAGGTTAAAATATCTTAATGTTAAAGAAGTTCTCTCAAATAAAGACGCGCCGGAATTCAATTATCCCCTTGTTAAACATGATCTGCCAATAGACCCTTACGTGAGAATATTGGTTCCTGAAATCGAAGCGCTGTTTAATCAAACCCACAATTATTTTAAAATTTTTGATATGATGCTCTACAAACTACTCATCCTTCATTTATCCACCAGCCAAAAAGATGAATCCATAGAGCGCGTCATCAAAGACTACAGGCTTCGGTATAAATCTCTTTTAAAAAAGGTAGGAGAGGATTTCTCTCAACCACGTGGCAACATCCAGCTAATGGTGACACGACGCTGCCATTTACGTTGTGCCTATTGCCCGATTGAAAAAGCAAATCTAGATATGAAAGAGGCTGTCCTAATAAAAGCTGTTGATTTGTTATTCACATCATCCAGGAAAGACCTGCGAATAGATTTTACTGGAGGTGAGCCTTTATTGAGGTTTGACCTAGTTAAAAAAGCCGTGAACTATGCCAAGGAAAATGCTAAAAAGAAGAAAAAGAGCGCTGTCTCATTCTATATGGTGACTAATTTATTAGCCTTAAATGAAGAAATGGCTGATTTTTTGGCAGAAAATAATTTTTTTCTAGAATTATCAATTGATGGGGATGAAACAGCTCACAACCTTTTCAAAATCAGCCCAGATAAGTCAATAAACCCCTATAAACAAACAATTTCCAAGCTTAATATTTTATTTAAACGGAATATTGATTGTCACGCGGTGATGGTGGTTTCTCCTCAGACAACGCACCTCCTAAAAGATAATTTTTCACACCTCATACAATTAGGATTCAAAAAAATCGGTATAAATTACAGCCTATGTAGATTTTGGTCAAAAAAACAGATGGAATTATTTCTGAAGCAGCTGGAACTTATCAAAGAGGAATATTTTGATTTAATAGCAGATAGCCGGATTAGTCTAACAAATTTGGGCTCCAGAGATGAGCCTGCTATCCTAAACTCTGAAATTATGATAGATGTTTCCGGAGAAATTAACCTATTAACTGACTGGCTGTTTGAAAAAGAAGCAAAAAGAAAAATCGCTCCATTAGGGCACATTTATTCGTACAGGGACTATAATAAAATTATGTTTTCGGATTTTTCAATTCTTGATAGATTGGTAAAAAACTATCCCGGAGATGAAATTAGAAAAATTATATTAAATAATATTTATTTTGGAAATTTAACTGGAAATTTCTTTAAAACATGGAAAGAAAACTAAACTCATTAATAAACGCTTTTTGTCTGGATTTAGATCAACATCACTTATTAAAAACAGAAGAGATTCTTTTTGATACCCTTTTAAGAAGAGAAGCTTTTTTGCTGAATAATAAAGGAGAAGCCAGAGTTAAAAAATTCACTTTGCTTTTACGAAAATATAGCGGCTACAGAAAAAAGTTGTTTGATGCTCTTTGTGAAAGCAATTTCTCCAGGGAGTTATTATCCCAAAAAATCTTTTATCCTCAATCGCGGCTGATCCTCCTTTTGACCCATGCCTGTCAGCTACGATGTCCATATTGCAGAGTTGGTAAATTTTCAGCCGTCATGAAAGTAGAAACATTGTTATTGTCTATTGATTGTTTGTTTACATCTCGTCATCACGATATACAGCTGCAATTTTTTGGAGGCGAGCCCCTTCTAGAATTTCATTTGATAAAAAAAGGGATTCAGTACGCGGAGAAACTAAATAAAATTTATAAAAAAAATATCTCTTTTGTCATCACAACCAACGGCATAGCTCTTTCAAAAGAAAAGACCAATTTTTTAAAAAATCATCAAGTTATTATTGAATGCAGCATTGATGGCGGTATTGAAAATCAGCTAAAAATTAATAGAACAAACAGCGGTAAAGTTCTTTATGACCTGGCTAGAAAAAATTTTGAGGGTTTATTTAACACAGACATAGAGCATTACTCTATCAGCGTTTTTACTCCCGAAACAGTCGGGAAAGTTTCTAGAAATATTAAAAAGTTGGCGAATATGGGGTTTAAAAAATTCCAAATCAACTACTGTTTAGGTGTTTATTGGAACCAAGAAGCCGCAAATGAATTATTTTCTCAAACGAAGAATGTAATTGACTGGATCAACGGAAAAAACAATTTAGACTTTATCAATCTAAGCAAAAAACGAAGAGAACCCGTAGTTTTAAATGCGGAATTGACCGTTGATTGTGACGACGCTGTCTATTTGGAGACAGGTATTTGCCTGGAAGAGGATTTTTCTGCCATGAAAAAAAAGTTTCATATTTCGGAATTAAAAGATATTAAAAATATTGATTTTTATAAAACAACTGTTTTTGAAAATTTTTATAGGCTTACAAATGCTTATTGTAATTCCAATAAGCATTTCAGAAAGATCATTCTTAATAATATCGTTTTAGGAAAACTTTACGAGCAATTCCTAAAAGATTTCAGCGCAGACACCGTAAATCAGCACATTAAGGAATAACATGAGCAGGGAATAATATGGATATTACGATCACAGATAAATGCAATAATAGATGTTTTTTTTGTCCCAAGAAAAAATTTTTAAAATTAATTTGCTGTGAGTCTTTAGAAGAGATTAAGCGAGAAATTAAAAATATTAGGAAAATAAGCCCTAAGATTGTTTTGAGTGGAGGAGAAGTCACCATTTTTAATCAATTTTGGAATGTCCTGAGCTATTGTAAAAAACTGGAGTTTGACAAGATCGGTGTTATTACTAATGGTCGACAATTCAAGAATAGAAGTTTTTTAGAAAAAGTGATGCAGGCCGGAGTTAATGAGTTTGCCGTTTCGATTTATAGCCTAAAACCAATCATTCATGAAAAGATCACTGGTATAAAAGGAAGCTGTCAGGAAACAATTCAGGGGATCAATAATCTTCTCAGCGTTGTTAAAATTGCGCCTATTATCTTAAGAATCAACCTCGTGCTTAATTATTATAATCACAAAGAGATCGTTGATACACTGACAAGATTACATGCCCTTGGTATTAAAAATTTTATCGTAGCAGAACAAATAAGCATTAATTACAATGACCATTTTCTCTCTTTAAATAAAATTAAAAATGCAATGAGAAGACTGCGAAATTGTTCGTTAGGGGATGCGAGCATTGTTCTGCGAGGCTTCGCACCATGTTTATTTAGAGATTGCATAAAAGAAGTTAGTAGCGAAAGAATCGCTCTTAAACTGAATTCGCCTAGTATTTTCTGGGAAAAACAAAACGTTGATACTTTTTCAAAAGAAGAAAGAGGAAAAAAATCTAAATACTTATCTAAATTTAACAATTTATTTACAAAGCTATCATCCTGTCATATGTGCGCCTATGACGACTCTTGTTCTGGACTTCAGAAAAGATATTTTGGAGTCAGAATAATAAAGCCTGAAAAGAAGGCTTGAAACATGTTAAATACTTACCTCTTCAAGAATCTCTCGGTAGAGATCTTAAGGCTCATATAGATAAGGAGCGAACCATGTATCTTCTTTTGTTTTTTCTGTATAATGCTAATTGAAGTAGGTCGGTAAAGAAATATATCATTGGAAATAAAAGTGAAACTATTATAATTTAAAAAAATAACCGTAATTTTTTGAACAAAGTATTTGAACTCATTTAAAACACGTCATGTTAAATAATCTGTCCTTAACGCTAAAGTGTAATAATCGTTGTATTTTTTGTAATAGGCTGGCTTTGAAAGCACAAATAGATACTAAAGAAATTGAGCCTTATTCAATATTAAAAAGTCATAAGACGCAGAATAGAAATATTACATTAAATGGGGGCGAGATAGCCATTCAACCTGATTTTTTTGACATTCTTTCCCATTGCCAAGAGTTGGGATATGAAGAAATAAGACTCGCTACTAATGGCCGAATTTTTTCTTATCTTGATTTTTCAAAAAAAACATTAAAAAATGGTATTAAACATTTTTTTGTTTCTCTGTATAGCAGCAACGAAAACGAACACGATGCTATAACACAAATCAATGGAAGTTGTCGACAAACAATAAAAGGATTACAAAATTTAATTTTATTAGGGGCAAAAATTTATTTAACCATAACAGTTTCTAAATTTAATTATAAAAGCGTCCGAGCAACAATAAAAGATTTATATAAAGTTGGTATTAGATATTTTATTATTTCGGATATCATTACTCATAATAAAAGCTATCTTTTTCCTTATGAAGTTTTCACTAGTTCCATGAATAGTATGCTATTAAATGATAACTATGCCGATGCCGTTTTTATTTTTAGAGGTTTTCCAATCTGTATTTTTAGAGAATACCTCATTGACGATCTTGATCCAGTGCTTAAGCTTAAAACGAGCCCCGAAAAAATCGCAAAACTGGAGAGAAACAATCTTAATAAAGCCCTCAAACTGGATGCTTTATCTTCTTTACCTGAAGCCAAAAGAAATGAATATTTAAATAAAATAGATGATCTATTTGTTAAAACAACAAAATGTCTTAAATGCCCTTTTGTTTTTACTTGTAATAGCTGGCTGAAGGCCAGAAAAAGTCTGAAAAGTTTAAAAAGAGACATTCCTGGCCTATTGATAGATCCTATGCTGCCTCATTCAAAGGAAAGAATAAAAGATATGGCCCGCTATGTTGCTAGCCAATATAATTCAATATTAATAAATACTACCTGCCTGAGAAAAAATTGCCGACATTGTTTTGAAAAACAAAAACCGCCTGACATGCAAATGCTTTCAATTCAAAACGCGTCTTTTGAATCTGTTAAGGAATCAATAAATTATCTTGATCCAAATAAAAATATCATTAATCTGGGCTTTATGCATGGAAAAAACACCTGCGGAGAGATATCAGATCAGCCAGATCTTTTAAAAATATTGAGTTTCGTTAGAAAAAGATATAAAAACGCCCTAATCAATGTCTTTTCTACTTGCGGCCTATTCTTGACAGAAAACAACATTAAATATCTTTCTAAAATAGGCAACGTACATCTTGCAATTCATGTCGTATCAAGCAACCCAAATTCTGCCAGAGATATTATGCCATCTCAAGGAAAAGTTTTTTTTAAAAATCTAAAACTTTTACAAAAAAGCCCAATAACATTTTCATTTAATTTCGTCTCAATACCACATATTTTCAGCTGGGCTGAAATAAAAAAATCAATTTTGGAGTTTGATTCATATTCGCCCCTTGCTTTTCATATGCACCTATATTCTTACACTAAATATGCAACTCAATTTAAAATTCCGGATAAAGATTATTTAAACGAATATATTGAATTCTCTGAACATATTCGCACCAAGATGAAAGGCCACTTATTTGTTTCTCCAGAAGCAATTTCTCAAAGAATAAATGTTGTTAATTCGCCTTTTTTTTCAAGTTATAAAACAATCCTTAAAAAATTAAATCCAAATATTCAATATCTATTGCTTGTCTCAGAGATTGTTTATAAAGATGCTCGGGTTTTATTTAACGCTTATCCAGGAGTAAAAGTAAAAGCTGTAAAAAATCATTATTTTGCAGGAAATATTGTAGTTGGAGGTCTTTTAACGGTACATGATTACATAGAGGCCATTAAAGGTGAAGTATTTGATATCGCGTTTATTTCCTCTCAATCCTTTGACAATTTTGGCAAGGATTTATCCGGGAAACACTTTAGTTTTATCGAATCAACGACTGGCAAAGAAATTGAAGTAGTAAAAAATGAGAGCAAGTATATTTGGACCGGTTTTGAGAAGGTACCATCTATTGCCATCCACTTAGCTGTAAGCAGGGCAGAATTTTTGCAGCAAGCCATTGAAAGCGTAATAAATCAGAGTTATAAAAACTGGTCGTTGCTCATCATGGTTGACTTAATAAAGACTGACAAAGACGATTTAGCCAAAATTAAAAAAATTATTAATGAATACGCCCATCACCATAGCATTAAACTCTACTATAATAGTAGGCAGCGCGGGATTGGAAATATTCGCAAGGAAATGATCAAAATCACATATTCACTTGGAATAAAGTATTTTTGTGTCCTTGATGATGATGACCTATTGGATAATTTGGCTATTCAAGAATTGACCAATAAAATAAATGAAAATACGAATTTTTCTTTAATAAGGACAGGTATCGGATATCTTAACGCTAGAGGAGAAATATGTGGGCATATCAATCAAGTTATTGATCGAAAAAAAGAATATGGAATGACATGTGATATTATGAATGTTGGCCACCTCTATTGTGTTAACCTGGACAAATATAAAAAAACAGATGGTATTAAAACGTTTGCTGAAATCAACCATGCTGCACACGATATAGATCTTTTTTTAAAAATGGAAGAGGTCGGTGAGATCATTACTATCCATAAGATTCTCTATTATAAGAGAGAGTTCTTAGAAACAAGTGTTTTGAATAATATCAAAAAAGAGGATTTTAATAGAGTCGCCACAAAATACGTTCGCAATGCCATAAAAAGAAGAGGCGGAAAAGTAGGTATTTCACAATTATCAAGCGATCCAAGAGGAAATCTTATTTTTCGCTATAAATATAGGAACCCTGTTGATGCTGTTCGTGATAGTTTTTCAGGCACAAGCAGAGATCTATTGGATGATTTTGTTCAACAGGCAATAAAAAAAATTGCTCCTCGAACAGTGATTGATTTTGGCGCTGGAAAAGGTAAATATGGGTTTCTTTTACGCTCTTCTTTATCAGAGCGCTTTTTTATTGCTGCCGTTGAAATTTATAAACCTCTCTATAAAATTCTTTCAGAGATTAAAATATATAATTCAGTATCACATTGCGACCTATTAAAATGGCTCAAAAATAATAAAAAAATATATGATGTTGCAATCTTTGGTGATGTTTTAGAACACCTCGACAAGGAAAAAATTAAACTAGCGCTAAAAATGGCTTGCACACAATTTAAGTTTTTAATAATCATAGCTCCCTTAAATGATTCCTCTCAAGATGAAATCATAGGAGGTAACAAATATTCAATTCATAAATCTAGATTACTCGAAAATGATTTTAATAATTTTCATATTTTAAAAAAAGATATTAAAAGTCAGGATAATTATTACAAGATAGGCATTATAATAAAAGGCAAACCCGAGAATCTCTAATAAAACATATTTATGAGAAATAAGATAAAAATCTTTACACCCTTACGAGAGATTGAAGAGATATTGCCACTGGTGAAATATGGAGCTGATGCCTTTTTTTTAGGTTTCGGCGCCAATAAAAACATTAAAGACGTAAATAGTTTAAACCTAAGGCCCTTTAACGATGCCAATTTTACTTCACGCGCTAAACTAAAGGACGCCCTCAAAATAATAAACAGTTTAAATAAAGAGAGTTATTTGTGCTTAAACAATGATTTTTATACGGATCCCGAATTTGAAGCGGTATTTAAATTACTAGAAAACATTAGCAGGTTGTTAACAGGTGTAGTTGTTAGCGATTTCTTGTTAATGAAAAAAATCAAAGAGACCTATGGTTACTTAAAAATTTCAGCAAGCACTAGAGCAAAGATCTGTAACTCTCAAAGTGTCAAATTCTATCTTAACGCCGGAGCGGATAAAATTACGCTTCCAGTTTGTCTTTCGATGAATGAAATAAAGAAGATTGTCTTACTTAATCCAAAAGTAGAATTCAAGGTTTTTGTTAAAAACGAGATGTGTAATAATATTAATGCGTTATGTGGCGTAACTCATAACTGTTTCGAGAACAAAGAGATTGGGCCCGTTTTCTGTAAATACCCTCGGGAATTTATTTCTGTCAAAAAGAAGTTAAAAAATAGGCTTGCTTCTTATTTAAAAACCTTATGTTTTGATAATGAGTGTGGGGTATGCAGCATGAAGACTTTATACAATATGGGTATATCGACATTTAAGATGGCTGGCCGAAATATTCCATTGGAAAAAAAAATTCAAGATTTATATTTTATTTCATCAGCTCGTAAATTTATTAAAGATAACAAAAAAAGTTTTGAAAACAATGTGTCACAGCTGCATAAAAAAATTTATGGTCATAAATGCCAGCGTAATTGCCTATATGAAAAATAGTAAAATTGAGTTAGCTCAATTTATCAATCTAGCAAAAGAGGTCGATGAATTGCCCGATAATATCAAAAGGGTATATCTTGGATCTGAATTCTGCGAAAATATTTTACCTGACAAAAATGAATTATTAAAAATAATTAGATGTTGCCTAAAAAAAAACATTAGCTACACACTAGTAACTCCCTATTGTTCTGATCACGGAATTGATCGCGTTAAAAAATTAATAAAGTTTTATCCGGATAATGAAGAAATCGTTGTCAATGATCCTGGAATTCTTGATATTTTGATCGAGAAGAAGAAGTGGGTTTTAGTTTTTGGGAGGGTTTTAACAAAAAACATCAAAGACCCTCGCATCCATGGAGTAAACATAAAACAAATGAAGCTTTTTCAAAAATCAAATATTGAAAGCACGTTATTGCATAATTTTTTAGATTTAAATAATATTTTAAGAGTCGAAATAGATAACGTTTTACAGGGCTATCGGGAAGATATTTTTAAAAAAAATGTCAAATTCACTCTCCATTATCCCTATGTTTACATTACCGCTTCAAGAAATTGCATATTTAATGAAAATATTCATGGAAAAAGATATCTTGGTCTTGAATTAAAAAAGTGCAAAAAGGTGTGTTTAAAAAATCCATTGATTTCAAGATATAAATCTATTGCTCTTCCAATATTCCATACAGGGAAGGCCAGCTTTTACAAAAACGATGTTTTAAAAATAAAAACTATTTCGCCAAATCTAAATCGAATTGTTTTTTCAAAGTTTTCCTCGATATAATAAAAATGGAGCTTTTAAGTGAAAGATAATGCAATAAAATTTTCGGTTCCTTTTAACGGAGATTTAACCCTTATGGACTGGGCGATTAAATCTGGAAAAACATATGAGATTTATTTTGCAGGTGAGAAAGCTAATAATTTCTCATCCCCGCTAGAAAATAACAACAAATATTCTCATTCAACTCTCACTTCACTTGTTAAGCTTTGTAATAGGAACAACATTAAAACAAACCTGTTGCTCAATAAAAGCATTTTATTAACTGAGAATAAAATAAAAGTTGGCGCCTTAATTAAAAAAATAATGGAAATGGGGATTTTGAATTCGGTTACCGTTGCCGATCCTTTTGTGATTCCTTTCTTGAGACAAACCTTTCCTCATCTTGAGATCCAGTGTTCTGTCTATATGGGTATTAATAGTGCCCAAAAAGCTATTCAGGCCTTAAAAAAGGGAATTTCCGTCTTAAATCTGGAACCATCTCTAAATAGGAATTTCAATCAATTAAAAGCTATAAAAGCCTTAAAAAAGCAATTTCCGAATTTTTACGTTAAACTTTTAGGTAATCACATCTGTTATTCTGACTGCATGTATTATGTAAGACATTCACAGATTGCTGATTTAAAAATCTCGACAAAAAACAAGAACAATGCCTTTTTAAAGAATGCCCATATATTCAAGTGCCACTATGAGATTCAGTCAAGACGCGATGAAATCACTAGGCCACTCATTAGGCCCGAAGATGTAGGATACTATGAAAAAAACGAACTTGCAGATTATATTAAAATCGCTTTTAGAAATAACGAGACCCCGACTCTGTTCAGAAAAATAAATGCTTACTTCAACAAATCCTATGCTGGTGATTTATTCGAGCTTTTTGATTCTAACAATAGTGAAAAACTAGTGTGGGACAATAAAAAGGTTCCAATAAATTTTATTGAAAAAGTGATGCTATGCGATAAAAATTGCAATCGGTGCCGCTATTGCGATCGAATTGCAAAAAAAACATTGTTTAATGCTGAAGAATCCAAATGTTAGTTTATCAGATGTCGTTCACTAGCATGTTTTTATAAAATATGCCCAATAATGATTTCTGAAGCTCTAAAGGCTAATGTATAAGAAATTCATCATTTTTAAAAAAAGTATTTTTTTAGCACTATAGATCATAATGAAATGAGCAATAAGCCTCTTTTTAAAGAGTTTTTCGATTAAAATAGAGTCCTATGACATGAACTAGAGTTAAATGACGTTCCCAAGAAAAAATTTTAACAGCTTCTTATATGAAAAAAAAATATTCCACTAAATTATCTCATCCCGTAGACAGCATTATGCTTATGATGACTGCTGCCTGTCAAATGCGATGCAGCTATTGTGAGGTTAAACAGGTATCCAACGCGATATCAGAGGAAATAATGCGTGATGCAATCGCCTTGCTTTTAACAACTAATAAAAAAGAGTGTCAGGTTAGGTTCTGGGGCGGAGAGCCTCTATTAAAGTGGGACTTAGTTAAAAAAGGAATTGCCTATGGAAAGAAGCAAGCCTTAAAAAATAAGAAAAATATTAAATTTATGATTACAACTAATGGCCTCTTATTAACCCCAGAAAAAATTTCTTTTTTGAAATCTCAGCCCGTAGAAATTATGTTGTCTTTGGATGGAAATTTAGCCACAAATGCAACAAATAGGACATGTAATAATGCAAATGATAGACATGAGAATGTTTATAAGAATTTAATCTATCTTATAAATTCTGGCATCAATTATTTTGTCAATATGGTAGTTTCTCCTAATACATTGAAAGATCTCTCAAAAAATCTACTATATTTCAAAAGTAACGGAGTAAAAAGAGTACAACTATGTTATCAATGTGGTATAACCTGGACAAAAAAAGAGATAGAAAATTTTTTTAACGAGCTGAAAAATTTTGAACATTCCAATCTGGATAGCTTTCTAATGAATTTAAATAATAATTGTGAGCCAACCATGTTAAGTCAGGAGATTTTAGTTTATCCTGACGGCAAGATTTATTTTGATGCTGCTATTTTTCTTGAAAATAAATTTCAAAGTCTTAAAAAAAACCTTTGCCTGGGCAGTATTAAAAAAATTAAAAAGATTGATTCACTATATAAGTCTAAAAAAGAGTTATATAGAATTTTTATGGATTCCTGCCCAATGAAACAGAGAAAAATCTTTCTCAATAATGTAAATCTTGGCATAGAGCTCAATAAATTTCTACAAAAGTTCTCTACTGCATCAATCCGTTGTAATGAGCATCCTAAACTGATTCCGATCATTAAAGATGAGTTTCGTATGCAACGCCACTACCTATCTCCTTTGGGCATTACTGCAGTTTTTCTCTATGTTCAAGGGCCTTGTTCAAATAATTGTATATTCTGCAGTAAAAAAGAAAGTATTTCCTTTGAAGATATTTTTATACTTGAACATAAGATTAAAACCAACCTCAGGCAAAAACATGATAAACTCTGCCTCATTGGAAATGAACCCTTGTTGCATCCAGAGATCATTAGCATTATTAAAATTGCAAAAAAAAATGGATTTAAAGATATTGAGATATTGACTTCTGGAGAATTGCTTGCAGACTTGCCTTTCTTAAAAAGAATTGTGTCAGCAGGCGCCACCTCGTTTTCTATGCCGATTTTCGGCGTTCAAAGCCGGCAACATGATCTTATAGTTGGTAAAATGGGCAGCCATAAGAAAATTATAGCCGCGATAAAAAATATTCAGCAAGCACAAAAAAATATTTTTCTTCACACAAACCTTCTCAAGCAAAACATAGACACAATGCTTGAGCTTGAAAATTTTGTTAAAAACGTCTTGAAAGCTTCTTTTATTATATTGCCGATCCGTCCAAAAACATCTAATTTGCCTTTTGATCAATTAGCGCCTTCATTAAACGAAATGTTAAAAAAAATGAATGGTGTAACTACTCTTCTCGGATTTCCTTTATGCATAAGCAATAAGATTCAAAAAAATATTATAATTCCTTCAGACAACATATCTGATTCCATGAAACTTTATTTTCTAGATCAAAAATTCATTAAAACAAAAAAATGCTTTGTTTGTCTCTATGCCAAAAGATGTTCAGGCTTTTTTAGGGAGACATATAACTTCGCTGAGAATCGGAATGCGATTTCTCCTTTTTTAAACGAAATGTCACAATGATTTAGTTGAAAAGTCTGCTAAAAATTATGAAACGTTTAGAATTGCATATATCCTATAGATGTCTAAACGATTGCCTTTTCTGTAGTGAACAGGATGCATTGAGCATGCTTAAGGGAAAGATTATGCCGACGGGCATTATTTTAAGAAAAATTAGGCAATTTTATTTAAAAGGATATCGGCACGTTACTTTTACAGGAGGAGAGCCGAGCTTACATTCTAATTTTATAAATATAGTTCAATTCGCAAAATTATTAGGATATACGACATACGTAACAACTAATGGAGGAGAATTCTCTAAGAAACGTTTCAGCGAAGTTGCGCTGGAACATTTGGATGAGATCTGCTTTTCTGTGCATGGATCAAATTATAAAGTACATGATTTTCTGACGCGAAAAAGGGGGAGTTTTAATAATTTAAAAAAGGCATTAGATCGCTTTGAAACTCACAGAACTCCGACTTTTGGATTAGCTAATATTGTCATTACACGATACAACATCAAAATTTTAAAATCTATTATTAATATGCTTGCTGAGTATAAAAAAATAAAACAGTTGATTTTTTCCAATTTTTCACCAGAAGGGGGAGGGTTAAAAAATTTCAATGATTTAATGGTCCCTTTAAAACAAATACAAGAAAAAATTCCTGAGCTAGTCGATTGTTGTCGTCATTTTTCATTTAAACCGGTTTTTTTTGGATTACCATTGTGCACATTATTTGGCCACGAAGAACTTTCTAACGACTACTGGTGGTCTCCCAGAACAACAATAGAGTTGCTAAAACAACCCAAAAAAACTCTTCTGAAAACAACCTACTCTTTTAAGCCAAATAGAGAAAGAGTGCAAACAAAGAAGTGTGAATCATGCTTAAAAAAGAATGTTTGTGGCGGAATGTTTGAGAAATATATACATGCTTTGGATGATTTTGAGCTATCCCCCTTTAGATCGTGATTTCTTATGAAAAAAAGTGAGCGATTACAGAGAAAAACATTAATAAAAACACAAAGAGTTTGGATTAGGCTCACTCGTGCCTGCAACAATCATTGTATGTTTTGCTTAGACCAAGATGCGCAAAACAACTCCTTTATCTCAAAAACTAAGGTTGTGAATACGCTACAAAAAGCCTTGCCTCTGCTTAAAGTAAAAAGAGTTGTTCTAAGCGGCGGTGAACCGACCATACACCCGGATTTTTTAGAGATCATTAAACTATCCAAAAAGATGGGATACGAACACATCCAAGTTATAACTAACGGACGGATGTTTTCCTATAAAAGCTTTCTTGAAGAAACTATCGATTCAGGATTAAAAGAAATTACTTTTTCCTTTCACGGCCATAATGCTAAAACTCACGATAGGTTAACTCAGGCTGAAGGGTCTTTCTATGAGGCTCTTGCTGGCCTTCGTAATGCGTTGCATTTCAAACAGAAGAATCTCATCATTAGCATTGATATTGTTCTTAATAAGCTCAATGTTAAATATCTTTATCATATGCTGAAATTTTTTATGCATTTAGGCGTATTTGAATTTGATCTTTTGCAGATCATTCCATTTGGCAGAGCTTGGAATAATAAAGAACTGCTTTTTTATGATTTTGAGAACGCACAGTGTTTTTTAAAAAAAGCCTTCACGTTAGCAAAAAGCAAAAATGCTCATATCTGGACGAACCGTTTTCCGGCTCATCATCTCATTGGCTTTGAATATCTCATGCAAGATTCAGACAAGCTCTATGATGAAATTGGTGGCCGCGAAAAAATTTTCAATAATTTTTTGAAAAAAGGAATTATCATGCCCTGTAAAGGAGAGCGATGTTTATTTTGTTTTTTGTCAAAATTTTGTGAAGATCTTGAGAGCTTTTATTTCAAAAAATTTCTCAAGAGCCAGGCATTACCCTCTTGCCTAAATACTCGTAAAGATATTAAATTTGAAAAAAAGGTGCTAAAATTTAACAAAAGTTCATTCACAATTTTTGATTTTCTAGATTTTTATATTCCCTATCGATATTTTTTAAAGCCTCAACATTGCGTTCAATGCATTCAACATGATGATTGCCCTGGCATGCAGTATGATTTTTTAAAACAAGAAGGATTCAAAACTATCGTTCCAATAACAAAAACAATTAGGTAGTATCTAATGATTATTACAGGCATAACCTATCAATGTAATTTTAATTGCCTTTTTTGCTTGGACTCACTCAACAAAACATCGTCGCAACCAACACTTAGTGAGATAAAAACAAGCTTTAAAAAGATCGCAAAAAAAGGCGAAGATACTATAATGTTTATGAAGGGAGAATCTTTTTTAAGGCCAGACATATTTGAGATTTTAAAAATGGCGAAAGAGTTCAATTTTAAAATAAAAATAACAACAAATGGTTCCATGCTAAGCAATGATAATTTTTTAAAAAAAGTACTAGATTGTGACGTAAAGCAGCTTAATTTTTCTATACATTCACATATTCCTAAAATAGCAAATGCACTGTCCAGGAATCCATTATGTTATGCTTCGCAAAAAAAAGCTTTAGTGAATATTAATCGATATAGCCGTTCTCAGAAAGAAGCCAAAAAAATTAAAATTTTCCTAAATATTGTTGTCAATAAACTTAACTATTCTCATCTAAATCATCTCATTGTATATATTAAAGATATTTTATCCGACTCGAATTTTAGAATAAAATTTAAATTTATGCTGTATAATGAGGGCGATCCCACTACCTATAAAAAATTATTACCTTCTTTTAGAGAAATTAAGCCTTATTTGCTAAAAAGTATTCATGAATTAGATAGTATTAAGACTGTCGATACATTCACTTTATCTGGATTCCCTTTGTGTATCTTACCCAAATACGAGTGGACATCTATAGAACTACAAGAATTTTTAATTCATAAAAATCTCTTTATTGAAAAGGAATCTTTTTTAAAGCTTGGTAAATCGTTAAAAGAAAATTATAATTATTACGATGAATGCCGCATCTGTTCTTTATACAAATTCTGCCCGGGTATTCCGAAAGGATATTTCTTAGTTTATCCAAAATTTGATTTAACTGTTTCAAAGAGAAAGAAATTTGAAATCATTAGAAAAATGAAGGGGCTTCCTTTTTTTCACAACACATAAAAGATATGGCAAATTTAGCTTATATTCAAATAACAAGAACGTGCAACCAGGATTGTCGTTTTTGCTCTAATCCTGTTTCTTTGAAAACGATAACCTTTTCAGAGATAAAAAATCTTATTAATCAATATGTTGATTCGGGTTTTAATGGTGTTGTCTTATCCGGTGGAGAACCAACATGTTATGAACAACTCCCCGATGTTATTCAATATGCTAAAAAGAAAAAATTTTTGGTCAAAATAATCACAAACGGACAAAAAACTTCTGTAAAAAGTTATCTGGCTAAATTATTAGATGCGGGATTAAATCATATAAGTATTTCAGTTTATTCTGATGACGAACACATTCAGGGTTTTCTAACGAATAATTTCCAATCCTTGCAAAATATTAAAAAAACACTGCAGCTGCTTTCAGATAAACATGCAACAGTTGATATTTTAACGACTATTTCAAAATACAATGCTAATCATTTGGATAGAATTGTTAAATGGCTCGTTCGTGATTATGGCTTTCTTCGGCATTTTGTTTGGAATAATCTGGATCCTAGCGGAAAGTGTGTACAAAAACATCCTGATACGATACCACGATTGATTGATTTTGAAGTATCTCTTTATAAAGCAATGTATTTCTTGCAAAAAAAGCAAAGATCGTTTCGAGCCGAAAGGGTACCGTTATGCTATATGACTGAATTCGCCGATTGTTCAACAGAAACGAGAAAAATTGTAAAAAAAGAGGTTCGAGCCACATATTTTTTAGATGAAAAGGGGCTCAAGGTACAAAAAGGGTGGCGATACAAAAAAGGTGCTTGTTGTAAAATTTGTTCTTTAGACTCAATTTGCTCAGGATTATACTCAATGGATGAGCACTTTTCTTCCAAGGAATTATTTCCTGTTTTTATTGATAAAATCCCAATCATGAATAACATTTTAACAGATGACGATACACTACAATCAGGTGCTTACATAAATAATGAGCAAACGAATTGATATAAAAATAACATTTCAATGCAACAACTATTGCCGGTTTTGTGTACAGGGAGACAAAAGAGATATCTATCCGGATAAAACTGCCAAAGAAATATACACAATTCTCAGAGATGCCAAAAAAGAATACGATGAAGTTGTTTTTACGGGAGGGGAGCCGACCATAAGGCCGGATCTGTTTGATTTAGTTAGTTATGCCTGCAGGCTAAAATACAGGATCTTTATACAAACTAACGGGCGAATGTTCGCCTATAAGGATTTCTGTTCAAGAATGATTCTTGCTGGAGCTCATTACTTTACGATTGCCGTTCATGGACACAATACTAAAACTCATGATCAACTAATTGGTGTTAAGGGGGGCTTTGAACAAGTTCTTAAGGCTATCAAAAATCTAAAATCATTTGGCTGTGTCGTATTTACAAACACTGTTATCACAAAATCTAATTTTCGCTATCTTCCGGATATAGCAAAAATGCTTATTAGCCTAGGAGTAAGAGAATACCGTTTTTCTTATCCGCACATCTTAGGTAGCGCTCGCCAAAACCTGGAAGACATAGCTCCTCTTAAAAAAGATATTATGCCCTATGTAAAAAAAGGGCTCATAATAGGGAAAAAACACAAAGTTAAAGGTACAACAGAAGCCATTCCAGCCTGCCTATTAGGAAGCCTGCAAGATTGTATGCAGGAAATCTATGTTCCTGAAGCCAAAGTCTTTGATGTCTATACAATCGATAACTTTGATACATGGCGCAAGGAAACTGGCAAGATTAAGGGCGAAAAATGTAGTTTATGTAAACATTTTTTATCGTGCGAAGGCCCCTGGCGAGAATATCCTGAAATCTTTGGATGGAAAGAGTTTAACCCAATTATTTAATGCTTAAAACATACTTGCCTAAAAAATTTTGTAGGGAATTCGTTGAATTACGCAGACATAGTTCACAACTTGTCCTCATAATGGCAACAATTAAAGGCCTCAAACCAATCATGGATGATTGGATTAGCGCAGATATTTTTTCTCAATATCAAAAGGCTTGTAAACGCTATGGCCTTTCATTATGGCCCGATACTGTCTTCAATACGGTCCAAAAAGATACGGAACTTAAAAGCATTGACGGAAAAAATCGTTTAACATCAACAAAAGCCTTTGGAAAGCCATTCGAAAAACATAAACACACAGATTCTATACACGTCTTCATTTCCCGATCAAAAAATAGGCTGCAGGAAGGCGTTAAAAATGGCTGGTATCCTTTGGCTATTAAGGGCAAGATCATAGAAAAACCCCTCATAGATGTCTATAAATTTGGAAATAATCTAGGATATCCGCCATGCTGTATAGATTTTTTTAACCAACATAACAATTGGCTCGAATATAGCTTTTACTATGAGATACTTAAAAATACTCGTCGTGGCAAGAAACATCTGTTTACTAATCCGTTCTTAAAAGACGACACCTATTCATATATTTTTCATATGCCCTGCTCGTTTAGATGTAAAAAAACAATATCACATGTTAACGACATAAGAACCGCTCTTCTTGAAGAAGATCGCGATTTCGTCCAGGAAATAGACAAATACTTACAATTTCCGTTCCTGGTTTTTCGCGAACGAAAAGCCTATATATTTGAAGGAAAAATCAAAAACAATAAACTTTTTTATGATGCTCTCCACTATGTCGGGCAAATGCCAAGCTGTAATACTTACGAAAAAGAGCTGAAAATGGGTGATACGCTCTTTATTGAGAATTATGATGTCATTATTTTAAAAAAGGGTCATTTGGTTAAAAAAATTTCTTGCAGAAACAGTAGACCTGTGCCAGAACCTCCTTTTTTAATACAATTTGATCGGTATTAACTATGATATCTTCTTCCATAAAGAATAATTTTAGGAAAATCTGTGGCTACGAACTTAAAGAACGCTACTGTAATCACTATTTGAGAAACGAATCAAGAAAAGACAGTAATTTTTCCCATCTATCCAAACTATATGTTCTTGATCGAAAAAATTTTTGGAAATTAGCAAAAAAAATGGAGGCCTGGAATTCAAAAAATCCATGTGAAACAATATATGCCTTAATTGGCTATATAAAATATATCACCGAAGATTTTACAAGCGCAAAATCATACTTCTTGAAAACGATAGCATTGAATCCTCAAAATTTTGACAATTGGCTTGATCTTGCCTTTGTATTAAGACAACTTGGAGAATTCAAATTATGCAACTGTATCTTGTTTTATCATTCCTTCGTTATCCATTACTACATAAAGCTGGAAATGCATAAACAGCCTTTTAAAAACCTCAAAAAACTCATATTCGAGATTAACAAAAAAGCATTAGCGACCGATGAATATTAATCTTTTAAGAAATCTGGATTATTATGTGGGAGCGCCTTTATGCTTTTTGTTGAACAGCGCCAATGTTCTTCTGAAAATTTTACTAATTAAAAAAAGTGAACCTTGTCAGCGCAAACCAAATAAGATTCTATTGATTAAACTGAGTGAAATAGGATCCATTATCTTAAGTTACCCATTAATAAGTCAGATCAGGAGTGAGTATCCTTATGCAGAGATACATTTTTTAACGTTTCATAAAAATGTTGAAATCTTCCGTGTTTTTGAAAATATTATTGATAGAGACAAAATTATTTCTATCAATGAGCAAACAATGATGACTATGGCGTGCGATATCGTTAAAGCCATATTTAAAATACGCCGGCTAAAGATTGATGTTATCTTTGATTTAGAATTGTTTTCACGTTTTACGGCTATCATAGCTTATTTAAGTGCTGGCCAGAAAATTGTTGGATTCTATCGCTATGCGATGGAAGGACTATATCGCGGCAACTTTTTGACACACAAAATCGCCTATAATCCATTTTTGCACATTAGCAGGCATTATCTTGCTTTTTTAAACAGCATTAAGCAAGATGAGAAACTAACACCGGAAACAGATAGCGATTTTCTAGATATCAAATTGACCTTGCCCTGTTACAAATCAAAACTCCAGACAAAAACAAAAATACAAGATATACTATCCCGGAATGGAATTCTGGATAAACACAAAATTGTTTTTCTTAATCCGGGGGAAGGCTCTTTACCTTTAAGAGAATGGCCTCTAGAAAATTTTATCACGCTCGGCAATAATCTTCTGAAAAATGAAGATATTTTTATCATCCTTGTTGGATTAGATGGGGCCTACAAAAAAGGAGAAATGCTCTATAAAAAATTGAAAGATCAGCAGCGTTGTTTAAATCTCATTAATCAAACAACTATTGAAGAAGCACTAGAGCTATTTTCTATAGGGAAAGCGCTCATTGCAAACGATTGCGGATTGGCACATCTGGGTTCTTTGGTTAATATAAACAAATTTATATTTTTCGGTCCTGAATCACCTAATCTTTACAGCCCTCTGGATAAAAAATGCTCTATTTTTTATAAGCCTCTTGCATGTTCGCCATGTCTAAGTGCATTCAATCACAGAAAATCAGCCTGTATTGACAATCTTTGCTTAAAGCGCATATCTCCTGAAATTGTCTACAAAAAAATAATAACTATCTTATAATCATGGCAATTACAGTTATAAAAATCCTAATGAATCACTACTATTTGTTTATAAAATTGCTATATCTTGCCTGGATTGCCCTTTTGTTTATAAATTTCAGTTATTTGAAATCTCTGTGTAAAAATGTCAGCAAAAAAGGCTGGCTACTCTTGCTTATCATTATGTGCTTTGGCCTGATCTTAAGGGTATGGCTTGTTCCTCACATGCACCATATTTATTTTGATGAATTTGAACACATTAATATTGCCGAGAATATGATGAACTATGGCAAATATTTTGTCACGCTGGAAGGAGGAAGCGGCTTTTATGAATCATACAAGTTTGAATTCTGGCCCCCAGGTTATCATTCCCTATTAGCCGGCACTTTTTTTCTCTTTGGAAGCTCAACAGATGTTGCTTTTAATTTCTCGGCAATTATGGGAGGCTTTTCTATTCTTGTCATGTTTGTAGCGGTTTTCTCTCTGCTTGGCCGCCAAACTATCGCTCTCTATGCAGCTTTTTTGCTAAGCATTCTCCCAATTCATTTAAAATATTCAGGCTCGGCAAGCCCCGAAATAACATCCCTATGTTTTATTATTATTGGTCTTATCGCCTGCCTTAACCATATCCGCAATCCCGGCCAAAAAAGCCTGAATTTTGCAATTATATCAATCGCTGTAATTGCCTATATGCGGCCAGAAAATGGCTTGTTTGTTATATTGCTATTGTTATTGCTTTTTTTTGGAGGAAATTTTTTTGCGCCCCGGTCAAATGATCAGCGTTTTTTTCAATGTCCAAAAAATACAAAAATCTGCTCCAACTGCTTTAAAGCCCTGGGCCTGCTTTTTGTTCTTCTTGTTCCTTATGTAGTTCATATCTTCGGAATAGGCATTTTTGTATTGCCTTCCCCTGGCTGGAATCAAACTCTTTTAGAACACCTATCTGCGATTAAAATAAATGCTATAGATAATATCTTCTACTTTTTCTTTGACACCTACCCAGTTTCTGTTACAATTTTGGCCATTCTTGGAGCTTCACACCTCTACAAAAAACATCGCCCTATTTTTGTTTATTTTATTATTTGGTTTTTTGTAACTATAGCGTTTTTTTCACTCTATCACATTGGGAACTTCATGTTCAACCCTGATAGCGACAGATATGCCCTAACACCCAGCATAGCTATTATCATTTTTGCCGGATTCGGCCTTTACGAGCTTATTGCCATATTTAACAAAAAGAAAATAATCATTTTTCTACTTTTTTTATCTGTATTAACTGATGGATATGCATGCCTGGGTTTCAGCTTATTCAGAACTTTTGAACGCGATGTTTATCAAGAGTATCAATTTATTCTAAAAAATCAAAAGATTATTCCGGATGACCTATACTGTATCAGTTTCGTTCCAGCTACCATTATTTCATCTATCCATAAAAAAGCCGTAGCGCCTTTTCTTTTTATGGAAAATGAGGACCTGCCGAGAGAAATTATTCTTTTCAAAGATGAATGGTGGTATGTTCATGATTTTAATCAAGACAGAATTGAAAAACGCCTCAGAGAACAATATGAATTTAAACCCATAACAGAGCTCATAACTCCTGAAAATAAAAAATATACTTTTTTTAAATTAAAAATAAAGAGTTAACATTAATCGCTATATATTCATGCTTTATTTGACAGCCTCTAATTTCATTTTTTTACCCATCATCATCTTGCTGGGTGTTATAACCAGCTTAGAAGACTTTCGGTATAATCTCATAAAAAACAAATGGATTGTTTTAAGCTTGGCTTATGTTGTATTAATTTATCTTTCCTTTTTTTTGGCCTCGCTTTTTCCCAACGCAAGCCCTGTCTACAGGGCATTCTTTCAACTGTTTGACCGCTGGTGCATCAATCTGGCTGTTTCTATAATTGTCAGTTATGCTCTATGGAAATCCAAAACATGGTCAGCAGGAGATGCAAAGCTTTTTATAGCTTTTTGTGCCCTACTACCTCTAGGCATATACCGAAGAGTCTACTTTCACTACTATTTTGCATCATTCTATTTTCTGCTGGCAATTTTTATTCCTGCCACAGTATATATTTTTCTAAGAACATTTTTTTCTGTAATTACCCAAGACGAAAGAAAAGTGCACCTATTGTCTAAACTACAACAAATAAAAAAATCTAATAAATTTGACCTTTTCAAGATTTCAATTGGATTTTGTGGTTTTTTTCTATTTTTCAGAATACTTCGCACCTGTTTTGAATCATTCATTTTTATAAATACGAACAATCAGACTATTGCCATCCTTATTTCATTGCTTCTTTTTAAAAAAATTACAAAATTCTTAAAAAACAAATGGCGCTTCGTCCTCATAGGTATTGTTATCCTTATGGCTTATGAAATATGTATTAACATTCATACCCCGGATAGGTTTTTCTCAACCATTGTAGGAATAAGTTTTCAAACAATCGTCCTATTGATTATCCGGTCTCTGCTAAACAATTTTATTGGCACCTATGGTAGCTGCGGAGACTCAAAAAAAGAAAATAAGTGCTTTGCCCATTGGATATTTTTAGGCGCTTTAATCACCTGGTTCCTCAAAATAAACTAATGTGGTTAAACTCCATCCCCTCATAAATAAAAACAGATGCATTTTTATATTTCTCTTTCTCTAAAAATAAATACAAAACTTCTTGATAAATGCTCATGAATGAAAAATTACTTTTTCTGTCATCCCAAAATGATAATGTCCTATTTACCAATTTTAAAATGTCCTATTTTACAAGTGCTATAATTTTCTTTCAAGGAGGGAATTATGGCTGGAGAGGACATTATCATGATGACGCAAGGAGAATTAAAAAAGCTACACGTTATCCGCAAAGCGATAGACAAAACAATAACACAAGCAGAAGCCGCTGAGGTTTTAGGTATTACAACACGGCACGTTCGAAGATTGATCAAGAATATCCGTATTGAAGGTGAAAAAGGAATTGTTCATAAAAACCAGGGTAAGCCTTCTAACAGAGCCCGGTCCAATAAAATAATGAAAAAGCTCTTAAGTTGTGCCGTGAAAAATACAAAGATTTCGGCCCGACATTAGCATCTGAGAAGCTCTTTGAAAGAGATAAAATAAAGATCAATGATGAGACTCTGCGTCTTTGGTTTATTAAAAGCCACATAGGCTATAGGAAGCGTAAAAAGAGGCCTCATAGGCAGTGGCGTCAAAGAAAAGCCTGCCTTGGTGAGATTGTTCAGATGGATGGCTCGCATCATGATTGGTTTGAAGGCAGGGGTGAACCATGTGTCCTGATGGGCTATGTTGATGATGCCACAGGCAGGCCTTTTGGCAAATTCTATCCATATGAAGGAACTTTACCTGCCATGGCAAGTTTTAAGGAGTATATCAAAGAATACGGTATTCCAATAAGCCTGTATTTGGATAAACACGCGACGTATAAAGTCAACCGGAAGCGCTCTATAGAAGACGAGCTAAACAACGTGGATTCATTGAGCCAATTCGTCCGGGCTGTCAAAGAATTTGGGACGAATGTTATCCATGCCGATTCTCCACAGGCCAAAGGCAGAATAGAACGGCTCTTTGGCACATTTCAAGATCGTTTGATTAAAGATATGCGCTTAAAATGTGTCAAATCCATTGAAGAAGGCAATAAGTTTCTTGGGGGATACCTCCTTATTTATGCCAGGCGGTTTGATGTTGAGCCGGCTAATAGCACAGATCTCCACAGGCCTTTACCAAAGAACATAAATCTGGATAAGATTCTCTGTAAAAAAGTCGAACATGCTCTCAGGAACGATTTTACGGTGGCGCATAATAAAAAGCTTTATCAGATAAAAGACAACATAAGAGCCCAAAAGGTGACCGTAGAAGAACGGACAGACGGATCTATGCTGATATGCCACAAAGGTGTTTCTTTAAAGTTCAAGGAAGTACAGTCAAGGCCAGAGAAAATCATAAAACAAAGCCCTTGTATATTCCCAAAGAAGGCTCATGTTCCTTCAAAGGATAATCCCTGGAGGGCCTTTAAGATTAATCCATTATCGGCTTATAAACAAAAAGAACCAACAAGGGAATTAATGTTAGTTTAAACATAAAAATAGGACATTTCTATTTTGGTAAGAATAGGACATTTCTAAATTGGCTTGACAAAAATCTTCTTTTCCTTTACAAAAAAAATGAATTTGCTATAATATCGCAATAACTTTGGAGGAAAAAATGAATAAAAAAACTGTAAAAGATATTAATTTAAAAGATAAAAAAGTCATCGTTCGTGTGGATTTTAACGTGCCGATAGATAAAAACACGAAAGAAATCTCTGATGATACGCGCATAAAAGCAGCTTTGCCCACTTTGAACTATATTCTTTCGCAAGGTCCTAAAAAGGTTATCCTCATGACTCATCTAGGGAGGCCTAAGGGCGCTGTAAAAGAAGACCTAAGGCTTAATGTTGTTGCTAAAAAGCTTCAAGATCTGATAAAAATGCCGATAAAAAAGCTTGATGATTGCATTGGCCCAGAGGTTTCCAAGGCTATTACGGAATCAAAAGAAACGATTATCCTCCTTGAAAACTTGCGGTTTTATGCTCAAGAAGAAAAAAATGACCCTCAATTTGCGAAAGAACTTGCTTCTTTGGCTGACATATATGTAAATGATGCTTTTGGAACTGCGCATCGAGCACATGCTTCTACAGAAGGCATCGCACATGATCTACCAGCTGTAGCCGGTTTCCTTTTGAGCAAAGAAATCGAATACTTGGGCAAAATGCTTGAAGCACCCAAAAAACCATTCATTGTTATCCTGGGAGGGGCTAAAGTATCCGATAAGATTGGCGTCATTGAAAACCTGTTAGGTAAAACAACTGCCATGATCATTGGCGGAGGGATGGCTTATACTTTTCTGAAAGCGCAGAATATAAATATTGGTAATTCAAAGCTAGAAGAAGATAAAATTGCACTCGCACAAGAAACACTTAAAAAGGCACAAGAGAAGAAAATAACGCTTGCCCTGCCCATAGACCATCTTATCGTAGATAAGATCGATTCACCTACAAAAATTGAAATCACAGAGGGACAGGAAATTCCCGATGGCATGATTTCTGTTGATATTGGTCCTAAGACCATAGCACTTTATAAAAACATTTTAAAAGACGCTCAGACAATTTGCTGGAATGGCCCATTGGGTATTTTCGAAATAGATAAGTACGCCAAGGGCACAAAAGAAATTGCCGAGTTTATCGCAACACTTAAAGCTATATCCATCATTGGAGGTGGAGACACGGCAAGTGCTGTTGCCAAATTTGGCGTGGATGATAAAATGACACATATTTCAACGGGCGGAGGAGCCTCTCTGGAATTCATGGAAGGCAAGATTTTACCTGGTATCGCAGCCCTACAGGATAAATAACGGAGAAAAAATACAATGCGAAAAAAAATGATTGCCGGAAACTGGAAAATGAACAAAACAACACGAGACGCTATTGAATTGGCCAATGGAATCAAGCGTGAATTAAGCCAAGTCTCAGACGTATCTATTGTTGTTTGCCCGCCTCATACGGCACTAGATGAAGTTTCTGAAGTTCTCTATGAATCTAATATTTTGCTGGGTGCGCAAAATATGCACTGGGAAGATTCCGGCGCTTTTACGGGTGAAATCTCAAGCTCCATGCTCAAAGATTTAAATTGCTCTTACGTTATTCTGGGCCACTCTGAGAGAAGGCAGCTATTCCATGAAACAAATGAAGATATTAACAAAAAGATGAAAACGGCTCTAAAAAATAACCTCACGCCAATTCTTTGTGTGGGAGAAACCCTGGAAGAACGCGAAAAGAATACAACATTTGATGTTATTGAGAGTCAAGTCAAAAACAGCTTAAACGGGTTAACAGCTGCCGACATTACAAAAGTTGTCATCGCGTATGAGCCTGTCTGGGCCATTGGAACTGGCAAAACAGCGACACCTCAGCAGGCTCAAGAAGTTCATGCCTTTTTACGTGGGCTTTTGAAACAAATCTATTCTCAAAATGAAGCAGAAAACATTATTATTCTGTATGGTGGTAGCGTAAAACCCTCCAACACAAAAGAATTAATGTCAGAGAAAGACATTGATGGCGCGCTAGTTGGTGGCGCCAGCCTGAATACTAAAGATTTCTGCGAGATTGTTAACAACGCCAGGCCCTAATGGTTCAAAAAGAACCCTTTAAGGACTAACGTCAAAATATACATCTGAAGGAGAAAAAAATGTTTGCTTTTTTTATTACGATACATGTGTTGACATGCAGTTTATTAATTTTGCTGGTATTGGTGCAACAAGGACGAGGAGGAGGCCTCATTGATAGTTTTTCATCTGCTGAATCTATCTTTGGAACAAAAACCAATACATTTTTAGTCAAAGCGACTTCCATATTGGCTGTTGTCTTTTTCGTATCTTGTCTTGCCCTTGCGTTTTTGTCCATTCAAAAGAACAAGTCTCTCATAGAAACATCTTATAAGCCGTCCACATCACAAGCAAAGGATGCAAAAGAAAATATTTCGGGTGAATCCGCAAAAACTGAAGGCCAGAAAACAGATGCCGAAACAACAGAAAAAGTAAAAAAAGATATGCCTGAAAAGATAAAATCGGATACTCAAGAGATCTCTAATACGCAAACAGACGAAACAAAAAAAGCAAATCAAAAATAATTAAGTATTATTCTGGTTTTTTGCATGAATCTTAGGGGACATAGATTTTGAATTGCGAAAGAAAAAATATTCGTTTCTGCCTAAAAGCAGGCGCATATTTTTTCTTTTTTTTATGCCTTAGCCTATCTCAAGTCTTATTCGCTCAAGCCGAACAAAATAACATTCCTACAAAAGGTGACGCTTTCATATCAGGTGTCACGGCTGGTGCCAAAACCCTTGTTCCGATCCTAGCGTGTGATTCTGCCTCAGCAAATATCTGTAGCCTTATTTTTAACGGCCTTATTAAATACGATAAAGATTTAAAGCTGGTCCCTGACTTGGCCCAAAGTTGGGAAATACAAGAAGATGGGCTCAAAATCGTTTTTCATCTACGAAAGGGTGTCTTGTGGCATGACGGAAAAGAATTTACAGCAGATGACGTAGAATTTACCTATCAAAAGCTCATTGATCCTCAAGTACAAACACCGTATTCCAGCGACTTCTTAAAAGTCAAAAAATTTCACGTTTGTGATCCCTACACTATTGAAATCGTTTATGAAGAACCTTTTTCACCCGCTCTTTCAACTTGGGGAATGTGGATCATGCCAAAACATATCCTTGAAAATGAAAATCTCAATACAACAGATTTTTCATCTTGCCCCATCGGGACGGGCCCATATAAATTCAAAAACTGGAAACGCCAGGAAAAAATAGAATTAACCGCTTTCGAACAGTACTTTGATGGCTGCCCTTTTATCAGCCGCTACATTACAAAAATCATTCCTGACCAGACTACAATTTTTCTGGAACTCCAGACAAAAACCATAGACTCCTGCCTTTTGACACCTTTGCAATTTTTACGCCAAACGCAAAATACATTCTTTAAAAACAATTATCATAAATTCCGGCTTAATTCTTTTAGTTATACCTATCTTGGCTACAACTTAGAAGACGCAAGGTTTAAGGACAAAAAAGTTCGGCAAGCGTTCAATTTTGCCGTTAACAAGAAAGAACTCATTCAAGTTGTGCTCTTAGGCCAGGGAAAAGAGGTAACAGGGCCATTCATCCCGGAATCCTGGGCGTACAATGATGCCATAAGTAATGCTGATTTTAACCCTGAATATGCTTTAGAACTTCTCAGGCAAGCAGGATGGCAAGACACAAATCATGATAGCCTCTTAGACAAAAACGGCAAAAATTTTGAATTTACGATTATCACATCTCAGGGAAATGAATCACGCATAAAAACTGCTGAACTAATACAAAAGTACTTAAAGAACATTGGGATCAAAGTTAATATAAAAGTTTTGGAATGGAGCGCCCTTCTAGACGAATATATTAGCAAACGAAGGTTCGAGGCAATCCTTTTAGGTTGGTCTTTATCTATGGACCCTGATTGCTACGACATCTGGCATTCCTCAAAAACAAAAGAGGGGGAGTTCAATTTTATCCATTATAATAATTCAGAAGTTGACCATTTACTTGAAAAAGCCAGAATCACTTTTGACCTGGAGCTGCGAAAAAAATATTATCAACGGATCCACGCTTTAATTTATGATGATCAGCCGTACATGTTTTTATACGCTCCTGATTCTCTTGAAGTTGTCAGTTCAAGATTTAAAGGCATTGACCCTGCTCCAATAGGAATAGGCCATAACTTTATTAAATGGTGGGTTCCCGAAAGCCAACAACGCTATAAATCTGAATAAAAATCTATCATGCTACTTTATCTATCCAAAAAAATTATATCCTTAATCCCCTTGCTTTTGGGAATAACACTTATGAGTTTCATTGTCATTCATTTGGCACCGGGTAAGCCTACAAATATATCAGGAGATTTTAACCCGAAAATCTCTCTGGAGGCCAGGCAAAGGCTTGAAAGGCTTTATAATCTTGATGCGCCTATTCTTTATCAGTATGGGCACTGGATGAATCGCTTGCTACGTTTTGATTTTGGAAGATCTTTTGCTGATAACAGGCCCGTGATAGACAAAATACTCGAGGCTTTACCAATCACGCTCTCCATTAACATTCTTTCACTCATCCTCATTCTTGGCACAGGCATCCCGCTTGGTATCTTAATGGCTGTTAAACATGGCACATTATTTGAAAAGACTTTGACTTTTTTTACTTTTTTAGCTTTTGCCATGCCGACATTCTGGCTAGCTCTTCTTTTAATGAGTTTTTTTTCAGTGAGGCTGGGATGGCTGCCTGTTTCAGGAATAAAAAGTGTGGATTTTGCATATCTAAGCCCAACCGGAAAAATTATAGATCTTATGAAACACTTGTGCCTGCCAATTTTTATCTCAAGCTTATCCGGTATTGCCGCTATTGCCAGATATATGCGCCAAAATATGCTTGATGTTTTGAATAAAAAATATATGCTGGCGGCCAAAGCAAGAGCGCTGCCTGAAAAAATCACTCTTTATAAGCATGGATTAAAAAATGCTCTCTTGCCAGTCATCACAATTCTAGGCCTATCCATTCCTGGCCTGATCGGAGGGAGCGTCATCTTTGAATCCATCTTCGCTATTAATGGCACAGGCCGCCTTTTTTATATGGCTGTCATGTCCAGAGATTATCCCGTTATTATGGCAATGCTAGTCATCAGCGCCATCTTAACGCTCATAGGAAACTTAGCGGCCGATATCGGTTACGCCCTTATGGACCCAAGAATTCGTTATGCAAAACATCATTAAATGAAAAACAAATTTTTTGAAAACAAATATTTGTTGTGTGGCCTTATCTTAATCGGCTTACTCCTTATGGCGGCCCTATTCGCCCCTTTAATTTGCCACTATGCTCCCGATAACATTAACCCGGAAAAATTATTAACGCCACCTGACACAATTCATTTTTTCGGAACAGATCAACTTGGCCGCGACTTATTTGCGCGCATCATATATGGCTCAAGGATCTCTTTAACTGTCGGCATAACCGTCGTTTGCATATCAACCATAATCGGAACATCCTTGGGGGCCATAGCAGGCTACCGTGCGGGCATGATCGACTATTTTATTATGAGATTTACAGACTGCATGCTGTGTTTTCCCGTATTTTTTTTAATTCTTACTGTCATAGCCCTTTTAGAACCTTCTGTTTTTAATATTATCCTCATCCTTGGATTAACCAGCTGGATGAGCCAAGCACGGCTTATCCGCGCTGAAATACTCTCCTTAAAGTCACGAGAGTTTGTCTTAGCCGCAAAAGCCTACGGAGCATCTGACTATTTAATTATCAAGCGCCATCTCATACCCGTTTTTTTAGCGATAGTGTCCTCAAACAGAAGGGTTAATTCACTTTAGGCAATTTGTAGTATAATACCCAAAAGGAGGCCACCATTGGAACCCATGATGAATACAAATATAAAGAAAGAACGATTAAAACTGACCCC
>JBDREX010000008.1:0-125083 GCA_043819345.1 Candidatus Omnitrophota bacterium
AATATTAATATTCTTGTAGCAACGGATGTGGCGGCTCGTGGCATTGATGTGCATGATTTAACACATGTTATTAATTTTGCTATTCCTCAGGATCCGGAATCCTATGTCCATAGAATCGGGCGCACAGGCCGGGCTGGTAAAGAGGGAAACGCGATTACGTTTATTACGCCTTCGGAGTATCGTAAGCTTCAATATATTCAAAAAGCGGCAAAAACAGCGATTCGTAAAGCGAAATTACCAGGCGTTGGCGAAGTTGTTAATATTAAAAGAAAACGTGTGGTTACGCGTCTGGAAGAAATTATCAAGTCACAGCCAAAACCAACTTATATGGAGATGTCGGACAAACTTTTGACTGATCGTGACCCTCGAGATGTTATCGCCGCACTTTTACAGTATGCTTTTGCCGAGGAACTTGATTATAATAATTATTCCGAAATAAAGGATACGATTGTTGACGCGAAAGGTACGACGCGCCTTTTTGTCAGGCAGGGCAAGCATGACGGCCTTTCACGTAAAAAACTGGCAAAGATTATTGGGAATAAATGCAACGTTGATACTGAAAAAATTCGGGATGTTCAGATCTTTGATAAGTTTTCTTTTGTTACACTCCCCTTTGGCGAAGCCGAAAAGGTTTTATCTTATTTTAAGAGAAGGGGTAGTGATTCGGGGTTATTCATTACAAGAGCAAAAAAAGAGAAGAATAGGTAAACTTATAAACAAAGAGGGGCTATGAAAGTAAAAAAAACAGGAAAAGTGTTGTTGGCGGCATTGGCGGTTTCTGTGTTTCATATGGTCTTTGGTGCTTTAACATGTGGTTGGCTTTTTAGCTGGGTTTATACGATTGAGCCAGTTAATATCTGGAGGCATATGGATGGGCCACCGGGTCCAGGTTTTATGTTAGGGACATTTCTGTTTAATATTATTTTTGTGATCGTTTATGTTGTATTGAAAAAAGGCGTTCCCGGAAAAACAAAACTTATTAAGGGGTTGGTTTTTGGGTTGTGTGTTTGGGCTGTTGGAATACTCCCGGGAATGTTTGTGACGGCTTATTTTATGACGGTGGCACCAGTGGTTGTTGTTTATTGGATCCTGATAGGATTAATTGAAACACCTTTAAAAGGGTTAATCGCTGCTTTAGTCTATGGAGAAAAATAGTTTTTTATTATTTGACAGGACTTTGTTAATTTTTCAGTTTTTTCTTGAACCGCTCGGATTTGATATTGTATAAGGAAGCAGCTAGTTCTTTGTTCTTTGATAGCAGGAAAGCTGAGTCGATAATAATAAGTGAAGCAATGGCTTTTTTACATTCACCTATGCTTCTAGGCGATTGTTCGAGGATTTTAGATAAACAGCCGTTTTGTTTTATCCAGTAAGCCAGAGTCCAGCTCAAGAATGCCATAATCCAATGTCTTTGGATTTGTTTCTGATCGCGAACTTGATACTGGTCAAAACAAAAACTGTCTTTTAATTCTCGGAATGATTCTTCGATACCCCAGCGCAAAAGATAGGTCAATATAGTATCGCGGGTGGACATTTGAAGGCCGGTTGTGATAAGAATATGAGCTTCTTTATCGTCACCAGAAGGCCATTTATCAAAGACGAAGATAGCCTTAACCGGTACGGCGCAATCTTTAAGCTTTGTTTCAAAGCTATAGGTCAAAACATTCTTATCTGTTCCGTCACCTGTTGGGACCGAAACGCTTTTGAGCTTATGTGGATAGAACTTCCTGATTAAAGGAATAATGGTATCGCCTGTAAGATAACGCCATTGCTTAGTCTCAGGATGAGTAAAAAATATTGAACGGTTAATCTTGACTTCGGCAACAAGGCTTATCTTTTTAGATGCCGTAAATTCGATTAAATCCGTTGATGTGTACCATGCGTCTACAACGACAGAAGAAAACGGTATTTTCTTATTAATGGCATCATCAATAAGTTCTTTGGCTAAATCAAGCTTGCTTTTGAAATCTTTCGGATTTGGTGTTGTGACAGGCAGATAGGATTTGAAATTTATCGGAAAGTGCCTGGAATTTGAAACAAAGCATGAAGCAACGGCAATATTGGCGTTTTCTTTGCGGCCTAGGCATCCACAATATTGGATTTGCGCTCCTTCGGTTTTTTCGGCGTAAGGTTTAGGACAGGCGGTATCATCAACGGCCAGAACGCCCTTTTTATTCGCGCCTGTTGTTTTTTGGCATTGCAGTATCCGAAGCCGGATATTATTAAGTTCTTGTATGTTCCATTTGGCTTCAGAAAAAAAGAATTGGAGCTTTTGATAATTTACGGTGGTATTGCCGGCGATGGCCGACAGAGACATGCGTTTGTAGTCTGAAAACATCGCGTAAATGAATTCTCTGAATATTGATCTTTGATGTTTTGTTGAGAAGGCACTGTTGAAATTCGCGAGAAATCTCTCAATAAATCTGATGCGTGGGTTTATAATAGGCATATGCGTTGTTTATTTGAAAAGCAATCTTTTCCGTGGATATGCCTATAGAATAACAGGGTTTAGGACAAAAAAGCAATAGAAATTTTGATGCAACGCATTGTATTTACATAAGTTGTGGAAATTCATGATTTACATAAACAACAATTTTGAAAATAAGCGTAAACGAAAATAAAAATTAACAAAGTAGTGATTTGAGATGTTTTAATTAGCCCCGGTCATTTTTTGTCCGGGGTTTTTTAAAAGAAAGGGGCGGATATGATAAATGGATTTAAAAAGTTTCTGCTTTTAACTTTTTTTTCTTTGATTTTTAGTTTATCTTGCGCGTATGCGCAAGATCGCCCAATAGAAAAGACGGATAAACAGGTAAAAGTTTTAGAAGAGCAGATGGCTGTCTTTAAGGGGGATTACAATAAACTATTAAAAAGAAAAGCCCCACAGAAAAAAATTGATGCCCTTGTATCCAAGATGGAAAGTCTTCAGGAAAAGATAAATATTTTGAGTCGGAATTTATCGCAACAGGAGAATGAGCGGCCTCCTGCTTTAACGCAGGAACAGCAGCAGAGGCACGCAGAAATCGCAGCAGAAATTAAGGAATTAGGGCGCCAATCGGTAGATTTGAGAAGAGCGCTATTTTTATTAGAAGAAAAGATAGATAGCCTGGTCAATAATAAAGCATCAGAAGGTGAAATAAAACAGTTGGATGGCGACGCGAATGTATTGCGGCAGGAGATTTTACGTATTGAGCACTTGCAGTTAGAGTTAGATAAGAGCATTAAAAAGTAAAATAGGTGAGTGCAGTATGGTAAAGATTATATATATCGCTTTTGGCGGTGCTGTCGGGGCTGTACTGCGGTATGGGGTCTCAGGCCTGTCACTTCGGTTTCTTCCCGCTGTGTTCCCTTATGGCACGATGATTGTAAATTTGATAGGATCGTTTGTGATTGGTTTCTTATGGGGAATTTCCGAAGCTGTTTTGATGGCTCAGCATATTCGGTTGATGATCTTTATTGGCGTGCTTGGTTCGTTTACGACGTTTTCAACGTTTTCTCTAGAGAGTTTTAATTTATTACGTGATGGAGAATATATTTATTTTGCTCTAAATGTTATTTTGAGTGTATTGCTGGGGTTAATTCTTGTTTTTGCGGGTTATTTTTTGGCACGTTATGTCTTGAGTGTGGTTAGGTGATTTAAAAAATTAATACGGCTGTCGAGTTGTTGAGTTGGCCGGTGTTTGGGTTGAGCTCGTTTACATGTTAATCCGTAAATTCGCTAATATAGGAGATAAAAATATGAAATTGCCGCAAGAAGGGGTGTTGCTAAGGATTTTTATTGGAGAGTCAGATCATTGTCATGGAAAATTACTTTATGAAGAGATTGTTTTGAAGGCGCGTAGTTTAGGTTTGGCTGGAGCGACAGTTGTCCGGGGAGTTATGGGGTATGGCGCTGATAGCCGTATGCATACGGCAAAAGTTTTGAGGCTTTCGGAGGACTTACCCATCATTATCGAGATTGTGGATATACAGGAGAATATTGATAAAATTATGCCCTATCTTGATGAAGTTGTTGTGGAAGGGTTAATTACCTCGGAGAAAGTTAAGGTCGTTAAGTATCGACACGCCTGATGATAAATTATTCTATCTACTCGCAAGAGTTTCTTTTTTGACTCTCTGGGCTATTTCTTTTCCGCAGAGTTTTTCTGTGATCGATAATGCGAAAGCGAAAGCTGTCGCCGGCCCCTGACTTGTTATGACATTGCCGTCAATAACGACCGCTTCATTTTTATAGCCCGCCTTATTTATTAACTTCTCTTCAAAACCCGGATAGCAGGTTGCGAATTTTTTTTTCTAAGATACCTGTTGGCGCTAGTACGACAGCGGGAGATGCGCATATGGCAGCGATGATTTTATCCTGAACGTTCATCTGTTTTATGAACGCGCTGACTTCTTTTGAGGCGGCTAGATTGGTTGCGCCTAAACCTCCGCCAGGTAAGATACAGGCATCAAAATCTTGCTCCTTTTCATTAAAAATTGTATCCGTTTCAATCACCAGTCCATGGGAACCTGTGATTTTTTTTCCACCTAAACCGGCAATAATTATTTTCACGCCGGCTCTTCTTAAGATGTCAATAACGGTAACAGATTCTATCTCTTCAAAACCATTCGCCAAGACAATGACCGCTTTTTTAGTCACATCAATCCTTTTGATCATCTAACAATTGAAATGCCTTGAATATCCTTAATTATTTTATATTAATTAAGCTTGGTTGACAATACTACTTTTAAATAAAAGTTGCAGGCTTTTTGTGTTGTAGTAAAATATGAAAATGAATAAGAAAAAGAGCATGATAAAGATGAATATCTTGGGCATAGGGCCTATGTTGTTTGCTTGGACTGTTTGTTATGGTGCTGTTATGGTTTATCTGAACTCTATACTTGGGCGTGGTTTCTTTTTGAATTCCTTGCCACAGTATGTGACGTTTGCTGTTGGAGATATTCTTCTTTTTGTTGGTGTTATCATTCTTTATAAAAGCTTCATCGTGTTAAGAGAAGCTCAGCAAAAAGGTGTTCGTGCAGCGAAGGGATTCTATGGTTTTCTGCGCCATCCTATGTATGCGGCTTGGATTTTTTTTATTGTTCCCGGAATTGCTGTGATAGGGCGTTCGTTGTTTCTCTTAAGCACTTCTTTATTTGCTTATTTTGTGTATAAGTGTCTTATTGGGAAAGAAGAAGAGTTCTTGGTGTGTCGGTTTGGGCCAGTTTCCAAAAAAAGGTTTTTAACAAAAGGGGTTAACATTGATTGAAGTTAAGTCTATTACAATGAATTATGGCAAGACTGTCGCTTTGAAAAATGTTTGTTTTAAAGCGCAGGAAGGTAAAGTATTGGGCTTGCTCGGGCCTAATGGTGCGGGCAAAACGACTTTGATGCGTATTTTAACAACTTATTTATATCCGTCAAAAGGAACCGCCCTAATTAATGGTTGTGATGTTGTAGCTGATCCTCTCGCCGTTAGGGCTTTAATTGGTTATATGCCAGAAACTGTCCCATTGTATGATGATATGATGGTGGATGAATACTTGAAGTTTATAGGAAGAGCTCGCGGATTATTTTCGGACAGGTTATTTGATCGTCTGCGATGGGTAAAAGAATGTTGTGATATAGGCTCTATCTGGAAGCATTCTATTGGTGAGATCTCTAAAGGATACCGTCAACGGGTTGGGTTGGCTCAGGCACTTATTCATGATCCCAAGGTTTTGATACTTGACGAGCCGACAACGGGATTAGACCCTTTGCAGATTATAGCTATTCGTGACCTTATTCGTAGTTTGGCACAGAATAAAACCATAATTTTTTCTACGCATATTTTGCAGGAAGTTGAAGCGCTTGCCGACCGAATCGTTATTTTAAATAATGGGCGCCTTGTTGCTGAAGGAACGCGGCATGATATTGTTGAAATGGCCAGTAAGGGAGAAAAATTCACTTTGGTCGTTGCGGCACCCAAGAAAGAAATAGAAGACGTTTTGAAAAATGAAGAGATGATTGACGCGTTTCGTTTCGGTGGTTCTGATAGCGACAAATATGTCAAATTTATGGTGGCTGCTTCTACGGGAAAGCCTATTGTTGCCAGGCTCAATGAAATTATTGCTCAAAGAGGATGGCAGATAAGGGAGCTGAAGCGGGAGCAGGCAAACTTAGAAGAGGCTTTCATCTGGTTGTTAAGCAGAGACCTGAAAAAGAAGGACAGGAAAGAAGGTGCTGCATGAAAAACATCCTGACAATTTTTAAGCGGGAAATTAATGCTTATTTTAATTCGGCAATCGCTTATATTTTTCTTATCGTTTTTCTTCTGTTGTCCGTTGGTTTATTTATGACTCAATTTTTTATTATTTCTGTTGCCAATATGAGAAACTTTTTTGATATTCTGCCATTGATTCTCTGTGTATTTTTGTCGGCTATTACGATGCGGCTATGGGCAGAAGATAGAAGGGGCAATACTTTAGAGCTTCTTTTGACGTTCCCGGTTAAAACGTCTGAGCTTGTTTTAGGGAAGTTTTTAGCGGGATTTGTTTTTTATTGTTTGGCTTTGGCCTCAACTTTGACAATTCCTATTACGCTTTGTTTCTTAGGTACGCCTGATTTTGGAGTGATCGTTAGCCAGTATGTTGGCGCTGTTCTTTTGGGAGGTTTTTTTCTTGCTTTAGGGATTTTTGTTTCAGGTTTCTGCCGTGATCAGATCGTTTCTTTTATTGTTGCAATGACAGTATGCTTTGGGTTTTATCTATTGGGTACAGATTTAGCGGTTGTTTCTATTGATAGCTGGATCCCGGGCTTTGGAACATTCTTAAGTAATACACTTGGCTTAGCCAGTCATTTGCGTGCTTTTGCTAAAGGTGTCATTGATTCCAGAGATGTCTTTTATTTTCTTGTTGGAGCTTTTATCTTTTTATTGCTTAATGGATTTTGGCTTGAGATTAGGCTCAGGCCAAGGGTTAAAACAGTATTTCTGACAACAGTTTTAATCAGCCTTAGTATTTTTCTTGTTTTTAATTTAATTTTGGCTGATACGCCGATAGGCCGTTTTGATTTAACATCAGAAAAGACGTATACGATATCACCTGTGACCAAGAAAATTTTACGCGGCCTTAAAGCCCCGGTGACGGCAAAGCTCTTCATTTCTTCATCGGATAAGATGCCAGGCGGCATGAAAACAATGGAGCGGGATATTAAGGACAAACTTGATGAGCTGGCCTTGGCTTCCAAGGAGAAATTTAAATATAAAATTTTTCATATGGAGATTGCTGATGTCGGAGGCAGCAAAGAGGACTCTATCGAAATATCTGCGGAGAAAAAAGGCATTGTGCCTTTTCAGGTGCAAAGCATTGAGGCTGATGAGCTCGGTGTTAAACTGATTTATTCTTCTTTATCCCTTTCCTACAAAGAAAAAGAAGATGCGATTATTCCCGTTATTGTTCCACAAAATCTATCGGATTTAGAATACCTTATTATTTCAAAAACATACAAGATGACGCTTGAAAAAACACCTGCGTTGGCTTTAGTGGCTCCTTATACAGAGAAAAAATTAGATGATCCGCAGGCGATAGCAATGTTAGAGAAGTTGGGCCAACAGGTTCCAGAGCGCTATCGGGACGATAATTATGAGATGTTGGAGCGTGTTTTAGTCTCTGAAGGTTATCACGTTGCCCGGATTCGATTTTCTCAAGATGAACCTATTCCCAGAATGACAGATGCGCTTATTATTTTAGAGCCGCGCGTTCTTAATGAAAGGCAAAAATTTGAGATCGTTAAATTTTTAGCTGGTGGAGGTTCTGTTTTTCTTGCTGTTCAGCAGCGTGAGTTTCAGTATAAGCCTCTCGGCAGGAGCGGAATTGGCGTTAATTCTTTTGATCAGAATCCCGGCGTTAACGCTATTCTTGATAAGTGGGGCCTGGGTGTTAGCCTAGATTTGTTAATGGATGAACAAATGGAAATTATTTCTATGGCGCAGGCTAGTCCCAGAGGAACTTCTCCTGTTTCATCTCCGATTAAGCTGCCGATACAGATCACAGTTTTGTCAGACCAGATGAATAAAGATATCTCTATGACGGCTCATTTGCAAACGATCTTATATTTTTGGGGAAGTGCTTTAAAACTTTATCCGGATAAGCTTGAAGCGCTGGGATTAAAAGAGTCTGTCCTCTTTTCATCAAGCAAGCGTGCCTGGGAGATTGTTTATCATGAGGGCGATTTAACACGTGCTGACGTGTCCTTGCCATCAGGCAATGATTTTAAGGAGTTTCCATTGGCTGTTTATGTTAAAGGGCAATTTCCTGATTTTTACGAAGGGCAGCGTGTTCCTGGGTGGCCGTCTGACAAGGAAGGCGTTGGAATTTCGTACGGCCAGCCACGGAGCAAGGAAGATATCAAGTTAAAACCGGGCAAGTTAATTTTGGTCGGCTGTGCGGCTATGTTTAAGAATAATCTCATTGATAAAGGCGGCCAGCTATCTTTTTTTATAAATGCTGTTGATACGTTAACGCTCGGCGAAGATCTTGTTTCCGTTCGCAGCAAACAGCCTATGAATAGATCTCTGAAAAAGATGTCAACATCAGCTAAAGCAGGCTGGAAGATTTTTAATATTTTGTTTGTTCCTTTGCTGTTGTGTGTGGTTGGGGGCTTGAGGATTTTCTTGAGAAGGCGCTCCAAATGGTCGTATCTAAAAATTATGGAATAATGCCGAGGTAAAAATGAAACCAAAACATCTATTATTTTTAGTTAGTATTTTTATTCTTCTTGCAGGCTTTCTTTATATCAAGAAGGTTTACATGAAGCCGCGGATTCAGGCAACGGAATATCAGGAAGTTGGCATTGCAATAAAACCAAATGAGATTTCTGCTTTTGAGATTAAACTTCCCCGTGACGCGAATGCCATAAGAGTAGAGAGAGATGCTTCTGGTGTGTGGCGCCTGCCTCAAAAATGGTATATGAAATGCAGAGAAAGATTGTCCAAAGATTTTCTGCAGGGCCTGGTTGGCTTAAGGGGTGAGTTGCGCTCTGATTCAAAGGAGTTGTTGTCTGATTATGGCATAGCCGATCAAGAAGCCGTTTTACTGACTTTTTTTGATAAACAGGGCCAGGTTAGCGAGGAACTGCTTTTGGGGATAAACAGCAGGCCTTCGGCAAACACATTTTTTAGAAAAAAAGATTCAGCAAAAGTTTATCTGGCAGATAGAGACATTTTCTCTTTATTGGAGCTTTATGGTGATCCGAGGCATTTTTCCATTGATTTGGGGACGTGGGCTGATTTTGATGTTATCGCGTTTGATTACCGCTTAATTGATTCTCTAAAGGTTTTTAGGGAGGTCAAAGGTGATGAGTTGATGGTTGTTGACTTGCAGAAAGAAGCGGATGAATCCGGTCAAAAATCGCATTGGGTTGCCAGAGAGCAGGAGTCTTTTTTAGCGATTGATCAGGCCAAGGTCAGGGAATTTTTAAAAATGCTGGATTTAGATGTTACCTCGAGAGATGTTGCCGATCCCATGAGGCAGGATTATGGTTTTCAGAAACCTTATTTGAAAATTGTTTTAGGGCAACAGGATGATAGAGATTTGATTTTGAAAGTTGGATATACTGCGAATCCAGAAAATGGGGATCGTTATATTAAAACAGGAGACGGTTTTGTTTATGTTATCGCTTCACCTGTTGTTGAATTTTTAGATGTTCACTTGGGTGATTTTCTGAAAGATAATCTGCTCGGGATTAACACAGCAGAGATAAAAAGCGTAATGATTAAATCAGCCAAAAGAAAATTAGAATTAAAAGGGAAGCTTTTAGAAGCCAACGGTGGGTTTATTCAACAGTTGCAATACCTGTCAATAGAAAGAGTTTTGCTGGACGAAAAATATAAAGATGGACTAAAGGTGCCGGCCAAGTATTCTCTTGTGATTACTTATAAGGACAAGCGTGTTATTGAATTAGATGTGCAGAAGGAAGAGGATGGAGTCTTGGCTGCTCAGATACGTGGGAAAGCGGGAGTTTTTGTGATTCCTCGCCGTTGGTTTACTATGGTGTTTGAGGATTTTGAGAAGCTTAGCCTTAAAGGCGATAAGAAGAAGTAGCTGATTTTTTTAGGAGGTGTATTTTGAAAATCAATAGATTGTTTTGTGTGGGAATGGTGGGTTTGTTTTGTTTTTTTTCTTACTTACAGCTTTGTTCGGCGGAGTTGTATGTTTCTAAAAAGGGCTTGTTTAAAATTGATGTGCCGCAGGACTGGGAATGGACAGACCAATTGGATTCCGTTATTATTTCAAACGTAGAACAAGATAGCGCTATTATTATCAAGATGCAGTCTCAGTCTTCGGCTATCGCTTCCCAGGAGCAGATAGAAGAGGTATTGGGCAAAGGAATTGAAAATATTATTGAAAAGGTAAAACTTCAAAAGGGTATTGTTGTGTCTGAAAAGTCAAAGTCTTTGGATGGCTCAAAGGCCAAGCAGGTTAATTTTCTTTTGACTTCAGATGGCGGCAAGGCTCATGCTAGTTTTGTAGCCGTGTTTGCCAGCGGGTATCTTTTTACAATATATATGGAAGGCCCTGATGAGGGAGCCAGAGCAAAGATGGAGAAGATTATCAACAGAATAAAATTTCTGGGGCGTTAACGATACTGAGAGGCCAGATTTAAATACTTTTGGCCTTCTTCAGTTTTGCCGTGTTTGAGGCATCCTTTGCCGAAAATGCGGCATTTTTTTTCAAGTTCATGCAGGGCTAGTTCTTTTTGGTGTAAGGACAGCCCTTTTTCTGTTTTTAGGAGGTTTGTAATGGATTTAATTCTAAATTTATCCATGCCTACAGCGTAGATACGCGATACCTGGTCTTCTCGTCCGCCGTCTTTAACGGTTAAGGCTTTATCGATCAATAAAAATGGATGGTTGACGCTGGCTCTGAGCCAGAAGTCATAGTCTTCACAGCAGGGAAGAGATTCATCAAAAAACCCTATTTTCTCAAAGAGTTTTCTTTGTGTGACCATCGTTGACATGCCGACAGCACATAAGGGCAGGCATTTTTCAAAGATGTACCCATTATATTTGGCATGTTTTTTCTTTTGATTGAGGAGTTCTCCTCGTCTAAACCATATTTCCTGTGTGTGAGAGATGGGGTATTGCGTGTTTTTGCGCATCGCTTCAATTTGGATTTTTAGTTTATCTTTTTTCCAATAGTCATCAGAATCCAGAAAAGCCAGGTAAGAGCCATGCGCGTTTTTTATGCCGGTATTTCGGGCACACGCGGGCCCTTGGTTGCCCTGATAGAAAAAGCGAATATTTTTGCCATAGGAGCTGACGATTTTACGGGTATCGTCTGTGGAGCCATCGTCAACAACGATCAGTTCAAAATGGGGATAGGTCTGCTCGAGAACAGATTCAATGGCCTTTTTGAGCAAATAGGCTCTGTTATATGTTGGGATAATAACGCTGGTTTCAATTTTCATGGTAATTATCATACCTATTTTTGACATGGAGTCAATGCTTAACCTTTCATTGTGTAAAAATAGGACAATAGTATTTGACAAATAGGGATGTCTTGAAGTAAACTAACGGCATACGATTGTCCTTCCGCGTTTTCAAAAGAAGATTAGAATATCAAATACACATTAATATGTTTTAAAACAATAACAACTATGTTGATGGCACGTTTTTTAGTGGCTGTTGCGATAGTTTATATCAAGGGGCAAAATGATTAAAGAGATTGTTTTTGGCGTCATTGGTGGCTTGGGGCTTTTGATTTACGGCATTTGGGAGATGAGTGAAGGGCTGCATAAAGTTTGCGGCAATAGGATGAGGAAAGTCCTAAGCGGCCTGACAAACAGCCCTTTGAGGGGTGTTGTGGTTGGAACGGCTGTTACATCACTTGTCCAGTCTTCTTCAGCTACGACGGTTATGGTCGTAGGCTTTGTTAATGCCGGCTTGATGACGCTGGATCAATCTTTAGGTATCATTTTAGGTGCTAATATAGGTACAACCGTTACGGCACAATTGATTGCTTTTAAGTTAACAGATTATGCTTTGCCGATTATAGGGCTGGGAACGTTAACCAGGCTTTTGGCTAAAAAGAAGAGTTATCAGCATATTGGTGAATTTTTATTGGGTTTTGGCATACTTTTTTTAGGATTAAATATTCTGACGAGAACGGTTAAGCCTCTGGGGCAGTTTCAGATTTTTAATGATGTCCTGATAATGTTGAGTCATAATCGAGCCCTGGCTGTGTTTGCCGGCATGGCGATTACGGCTATTTTTCAAAGTAGTTCGGTTACGACAGGCATGATTTTGGGCCTGGCCATTGCGGACTTGATTAATTTGGATGCGGCGATTCCTTTAATTTTAGGCTGTAACATAGGCACATGTGTTACGGTTATGCTTGCTTCTATCGGTACGAGTATTTCTTCCAGGCGTGCTGCTGTGGCACACCTGATGTTTAATGTTATTGGCGTTGTTGTGTTTTTTCCTTTTATTGGTATTTTCCAGGATTTTATTGTGCGCTTATCGGGGAATCTTGCGCGCCAAGTTGCTTACGCGCATACGTTCTTTAACATTATTAATATGCTGATTTTTTTGCCTTTTCTTAAGCCGTTTTCTCGCTTTTTGACGAGGTTTATTCAGGGTGTTGATGAGGAGGATGAGTATCATCCTAAATTTTTAGAGCGCCGTTTATTGAATACTCCTCCTATTGCAATTGACGCGGCCACAAAAGAGATTATCAGCACTCTTGGTTTAACGCGCCGTATGGTGAGTTTGTCTATGGAGAGTTTTTTTCATAATGATTCAAAAGATTTAGCAAGGGTTGAACGGTGTGAAGAGGCGGTGGATTTATTGAGAACGGAGATTACAAGTTATTTTATTGAAATGATGCAGCATGAATTAGATGATCAGGAATCCAGGAAAATCCCTGCTCTTATTCATGTGATTAATGATGTGGAAAGAGTCGGTGATCACGCGGAAAATCTTAAGGAGCTTTCAGAGCAGAAGATTGACCAAAATATGCATTTTTCGAATTCGGCGATTACTGAGTTGCAGGGGATGTATCAGGCCATTGACCAGATGATTGACTCCTCTGTTAATGCTTTGCGAACCAATGATACAGAGAAAGCAAAACTTGTTTTAGAGCAGGAAAACCGCATTAATTTATCGAGAGACAGTTTAAAAGAAAATCATGTGAACCGCTTGGCAAAAGGGCATTGCAATGTTATTTCTGGCGTTGTTTTTTTGGATGTCATTAGTAATCTGGAAAAAATAGGAGATCATCTTGCAAATATCGCCTATAAGGTTATTGACAGCCTGCAATGGGACACCAAGGAGAATGATAAAGAGGTTGAAGAAGCTGTAGTATAAAATGGATAAAGGTTTATAAGCCCTTCTGTGATATATAATCTATTGCAGGAGGGTTTTATTTTGATAGAATATAGCAGAAGAGGAGAGACTTTGGAGAATGACATACGTTTTGATGGGGCGTTGTTATTATTGAGGGTGGCCGTTGGCTTTATATGTGTGCTTCATGGCCTCATGAAGGTTTTTGGTTTTTTCGGAGGGCCGGGCATAGAAGGGTTTGCTAACGTGCTTAGCAGCATGGGTTTTACGTATGCTTTATTTTGGGCTTGGAGTGCGGCTCTGGCGGAGTTTGTTGGAGGCGTATTTTTAGTTTTTGGGATCATTCCGAGGACATGCGCTGTATTGCTGGGTATTGTGATGCTTGTAGCTATTGTCGTTGTTCATTGGCCGTATGGGTTTTTTGCGATGAACAATGGTTTTGAATATCCGTTTTTAATCTTCTTTGTTTGTGTCTTTTTTGCCTTTGTTGGATCCGGTAGGTTTTCTCTTTATAATAAATTTTAGTCAGGTGAAAAGAGTGAAAAAAAACATTTGCACTTTTGGAAGCTATAAAGAAATTGATTGTTTGGCAAGAGAAGAAATTTTAAAGTTGGGAGTTTTGCTGGCTCAAAATGGCTATACGGTTGTTTCTGGTGGTTTTGGCGGGACGATGGAGGATATTAGCCGAGGCGCTAAATCTGTCGGAGGCAAAACCATAGGCGTTACCTATTATAAAGACGGGAAGCGTTTAGGCAAAAGAGCTAATGCTTATATTGATGAGGAGATTGTTGCTTCGGATATTTTTGAGCGGATAAAGCTTATGATGGAAAAATCCGATGCTTTTGTTGTTTTTCCTGGCGGGACAGGGACTTTATTAGAATTGGCTGCGCTTTTTGAGTATATGAATAAAGGTTTTATGGATTTTAAGCCTGTGATTATGATGGGGCAGTATTGGCGGCCTGTTATAGAAGTGCTGCGGCCGGAACCACTGTTGAATATGGCTATCGCGAGAGAAAATGGTTTTTTGAATTGTGCGGATTTAGTTACTTTTGTTTCAAGCGCGCAGGAGGCAATGGAGGAATTAATAAAAAAGGGGAACTAGACATGGATGTTTTATCGCAGGGTTCAGCGTGTAATAAGGATAATCGTTTACGCAGGCGGCTGGGGTTAATCTTCTTTTTTGCGGCATATGTTATTTCTTTCAGGTATTTTTCTAATCTAAGCTCTGTGTCTTATCTGTTATTTTTTCTCTTGATCAGGCCTATCATCTTCTCTTTTGTCTTAAGCTTCTTTTTTATTGAAAGTATAGATGGTGATAGGATTTCCCAGCACAGTAAGATCAGATTCTCCTTTTGCATCCCTTTTTTCAAGATTGGCCTGTTATTTTTGGTATTTTTTTTCGGGAGCTTGGTTGTTGCCGGTATCATGCTTGCTGCTTCCGAACAAAAAGAACTATATCTTGATCTCATGTCTAATTTTCTTGTCATATTTAGTTATTTTTGGCTCGTAGCCTGTATTTTTGAAAAGAACAAGATTGGTAAGGCTTTCAAAAGCGCTGTAAAAACAGCGGTAAAATATCCGGCATTTTATGTCGGTTTTTTTATTTTTTCTTTTTTAGATACAGTGGTATTTAATCGTCTTATGACCGAAAATAGCTTTTTGCCGATCTTGTCCTTTGGCCTTTTGTTTGCTACCGGCTACCTCATGTTTTATAAGATGATTGTTCTAAAATTCGCCAAATATGGTTCTTTGGCTCTTAAGCGCGATCTTATGGATAGTTACTTCAGATAAAGATAGTCGCCCGCCATTCAGAAGAGGTGGAAGGAGAGGAAAGAGTTTTTGGTTAAGCAAAGAGAGAAGGTGGTTAAAACGAAGGAGGCTGATATGAAATTGAACGTGAAAGCTTTTGCGTTGGCCTGTGGTGTTGTTTGGGGCTTGGGGATGTTTTTGTTGGGGCTGATGGATACATTCCTTCAGTGGGGCACAGGTTTTCGTTATGTGATGAGCACCCTTTATCTTGGCTATACGCCTACTGTTTTAGGCAGTATTATTGGCGCGGCATGGGGCCTTGTTGATGGTGGCTGTGGCGGGCTTGTTGTGGCCTGGTTGTATAATAAGTTTGTGAAGTAAGGTTTTATTTTCCCTCTTGTCTGCTTTAAATATTTAAAGCAGACAAGAGGAGTTATATTCAATGGAATGTTATCTCAAGGTTACTGTATGTTAAAAAATATCGTTAAATTTTCCTGCCATCGCCCACGGATGATTGTTTCTCTTTTTTCTGTGCTTGTCCTTCTTATGTTGACGCAGTTATTTCGTATCAAAGTTGACACAGATCCTGAGAATATGCTTTCTAAACAGGAGTTTGTCAGGGTTTTTCATGAGGATACTAAGAAAGAGTTCTCTCTTTATGACTATATTGTTTTTGGCATTGTGAATGAGAAGGACGCTTTAGGTGTTTTTAATGTAGGGACATTGACCAGAGTTTATCAGATCACCAAAAAAATTGAAAAAATTCCAGGGGTTGTTTCTGCTGAAATTATTGCACCTTCCACAAAAGATGCTATCTCTAGTGCGGGTGAGGGGGTCGTTGAATTTAACTGGCTGATGCCGCAGCCTCCTGTGACGCAAGACGATGCTTTGCGCATCAGGAAAAATGTCAGGGATAATCCTTTGCTTAATAATACCCTTATTTCCGAAGATGGCAAAGCCCTGTGCCTTTTTATTCCCATTGAAAAAAAAGATATGAGTTATCGTATCTCTCAAGAGATTTTTAATATGATCAAGAGCGATACGAACGGCGAAAAATATTATATTACAGGCTTACCTGTTGCTGAGGATACTTTTGGGGTTGAAATGTTTAAGCAGATGGGCCTTTCAGCTCCTCTGGCGGGCTTGATTATCTTTTTTCTGATGTGGATGTTTTTTAAAAATATTCGCCTAATTGTTTCTCCCATGTTAATTGCGGTAGCGACCGTTATTTTTTCTATGGGGCTTTTGATTATGATGGGATTTAGGGTGCATATTATGAGCTCTATGATCCCTATCTTTTTGATGCCTATCGCTGTTTTGGATTCCGTCCATGTTTTAAACGAGTTTTTTGAGCATTATCAGAGGTTTAAGGACAAGAGAGAAGCGATTGTACGCGTGATGGAGAATTTATTTACACCTATGCTCTATACGTCTTTAACAACTATTGTTGGTTTTCTCTCCTTGTTGACGGCGCCTGTGCCTCCGGTACAGGTTTTTGGTGTTTTCGTAGCTATCGGTGTTGCTTTTGCCTGGATCGCGACAGTAACCTTTATTCCGGCTTATGTGATGTTGATGAAGGAAAAAACTTTTGAAAATTTCGGTTTGGCTGGTAACGAAGAAAATGTATTTCATCAAAGATCTTTTTTACAGGCGGCGAGGCGTTTTTCTGTTTTGAGGCCAAAAATCGTCTTGATTATTGCGGCGGTTGTGATGGGGGTATCGATTTTTGGGATATTTAAAATCAAAGTTAATGATAATCCTGTTAAATGGTTTGCGCCAAAGCATCGTATTCGTGTCGCAGATACAGTTTTAAATAGGCATTTTGGCGGTACATATACCGCTTATCTTGTTATGGATGCAGGAAGCCCCGATGCTTTTAAAAATCCGGAAATGCTTCGGTTTTTAGAAAAATTACAGTTGTCTTTAAAGAAAGCGGATAGTCAGGTTGGCAAAAGTACTTCCGTTGCTGATTTAGTAAAAAAAGTATATTATGAACTAATGGGTGAGGATAGGTCTTATAATATGATTCCTTCCTCATCTGCTGCTGTTGCCCAGTGTTTGTTTACTTTTCAAAATTCGCATAAACCTCAAGATTTGTGGCATCTTGTGACACCGGACTATGCTAAGGTCAATGTTTGGGTTCAGCTTAAAAGCGGTGATAATCGTGATATGGAGCGAGTGGTTAGGGATGTTGAGGAGTTTATTAGCAGGAATCCTCCGCCTCTTCCTGTGAAGGTCCATTGGGCTGGCCTGACTTATATTAATACTGTGTGGCAAAATAGAATGGTTCATGGAATGTTGAAGTCTCTGATGGGGAGTTTTATTATTGTCTTTTTAATGATGGCATTTTTATTTCGTTCATTTTTATGGGGGTTTCTTTCCATGGTTCCTTTATCAGTTACAATTGCTTTTATTTATGGATTCATCGGCCTTATTGGCCGTGATTATGATATGCCTATCGCTGTTTTGTCTTCTTTGACACTGGGGCTTTCTATTGATTTTTCTATTCATTTTTTAGAAAGGATGCGCTCTATTTATAAAAAAGAGAAGTTGTTGGGGACGACTCTTGAAAAAGTTTTTGAAGAACCGGCACGCGCTATTGTTAAAAATGCTATTGTTGTTTCGGTTGCGTTCTTACCTCTCTTGTTAAGTAGTCTTGTGCCGTATAAAACTGTCGGTTTTTTTATGGCGGCCATTATGGCGGTTTCCAGTGTAGCTACACTCATTATCTTGCCGGCATTGACTATGATTTTTAAGAAAAGATTGTTTAGGGGTATATCCCCTGGGACTTGAAAAAATTTTGATGTATTTTATAGGAGGCTTATATGAAAAAAGTTCTGTTTTTGTTGTTAGCTATTTTTGGAATTTTTTATTTTTATCAGGAGAATATATTCGCGATGACAGCCGATGAAATTGTTACTAAAGCCAATAGGGTCGCTTATTATAGCGGCTCAGACGGTCGGGCCCATGTTAAAATGGTTGTCACGGATAAGCAGGGAAGAGAGCGTGTGAGAGAATTCGTTATCTTAAGAAAGAATGAACCTGGTACCGGAGAGCAGAAGTATTATGTTTATTTTCAAAAACCGGAAGATGTTCGTGGAATGGTCTATATGGTTTGGAAACATCTGAGCCGCGATGATGATAGGTGGTTGTATTTGCCGGCATTGGATTTGGTTCGTCGGGTTTCTTCCAGCGATAAACGTTCAAGTTTTGTTGGATCAAATTTTGTCTATGAGGATATTTCAGGCCGGGGCTTAAATGAAGACGAACATGTTCTTTTAGAGGAGACAGATCTCTATTATAAAGTGGGAAATACGCCTCGGGATAAGAACGCGGTTGAATTTGACCATTATGATGTCTGGATTGATAGAAAAACTTATATGCCTGTTAAGGCGCAATATTTTGATGTGGGAAACAAATTAATAAAGGAGATAGAGGCGCTAAAAGTCGAAGAAGTCAAAGGATATCCTACGGTTATTAAGTCAATTGCTCGCGATAAGGTTTCTGGCGGGTCCACGGTGTCGGAATTTTCAGGTATTGATTATGATATCGGCCTGACAGATGATATTTTTACAGAACGGTATTTAAGGCGTCCTGCTCAGAAGTGGTTGGAATGAATCGTCTAAAGTTTTTTTCATGTCTGTGTATGGGTTTTTTGGCTTTGTGTTTTTTTCCTTTAGAGAATGCTATGGCTGGCGCTGTCCATGGTTTTTTTGAGTTTGATTATGGCGGGAAGATCAAAGAAAGCCAAACCAAGCATGATGCCTATAATCTTTTTGAACAAAGGCTGCAGCTGAAAGCATCGTATGATCCTGCCGTAAAGTTTCTTTCAGATTTGTCCACTCGTTTTTATTTTAAAGGGGATTTTTTAGTTGATGAGTATTTTGCCGGCAAGACTGATTTTGAATTAAGAGAGGCAAATCTATCCCTAACACCGTACACGTGGCTGGATGTAAAAGTTGGCCAGCAGATTTTGACTTGGGGGACAGGCGACTACCTGTTTATTAACGATGTTTTTCCAAAAGATTATGTATCGTTTTATATTGGGCGCGATGATGAATATCTTAAAGAGCCGTCGGATGCACTAAAATGCTCTCTGTATCATGAACTGGCTAATCTCAACTTGGTTATTATTCCGGTTTTTACTCCGAACACAATGCCGGATGGGCAGCGCCTTTCTTTTTTCGATCCCTTAGAAGGCGGGATTGTTGGGACGAGCTCTGATCGTTACCTTATTTCACCGTATAATGATTTTCAGGATGTTGAAATTGCCGCGCGGCTGTACCGTAATTTTGATAGCTATGAAACAGCCCTGTATTTTTTTCATGGTTATTACAACATAGCTTATGGATATGAAAATGAGGCAGCACATCAGCTTTTTTATCCGCGCCTTAATGTGGGAGGGGGTAGTATTCGCGGGCCGGCCTTTGGCGGCATTATGAATATTGAGGCTGGATTGTATGATTCTTTGCAGGACAGAAAAGGAGACGATCGCCTGGTTACTAATTCCAGCTTTAGGGTGATGGCAGGCTACGATAAGGATTTAGGCCATGATTTTAAATTAGGCCTGCAATATTATTTTGAAGAGATGCTTGATTATAATAATTATAAGAATTCTCTTTTGCCGGCGGATTTTGTCCAGAAAGAGCAGAAGCATTTTTTGACGGTCCGGCTGACAAAATTAATGATGTTGCAGACACTTAAGCTTTCTTTGTTCGCCTTTTTTTCCCCCGTTGATTTGGATTTTTATATCAGGCCTATTATTGAATATAACGCGACAGATCAATGGAAGGTTGTAGTAGGTGCAGATTTTTTTGGCGGCTCTGATGAGCAGACTGATTTTGGTTCCATGAGGCAAAATTCTAACGTATATGTCAGATTGCGTTATAACTTCTAATGATCTTGTTGTGAAGGTATTCATAGGTAATTTATGATTGGACAATCATTTTTGTGCATAGTATAATGCTGTTTCTTTACAGCCTATGAATTTTTTAGAGATCATTCAAATAGCGTGTGTTAAAAGCGGTAAAGTAAACTGGTTTTCAAGCCACGGGAAGTCGTTGATAAAAGCCTAAAAGTTCTTATTGTGTGATAGATTGTAGTCTGCTATTGGACCGCATCGTTTTTCAAGACACGAAATAATCCTTCAGGGTTTAACGCAACCGCAAAAAACTAAGTTTTTTGACGGCTATTTTTTGAGCCGTTCGGTGTTTTTTTGCCTAAACTTCTCTTTAAGCCAGCTTCTATTTGTTGACTAATATTTAACAATTTCAATCCATTTTATGAAAATTAGAAAAATTATCTTAAGCCTATTTCTTGTTGTCTCTTCCTGCTTGCTTTTGTCAGAGGCTAGCGCGCAGAAGGGCGCTTATGTGGCTGACTTTATCTGTGAATACGCAAAAAATCTTTATGATCAGGGTATTTTAGAAGAGGCCAAGCACGAATTCAGTAAAGCTTTGATTATCGACCCAGATAATACAATGGCAAAATCTTATTTAGAGAAGATGGGCCTTGAAACAGGTAAATATGCGGTAGAGAGGCCAGATTTGGCAGTGTCTGCTCTTACTGTTTCGAAACCAGCATATTCCGTATCCAATGCCCCCTATGGAGCAGTTGTTTTTTCCTCTCAAGATGTTAATAAAAGCGATGAACTTGTTGTTTTAAGTGCGCAGTTAGCGGGTTTGAAACAGCAGATTTATGCTTTGCAGGAAGCCATGGCGGCTAAAGAAGGAGATATGAAGTCTAAAGAGGAAGAGGCTGGTTTTCTAAAAGAGAAATTTGCTTTAGCACAGGGGAGGCTTGATCAATTGCGCGAAGATGCTTTACAGAGAGATCAGCAGTTGGAAAAATTAAAAGGACAGATTGGCGCGCTTGAGTCAAGTTCTGCTAAGCAGCTCGAGATGTATAAGGCGAAGCTGGAAACACTGGAGGCTTCTGTCTCAGTTGTAAGCAAGCAATCACAGCAAGAAGACGTGCTGTTAAAACAAGCTGTCGCGCAGGGATTCTCAGATGAGCTTATTGGGCTCCGGGCTCAATTGGACAAATTACAGAAAGAGGCAGATGGCAAAGATGGTGCTTTAGAGCGCATGAAGGACATGCTTAGAGCGCTTGAGATGGCTTCAGCTAAGCAGATTAAAAAGTATCAGGATGCTTTAGAAAAACTGGAGAGTTCTGTTACAGCCAAGACGGGGGAAGTGGGGGTTAAGCAGGATTCCATGGAAGTGCTTGCGCAGGAATTAGTAGCATCCGAGAATCAACTCAAAGACCTACAGGGGCAGCTTGCTTTGAAAAATTCTCAGCTTGAAGAAGCGAAAGAAAAAATTATATCAGGGGTAGAACTTTCTGAGAAGTTGAGCCATCAACACAAAGAGGAGCTGGACGTATTGCGCTCATCATTGGCTGGTGCCAGAAAAGAATTATTTATTAAGGAGGCATCTTTAGGTGAATTGGAAAAGAAGCTCGCATTGATGCAGGAGGAAAGAGATGCGCTTAAAAAGGATATCATTTTCCATAATGAAAAGACGCGCTTATCCAAGGATTCTTTTGCTTCGCAGGAGAATGCTATTAAGAAGCAGGAAAAAAGTTTTCAAGAGTTATCTGTCTTGTCTGATCGTCTAAGGCGCGAAGTTGATGCGTTGAGCAGAAGTGTTCAAGAGAAGGAAGACTACATAAAGAAGTTAGCAGGAGAATACGATCTTTATAAAAAACGGCTGGATGAGGAAATCCATGCTTACCGTAATGAAATAAAGGCGCTGGAAGCTTCTATGGGAGAAAAAGATAAGATTATTCGCCAAAAAGAAGAGTCTATCGTAGATTTGAATAATAAGTTGCGGATCGCGCAGGATGCGCTTGAAGCATCCCGTGTGCAAAGGCAGGAAGCTATTCGCCAAAAGGAAGATATTGAGAAGAAACATGACGAAGAGGTGGCGTATATTCAAGAGCAGTTGAAGAATTTGCGGGAAGAAGTGTCGGCCAAGGATAGCGCCATAAAGCAGCTGAATGAAAAAATGGAAGGGCATGTTTTTTCTTCCGATGAAGAGTTGAAAGGATACAAAGAAGAGATAAACAACCTGCAAACATCTGTCAATTCAAAAGATGAGGCCTTAAAGGAACTCCGTGATAAGCTTACACATGTTCAGCAGGATTTTGATGGTTTACGCGGCCAGATACAGACGAAAGAAGAGCGTCTGTCCATCCTTCAAAAAGAAGCGCAGGCTCTAAAGATTGAGGCTTCGCGTCAATCAAAAGAGCATGAAGATGAGGCAAAAACACTTCATGCTTCTATAGCTATTAAAGAGCAGGAACTCATTCAAAAAGAAGGCCTTGTTGTGCAGTTGAATGAAAAGTTGACGTCTGCCAGGGGTGAATTAAATGAGCTGCAAAAAGCCGCTTCACAGAGGGCCGTTCAGGTTCAACAGTTAAAAGAAGAAATTGTGGCGTTAAAAGATATTTTGGGCCGGCATTTTCAAACCTATAATGATCAGATAACTTCTTTGCAAACTTCTTTTTCGGCACAGGATGATCTTAAAAGCGCTAAAGAGCAGATGAGGGATTTAGCTATCGCCTCTGGCCGGCAATTAAAAGGTTATCATGACAAGATGAAAAAGTTGCAATCTCTTTTAGAAGTTGCCAATAGTGAGTTGACACTTAGTAAGCAGGGAATTGCTGAAAAAGAAGGAGAGATTGCGAACTTAAAAAATGCATTGTCAGCTGCTCATCTTTCGATGAGTGATTTAGGTGCTCAGGTTTTGGAAAAAGATAAGATGATTACGCATTTGGAAGGGCGCTTAAAAAACTTTATGGGTTTTTCAGGCCATCGTTTTAAATTAGAGCAGGCTCGTGTTAAGGAGTTGGAGGCCCAGCTTGATCAGCAAAAACGAACATTAGAAGAGGAATTAAACCTTTATAAGGGGCGTCTTAGCATTTTAGAGTCCTTTAAAGAGGAGCAGGATAAAATTTTGACTCAGAAGCAGGGGGCTGTTGAAGATTTGTTAGTTGCCAAGGGCCAGATGGAGGCGATGGTTCACCTTAAGGATGAGGCGCTTGAGGCTGAAAAAATCAACTTTTCAAATCAGGTTAAGTCTTATAAAGAACAATTGAGTGTTGCGGAAAAATCTCTTGCGTTGAAAGATCAGTTAATTCAGGAAAAAGAATCTGTTTTGAAAGATCTTTCGGATAAGCTTGTTTTAGCTATGCAAAATGTTAAAGAAAAAGACGCAGAGATGGCGCGGCAAGAATCGCAGATAGAAGAAATACAAAAGAAGCAACAGGATCAGTCGGAATCTTCTCAGGAGGCTTTAAAAAAATATCAGGATCAGATAAAGCTATTGAAAGAATCCTTAGCAGTTGTTAAGAATGATTTAGGTAAGGCGCAGGAAGATGTCCGCCAGAAGCAGGGTCTGGTTGATGAGGAGCGCAAATCAAACAGTTTGATGCAGGAAAAGATTGATCGTATGCAGAAAGAGATTGTGGATAAAGATGGCCGCTTGGACGATCTGGAGGCGTCCAAGGTTTCTTTTGAGCGTCAAATGGATGAATATCGGCAGGAAATGAAAGTGCTTGAAAGTGCTTTTGCTGTTAAAAAAGAGGATTTTTATAAACAGGAATTAATGACAAAAGAACTTGGTGAGCAGTTTGCGCTTGCTAAGGATAGACTTGAAAAGAGCCTGGCCGAGAAAGAGGGAGCCTTAAAAGATTCTCTTCTCAAATTACGCCAGGTGTCTGAAGAAGCTGCTTCTTTAAGGAAAGATCTCTCCAAAAAAGAGGGCGAATCAAAAAGCTTGGTTTCTAAAAATGAGGCTGTACGTAAGGCTCAGGAGAAAAAATTAGTTCAATTCGAAGAGAACATGAAATCCCTGGAAAATGCTTTGGATTTAAATCGGAAGCAGTTGAAAGAGGCTCGGGATTTACTTGGCGATAAAGAAGCTGTTGCTCAGAAGTTAGAAGAACAAGTTGTTGTTCTTGGAGATAAATCTAAACAGTATCAGGATGATGTTATTTCAAGGCAGGAAGAGATAAAAACTCTGAAAACTGAGCTAAAAAATGCTCAGGAACAAGCTGCCAGATATGAAGATCAGTTTGAAACATTGGAAGGCCTGCTTTCTGATAAGAATTTTCAGCTTCAGACTGTTAAGACAAAGGTGGATGGACAGGCTGCAACTTTTGGGCAGCAATTAAAATCCTATAAGGATAAAATTGCTTCTTTAGAGGCAGCTCTTTCTGCGAAAGCAGAAGATCTTCAAAATGTCAGCGGTATAGTTGAAGCCAAGAGTACGGCATTTGATGCTATTAATGAAGATCTTTCTTCTGCTAAGGCGCAGTTAGATCATTATCGGGCTCAGGTGACGGTTAAAGATGAGACTATTGATAAACTTGAAAACGATTTGCGAAATTCAGAGCTTTCATTAAAACAGTACACGCAAAAAATTTCTCATCTGGAAGATTTAATTGCAGCAAAAAATGAGGAATTACAAGGAAAGCAGGGGCTTGTTGAAGAGAAAAATAGTGATTTTTCTAATTTAGCAAATAAATTGATAGATAGAGAAAAAGAGATAGTTGAATTAAAGTGCGCCCTTGACAATAAAATACAGAAAGAGAATGAACTGATACTTTTAAAGCAGCAGTTAGAAGTGTTGAACAAGAATTCTGCTGCCGCAGAGGTGGATGTTAAAGCATATCAGGAACGTATCCGTGATTTAGAGAAATCTTTGCAAAAGAAGGGGTTGGATGTTGAAAAAACCAAAAATAGCCAGCAGGAAAATGAAAAACTTATTAAGGATCTGTATCTGAAGATAGATTCGCTGGAGAGCGAGTTAAAAACATATAAGACATCCGCTGCTGAAAAAGATGCCCAATTTAAGGTTCTCAAAGAAGAGATCAGGGATTTAGCAGACATGTCTGATCGGGAGCGTAAAAATTATGAAGATAAGATCGGTAGCCTTAAGACATCGTCAGTAGCTAAAGAAAAATTAGCGCAGCTGAGTAATGAAATCAAGACTTTGGCGAGTAGTTCGGGCCGGCAGCTTGAGATGTATAAAGAACAGCTGAGTGTTTTGGAAAGCTCTTTAGTCTCTAAAGATGAGCAGGTAAGAGAAAAGGAAGAGCGTCTTGGCCGCCAAATGGCTATGCTTTCGCAGAAAGAGGATGAGTTGAAAGAGTTAGCCAAAAAATTTGGCCAGATTCAGGCTTCTTTTGAACAGCTCAAAAAAGAATCGGCCACCAAGGATGGCCTGATTGACGGATATAAAGAACGTATTAAAGATTTAGCGGCTGCGGCTGGAAGGCAATTGAAAGGGCATAAAGATCTATTGAACAGGCTCTCAGGCAAAAACGAAGAATTGGAAACCCTGGTTGAAGAAAAAGATGAAATGATGAAAGCTAGGGTGAGTGAGTTAAATTCAACGATGTCACAGCTTCGCCAGAGCCTTAAGTCTGAGATTAAAGATTATCAGGCTAAATTGGAGTTAGCGAAAAAGGGTATTGTTGTTGGGGTTTTGGCAGACCTGATGTTTGGTTCCGGGAGTGCGGATATCAGCCCGGAAGGCCGAATAGTTTTGAGTAAAATTTCAGATGTTCTTAAAAAAGTGCCTGGCAATAATCATATTGTTGTTGAGGGGCATACAGATAATGTTCCGATTCGCTATTCTCGATGGCGTTCTAACTGGGAGCTTTCAGCAGAAAGGGCGTTGTCTGTTTTAGAATATTTGGTTCAGGAAAGCGGGCTTGATCCCGCAAGATTTTCAGCACAAGGGTATGGAGAATATAGGCCTGTCGCGGAAAATGATACGGATGCGGGAAAAAGACAGAATCGTCGTGTTGAGATTGTTATTCAACCGCAGTTAAGAAAGGTTGATGCTCAGGAGTTACCTGTTTTTTCAGGTTCTGAAAATTAAGATTAAGTAATATATTTTTGCTAAAACCCCAGGCCTTTGTCTGGGGTTTTGTATTTAATTAGCTGTGCTGATAAAAGTTGACAGGGTGCCGGGGACAGGGTACAGTAGGATAAAATCTATATTTTTGCTGAATAGTATTCTTTGAATCAGGATATAGGAGAATAAATTATGTTTTATTTTAAATTAAGGATGTTTTTATTGCTGGCGGTTTTGTTTGGTATTCTCTATGCTGCGGCTACGATGATTGGCATGAGTCTGGGAATAACGAATTTTTACTTTTACCTGGGGCTTTCTTTTGTGTTTATTTTTATTCAATTTATGGTTGGCCCTAAGATGGTTGAGTGGTCCATGCGTGTTAAATATGTTGAAAAAACTCAATACCCGCAGTTGCATCAGATGATTGAAGATATGTCCAGAAGGGCTGGTATTCCCAAGCCGAGAGTTGGGATTGCACAAGTAGCTTTGCCAAACGCCTTTGCTTTTGGCAGAGGATCATCTGATGGCCGTGTTTGTGTGACAGAAGGAATTTTGCAACTTTTAAATGAAGGTGAACTCAGGGCTGTTTTAGGGCATGAGTTGAGCCATTTGAAAAACAGGGATGTTTTAACAATTACTCTCTTATCGGTTATTCCGATGATTATGTATCGAATTGCCTGGCACTTTATCTTTTTTGGCGGAGGCCGCCGCAGAGATGGCGGCAATACTGTTTTAATAGGATTGGCTGCTTTTGTTTTTTATTTCTTGACTAATCTTTTAGTGCTTTATGCCTCACGTATTAGGGAGTATTTTGCTGACAGGGGGTCTGTGCAATTGGGAAATGACCCGGATCAGCTGGCCTCAGCGCTTTATAAGCTGGTTTATGGTGCGGCACGAGTAAAGAAAGATGCTTTAAGGGAAGTTGAGGGACTGAAAGCTTTTTTTGTTAACGATCCTTCCCGGGCTTTAAGAGAAGTAAATGAATTAAGCCAGCTTGATTTAGATAGAAGTGGGACTATTGATAGAGAAGAGTTGGAGGCTTTCAGGAGAAAGCGGGTTCAACTCAGCTTTGGTGACAAGCTTATGGAACTTTTGAGTACACATCCGAATATGCTTAAAAGAATCAAGCAACTTTCTAACTATTAGGAAGAGTTTTTAGATTATCTAGTCTTTCCACCAGGCGATGCGGCGGGCTTCAACGGCCATAGGTGTGAAAGGCGGAAGATTGGCCGCGTTATTGAAATTGCTGTTGTAAAGCCAATTGCGGTTTGGCGCGGTGTATTGAGGATTTCCATACTGCCAGCCTCCAGTGGCAATGGCTGAGCCCCATAAGGATACAAAGGAGCCTTTAACTGTTAAGTTTCTTCCTGACCAGTTTTCATGCATACGCGGATAATTCTCAAGCCCTCCGTTATATCCTCCGACAGTTGATGAGTCAACACCAGCAATGATGGCTGTATTGAATATTGTATTATTGGCGTTTCTTGAACTTACGCCTAGCGTGCTATTTGTGTCAGCCCAGTTATTGGACAAAAGATTTATGGCATCACAAATAACGCTTGCTGGCTTTTCATTGACGGTGTTGTAATCTCCCTGGATGTAAACAGGGTCGTTAGAAACAACTGTTAGCCCTGTAGCACTTCGGATTTCAGATCCATTGATTAATTTAATGCCAGGTTGATCGCTTCCCACGTGGTCGTTACGGGTGGCATAAATAAGGCCGTTAGAGGGGAGATTGTTAGGGCATGCTCCTCCTGAACAAGTGCCGGTGTTTCCTGAAAGTTTATCTAAATCTACAACACTCATTTTTATATTTTTACCTTCGCGGTTATTGTAGAACGATGTTGAGTTTGTGATCGTTCCTGCCGGGTAATCAACACCTTCAGTTAGCGTAACACCATTTTTGATGATCGTATCGTTAGCAATGATAACATTAGCATTGTTGGCATAATAGCCGGTAGGTGTAATAGAGCCGACGGATGGAGTGGTCAGGCTTGTTACGCCATGAACGGCTGTTTGGACGGTGCCTTTCCAGCGATCTGTGGATTCTGTCGCCCAGTTGGTATCAGTTGAATCAAGGCCGGCCATATTTTGATATTGCGCTGCGCCGGATTTTGTGACACGAATTGAGACGTTGCCCGGAGGGACAGTACCAGGTTCGTCTTTCCTATCCTCAAAGATGTCACCCGCGCAATGCAGATAGAATGAGTCAATCCTTAATGTTGCGTTGCTCCCTAAAAAAATATCTTTGTTGGAATGGATTCTTCCACTAAGCACCATATTTGCTCCGGGGAATATTTCAAGATCATCATTGTAAAAAACAGCATGTTGAAAAGTTGGTATAAGGCGCCGGGCGATTATTTGATGAACAGTGACAGAAATATTGGCGTTATGGGGATGTATCGCTGTTGAGGCAACTTCATAATTTCGTACAAATATATTAATAGAGCCATCATTGATTACTCGGTCGCTTGGTTCCATTTGGGTAATTGTCGTGTTGGCGGTGGCACCTGCTAAGGTTGTAAATGTTGTTACATGGTTGTAAACTGCTGTGTTTATTGGGATCACAAAATTTGCCATGTCTGTAGTAAATGCCTGTATTGCGTCTTCCGTCGCGCCTTCAGCCATATAGAAGGCTTGCTGTGTTAATCTGGCTCGTTCTTCAAGATTTTTTTCTGAAATAGCTTTTGTTAATAATCCGGCTGAGAATATGATAAATGAAGAGATGACCATGTAAGACAAGATGAGGGCTTGCCCTTTTTTTTCATGTTTTTTAAAGATTTTGCGAAACATGTAACACCTCTAATTCCTTAGTTTTACTGTGCCTGAAAAGGTCATAGCAATTGTTCTTTGACGCGGTGTTGTAGTTGTTAAGGTAAATACTATTTTTACTTCATCAAGAAATAATGAGCTATCAATGCTATTGTCAATAAACTGGATGCTTGTTACGTCGCGTAAGATATCTTTTTGGTTGCCGCCGCCTTCGTTGCGCCTCAAAAGATTTTGGCCCGGTATGTACTGGTATTGAATGTGGTTACTTGTGTCCCATTCAATATCACCGTTTGCGTCGGTAATATAGCCATCGCCGTCGTTATCCAGAGGGAGGTAAAATTGAATATTTTTATTGTTGGGAGTTGACGGGATGTTGATGTTTGGTGATGGGTTTTGTGTGGATGTGCGTGTTGCGTTTTTGAGCTCAGAAAGCATTTGTTCCATAGCCAGGTGCCCTTTGGCCGAAAGGTCAATCTGGCAACGCTTGTTTTCCCATAAATCATTGCCGGAAGAATAGATAGAATAGATTATGGCGATCGCGACAATAGAGATAAAAGTTGCGATCAAGGTTTCTATCAGAGTAAAACCTTTTTGATGCTGCTTGTACTTTTGATATGCCATTTTTTTGTTACCTCGTTTTAAATGTTGATATCGATATATTTAAAGCACGCCCTTTGGTGTTTTGCCAGGAGAGACTGCTTACGATTTCTAAAGGGTCGCTATTGGGATCTGCATATGTGATGACTACCTGTTCATTAGTAAGAGAGAAATTTCCGGTGATATTAACATAGGGATTGCCAGCGGGCCCGTTAACGGTGCCGTTAGGAAAGCGTGTTGTTAAGTAATCAAAGGGAGTGGCTCTGATTCTTTCCATGACATTCTTTAGATGTGTGATCGCAGTTGCTTTATCCCTTGATGTATCAATGAGATCAACGATAACGGAAAGGGTGTTTAGAAGTGCTCCTAGAGCGAGTGAAAACACGAGCACAGCCACAAGTATTTCTACAAGAGTTGTGCCCTTTTTATTCTCTAGGGTTATTCTGCTTGTCATGTATATTTGCCTCCTAAACATAATTATATCATATATTTGCAATTATTTTGCTAAAAAATAGATTAAAAGGGTAGGATGCTTTTGTGCATAACTACTTTATATGGAATGTGTTATGCCATGGAAGCTAAGATGATTTTGTGCAGGTGCGTCCGGTTTACAAATAGGTAAGCTGACCTTGGTTTTACACAGGTTTTAGGAGGTGGCGCATTGTTTTCTGTTGGTACAGAATTGTCTGCTCACTTTATGGGTAGTGATATGATATATGGTAATGCTGGTTTTTGAGAAGCGGCTATGGTAAAATTATAAAATTAAATTTGGGGTTTCTGTGCGGAAAAAGAGCTTTTATATGACAAATAGAATAATACAATATATTTTCATTTCTTGTTTTTTTTGGGTGATTTTATTCGCTGTTTCTTCCTGTAGAGCGCAAGATCTTGATTATTTACCGGATTTTTCTTCGCAGGATAGAGTGATGGTGTTTGCCCCGCATCCTGACGATGAAGCCATTGGTGCCGGTGGTGTGTTGCAAAAGGCTGTTGAGGCTGGGGCAAAGGTTAAAGTTGTCTGTTTTACGAATGGTGATGCTAATCAGCTCGCTTTTATGGTTTATGAAAAACGCTTTACTTTCCGTAAAGGTGAATTTTTTCATATGGGACAGGTGAGAAAAGAGGAAACGATTGCTGCGATGCGGTCTTTAGGAATTGCTCCTAGCGATGTTATTTTCTTAGGGTACCCTGATTTTGGGACCATGGCCATTTTATTGAGGTATTGGGATCCTAAAAAACCTTATCGGAGTATTCTGGCTAAGATGACAAAAGTGTCATATCCTGCTGCGTTATCACCCAACGCGCCATATGCGGGGCCCAGTATATTAAAAGACCTTAAAAAAGTTGTCAGTGATTTTAAGCCGACTAAGATTTTTGTTTCTCATCCGGCTGATACGAATGGGGATCATCGGGCTTTGTATGTTTTTTTACGTGTTGCTTTATGGGATTTGAATCTGAAGTTTGACGACCTTACTTTTTTACCTTATATTATTCATGTGCCAAAGTGGCCCAGGCCACGGGGATATCGTCCGGAAAGAAATCTTCTTCCGCCCAGCGGTTATCCGGGCATAAAATGGCTTAAAGTTGATTTGTCACCGGATGAAGTTGAGGCAAAAAAGAACGCCATATCATTTTATAGAAGTCAGATTGATTATATTCCCTGGTATTTGGTCAGTTTTGCCCGCAAGAATGAGATTTTTGGCGACTATGACTCTGTGCAATTAAAAGATGAAGAGGATGGAGATATTCATTGGCAAAATATTGATATTGTTGAGATGCCATCAGATTCTTATGACGCTATTTCGTCTCTAGCATACGCCAGAAAGGGTTTTGACTTATGGGTCAAGATAACCTTAAAAAAAATATTCAGCAAGAAGACAGGAGTTGTTATTACACTCTTAGGCTATAAGAAAGATGAGGATTTTACGCGTATGCCAAAAACGCGCGTCGCGATCGGTTTTTTTGGTTTGAAAGTAAAGGATAAGGATAAAACAATTAGTAAAAAAGGTATTTATTTTGCTCACGCGGGAAAGACAATTATTGTAAAAGTTCCCTTGGTGCGGCTTGGATTGCCGGAAAAGATTTTAAGTTGTGCTAAGGCATCCGGTTTTTCGTTTGGGGAAACGGCTTGGCGGGTTTTGGAGCTAGAAGATCATGAATGAAGTTGTTATTCGTCCTTTTAAGAGTGACGATCGTTTTGAAGTGCGCTTGATCGCCTGGGAGACAGCTTTTTTGGGAGAATCGGGGGCTTGCTTTTTCAACGATGAGGAAATCCTTTGCGATGTTCTGACATTATATTTTACGGATTATGAGCCAGAGTCGTGTTTTGTCGCAGAATATCTGGGCAAGGTTGTTGGTTATCTTATAGGATCTGTTAATGAGCAGCGCCTGAGACAGATTTTTCTTTCCCATATTTTGCTGCCACTTATTTTAAAAACAATAAAAAGAGGAACCTTTTTTAATCACAAGAATTTTATTTTTGCCGTAAGATGCCTGATTAGTTCTTTTATTGGCGAATTTGATATTCCAGATGTTTCAGATGAATACCCGGCAGTATTGCATATAAATTTGAAAAAAAAATTTCGTGAGATGGGAATTGGATCGAGACTTATAAATACTTTTTGTGAGTATTTGGTTAATAAGAATATTCGAGGCGTGCATCTTTCGACCATGTCCAAAGAGGCCGGGCTTTTTTTTAAAAAAAATGGTTTTGAGATGCTGCATGCTGCTACAAGGACTTACATGTGGCATGTTCAGAAACGGGATGTGCATGTTTATATTTTTGGGAAAAAATTTATATCTTTGCCGACAGATCAGCCTGTTCAGCCTCGGAAGAGCTGGTTCCGCGAAAAAATGTTGAGCTTACGTCGCGGTATAAAGAATTTATTTGACAAAAGAAAAAAAGTGTCATATATTTAAACCGTTCGGTAGTAAATAAAGGTTTTTAGGTTGCTTTCATGATTTAAACGAAGGTAGCTGAATGTGCAGTTTTGCAGTGCCGTTATTTACTATAATCTGATCGAAAGGAGGTAGTGGATAATGGCAAGAGGTAAAGTTAAGTGGTTTAATAATCAAAAGGGTTATGGTTTCATTACCCCTGAAAATGGTAAGGATGTTTTTGTGCATTTTAGTGCAATTCAGGGGGATGGCTATAAGTCTTTAGAGGAAGGCCAGGAAGTTGAATTTGAAGTTGAAAATGGCCCTAAAGGTGAGCAGGCTACAAAAGTTATGAAAGTGTAATTATTTTTATCTTAAAAAGTTTAACCCTTGATGTCTATGTTAGATATCAAGGGTTTTTTTATCGGCTAAAGGTGTGTTTTTATACCTATTTGATCATAAAATACCTTTGCTTCATATTTAGAATTAGCGTACAATTTATACATCTGATTGGGCAAAATAGGTCTATTTTTTGAGTATTTTTGTGTATAGCGGCATAAAGAAGTTATTTTTGTATTTTTTTCATAATAAAGGCGGAATGACATTCCATGATAAGACAAGATTCCAATAATCAGGATTTTCAACATGTGCGTATTGTTGAGGCATCTGCAGGCTCCGGCAAAACATATGTTTTGGCTAAGCGTTATGTTCAGCTTTTGATTGATCCAAGGTTTTCCTTTTCAAAAATGCCTTTTGAAAATGTGCTGGCAATAACATTTAGCAACAAAGCTACCCTGGAAATGAAGGAAAGGATTCTTGAACTTCTGAAAAAAATTGCTTTGGATATATTTACGAGCAAGGCCCAAAGACAGGACATACTTTCTTCTCTCGGGGTTTCTGAGGACTTTGCCTGTCAGAGGGCGGGAGTGATTGTAGATGCTATTTTGAAGAATTATAATTTTTTTCAGGTTCAGACCATCGATAGTTTTATTAATACGATTCTTTGCAGTTGTGCTTACCAATTAGGTTTATCGGCGAATTTTAAGATCAAAATGGATTATCGGGAGGATTTGTCTTATAGCTTGGATGCTCTAATTGACCGTGTGCCGTATGATCAAAATATCCGCGATATTTTTCATAAATTCTTAATGCAATATATTTATCTCGAGGAAAAAACAGGGTGGCTTCCTAAAAAAGATATTAATATCATTATGGATGGCCTATTCAAAAAGAGGAATAGCTATGGAGAATCTTTTTGGCGAAGCTCTGTTTTCGCAGGCGATCTTCTTTTGATGAAGCGTGCTGTATTGGAAAAGATGCGTCTTTTGCGGGATTGCCTGCCGCAAGGTACGCATGTCTCGTTTGAAAAAAGCCTATCGGCTTTTTTAGCTGTCAACAGGGATGCTTTTAATGTCAATGATGTTTCAAATTTTTTTGGCAGAGAGGTTTTTCCGATAACTAAAAAAGGCCGCAAAACGGCACAGACAGATGAGCTTTGGCATCAGATTCGTCAGTCGTTAAGGCAGATTTGTGAAGCAGAGTCTTGCTCTGTTTTTGATTCTTACATAGATATTTTTTATGAAATGTTGAAAGAATTACAAGCCTTGTGCACAAAAGAGGATGTTTTGTTCGTGCAGGAGCTGAGCAGCAGGGCAAAGGTTTTATTTAGTGAAGGTGCTATTACTGTTGCTGAGTTATATTATCGTATGGCCGCCAGAGTAAGGCATTTTTTAATTGATGAGTTTCAGGATACGAGCCGTCTGCAGTGGCACAATCTTTTCCTATTAATAGAAGAGGCGTTGTCCAGCGGAGGGTCTTTGTTTTATGTTGGGGACAAGAAGCAGGCGATCTATCGTTTCAGGGGAGGAGATGCGGAGCTTTTTGATAGCGTGAGGGCGGATTTTTCTGCTTTTCATCTAGGCCTGGCAACTTTAAATACGAATTATCGCAGCCGAAGTAATATTGTTGATTTTTGTAATGAGATGTTTTCTGAAAACAATCTTAGACGTTTTTTACGGGATTGTGCCGATTCTAATAGTAAGGCGGCAGTCGTTGGGAACTTTGCTCAGGATAAGATGATAAATATTTTTAAAGGTGGAGCGCAAAATAGTGTTTTAGGCTTGAGCGGCGGATATGTTAAGGTCGATTCGTTTGATTGTGATGATAAGGATGAACGGGACAGCCAGATCAAAACGCGTTTTTTTGCCCTTTTTGATGATCTTAAGGAAAGGTTTGATTGCGGAGATATCGCTGTTTTAGCAAGGGATAATGATAAAGTGGAGCTCCTGACACAATGGCTCTTAGAATATGGTGTGGCGGTTGAGTCTGAAAAAACACTCAATATCCGCAATAACCCTTATATTAAGGAAGTTATCTCTTTTCTGAAGTTTTTGAATTCTCCTATTGATGATTTGGCTTTTGCTTCTTTTATTTTGGGGGATATTTTCTCTAAAGCGAGCGCCGTGGATACGCGTTTATTTAGTGATTTTATTTTTGGCCTCAGACAGAAGCAGAGCTGGCAGAAAAAAAACTATCTTTATCGTGAGTTTCGTCTTCAATTTCCAAGCCTTTGGGAGGAATTTCTGGAGCCGTTTTTTAAAAATGTTGGATTTGTGCCCGTCTATGAATTAACAGTTAGCATCTATGCTAAATTTCTTTGCCTTGAGAACTTTCCCTTGTATCAGGGGTTTTTTATGAAATTGCTTGAGCTGATCAAAGATGAAGAAGAGTCAAGTTTTAGCCTTGCTCAGTTTTTGGAATTCTTTGATCAGGCAGGCCAGGAAAAATTATATGTATCGGCTTCTGATATGAATTCCGTAAAGGTTTTGACGATCCACAAAGCAAAGGGCTTGGGGTTTGGCGTTGTTGTTATTCCTTTTTTTGAGATGAATGTCCGGTTGGAAACGGATGTGGTGAGCCTGCAGAATGGAGAACTTGTATTGCGGCGCATCAATGAAAAATATAAGATGTTTTCTCCATCACTGGAAGAGATTGGGTCCCAGGAATATTACAGATCTTTTGTCGATGAGCTTAATAATATTTATGTGGCTTTAACAAGGGCAAAAAATGAACTATATATTTTTGTTTCCAAGAAAACTCGAGGCCGTGCTAATTTGGCTAGCTTATTTATGCCTCAGGAGGTTTTTGAGAAAGGAAATCGGCAAGATTATAGAAAAAATGCCTCTGATGTCCTGAAACAATCGGTATTCTCTTTGGGGGTGTCTTATCATCAGGATTGGGTTCATTATTTGAAGGATGAGTTTGCCGATGTAGATATTCTTAAAAATCGGGATAAGATTCTCGCCGGGGAAATCATACATGGTATTTTGGCCAAAATTGGTTGTTGTTGTGATCATGATTGGCAGGATATTTTAAGAGCCTCTCTTGAAACGACGCTTTTGGATTTTCCAGGAGTTGAGGACTTAAAGGAGTTTGAGCGTGTTGTTGCCGGCCTTTTAACGGACGAGAAGTTTAGGCCGTATTTTTTCTGTGGCAGTGCGCAAGTGTACCAGGAAAAAGAAGTGATAGACGGACAGGCACGAATGAAGAGGCTCGACCGGTTGATTGTCGGGGCAGATTATGTGTGGGTGGTTGATTATAAATCTTCCCGTGATTTATTAGGGCGCGATAAAGAGCAAATTAAGGAATATTTGGAGATTGTTGCCGGCTTGTATCCGCAAAAGACGATAACAGGTGTATTAATTTATTTGGATGATTTAAGCATGGAAGAAGTTTATGGATAGAGTTATTTCATATGGTTTAACAGATGATTTTATCGCGCGTGCCGCTGATTACATTGAAACAGCATATGTGGATTACGGCAGGGATTTGAGCCGCATCGCTGTTGTTTTTGGAGGCAGAAGGCCCGCTTTGTTTTTAAAGAGAGAACTATCTTTACGCTTTAAAAAAAGTTTTTTCCCGCCTGTTTTTTTCTCCATTGACCAGCTTATGGAGAGAATCGTCGCCAAAAAGGGGCCGTTTTCACTCATTTCTGATCTAGATGCCTGTTTTATTATTTATGAAATCGCGAAAAAATATTCTCCTGAGATTCTGCAGGCAAGAAAAACTTTTGCGCTTTTTTTGCCTTGGGCTGCCGAGATTTTAAGATTCATCGAATCCCTTGATTTAGAAGATGTGCCGATTCATTCTTTAAAAGATATTCAATTGCACGCAGATATTGGCTATGATGTTCCGCCGAACGTTAATCTCCTTTTATCTAAAATTATTATTTTAGCGGAAAATTACCGAAAAACTCTTTTGCAGAAAAAAAGTTATTCTCGGGGCATGTTATATCGCTTGGCCAGTACATATGTTGCTCAAACATCATTTCATGAGTTCGATCACATTCTGTTCTGTAACTTTTTTTATTTACATAAAACAGAAGAGCAGGTTATCAAAAGTTTTTATGAGAGACAAAAAGGTGTCTTGTTTTTTCAGGGCCACGCGGATGATTGGTCTGTGTTGGGCAAGGTTTCTAAAAATTTATCTGTCCCCATTGCTCCTTTGGATACATGCCCTGCGCAGTATGCTTTAAATATTTTTTCAGGCCCTGATGTACATGCCCAGGTTTGCTTGGTACATGATATTTTAAAAAAAATTGGTTCACTTGAAAAAACTGTTATTGTTTTGCCTGAGCCTGAACATGTGGTTGCGCTTCTTTCTGAGATTAGTTCCAGCATATCGGATTTTAATGTGTCTATGGGCTATCCCGTTAAAAGGAGTTTATTGTATTCTCTTTTTGATTTTCTCTTTAAGGCTCAGGAGACAAAAAAAGATGGCCAGTATTATGTGAAAGACTATGTCCGCCTTTTAAGTCACCCCTTGATTAAAAACCTGTCTTTGTTTGTGTCTGGATCAGTGACACGCGTTTTGGTTCATAGAATAGAGGAGTATTTAACAGGGGTTGAAAAAAGCCCTGTGAGCGGGAGCTTATTTATTCGTTTGGCAGATCTTGAAGATTTACAGGATCTCTATGAGTCTGCTCAGGAAACGCTTAAAGGGATGGGGGTTGAGGGTATTACATGTGATGGGCTGAAAACGTCTTTAAGGCAGTTGCATCAGTACCTGTTTTATGCGTTTGAAGATATTTCCAATCTGTATGATTTTTCCTGTTATTGTGAAAAACTCCTGGATGTGCTTGTGCAAAAGAGCATGCTTGCCAGCTATTTGTTTAATCTGAAAGTTGCTGATAAGATTTTTAACATGTTTCTGGAATTGAAAAACGCGAGTTTTAACAGGGAAGTTTTTTCACTGCAGGACTGTTTTAATATTTTCAAGAATAAACTGGAGCATGAGGCTTTGGCTTTTAATGGTTCGCCTTTGAAGGGATTGCAGATTTTAGGGTTATTTGAAACGCGCTGTTTAAATTTTGAAAACGTTATTGTTATGGATATGAATGAATCTGTTTTACCGAAATTGAAAATTTATGAACCATTGGTTCCCAGAGATGTGATGATTAGCCTTGGGCTAAACCGTTTGGAAAAAGAGGAGGAAATCCAGCGGTATCAGTTTATGCGTTTAATTTCTCATGCCAAGAATGTTTTTCTTGTCTATCAGGAAGATACTGAAAAAGAGAAGAGCAGGTTCATTGAAGATTTAGTTTGGCAAAAACAGAAAACGTGTGGCTGCCTGGATGTTGTATCTGTGACGCGTGGTGTTTTTCAGGTAAAGGTCGCGCCGCATAAGATGAAAGTTATGAAAACGCCCCAACAGGTGATTTTTTTAAAAAGTCGCCGTTATTCAGCCTCTAGTGTTGATACATATTTATATTGTCCTTTGCGTTTTTATTATCGATATGTTTTAGGCCTGACTGAAAAGCAGGAGTTTGTGCAAGGGCCTGAGGCTAGCGATATTGGGAATTTTGTTCATGAGCTGTTGGAAGAAGCTTTCAGGGGATTTGTTGGAAGAAAGCCTGATATCAATCGTGAATTTAGGGAATATTTTAATGCACTTTTTGAGCGAATTTTTGAAAAAAAGATTTCCGCTATCATGAGATCGGACGCTTTTTTAGTTAAAGAAGTCCTTCAATACCGTTTAGGGAAGTTTTTAGATTACGAACAGTCGCGGGATGTTAAGGAAATATTATTTCTTGAAAAGAAGTTTGAAGAGGATCTTGTCTTAGGAGAAAACACGGTTCATTTTGAATGCCGTATGGATAGGGTTGACCGCCTTTTTGATGAAAGCCTGCTCATTATTGATTATAAGACCGGTTCAACTGATATGAAACCAGCGAAAAATATTTCTTTTGATGTCTTAAGCCGTGATATGATTAAAGAGCGCATGAAATCGTTTCAGCTGCCCTTGTATGTTTATTTTTTAAAAAAACAATTTCCTCAAACGTCTGTTAATGCTGCTTTGTATAGTTTGCGCGAAAGTAATGATGCATCCTGTTTAAAAATGTTTTTGGACAAAGCGGGATGGGAACAACAGGATGAGATAGTAGATGTTTTTATGCGTTCCCTTGCTTGTGTTATGGACGAGATTTTTGATCCGCGTGTTGCCTTTGAGGCAGATGAAGGGGCGCCGCATCGTTGTGCACATTGTCCATTTTTTTATTTATGCCGATGATGAGCAGAACACACGAAGGTTTATTAACTTGGTTTTGATTTTTTAGGTTTTTCTGTTTCCTGTTATCTGGCTGCAGTTTTCTGATAGCTAGAGGCCATGTGATGGTGCTACATTATTATTCATAAGAGGAAGGGGTCGACATGAGTAAGAAGATCGCTATTGTAGGAGCAGGGGTTGGTGGCCTTGCGACAGCTGCTAGGCTTGCCAAGCGTGGCTTTGAAGTGAATGTGTATGAAAAATTGCCGGAATGTGGCGGGCGTAATCACATGTTGGAAGATAAGGGTTTTAAATTTGACATGGGGCCTTCTTTCGTGTTGATGCCTGATTTCTTTCGGGAAGTTTTTTCTTATTGTGGACAACGTATCCAGGATTATTTGGACCTTAAGATGCTGGATGTTCATTACAAGATTTTTTATCCGGATAATGAATCGTTGACTGTGTTTGCTGACCAGGAGAAGACAAGAGAACAGCTAAAGAGAATGGAAGTAGGTGGCCATTTTGCCTATGATCGCTTAATCGCTGAAACAGAAAAGATCTATAATGCGGTTAAGCCGTTACTTTACGAGTGTTTTTCGCCAAAAGATCTTTTAAATCCGGCTTATTGGATGATGCCATTTAAGATGAAAGTGTTTGAGACCTACTGGAAACTTGTCAGGCGGTTTTTTAAGAGTGATAAACTTTGTTACGCGTTGACTTTTGAAGCGATGTTTATGGGCGTATCGCCTTTTCAGACACCCGCTTTTTACAGTATCATAACCTATTCAGACCATGTTCAGAAAGTTTTTCATCCCATGGGGGGGATGTATCAGATTCCACGGGCATTGGAACAATTAGGTGGCAGGCTGGGGGTTAAATATCATTATAATAGTGAGATTAATCATATTGAAAAAAAGGGGAACGTTTTTTATCTTGCGAGCGGAGCACAGGTTTTTGAAGCCGATCGGGTCGTTATTAACGCTGATTATGCTTATGCTCAGGAGGAGCTATTAAAACGACAGATTCCAAAGTATCAATATTCTTGTTCAACTTATTTATTGTATCTGGGCCTGCGAAAAAAGATAAAAGGCCTTTATCATCATAATCTGTTTTTTTCAAGTGATTTGCCTAAGAATTTAAAACAGATATTTGAAACGGGTGAGTTTTCGCAAGATCCTTCTTTTTATGTGCATGTTCCAACGGTGACCGATTCTTCTTTGGCACCGGAAGGTAAAGACTTGGTCTATGTTCTCGTTCCTGTGCCAAACCTTCAAACACAGATGGATATTAAAAAACACGAAGAAGAATTGCGGGCTTATATTTTTAGAAAGATGCGTCATGCGTGCTTGGAAGATATTGAATCTTTGATTGAGGTGGAGCATAAATTTTATCCACAAGATTTTATCAGCCGCTACCACATTAAATTTGGAGCAACGTTTGGGCTTTCACATAATTTAATGCAGAGCGCTTTTTTTCGGCCCTTAAATTATGATCAAAAAATGCCTGGTTTATATTACGTAGGGGCATCTACACAGCCGGGCGGAGGACTGCCGCCTGTTTTGGCCGGTTCAAGGATTGTGGCTGATTTAATTTGTTCTGCTTAAAATTATTTTAAGAGCAGGCTTTTTCCTGGATATAGCGGACGACGTCATTGGTGGTGTTTTGGGGTGTAGAGGCTCCGGACGTGATACCGACGCTCGTTATATTTTTAAACCAGGCTCTTTTGAGGTCTTTTTTGGATTGGACCAGATAGCTTTTTTTGTTTAAAGTTTTTGATATTTCGTATAGCCTTTTCGTATTAGCGCTGGTTTTAGATCCGATGATAAGCATAATGTCGTTTTCAAGGGGTAGTTTTTGAATTTCCGCCTGTTTTATTCTGGTCGGCCCGCAGATGGTATTAAAAAATTTTAATTGAGGGATATGTTTTTTTAAGCGGTCCATCATTTTTGTGACACGCGTGAGGTCTTGTGTGGATTGGACAACAACCGCGGTTTTTTTGATTTTTTTGATTTTATTTAGAGGCAAGGCTTGTGTGCAGCCGATGGTGAGGGCTTTGTTTTTTAGCTGTCCGGTGATACCCAGTACTTCGTGGTGTTTTTTCTCTCCAATGATGATAATCTGATACCCTTCATTTTCACACTTTTTGACAATCTTATGAATTTCTTTAACCATGGGGCAGGTAGCATCAATGATGTTATATCCTTTTTTTTCGGCATTTTGAAAAATTTTTAGGCTGGCGCCATGGGCTCGGATGATGAGAGTTTTATTTTTTCCGCAAGTCAGCCGCGATACTTTTTTAATGCCGGCTTTCTGAATTGTTTTAATGACATCTTCATTATGTACGATATCTCCCAACATATAGACGGATTTGTTCTTTTTTGCGGTTTCAAGAGTTATCTCAAGCGCTCTTTTGACGCCAAAACAGAAGCCCGCAGATTTAGCCACGTGGATTTTCATAAGTGCTCGCTTTCCAAAAAGATTTTTAGATATAGTAATGTTTTTTGAAAAAAATTGATATGGGCCCGTTGAGAGAAGACATCATAGTTGTTTTTTGCGATGCTTGTTAAGATAGCCCCATACATTTCTTTCATGAGCTTGATAACAAAACGACAATTGTGTGTTGTGATCATTTTGATGCCTTGTTCTGATGACTGATAAAATTCTTTTGTTCGTTTTATCTGGAATTTTAAGAGTGATCTAAAGTGGTCATCTGTTTTTTCAAGGCAAATATGGTTTTCTGTGACATGGAATTTTTTCATTTCATCCTGAGGGAGATATATTCTGTTAAGAATGTAGTCTTCTCGGATGTCCCTTAAGATGTTGGTTAGCTGCATTGCGATGCCCAGTTCAACAGCATATTTTTGGGCCAGCGTATTGTTTGAACCGAGGATTTTTAACATGATAAGGCCGATAACTCCGGCGACTCGATAGCAGTAGAGGTACAGTTCATCAAAGTCTCTGTAACGGTTTTTTGTCAGGTCCATGGACATGCCACAAAGCAAATCATCGAAATATTGTTTTGGGATTTTGTAAGAAAAGATCGTTTTTTTGAATGCTACAAGTAAGGGGTCCTTTAATGATGAGTTATGGTAGGCGGCTTCAATATTTTCTTTGACTTTGATGAGTTGTTTTTCTTTTGGGAGCAGGCCTTGTGTATCAACGCTATCATCGCTGATGCGGCAGATGGCATAAATGGAATAAGCAGCAAGGCGTTTTTCAATGGGCAGGAATTTTGAAGCAAAATAGAATGTTTTGGCATATTGCCGTGTTATGGCTTTTGCTTTTTGAAATCCTTCTTTGAGAATTTTTTCGGTATTTTTTTGTTTCATGGTTTTAATAATGGGTTATTTGCCTTCGAGCATCAAAAATTATAGCATAAATGGGAAGCGGGATAAAAGTGTTATTAAAAACAAAAGCCTGGAATGCATTATAGGCATTATTTGTTACCTTAGTGCTTGATAGGCATAAATAATATTTCCAATTTCCTTGGCTTGGGTATAAAATACGCTTATGTCTAAATACATGGTCGTATTGATGTTATCTCTTAGCGTTCCTTTGGTGTGTAGTTTTTGGCCCCCATTAAAATTCTATTCTCATTTTAGGGCGCTTTTGTGTTCTATTTTTTCGGTGGCCCTCATTTACGGTGCCTGGGATGTGGTGGCTGTTTATCGCCATCATTGGTTTTTTAACCCGGATGGTATTTGGAGCTTTAAAATTATCAATCTTCCTGTTGAGGAGGTTTTATTTTTTATTGTTATTCCCTTTTGTTGTATTTTTACATGGGAAGCGGTTTTATTTATTATGAAAAAAAGGCATTGATTGTGAAGTTGCTATGAGTTTACTATAAATCATAAAACGTTAACCTGGCTCCTGATATAATTGTGTTAAAGATCCTATTCGGGATTTTTAATAACGTCAGGAGTAAATTCGGCCTAATAACTTATGCTTGCCTGCTAGAATTTGTTTGCATCATAAGTTGTGGCCTCATTCAATGAAAGAATATACCATACTGGCTGTGATTTGTGTTCTGGGGACCTTGTGGCTTGATAGGTTCAGCGGAATGAACGTTCTTAAGAGAAGAGAGTTTTATGTTTTTTTCGCTATTATTATTTTTTTTAAGTTATTGGTAAATGGTTATTTGACAGGGGCTCACATTGTGTTGTACAACCCCCGATATTATCTTGGAGTAAGAATTGGCAGTATTCCTATTGAGGATTTTTTGTTTGGATTTGGCATGGTGGTTATGACGATTATTTTTTGGGAATATTGTAAGAGCCGGGAGAGGACATGATAAGAAAGATGAGGCTTGTTTGTCTGTTTCTATTTTTTTTCTTTGTCTGGGTTTTTTGCGCTTATGCCTTGGATTGGCGCCAGCTTCATGATAAGGCCGATCAGATGACATTATCTGAAGCTCAGGACGCGCTCAATAGGGCTCCTGATTCTCTGGATGAGATGTATACATTAGCACTCGTCTATTTGAATCATTATGATGTTTTACAGGCCAAGCAGATGTTTGAACAAATGCGCAAGGCCGATCCTGATAGCCTTGAGGCTCAATGGGGCATCGCGGAAGTTTTGCGTCGCGAACATAAAATTAAAGAGGGCAGGCCTATTTTGGAGAAGGTTATTCAAAAAGATCCTTCCTATGCCCCAGCTTATGTTACGTTGGGGTACATGTCATTTGAAACAAAAGAGTACTATGAGTCTATTCGTCTTGCCAAGAAGGTTCTTAAGATGGGTCAAAAGAACGTGGATTTGGCAAATTATGTGCGCGCCTATCTGATTATTGGTGGGGCAAACGGTATGATTGCTGACCAGGGATGGGTTTTTTCTAAGCTTTTTCGCGGAACAAAGGTTTTGCCTTATTTAAGGAAAGCCCAAAGATTACAGCCTGATTCTGCCGGCGTGCTTTTTGGATTGGGTAGTTTTTATCTTTTGGCGCCTCGTTTTGCCGGCGGTAATAAGAAGAAGGCGCTTGAGTATCTCCATAAGGCCATCGAAGTTGATCCGCATTTTGTTGATGCTTATGCCAGGTTGGCTCAGGCTTATAAAATTGAAGGTGACGATAAGAAGGCCAGAGAGTTTTTGGCCAAGGCTTTGAAAATTGATGGGCAGAATGAATTGGCTTTAACTATTCAGCAGAATTATGACACGTTACAAGAAGAAGATAATTTAAAGCGTAAAAGATAGGATGAGAGTGGTTTTTTTGAAGAAGTTGACAGTTCTGAGAAAATCTGCTATAAATGCATTCGCAAAATGAGATAAGTGACACATTGTGACAAGGGAGGCCGTAGGGCGGCCTGAGAGTCTTGAGCGTTAAGCAGGAGACCTTGATCTTGCGCTTAAAATCAGCGGCAAGGGAGACCTGATCTGGGTAATGCCAGCGGAGGGATGTTTTTGTAGATTTAAACCCTGTTGCTTAGGCAATAGGGTTTTTTTGTGGCCTATTATTTGTGGAAAGAGCAGAAAACTTTAGGTATTGTTAGTTAAACTAAACCAATATAATTTATTGGATGTCGGTTATTAGGTTTTTCTTGTGATTCTGCCTGTCTGCTGACAGGTAGATGTCATGTGACCTTGTGACTTTTAAGAGGAGGCAGTTATGGAAAAGTTTTATCCGGTAAGCGAGGCGAGGATTACGCGTGCTATTATTAGTGAATTTACAAGCTGGCTTCACGATTATGTCGTTTCTGATGTTATTATCGTTGGCGGCGGACCGAGTGGGCTCATGGCAGCTTATGATCTGGCGAATAAAGGCGTTAAGACTCTTGTTATTGAAAGCAATAATTATTTAGGCGGGGGTTTCTGGGTTGGTGGTTATTTTATGAATACGCTGACTTTTCGGGCACCGTCTGAAAAAATTTTAGAGGAACTGAACATTACTTTTAAAAAGGTTGATGAAGGGCTTTTTGTGTCAGATGGGCCCGGAACATGTGCAAAACTAATAGCTGCTGCCAGCGATGCAGGCGCTAAAATACTTAATGTAACAAGATTTGATGATGTTGTTTTCAGAAATGGGAATGTTGAGGGCGTCGTTATCAATTGGTCGCCGATCGTGTCTATGCCGCGCGCTATTGCTTGTCTTGATCCGATATCGCTTGAATCACAAGTTGTGATTGATGCTACTGGCCATGATGCGCATGTTTGTAAAGCATTAGCGCACAGGGGCCTGCTTGAACTATCTAATTTTGGGCCTATGGATGTGCAATCCTCTGAGGACGCGGTGGTTGAAAAGACTCAAGAGGTGTTTCCCGGTCTTCTCGTGTGCGGGATGAGCGTTTCGACACTTTTTGGCATTGCGCGTATGGGGCCGACGTTCGGGTCTATGCTTGTTTCAGGGCGTAAAGTAGCTCAGGAGTCTTTAAAGGTTCTTAAGCGCAAAAAGGACAAAGATGTTTCTTTAGATGCGGTAACCGCGTAAAAAGGGATACTTTTTTATTTGGTGATGGCAGGGCATGTGCGGATTTTTTATTTGACAAATTAGTTCCTTAGGCATAGTCTGAGAACGATATGTTAAAAAAAGTTTTTAAAAAAATAATGCGTGTGGATTGTGGCCATCACCATGCGCACATGAGTGCTCAGTTATATTCCAGAGAGGTTAAGAAAACCTTATGGCGGGTTTTATTTCTTAATTGGTTTGTTGCTTTTGCAAAATTGGCTTTAGGGTATTGTATTAAGAGCACAAGCTTGTTAGCTGATGGGTATCATTCTTTGGCGGATGGTGCTTCAAATATTATTGGTTTGCTGGGGATGAGAATTGCTTCTCAGCCAAAAGACAAAGACCATCCTTATGGCCACAAGAAGTACGAGACATTTACCTCTATTTTTATCGCATTCCTTTTGTTTTTTGTCTGCTTTCATATCCTGCATGATAGTTTAGAACGCTTGAAAACAAGTCAGGCACCACACGTTACTGTTTTTAGTTTTGTTGTTCTGGGCGTTACGATGCTCATTAATATTATCGTGATGGTTTACGAATACCGTAGAGGAAAACGGCTTAAAAGTGATATCTTAATTGCCGATTCCATGCACACACGCGCTGATATTATGACATCTTTGTCTGTTATCTTCGCTCTTATTGGTGTCATTTTAGGTTATCCTTTTCTTGATGCGATTGTTGCGCTGGCCATTACATGTTTTATCGGGTTTTCCGCTGTTAGCATATTAAAGAGTACTTCTAAGGTTCTTTGTGATACGGCTGTTATTGACCCTCGTCAGATTGAGGCTTTTGTTTTAGAGGTACCCGGAGTTAAAAAATGCCATAAAATAAGAACGCGTGGACGAAGGGATGATGTTTATATTGACCTGCATGTCTTGATGGATGACAAGATGTTGCTTGTTGATGCGCATGAAGTAAGTTTCCAGATTGAAAAGCTGATCAAGAAAACTTTTTCAGGTGTGGCAGATGTGATTGTTCACATTGAGCCCCTCAGTAGCGATGGCCGGCATGAAGAATAACCGATGATGAGATGATGTAGGAAGTGATCGTTTTGTTTGAAGTGGCTAGAGCTTGCAATTCCGAGCTAAAAAAGGTACCATATTTTGTTATGTCTTTTTCGGCTTTTAAAAAACCAGGTATTCAGTTTGCTTGAGTACGCCTGGGAGTTGGTTACCGGGGTTTTATTTTTGTTAAGATGAGCATACTGTTGTAGTATGTCTCAAATGGCCTAATCTCCTTACATATTATAATGATGCAAAGTAAAAAATATCGCTATAAAGAAGTTATAAAAGCTTTTTTTCTTTCCTTTAAACGCCTTTCGTTGTATTCGGCTAATCATCCTCTTTCCAAAGATATTTTAAAGAATCTGTTTAAAATTTTTGAAGAACTTCTTAAAGATCAGGAAGAGGTTTTGATTGTTTCTGGTGCCAATACGGGAGAGATGATTATTAGCCAGGAACGTTTGGGCGCGGATGTTTTAGGGGCCTCTGAGATATATGAGCGTTTTAAGGCATTTAAATTGGACGGTGTTGCTGTGTTAAGAGGCTTAACATACGAAGAACTTGTTGATTTTGTAACAGCTATGGCGAAAGCATCTTCTATGGATGGGGGCAAGGTTGTTGACTTACCTCTTTTGTTGCAAGAAGGCAGCGATCACATAAAGATCAGAAAAGTTCGTTATGAAAAAGTTGAAGAGGATGAAAAGATTGTTTCAAAAGGATCGGTTGTTGGCTCAGGTGGTGATGGCACGGGAGGTTTTTCAGGAGGTTTTGGTTTGCCATCTGCTGCTGCCGGCCGGGATGATTTCGCGGCTATTAAGAATTTTTTGACAGGGAAAACGACTGAAGCGGCCAAAGATGCCGGTTTTATTTTTGGAGAGTTAGACCATAATGTTTCTAAAGTGACTCAGGTGATTATTGAAAGTATCAAAGAGTCTGGTGATTTTGAGTCTGTTATCCGTAAATTCGTTCATTGGTTGTCTAGAAATATCGCGCCAATTGTTGTTGAAAAAAAGAAAGACCCTTCCAAATTTATTCAGAGTATTTTTGATTCATTTAAAAAAGAAGGTGTTGTGGCGGATTCTGTCCGTAGCGATAAGGTGATAGAAGAGTGTTCGGATGAAATTAAGATGGCCATGATCGAAGAAGCTTTTGTTTCTCAAAAACATGGAACGAAAAAGGCTACAACGACAGCCCTGAAGATTCTAAGTGATGAAAAAGATCAGATGAGGATTTTGCCTCAACTTGAGAATCGTTTTGTGAATCGCGGTATTGAGTCGGAAGAGGCCCAGCAGTTTGTGGAGCATGTTAAAGTTGAGTTGGCAAAAGATGAAGAGGTTGTTATTTCTAAAAAAAAGCTTCAGAAATTAACACAGCTTGCCGAAAGGTTTGAAGATGAGCTTGGGAAGCGTGTTAAGGATGCGACTTGCGAACTACGTGTTCAGAATCAGCGGCTCGCCGTGGAAAAAGAAAGATCCGAGGGGATTATGCATCATTTGGCGCAGGGGCTTGTTGTTGTGGATAAGAATGGCAAGATTGTCATGATGAATCCGGCGGCTCAGAAGCTTCTTGATGCTCAGGTAAAAGAGACGGTTGGCAAGAGTCTGGCTGAAAGCTTGAAAAAAGAACATCTTATGGCGATGGCCAAAGGTTATGGGGAAGAGGTAAGCAATGGGCCCATTACCAAAGAGATTGAATTGGCGAGCAAGGATGAAATGGCTAAAAAAGTCTTAAGGGCAAGCAGCGCTGTGGTTGAAGATGAGAATGGAAAGACCGTAGGCATGGTTTCTGTTTTAAGTGACGTCACGCATGAGAAAGAAGTTGAAGAGATGAAGTCTCATTTTGTTTCTCTGGTAACGCATGAATTGCGCACGCCTGTTGTGACGATCCAAAAATCTCTGGAACTTGTCTTAGGCGGGACGACAGGAGCGATCAATGAAGATCAGAAAAAATTTTTATCAGTTTCTCAGATGAATCTCATGCGGCTTAATAATCTGATTAACGACCTGTTGGATATGTCAAAGTTAGAAGCTGGAAAATTTTTACTCAGGCCTTTGGAATTTGATATGAGAGATATGATCTCGGATGTTAAGACGTCCTTAATGGGATGGGCCAATGATAAAAAAATCATTATTCATCTGGAATTGGGAGAAGCAGCCATAAAGGTCTATGCGGATCGTGACAGGCTTTCTCAGGTTTTGATAAATTTGGTCAGCAATGCTTTAAAATTTACACCTTCCGAGGGAGAGATTTTTATCAGTTTAAAGGCATATGAGAAGATGGATCATGTTTGTCAAGAGCCTTGTGTGGAGGTTGCTGTTGTTGATAGCGGCATAGGGATTGAGCCCAAAGATTTTAAGCGTATTTTTAATAAATTTGAACAAGTGAGCCTTGTTGGCCCGTCAACAGGCGCAGGTGGGACAGGTTTGGGATTACCTATTGCTAAGGAAATTGTTTGTTTGCACGGAGGTAATATTTGGGTTGAAAGCCAGAAAGATAAAGGGAGCCGGTTTATTTTTGTTATTCCCAAAAAATATAAGGACACAACGAAAAAGGGCTAAAAATGTTTTTTTTCAAGCGAAAACAAAAATCTGATTTTCATATTTTGATTATTGATGATGACAAAGATTTTTTGTCTTCCATGGCTGTCTGGTTTAAGTCTCAGGAGTATAGTGTTGAGGCTGTTGCTAGTGGCGAAGAAGCCTTAAAAATTTTAAAAAAGGCAAAGCCCAATATTATTTTCTTAGATTTTTTTATGCCGGGCATGGATGGCTTGGAGACACTGAAGAATATTAGGAGAATGAAGATAAAAGTTCCGGTTGTCATGTTATCGAAAGATACTCCTGAAGATATTTGCCTTGCAGCATATGCTTTAGGCATAAATGCTATTTTGGACAAAACTTTGGATTTTTATAACGCGCAACATTTGATTAACTCTCTGGCACGCGTTGTTTCTCGTCCAAGGTAATTGCCTATAATAACAAAAACGGATGCAAAACGGAGAGAATTTGAGATTTCTGTCAATTTTTCGAAATAAAATTATTTTAGGCAGTATTATCGCGTTAGGCTTGTTTTTTGCCATTTATTCTGCCATTAGTTATTTTCCTTTTGAACAGGTGTGTTTTAGTGATACATGCCTGCATGTTGAATTAGCCTCAACGCCGCAAGAGCGTTCACAGGGACTGATGTTTCGTCATTTTTTGCCACAGGATCGAGGAATGTTGTTTATTTTCGAGGAAGATGATTATTGGGCCTTTTGGATGAAGAACACGTATGTACCTTTAGATATGATTTGGCTTGATGCTAACAGACAGGTTGTGCATATTATCAGGAATGCTCTTCCAGCTAAAGGTGACATTGCCGTGCATTATGTTTCAGCTATCCCCGCAAGGTATGTTGTAGAGGCGGCTGCTGGATTCTGCGAAAAAAATAATATCAAATTAGGCCAACAGGCGAAATTTAAGTGGATTTTTTTGCCTAAAAAGATATAATTGGTCAATCGGGAATTTTTTCCCGATTGACCATCCTGAAGCCCAGAGGGCTGAAGGATCTCTGATGCGGGAATTTTTTCCCGATTGACCATTTCTTCGTTTCGCTTAGGACAGGCTCGTAAGCCCGTTTGTGCGGGCAGGAGTTTTCTGAGGAAATTTTTTCCGATCGGCCTTTAAATCAAAAATAGTACAACACAGAAGAGCGTATAAATGAAAAATAAATTTTTTTTAAGTCAGTTGTTTTTTTTAGTTTTCGTGTTTTGTCTTATGGCTGGATGCGCGCACATTCAGGAAGCGGCTAAACAGCTTTGGGGAAGCTCTATTTCTCACTTGGAAAAAGAGCGTCCGAATGGCCAATCACAGGATTTTGCCTTGCCTTTAGATAGATGCTTTCAGGAAGTTCAGGACATTGTCAATTTTTATAGAGGCAATGTTTATCTAAAAGACGAGAAGAAGAGGTATATGGCGGCTATGGGGTTTAAGGGGTTTGTAGATACAACGGAGGTTGGAATATTTTTTACAGTGTTAGATGATCAGCATACCAAGATAGAGGTTGCTTCTATGAGTCCAAAGCTGATGCGAAAAGTCGCCGGGTATATTTTTACCGGCTTACAAAAGTCAATAGCCACTCAATAAAAAGAGAGGGAATATGGCTAATGAAAGAAGTAAGACGATTGTTGCTGGGGTATTTTTAATCATGTGTTTTTGTTGTGCTCAGGCTTATGCATTGAATGAACAAGAGGATGATGTTTTGATTTTTTCACAGCGCCAGCAGGATATGGAGCCTATTGAAGAAAGTGAAGCTCCTGAGAAAGCGGGCATTGGTAAGTGGCTTCAGGAAGCTGGTTTTTTTACAGGCTACATACGAGGTAATCTGAAAAATCAGGGTGATCTAGAGGTAATTCCAACCGGCCTTCGTTTTGGTTTTGATTTGAAGCCTTTTGTTGAAAAGTTTGGGATTCATCTCAACGGTATGTTTGAAATTCTCTATGAGCCTTTTATCAATACGATTATTGGGCCTCGTAACAATGTTGAATTGGGATGCGCTTTTTTGTTTAGGTATTCTTATCCTTTAACGAGCAAGTTTTATCCTTATATTGAGGTTGGTTCCGGGCTTTATTACATGACGCTTGCCACACAAGAGCAATCAACGCAGTTTAATTTTATAGATCAGGGTGGCGCCGGTTTCTCTTATTTTTTAAGAGAGGACTTGGCATTAAACGTGGGGTATCGGTTTAGGCATGTTTCCAATTGTTCAATAAAACAGCCCAATAGTGGTATTAATGCCGATGTCTACCTGGTCGGGATGTCCTATTATTTTTGAAACAGATTATATCTGTATTAAAAAGACACAAGAGAGTTCGGGCGGATCAATTGTTTGCGAAACTCGGAGAAAAGAGGTGTTATGTTAGAAGAGAGAATTATGTTGGATTTTAAAGAATCTATGAAAGCTAAGGATCAGTTGCGCACACAGACAATTAGTTTTTTGCGCTCGGAATTAAAGTATTATGCTATTAACAATAAAAAAGAGAAGCTTGAAGATGGTGATGTGATTTCTGTTTTGAAGAAGATGGTTAAGCAGAGGCAGGATTCCATTACTCAGTTTGAAAAAGGCCAAAGAATGGATCTGGTTGAAAAAGAGAAAAATGAGCTGGAAATATTAAAAGCTTATCTGCCACAGGATTTAAGCGAGCAGGAATTAGAGCGGTTTATTGAAGAAGCCCTTGTAGCGACACATGCTTCGTCAATAAAAGATATGGGTAAGGTTATCAAAGAAGTTATGTCGCTTTCCAAAGGCAGGGCCGATGGAAAGATGGTTAGTGAGTTTGTCCGAAAGAAACTTGGCGCTTGAGGATTCTGAATGGTCGCGTTAGCATATAAATGTCTCAAACCCGTATATACGCCAACTCGCTAACTGGTTGATACATAAAGGAGAGTTTTCGTTATGGTAAGCTTGCTCATGATTGTAGTTATTATTGTTGTCCTGGGTTTAATTATGGAGATTGCTGCGACAGCCTTAAAACTGACGGGTCTTGATATTCATACGGCTAGATTTCAGGCGCTTTCGGCTATTACGGGGACGGGTTTTACGACAAAAGAAACTGAATTGATCATGGGGCATCGGCAACGAAGAAGCATCATTATGACGCTGATGATTCTTGGGCCGATTTGTTTTTTAGGCATGTTAAGTTCTGTTTTGATTTCTTTTGGAGAGAAATTTGATATTAAACACCTTATCGCTTTGCTTTTGTTTGTTGGTTTTCTTCTGGTGTTAACGCGCAGTAAGCGCTTTGTAAAGATGTTCCACAATCAGATTGAGAAACAGCTCAAAAAATATAAGTATCCTAGAAAACTGCAGTTTGACGAGCTTTTACAGCTGGATAGCGACTTTGGTATTTTCGAATTGAAAATAACCAATACTTCTGCTTTTGTCAATAAACAGTTGATTGATGCGAATTTTAAAGAAAAAGGTTTTATTGTACTGGCTATTGAGAGAGCTGGAGAGCTTTTAACAACGCCAAAAGGCAGTGATATGATTTTGACAGAGGATGTTTTAGTGATTTTTGGTAAAATGAAAGATATCAAAGGGCTTCATGACTGATGGCAAATCGCGCTGAACAGCCAAGATATAAAATATTTTAAAGCTTTGGCTGGTCAGGAAAGCGCGCTCTGAAAAAAACTTGAAAATTGTATTGACTCAAAAAATAAAATAATATAATATATCACCAACAAGAATAAGGGGGCCCATAAAATATGGGTCTTTCATTTTTAGGTCAATCGCAGATAGGAAGATATTAGAGAATGAACAAATCGAAAAAGGGTTTTTGTGTTACTAAGAGTAATGTCAGCTATACAGGTACACATTTACTTTTAGAAATATGGGGCGCAAAGAACTTGAGTTCTTTGGATGCTGTTGAAAAGGCTTTAACAGACGCTGTTAAGGCGTGCGGTGCAACATTATTGGAAGTTAAACTGCATCATTTTACTCCTTCTTATGGTATTTCTGGTGTCGCGATTATTATGGAGTCACATTTAAGTGTTCATACGTGGCCTGAGTTTCAATATGCGGCTATTGACATTTTTGTGTGCGGAAATGTAGATCCTTACCAGGCAGTGCCTGTCTTAAAAAAGTTTTTTAAGCCAAAGAGAATGCAGATTATTGAGTTGAAAAGGGGAATTTTGGGATGAGTGAAGTTTTAACCGGTTCCCGCTTAAAAAACAGCCAAGATGAGTCGTGGTTCCAGGAGACATTACATGATGGCTTTAGGCAGTCGCATCAGATTACGTCTGTTCTTGCTTCAAAAAAGACGAAGTTCCAAGACTGTCAGCTTCTCAATACGCCTGTATTTGGGCGGATGCTTGTCTTAGATGGGGTTGTGCAGACAACTGAAAAAGATGAATTTGTTTATCATGAAATGCTTACACACATAGCTATGTTGACGCATCCTGATCCGAAGCGAGTTTTAATTATCGGTGCCGGTGACGGGGGAATTTTAAGGGAAGTGTTAAAGTATGATGTGGAGCAGGTTACGATGGTTGAAATAGATGCGGATGTTATTGAGTTTTCCAAAGAGCATTTACCGATGATTTGTGAAAATGCTTTTGAGGACAAAAGAGCGAAAGTTTTGGTAGATGATGGGGCTAAATTTGTTGAGCAAACAAAGGAGAAATTTGATGTTGTTCTCGTGGATTCTCCAGATCCTATTGGCCCGGCAAAAGTTTTATTTTCAGAAAAGTTTTACAATAATGTCTTCAATTGCTTAACAGCTGATGGGGTCATGGCACGTCAGAGCGGGGTACCTGTTTTACAGGGTCCGGAATTGTCTGATGCGGTAGCGGTTTTAAAAAAAGTTTTTCCTAAAGTATTTGTTTATCTGGCTTCTATACCTACTTATATTGGAGGTTTTTTTAGTTTTGTTTTCGGTTCGAAGACCTATGATCCGACAAAGTTGAGTTTGGATGCACTGAAAAAGAAGTATGAAGCGGTTGGACTGAAGTCAAAATATTATAACCCAGAGATCCATCTTGCGGCGTTTGCATTGCCCAATTTTGTTAAGGATCTCGCTTCTAAGGGAGGCAAGTAGAAGAATGTCAAAAAATAGCCAATATAAAGAAGGAAGCTTTGGCTTGGAAGTAGTTCTTGATTTGTACGAATGTGACCCAAAGGTGATTCGCTCTAAAAAGAAATTAGCCGAGTATGCCACAAAACTGTGTAAACTCTTAAACATGAAAAAGTTTGGGAAAACGCTTTTGCCTCACTTTGGGCATCAAGCGGCGCATACAGCTGGTTATTCTATGCTTCAGTTTATAGAGACCAGTTCTATTACGGGGCATTTTTCAGAGCTTTGGAATTCCGCCTACATTAACATTTTTTCCTGTAGAGAGTTTGATGCACAAAAAGCTATTGATTTCTCCGTTGAATTTTTCGGAGCCAAGAAAGTTAAAAAGAGAGTTTTATTGCGAAAGTAGTTTTTTAACTTTCCTATAGTTTTTGATGATTCAAAATTTAAAGCCGCTCGTTTTTTTCGGGCGGCTTTATCTTTTTGCTCTTTAGTCTGAATTTTAATTTGTGATTTTGGCCTTTTCAGTTTGCTTTTGGGTTTTTCTGTCTTCTTTACCTGTTGGCAGGCAGGACTCTTCTGTTTTAGGGGATTATGCAATACAGATTGACACCGTGGCAAGGCTTAGATATAATAAATTCCGATTTGACAGTATTTTCTTAACTCATTATTTGTACAGAGGTTATGATAGCGAGGAGTATAACATGGAATTAAATGAAATAATCGCGCAGAGGATAGAAAAGTTAGAAGCTTTGAAGAGCGCAAACATAGATCCTTATGGGAATAAGTTTGAGAGAACGCATACGATAAAAGATCTTCTGGCTTCTTTTAAAGAGAATGAGAAAGTCGTATTAGCTGGCAGGCTAATGGCAAAACGTAAGCATGGAAAGGTCTGTTTTGCCGATTTAAGAGACCAGGAAGGCCGTTTGCAGTTGTATGCAAGAAAAGGTGATTCTTTGAATGAGGAACAGTTTGAGCTGTTTAACAAGCTTGACATTGGAGATATCGTTGGTTGTATGGGAGAGACGTTTAAGACGCACACGGATGAGCCGACATTGAAAGTTACGGATTTTGTGCTTTTGTCAAAATCCTTGCGGCCCTTACCGGAAAAGTGGCATGGATTAAAAGATATCCAGATCCGCTATCGTCAAAGATATGTTGACTTAATTGCAAGCGCTGATGTTAAAAAGATTTTTATTTTGCGCTCAAAGATTGTTAGTTCTATACGCGATTTTTTAAATCAGAAGGGTTTTTTGGAAGTTGAAACACCCATGATGCATATTATTCCGGGCGGAGCAGCTGGCAGGCCTTTTGGAACACATCATAACGAATATGATATGGATCTTTTTTTAAGAATTGCGCCGGAATTATACCTTAAGCGCCTTATTGTGGGCGGGTTTGAAAAGATTTACGAAATTAACCGCAGTTTTCGTAATGAAGGTGTTTCAACACGCCATAATCCTGAGTTTACAATGCTTGAGCTCTATGCCGCTTATTGCGATTATGAAGATATGATGAAGATTACAGAGGAGTTATTTGCTTATGTGGCACAGAAAGTTTTAGGTACTTTAATTCTTGAATTTCAGGGTCAGAAAATTGACCTGACTCCTCCATGGCCAAGGCGTTCTTTTGCCAGCGCTGTTAAGGAAAAGTTTGATATTAATCCCGAAGATGAAGCATCTGTTATGGTTGAAAAGCTTCAAAAAAAAGGCAGGGCTGTTGAAGATCGTTTGAGCCGGTCTCAGATTGTTAAAATGGTAGAAGATATTTTACAGGAGGACGCACCCACACAGCCTGTTTTCTTTACGGACTATTTTAGCATTTTGTGTCCATTGGCAAAAAATAAAAAAGATAACCCTTTGATTTCAGAAAGGTTTGAATTATACGTGGCTGGTATGGAAGTTGCTAATGCCTATTCAGAGCTTAATGACCCTGTTGAACAGAAAGCTCGTTTTCAGCTTGAGATTAATGAAAATGCTGCTGTTCATTGCTGTCTTGATGAGGATTTTGTCCAGGCTTTAGAATATGGTATGCCGCCAACGGGTGGGCTTGGAATTGGCATAGATCGCCTGACCATGCTTATTTTGAATCAACCTTCTATTAGAGATGTTATCTTATTCCCTTTGTTACGTCCTGAAAAGGGAGTTTCTGCACAAGACCAGGAAGATAATAATTCATAAAATTGGCTTGTTACTGTTGCTATGGCTGAAAGGGTAGGCGCATGAATTTTGAAATTTTTATTGGTGCCCGATATTTTTTAAGCCTTCAAAAAGAAAAGTTTATTTCCGCTATCAGCCTGATTTCATCCTTAGGTGTCGCCATAGGTGTTATGGCTTTGATTATTGTTATTGCCGTTATGGCAGGGTTTGACAATGATCTTAAAGATAAAATTATTGGTGTAAATCCGCACATTGTTGTGCACAGTGAAGAGGGGATTGCGGATTATCCTGCTTTTTTGAAGCAGATTCGCTCTGTTCGCGGTGTTGAGAGTGTTGCGCCTTATGTTAGTGGCCAGGCATTTTTATATTTTAAGGATAGGTTCTTAAGTCTTAATATAAAAGGTATTGATTTAGATGCCGAGAAAAAAGTAACACGTATCAGTGATTATGTGCTGGGCGATGATCTTGTTTTGCCGCCAGGAGGTATTCTGCTGGGAAGAGAACTGGCGAATGCGTTGGGTATAAAAAAAGGAGATGAGATTATCTTGTCTTCGCCTATCATAGGGCTTAATACGCCTTTTTATGTGGCCGGTATTTTTTATACGGGCATGTACGACTATGATTTTAATCTCGGGTTTCTGGATATTCATGATGCCCAGGATTTTTTTGGGCTTGGTTCGCTTGTAACACAAGTAGGTATTAAGCTTGACGATCCTTATCGATCATTGGTGGTTAAAAAGAAGATTGGTCAAATCGTAGGACATAGATATCACATACGGACATGGACGGAAATCAATAAAAACTTTTTTGCGGCTTTAGCGCTCGAAAAGATAACGATGTTTGTCATTTTAACGCTTATCGTTCTTGTTGCCTGTTTTAATATTGTTTCCACACTTGTTGTCATGGTAGTTGAAAAAACAAAAGATATCGGCATATTAAAAGCTATTGGGGCAAGCGAACAATCTATCCGAAGAATTTTTACCTGGGGAGGCTTGATTATTGGATTTTCCGGCACTCTTTTTGGTATAATATGCGGGGTTGTTTTATGCCTTTTGCTGAAAAAATATCAGTTTATTCAATTACCAAAAGATATTTATTCTATTGATCATTTGCCGGTTTTCCTGCGTTGGCAGGATATTGGTTTGATTGCGGCTTGTGCCTTAGTGATTAGCTTTCTTTCAACTCTTTATCCGGCTTCTAAGGCTGCCCGGCTTGACCCTGTTGAAGCCCTAAGGTATGAATAATGCTAAAAGCGAAAAATATCACCAAGAAATATTTTAACGGCCAAAAAGAATTAACAGTTCTAAAAGGCCTTGACCTGGAAGTTGTTAAAGCGGAAGTTTTGAGTATTGTTGGCCCGAGTGGTGCTGGAAAATCGACACTTTTGCATATATTGGGAGGGCTGGATAATCCTTCGAGCGGCGAAGTTTTTTTAGAAGGCCAGGATTTTTCTGTATTGGGAGATTGTGCTAAATCCGAAATCAGAAACAAAAGGTTTGGTTTTGTTTTTCAGTTTTATCATCTTTTGCGTGAATTTTCGGCGCTTGAAAATGTTATTATGCCGGCTTTGATGCGCAGGGCTTCTTTGCAAAGAAAAGAGATTGAAGAAAAAGCTTTGCATTTGTTTGAGTTTTTGGGGTTGTCTGGTAGAATTAAACATAGGCCGACAGAGCTTTCTGGAGGGGAGCAGCAGCGTGTAGCAATTGCGCGCGCTTTGATTAATGATCCGGAAGTTTTGTTTTGCGATGAGCCGACGGGCAATCTTGATTTTGAAGCAGGCAAACAGATTCAGAACATGCTTCTATCGTTGAATAAGGAGAGAAAAACAACGATTATTATTGTGACACATAGCCAGGATATTGCGCGTAATTCACACAGAGTATTGAAAATTTTTGATGGTAAATTTATTGTCTAATGCAGGATGTGGAGGGTGTATGATTTTATATTTGAATGGAAAATTTGTGAAACGTCAGGATGCTAAGGTCTCTATCTTTGATCATGGCCTGCTTTATGGCGATGGCGTTTTTGAAGGGATTCGTTCTTACAATGGGCTTATTTTTAAATTTAAAGAACATGTCGACAGGCTTTATGCTTCCGCGCAGGGGATCGCTTTAAAAATACCTTTGACGAAAAAAGAGATGCAGGAGGCCGTTGTTGCTACGCTTAAGGCAAACAAATTGAAAGATGCCTATATTCGGATTGTTGTGACAAGAGGAGAAGGAGATTTAGGGCTGGATCCCCGCAATTGTTCCAAGGCAACAATTTTTATTATTGCCGATAAAATTGCTCTTTATCCAAAAGAACTCTATAAAAATGGGCTCAATATTGTGACGGTGACGACGCGCAGGAATATTCCCGAAGCGATTAATCCACAAATAAAATCTTTAAATTACCTTAACAATATCCTTGGTAAGATTGAGGCCATAAACGCGGGTGTTCTGGAAGCTGTTATGTTAAGCCACGATGGGTATGTTACAGAGTGCACAGGGGATAATATTTTTATGATTAAAGACAAGCTTTTATTGACCCCGCCGGTTTATTCAGGTATTCTAAAAGGAATTACGCGTGATGCTATTTTGAATTTAGCATCTTCGGTTGGGTTATCAGCGCAAGAAGTTCTTTTTACGAGATTTGATTTGTATACGGCCGATGAAGTTTTTTTATGCGGTACGGCTGCTGAGATTATTCCTGTTATTAAGATTGATGGCCGCCTCATTCAGGATGGGGCTGTGGGCCGTAAAACATTGAAACTGATGGAGAGTTTCAGAAAATTAACAAAGAAAGAGGGATTACGATATGCTGTGTAATCTTTGTAAGAAAAATCAGGCGACTGTACATTTGACGGAAATTATCGACGACCAGATGAGCGAGCTTCATTTGTGCGATGAGTGCGCCAGAAAAAAAAGCATGCAGATGGAACAGCAGTTTGGCCTTTCAGATTTGTTAGCCGGCTTGGCTGATTATAGCAAGCAATTGGGTGGTACGGAAAAAGTTTCCAGCGGTGCGCAGTGCAAGCATTGTGGTTTAAATTACGAAGATTTTCGTAAAATAGGCCGCCTGGGGTGTAGTGAGTGTTATGAGGCCTTTGCTAAATATCTGGGGCCTCTTTTAAAACGTATTCATGGGGCGAATCAGCATGTGGGTAAGCTTCCGGTCTTAAGGCAGGATGGTGTTTTTTCAAAAGGACCGAAGGAAAGCCTGATTGATATTGTGTCTTTAAAAGATAGATTGCAGCAGGCTATTTTGAGCGAAGAGTTTGAATTGGCGGCTCAGTTGCGGGATGCTATTAAAGAGGCAGAAGCTCGTAACAATTCGTTGGAAAAAAGTAATGAAAAAGATAAAAAGAAGAAGGGGAACGCGTAAGAAGATGAAAATAAATGATTTCATGAATCAAATTAGTGGTTGGCTAAAAGGTAGCGGCCCTAATGCTGATATTGTCATTTCTTCACGCATTAGATTAGCGCGTAATTTGTTTAAGATTCCTTTTCCTCATTGGGCTAAGAAAGAGGATGGAGAAAAGGTTATTAGATTTGTTAAAGAGGCCTTTGAGAAGACAGAGCCGCTGAAGGATGGGTTGTTTCTCAGGCTTGATCAACTTGATAGTGTTGATAAGCAATTTTTGGTTGAGCGCCATTTGATGTCCAGCGAACACGCGATGCGTTCGAACCAGAAAGCTGTTTTAATTAGCCCGGATGAAAATATTGCGATTATGGTCAACGAAGAAGATCATTTACGCATTCAGGTGATGGAATCCGGTTTTGATCTAGATGGTACATGGCAGGTTATTAATACTATCGATAATTGTCTTTCCGGTCTTTTGCCATTTGCTTTTAAGAAAGAGTGGGGATTTTTAACCGCTTGTCCGACGAATACAGGGACGGGTATGCGTGGGTCTGTTATGCTTCATTTGCCCGCATTGGTTATGATGCGCCAGATTAATCGTGTTCTTGAAGCGATTGCAAAGTTGAGTTTTGCTACGCGCGGGCTCTACGGGGAAGGTACGCAGGCGGCAGGTAATTTTTTTCAGATTTCTAATCAGGTTTCGCTTGGACAAATAGAGGAAGAAATTATTGGAAACATTAAAGGAGTTATTAAGCAAATTATTGAGCAGGAGCAAAAGGCGCGAGATACTATGTTGAGTGAGCATAAAGCGATGCTGGAGGATAGGGTTTGGCGTTCTCACGGGACTTTAAAAAGCGCTCATATTATTTCGAGCAATGAAACGATTGAGTTGCTTTCGATGCTTCGGCTTGGTAGCGACCTGGGTATTATTAAAAACATTGAACGAAGTTTGATTAATGATCTTTTTATTTTGACGCAGCCAGCTCATTTGCAGAAGCTGGAAAATAAAAAGCTTTCCGCCAATGAGCGGGATGTTAAGAGGGCTGAGATTATTCGTCAGAGATTAGAAGTTTGATAGGTATTTATTCTCTTGCGGTTTTTGAAGCTCGCATATTTTGGAGGAAGAAGAATGTTTAATCGATTTACAGAAAGAGCTAGAAAAGTCATTGTCCTTGCTAAAGAAGAAGCCAGGCGGTTTAATCATGATTATATTGGAACTGAACATTTACTTTTGGGTTTGATTCGCGAAGGCGAAGGAGTTGCCGCGGCGGTTTTACAGAAAATGGGGCTAAGTTTAGAGAGTATTCGCCTGGAAGTGGAAAAGCTTGTCCAGCCGGGCCCGGCCACACAGATTCAAGGCGATGTACCTTTTACTCCGCGTTCTAAAAAAGCTCTTGAATTATCTGCTGAAGAGGCGCGCGCCTTGGGGCATAATTACATCGGCACGGAACATTTGCTTTTGGGCTTGATTCGCGAAGGCGAAGGGGTTGCTTCCCAAGTTTTATTAAATTCCGGTCTCGATCTAAATAGAGTTCGAACCGAGATTATGGAGCTTTTAGGTTCTGCAACGCCTGGTTTTGGCGGTCAGCAGGCTACAAAGTCAAAAACACCCGCTCTGGATGCTTTTGGACGTGATTTAACGGCTTTGGCGAAAGAAGAAAAGTTAGACCCTGTTATTAACCGTAAGAATGAGATTGAGCGAGTGATCCAGATTTTAGCCCGTAGGACAAAAAATAATCCTGTCTTGCTTGGTGAAGCTGGCGTTGGAAAGACAGCTATTGTGGAAGGCCTGGCTCAGCAAATTATTGCAGGTAATGTGCCTGAAATCTTGCGTAATAAGAGGATTGTTGTTTTAGATTTGGCTCTTATGATTGCGGGTACAAAATATAGAGGCCAGTTTGAAGAGAGAATTAAGGCAGTGATGGACGAGATTAAGCGTTCCCGTGATGTAATGATTTTTATTGATGAGTTACATATGTTAGTGGGCGCGGGTGCCGCTGAAGGCGCGATAGATGCTTCTAATATCCTAAAGCCTGCTTTATCACGAGGAGAGATTCAATGTATTGGAGCAACAACGCCGGATGAATTTCGTAAGCACATCGAGAAAGATGCTGCGCTTGAGAGGCGTTTTCAGACAATTATGGTTGATCCTCCCTCTGTTGATGAGGCGATAGAGATTTTAAAAGGATTACAAGGAAAATATGAGCAGCATCATAAGGTTCATTATCTTGATGAGGCTATTGTTGCGGCGGCTAAATTATCTGATCGTTACATTACAGGGCGTTTTTTGCCGGATAAGGCGATTGATTTATTAGATGAGTCTGGTTCCAGATCCAGGCTTGCTATTTTAACAGCCCCGAGCGATATCAAAGAGCTTGAAGTTCAGGTTGAAGAGTTTCGTAAGGAGAAGGAAGTATTCATTAAGAATCAGGATTTTGAAAAAGCGGCAACGTTGCGTGATCAGGAGCGCCAGGCGAGGCAGAAACTGGAAGATGAAAAGAAAAAGTGGCAGGAGGAGAGAGACAAGACAAGGCCTCAGATAACAGAGGATGATATTGCCACTATTGTTTCTAAAATTACGGGTATTCCTATTATTAAGCTTGAGCAGAAAGAGGGCGAAAAGCTTTTACGTATTGAAGAAGAGCTTCACGGCAGGGTTATTGGGCAGGATGAAGCCTTAAAGGTGATAGGTCACGCGGTGAGGCGTTCCAGAGCAGGGATTAAAGATCCACGCAGGCCCATTGGTTCTTTTATCTTTTTGGGGCCTACAGGCGTTGGTAAAACGTTGTTGGGCAGGGCGTTGGCTGAATTTATGTTTGGCGATGAGAATGCTTTAGTGCAATTGGATATGTCTGAGTATATGGAGAAGTTTAATGTTTCAAGGCTTGTTGGAGCACCTCCAGGATATGTCGGGTATGAAGAGGGCGGCCAGTTGACGGAGAAGATCCGTCGCAGGCCTTATGCTGTTATTCTTTTAGACGAAATTGAAAAGGCGCATCCGGATGTTTTTAATCTCTTGTTACAGGTTTTAGAAGAAGGGCGTCTTACGGATAGTTACGGCAGGAAAGTTGATTTTAGGAACTGTATTATTATTATGACGTCTAATGTGGGCGCTGAGTTGTTGCGTAAGCAAGGTTCTTTAGGTTTTGGTTCACAGACTTCGGATATGAATTATCAGCAAATGAAGGATAGGCTTTTAGAAGAGGTTAAAAGGACTTTTAAGCCGGAATTTTTAAATAGAATTGATGATGTTATTGTGTTCAGGCCTTTGGATAAAAATGATCTTTATAAGATTGTTGATATTGAAGTTAAAGGTGTGCAGGAAAGGCTAGCGGATAAAAAGATCACATTAGAGCTGAACCAGGAATCTAAGGATTTATTAATTGAGAAAGGTTTTGATCCGGTTTTTGGTGCCAGGCCGTTGAAAAGAACGATTCAGCGTTTCCTGGAAGATCCTTTGGCACAGGAGATTATTTCAGGCACGTTAAAAGAGGGGGCTGTTGTCAAAGTTGTTCGTAAACGAGAAGAACTCTCTTTTGAATTTTAATGGTTTTTTGATATAGTTGGCGATATCTGAATTTTGTCTTTTTTTAGTATAGCGCATGGAGCCTGTGACAATAGTGCTGTTAGGCTGACGAGAGGCTGATTCGAGGATAATAATGTTGAGAAAAAAAATTTTTCTCTTGGGATTTCTCGGGCTTGTATGTTTTGGATATCTTGTTTTTTGGGCTTCACCGGGTGATGCTTTTTTTCAGGGTGAAGTAGGGAATTTCTGTCAGGAAGATATATTATCGTTAGTTTTTGATTTCGATAAGCTTGGTAAAATTGTCCTTTCTTCGCAGCTTATGGAAGGGGAAAAGTTTAATTTATCTGCTAAACTGGATCATTTTAAGCTTGCAAATATTGATTTTTTCGCCAATTTTTTCACTCGCGGCGAACTGAGTTATAAGAAAGATAATCAATCCGCTTTTGTTCAGGGCAAGATTTTTGTTCGGGATCTGCTGTTAAATAGCAAACCGGTTTACGATTTAGATATCTTCTACGAGATTTTAGGCTCTTTGGCAAGTGAGTCAGATTGTGTTATTAGGGTCCCTTATTTAAGATGGGGATCTTGTTTTGGGCACGGTGAGATTCAGATTAAACATGATCCAAGTTTTAAATTATTTCTAACAATTGACCAGGTTTCTGTAAGCGAGCTGAATGTTCTGTTTGATTTAAAGAAATTGGCTGTGATTTGTCCTTTATTTGATGATTGTCAGTCGGGTGTTATTAGCGCGCAAATCCAAATGGAGGGGCTTCTGAGGTCTCCGCGAATATCAGCGAGATTTGAAATAGACTATATGGACAGCTTTGCTAAAAATCGGAGGGCTGTGATTAATCTGCGCGGTGTTTATCCTGTTGTTACGATAGATGACTCTTTTATCAGGGAAGGCCAAGATATTATTTTTTCTATACGGGGAAATCTGGAATTAGATAAAATATCTTTGAGCGGACCGCAGGATAGTCTTGAGTATTTTATGAGGCCGCAAGATAGAGATAGTGTTGTAATTACTACAGATGGATCGGCACATTCCAGAATTCGTTTTACAAAGAAAGGGGTTGCTGGTTTTGATGCAGGCCCTGCTGCGCAAAACAGATCAGTATCATTTGAGGGGCAAAAAGAGATGTTGGAGCTCGAACATGATTTAAAAAGTGATCGAAGGGCATTTAAGATGCGCGTGGCGGGTGATGAGGAGAGAATCAGCTGGGAACATAAAGTGAGGTTTTGATGTTTTTTATGAAGAAGACGTTTTATATTTCTCTCGGCGCAAAGGTTATTAATTTTGTTGCTTTTTTCGGAGGGTTATCAAGCCTGGGGCTGCAGACGATAGCTTTAGTTCCAGGTAAGCCTTTTGGCGCGAGAAGAATTTTTGAACAGGGCAAGAAGATCGGCGTTGATAGCTTTCTTATTGTAGCGCTCGTTTCATTTTTTATTGGTATGATCATGGCTCTTCAGACCGCTTACATCATGCAGAAGATGTCCAGCGAGATATACATTGCCAGTATTGTGGCTGTTTCTTTGGTGCGGGAATTAGGGCCGGTTATTACGGCTTTAATTGTTGCGGGCCGATGTGGGGCGGGTATCACTGCCGAAATTGGAACGATGACGGTTACAGAACAGGTTGATGCCCTTGTAACGCTGGGATCCAATCCGATAAAATATTTGGTTGTTCCGAGATTTTTGAGCCTCACGATTATGTTGCCAATCTTAACAGTCTTTGCTAATGCGATTGGTATTTTTGGAGGATACCTTATTTGCGTGTATCGTTTGAGTATTCGCTCCAGTATTTACTTAAATATGACATTTTCTTCTCTTGTGTATAAAGACTTGTTCACGGGTTTGATTAAGACGGTATTTTTTGGCATGATTATTGCTCTGGTCGCCTGTTATCACGGCCTAAGAGTTGTAGGAGGCGCAGAGGGTGTTGGAAAAGAGACGACCCGGTCTGTTGTTGATTCTTTCATCATGATTATTGTAGCGGATTGTTTCTTCACCGCTTTATTTTATTTCTTTTTAAAATAAACTCTTATGATAGAACTGATTAATGTATCAAAAAATTTTTTTGGTATGCAGGTTTTAGACCAAATGTCTTTGTCTGTTCAAAAAGGAGAGACGAAAGTTATTATTGGCAGGTCTGGTGTCGGTAAAAGTGTTACGCTTAAACATATTGTACGTCTCTTGGAGCCGGATCAGGGGCAGGTGCGCGTGGACGGTAAAGATGTATTGTCTTTGAGGGGCAAGGAGCTTAACGAATTACACATGGAAATTGGCATGGTCTTTCAGGGTGGTGCCCTTTTTGATTCTTTGACGGTGGGTGAGAATGTTGGTTTTATTTTAAGAGAACATACAAATTTTAAAGCGAGTGAAATTGCCAAGCGCGTTGAAGAATCGTTGGCACTGGTAGGTTTATATAAGATAGAGGATTATATGCCTGCTGATTTAAGCGGCGGCATGAAAAAACGCGTTGCATTGGCCAGGGCTATTTGCACCAGGCCTAAAATTATTCTCTATGATGAGCCAACAACGGGGGTTGACCCGATTACCGCAGATGCTATTAATCTTTTGATTGATGAACTTCATGATAAACTTAAGGTTACTTCCATTGTGGTAACACATGACATGAGAAGTGCTTATAAGGTTGCTGACCGTATCGCGATGTTGTATCAGGGTAAGATTATCGCTGAAGGCACTCCCGATGAGATCAGATATACGCATAATCCTGTTGTACATCAGTTTATTACGGGTGCTGCTCATGGGCCGATTACGGAAGGACAGAGTTCAATTTTGACAGGTGCCTAGGATTTTACAGATTGACTGATTGGCCGAGAAATCATTGATCTATTAACGAAAGAGGGGATATGGCAGAAAAAAGCAAAACATTGGAATTGAAGGTAGGTATATTTGTTTTCTGTGGCCTCATTGTTTTGGCATGGTTTGTTTTGTGGATTGGCGATTTCAAGATTATAAAACAAGGTTATAATATGAATGCTGTTTTTGGATTTGCTAATGGCATTAAAGTTGGCGCGCCTGTGCGTCTTGCAGGCGTAGAAAAAGGGGAAGTCAAAGAGATTATTTTATTGCATAATCATAATGGCCAGTCCAAGGTGATTGTAAAAGCGTGGTTGGCGGGTGATTCGTTGGTCCCTCGGGATTCCAGAATATGGGTTAATACGTTAGGTTTATTGGGAGAGAAGTATCTGGAGATTATTCCGGGCCAGGATTATAGTCACTTGGTGCAAGAAGGGGATACTTTGGCCGGCGAAGATCCGACTTCGGTACAGGAGGTAACGGAATTGCTCAAAGATGCTGCAACGCAGGCCGAACACGTTATGAATAGCATGCAAAAAACTTTGGATAGCATGACTCTTATTTTGGATGATGTCCATGATGGCCGTGGAACGGTTGGAAAACTTTTTAGCGAGGATAAATTATACACAGATTTAGAGGAAATGTTTGCTGATTTAAAAGCGCATCCCTGGAAGCTGTTGTATCGGCCGAAAGAACCTTTAAAGACAGAAAAGAAAGATGTGTAATGGCAAGGGCCGCAAAGAGTAAGACCGCGTTTGTTTGTCAAAGTTGTGGATTTGGTTCGGCAAAGTGGTTGGGTAAGTGTCCGGATTGCGAGAGCTGGAATTCATTCGTTGAAGAAGAGATTTGCAATAAACCCCATGGAGCGAATTCTTCATTTTTGCAGGAGCCTGTTTTACTTCATAGTGTTAAAACATCCCACCAGGAGCGCATAACGGTTGATATTGCAGAATTAGATCGTGTTTTGGGTGGTGGTGTTGTTCCCGGATCAGTTGTGTTAATTGGCGGAGATCCAGGTATAGGTAAGTCAACAATTTCTTTGCAATTATGCCGGCAACTTGCCAAGAAAGGCAAGAAGATTCTTTATGTGAGCGGGGAAGAATCCGTTCAACAGACAAAATTGCGAGCTGATAGGCTTGGTACAGGTTCACAGGATCAGCTTTACATTGTTAACGCGACGGATATTGATGCGGTTATTGAGTTTATAAAGAAGTTTCTTCCTGACGTCGTGATCATTGATTCTATTCAGGTTGTTTATACCAGCGCTTTGTCTTCTAGTGCTGGTAGTGTTGGGCAGGTGCGTCAGTGTGCAAGTGTCTTAACGCAGCTGGCTAAAGCGACGGGTATAGCTATTTTTCTTATAGGGCACGTCACTAAAGAAGGGACTTTGGCCGGTCCTCGGGTTTTGGAGCACATTGTTGATACGGTGTTGTACTTTGAAGGCGAGCGATTTTCAGGACATCGAATTTTAAGAGCTTTTAAAAATAGATTTGGTTCTACAAATGAGATTGGTGTTTTTGAAATGAGCCAGAATGGTTTGGCTCAGGTCTTGAATCCATCGGAGATTTTTTTAGCAGAGCGTCCTAAGGAGGTTTCTGGCAGTGTTGTTGTCCCCATTCTGGAGGGGACCAGGCCTATTCTTGTTGAGATTCAGGCTCTTGTGACGAAAGCTAGTTTTGGTGTGACACGGCGTAAATCTCAGGGAATTGATTATAATAGGTTGAGCTTGTTGGCAGCGGTTTTGGAAAAAAGACTCTCCTTAAAGTTATTTGACAGGGATATTTTTGTTAATGTTGTTGGTGGGATTAAAGTAGATGATCCGGCCTTGGATTTGGCTATTTGTTTAGCGATTGGCTCAAGCTACTTTGATAAGATTATTCCTTTTGATATGGTCGCTGTTGGCGAAGTTGGGCTGTCGAGTGAAGTGCGCAGTGTTACCAATGTTATATCAAGGACAGTAGAAGCGGCTAAACTTGGTTTTAAAAGGTGTGTGTTGCCTCAATCTAACCATAAGGTGTGTCAGCAGGAACCACGTTTAAAACAGATAGGGCTGGTCAGCGTTGATGATTTAAAAAGTGCTTTTGATTATTTATGGAAAACATAGAAGAGCGTTAAAGCGGTGAGCGGGTTGGTGAGTGCCCGGGTTAACGGGTTAAGCTCGAAAACCCGTTAACACAATACGGAGATAAAAATATGAATATGACGATGCTGTTTGTGCGGATTCTTTTTCTGTTGTGTTCTGCGATTGTTGGTTATCAGGTGGGCGATGTAAATAATTTTAATATTGTGTATACATCGTCAGCAGGATTGATTTTCGGTCTTCTGATTATTATTTTAGAAGCTGGTATGAGAGGTATATCTGTAAGAGGCTTATCAAGCGCGGTATTTGGCCTGATTTTGGGGTTAATTATTTCGAGACTGATGACAGGCGCTCTTTTCGCGTTGTTCCCATTAGACAAGTCTATGCGCGACATCACGGCCTATTTACTGACACTTTCTTTTTCTTACCTGGGGGTTGCAATCGCCTTGCGCGGCAGGGATGAGTTCAATTTGATTATTCCTTATGTTAAGTTCCGTCGGCAGGATGAAAAGGCCGATACGGTTGTTTTAGATACGAGTGTTATTGTTGATGGCAGAGTTGTTGATATTCTAAAGACTTCTTTTTTGGATGCGCGTTTGATTGTACCACGTTTTGTTTTAAGAGAATTGCAGATTATTGCTGATTCATCTGATTCTATAAAACGTCAGCGTGGCCGGCGTGGCTTGGAAATTTTGCGTATGATTCAGGAAGATGCACGGTTTAATCTTATTGTACATGAAGAAGATTTTCCTGATGTTCACGATGTTGATGCGAAGTTGGTTAAATTGGCCAAGCTTCTTGAAGCAAAAATTTTTACGGTTGATTTTAACCTCAATCGTATTTCAGAGCTTCAGGGTGTTAAGGTGTTAAATATTAATGAACTGGCAAATGCTTTAAAATCTGTTGTTTTGCCGGGAGAAAAGATAGAAGTCAAATTAATGAAGGAAGGTAAGGAGCATAATCAGGCTATCGCTTATCTGGAGGATGGCACGATGGTTGTGGTTGAAGATGGACGCCGCTTGATTGGTCAAACGGCTGAGGTGGTTATTACTTCTGTTTTGCAGACTCAGGCAGGAAGAATGGTTTTTGCTAGGATTGAAAAATAAATCGTAATTGATTTGTTGAGCTTTTGTTGCAGAAGGCAGGAAAGGTTGTATTTTGGTGTCAAAAAGTGAAAAGATAACAGCGATTATTGTTGCAGGCGGCTTAGGTGCGAGGATGAATCTTGATTTGGCCAAGCCACTTGTTGAAATTAAGAAAAAACCTATTTTTATTTATACTCTGGAGGCTTTTGAATTTCATCCATTGATAGATGAAATTGTTCTAGTGTTCAATAAAGAGGGCCTTATAAAAGCCAGAAAACTTGTGGCAGACTATGGTTTTAAGAAGGTTTCCAGAGTTATCTGTGGAGGCCTCACAAGAAAAGAGTCTGTGCGCAATGGCCTGGAAGTTATAGGTTCAAAAACGAAACTTGTTGTTATTCATGATGGCGTTCGGCCTTTTGTTGACGAGGGCAGTATTTCCAGGGTTATCGCTGAGGCACAAGTTATGGGTGCTGCTATTTTAGGAGTACCGGTTAAGTCGACAATTAAGAGAGCAGATAGAAATACAGAGGTGGATGCGACTTTAAGACGTGATGCGCTTTGGGAGATTCAGACGCCCCAGGTTTTTGAGCGTGAACTTATACAAAAAGCTTATTTAAGGGCTAGTAAGCATGCGGTGCCTGATGATGCGGCTTTAGTTGAGCTGATGGGCAAGAGGATCAAGATTGTTATGGGGTCTTATTTTAACATTAAGATCACTACGCAGGAAGATCTTGTTTTTGCTGAGTCCATTGCTGATATTAAGGCTCTTGAGCAATAGGTGAGATATGATGAGAATTGGTTTGGGTTATGATATTCATAGGTTTTCAGCTGGAAGAAAACTTTTTATAGGCGGTATTGAGATTCCTTCATCAAAAGGCCTGCTGGGGCATTCTGACGCGGATGTTCTGATTCATGCTCTTTGTGATGCTCTCTTGGGTGCAATGGGTCAAGCGGATATTGGGCATCACTTTCCTGATACAGACCAAAAATATAAAGATGTGTCAAGTTTAGTATTATTGGAACAAGTGCGTTTTTTGTTGGAAAAAGAGGGTTATGAAATAGAAAATATTGATACGGTTGTTCTGCTGGAGGCACCGAAAATTGCTCCTTACAAGGAAAAGATAAAGGAGTGTTTGTCTGCCTGCTTAAAGATGGGGCAATCGCGTATTTCTATAAAAGCGACGACGCATGAAGGCGTAGGTGAGATTGGCCGCGGAGAAGCCGCAGCAGCTCACGCGGTAGTTTTAATAAAGAAGAAATAGAGGGGGTATATTATGGCGTATCTTTTAAATATGATTTTTGCTGTTGTTGTTATTGTTTTATGCTGGATTGTTTTACTCCTGATTGTTTTTAAAAAAGAAATTGAGGCGGTCTTTGAAAAAGATCCTGCTGCAAAAAATCACTTTGAGGTGATTTTATTGTATTCGGGGTTGCATGCGATCGTGCTTTACCGGGTGGCTCATTTTTTATTTGAGGCTAAGGTTCCGTTTATTCCGAGGTTTTTGTCTCAGGTTGGCAGGTTTTTGACGGGCATAGAGATTCATCCGGCGGCTCAAATTGGCGAGGGTTTTTTTATAGACCATGGTATGGGAGTTGTTGTTGGCGAGACAACCATTATTGGCAACAATGTTATTGTTTTCCAGGGGGTAACTTTGGGTGGGACCGGAAAAGAAAAGGGAAAGCGCCACCCTACTATCGGTAGTGATGTTGTTATTGGAGCCGGAGCAAAGGTTTTGGGTAATATTGAAATAGGAGATAATTCTTATATTGGGGCTAATGCTGTTGTTGTTAAAGATGTTCCGCAAAATTCGACTGTTGTTGGTGTCCCAGGCCGCATTACGAAACAGGATGGCCAGAAAATTGAAACTACTTTGGATCATGTGCATGTATTAGACCCTATAAAACAGGCTTTAGAGGATTTGGAAAAGCGTCTTTCAAAGGTTGAACATAAGGATCATTGAGGTGTTCAAAAGCCACTGAAAGATGTTTAGAGATGTATGGTTGATGAATTGTTTTTGAAGAGGGTTAATGAAAGGTTGTTATGGCTATTGTTTTAAAAAATTCGCTAACGAAGAAAAAAGAAGAGTTTGTTCCGCTCGTTTCCGGTGAGATTAAAATATATTCGTGTGGTGTAACTGTTTATGATGATTGTCATGTTGGCCATGCGCGCAGCCTTTTTATTTTTGATGCTTTAAAAAAATATTTGGAATACAGGGGATATAAAGTTAAGCTTGTGCGCAATATTACAGATGTAGATGATAAAATCATTAATCGCGCCAAGCAGGATGGTGTTGAGTTTGCTTTGATTCGGCAACGTTATATTGACAATTATTATCGCGATCTAAAGGATTTTGAGGTTGAAAAAGCGGACTTTGAGCCTTTGGCAACAGAGAATATTTTTTATATGACGGATCATATAAAAAGGCTGATGGAAAAAGGTTTTGCTTATGAGGTAGATGGAGATGTTTATTTTGCGGTACGTTCATTTGCGCATTACGGCCAGCTATCGGGCCAGAGTTTAGATGACATGATGACGGCTGTGCGCATTGACAAGGATGAGAAAAAAAGAGATTCTCTTGATTTTGCTCTCTGGAAAAAATCGAAACCAGATGAACCTTCCTGGAGTAGTTCGTGGGGTCAGGGGCGGCCTGGATGGCACATAGAGTGCTCAACAATGAGCATGAGGTATCTTCGGACCGAGACCCTGGATATTCACGCTGGAGGGCGGGATTTGATTTTTCCTCATCATGAGAATGAAATCGCCCAGGCCGAGGCTTTGACGGGCAAGACTTTTGCCAGATACTGGATTCATCATGGCCTTTTAACGATTAATGGCAAGAAGATGTCTAAGTCTTTAGGTAATTTTGTTACAATTCAGGACGCTCTCAAGAAGTACAAGCCGGATGTTTTAAAATTGTTTTTTCTTTCTGCTCATTACGGATCTGCTATGGATTTTAGTTATGAAGCGATAGATAAAACCAGAAAGGCCTATGAAAAAATAGAAGAGTTTTTAAGTAAGGCCGCGTCTTTGAAGTTGGATCCACAGAAGGCGGGGGAGGCTTGTAAAGAAGAGGTCCTGCGGATTGTTCAGCAGTTTGAAATGGCTGTAGACGATGATTTTAATACAGCACAGGGTTTGGCTGTCCTTTTTGAGTTATTAACATTAGGTAATAGATATCTTAGTTTGTCGCAAAGTTCATCTGACGCTGCTTATGTTGCTGATTGTTTTCTGCGCCTGGCACATGCGTTAGGCCTTTCATTAAAAATATCACTTGAGTCAAAGCAGTTTTCGGATAGCGAGCGGATAAAAATTGCAGATACAAGCTCTATGAAGCTTGATCGTGAGAAAATTGAAGAGTTGATTTTGGAAAGGCGCATGGCTCGGCAGGATAAAAATTATAAGCGCGCTGATGAAATTCGTGATTTTTTAAAAGCAAATGGCGTAATTTTAGAGGATACGCAGAAGTCCTAAATGTCTGTTACGGTAAAATAGTTAAATGTTTTGTTCGAAAGTTTAGGAGCAGTGTGGATAAAGTAAAAGGTAAATTTATAACTTTTGAAGGTTCTGAGAAAAGCGGAAAAAGTACTCAGGCTGAGTTGTTGGTACCATATTTGAGGAAAAAGGGGTATGAAACGGTTTTTGTCCGTGAGCCAGGCTCGACGCAGATAGGGGAAAAAATCAGATGCCTTCTTTTAGACATTAATCATCAGGAGATGTTTATTCTAACAGAGATGCTGCTTTATATGGCAGCCCGCGCGCAGTTGGTGGAGGAAGTTATAAAGCCAGCGCTTAATGCGGGGGCGATTGTTTTGTGTGATAGATTCTACGATTCCACGTTGGCTTATCAGGGTTTTGGCGCTGGTTTAGACCAGGATGTTATCAGGGCTGTTAATGATGTGGCGACAGATGCTGTTAAGCCTGATTTGACGCTTTTGTTGGATTTTTTTATGAGCGCGGAGTCTTTGAAAAATGAGTCAAGCCGGGATAGGATTGAAATGCGTTCGGATTTGTTTCATGAACGCGTGAAGCAAGGGTATTTTGAGTTGGCAAAGCAGGAGCCCGCAAGAATAAAAATTGTTAAAGTCGCAAAAAGCATCGATGAAACACAGAGCTTAATTAGGGAGATTGTTGACCAGTGCCTTTTAAAGAAATCTTCTGGCAAGACTCAGCCATAGCATTGTTAAAAGCCTCATATCAAAATAACCGCCTTGCGCATGCCTATTTATGTGTTGGCCCAAGTGGTGTAGGCAAAAAAAAAGTAGTAACAAATTTTACTAAGCTCCTTTTTTGTGATAAGAGAAATTCTGATGGCGCTTGCGGTGTTTGTCCAAGTTGTTTAAAGATTGAAAGTAATAGCCACGCGGATGTTTATTGGATTGAGCCCGACGGCCAAAATATAAGAATTGATGCTGTCAGAGAGGTTTGCCGGCGGTTGAGTTTGAAGGGGTTTGAGTCTTCCAGGAAAGTCCTTGTTGTTGATCAGGCACAGTGTTTAAGTGAGGAGTCTTCCAGCGCTTTGCTAAAAACCCTGGAAGAGCCGAGTTTGAATACTGTTATTTTTTTGTTGGCTGATAGTATTAAATCTGTTTTGCCAACGATCGTTTCAAGGTGTCAGAGAGTGATGTTTTCTTCATTGCCGGAAACAGTTTTGGCGCAGGTTTTAACTGAGCGTTTTCGGGTTGATTCAAAAGATGCGCTTTATTGTGCGCGAATCGCGCAGGGAAGCATGGGGGAGGCGGTAAAGTTTTGCGAAAATGGCCTGTCTTCAAGAAAAAATGAAATCATTAAGAACTTTTTATCCAAGAGTTGTCCTTTGGATAAATGTTTGGAGGTTTTTTCCGGAAAAAAGGCGGACAAGCCTGATAATAGGCAAGAATTGTTGAGTGTGCTTTTGAGTTGGTTCAGGGATATATTATTAGCTAAAGCGGCTTTGCCGGAAGATTGTTTTATTAACGCCGACAGCAAGGATGAAATTTTGCGTTTGAGCAGCTCTTTTTCTCTGGATGACATTATTAATAGGATCGCCAGTATTGCTGAGGCGTCGATAGAAAAAAAACACAATATTAATATGCGTGTTTCGCTGGCTAAATTAAGGGTTGATTTATGGAAATGATAACACAGGTTAAGCTTAGGGAGATGGGTGCTGTTTTTTGTTATCGCTCATCGGATAAAAAACTTAAAATAGGTGATTTGGTCATTGTGGAAGTGGAGCGAGGAATCGATTATGGCCAAGTTGTCGTTGATTCTGTCGCGGTTGAAAAAGTAGAGCCGGCGGTTAAAAAGTTAATTCGTTGTGCAACAGATTTAGACCGTAAACAGATAGAAGACAATCGAAAAAAAGCCCATGAAGTCTCTCAGACATGTGCTAAAAAAATTGTTGAACATAAGCTTGATATGAAGCTTGTTGGGGCCGAGTATGCTTTTGACCGCTCAAAAATCCTTTTTTATTTTACAGCAGATGGACGAGTTGATTTTCGTGATCTGGTTAAAGATTTAGCGAAAGTTTTTAAAGCGAGAATTGAATTACGGCAGATTGGGGTGCGCGACGAAGCCAAGATGTGTGGTGGATTTGGCCCATGCGGGAGGGAACTGTGCTGTTGTTGCTTTTTAAAGGATTTTGAGCCGGTGACTATTAAAATGGCAAAAGATCAGAATTTGTCTTTGAATCCGCCAAAGATTTCAGGCTTGTGCGGCCGTTTGATGTGCTGTCTTTCGTATGAACATAAGTGTTATAAGGAGATGTCCAAAGGTATGCCAAGAGAGGGTGAGAGATTAGAAACGGCTGAAGGTAAAGGAAAAGTGATATCTGTTAATATTTTAAAACGCAAAGCCACTGTTGTGCTCGAAGAAGGTAAGCATATAGAGATAGATTTTAAAAAATAAAGTTTTTATTAATAGAATTGCTGCTTAAGAGAAGGATGATTTTGTGAAGAATTATTATATAACGACGCCGATTTACTACGTGAATGGAGTTCCTCATATTGGCCATTCTTATACGACTATTGCCGCGGATTGCCTGGCTAGGCATGAAAGGGCAAAAGGGCATGATGTCTATTTTTTGACAGGCACAGATGAGCACGGGCAAAAGGTTTTAAAAGCGGCGCAGGAAAAGAATCTTTCTCCATTAGAATTTGCTGATCAGATTATTCCTAAATTTACTGATTTATGGAAGAAATTAGATATTTCTTATGATGATTTTATCAGAACGACACAAGATCGTCATGTCAAGACTGTGCAGTATGTGTTGGAGCGGCTTTTCCAAAAGGGCGATCTTTATTTAGGTGAATATGAAGGGCTTTATTGTGTTCCTTGTGAAGTTTTCTGGACACAAAAACAGGCTGAAAATAATCTTTGTCCGGATTGTAAGAGGCCGGTTGAGAAAATTACCGAGAAAAACTACTTTTTTAAACTTTCCTCTTATCAGGATTGGTTGCTTGATTATATAGATAAAAATCCATCTTTTATCCAGCCGGAATCACGGCGTAATGAAGTTTTGGGTTTTCTCAAAGAAAATCGTCTGAATGATCTCTGTGTCTCCCGGCCAAAAGAGAGGATGAGTTGGGGGATTCCTCTGCCATTTAGTCCGGATCACGTGACTTATGTCTGGTTTGACGCACTTATTAATTATATAAGTGCCTTAGGCTATCCGGATGATAATAAAAAATTTGAAAAATTCTGGCCGGGTGTGATCCATCTCATAGGCAAAGATATTCTGCGTCAACACGCTGTTTTTTGGCCTATCATGCTGCATGCTTTAGAGATTATGCCGCCAAAGGTTGTTTTTGCGCATGGGTGGTGGCAAGTTGGTTCCGAGAAGATGTCAAAGTCTTTGGGCAATGTGGTGGATCCGCTGGAAGTAATTGATGAGTTTGGTATTGATGTATATCGTTATTTTCTTTTAAGAGAAGTTCCTTTTGGCCTGGATGGCGTGTTTTCACGGGAGGCTCTGATCAAGCGTTTTAATGGTGATCTGGCCAATGATTTGGGTAATCTTGTTTATCGGACACTGACGATGGCTGAAAAATATTTTGAAAGCCGCGTACCTGATTTTGATGAATCCTGCGTAGATAGAACAGCTAAAGAAGTCATTATTCCCAAGCTTGAAAAACTGGGAGGTAAGGTTGATGAAGCTCTTGACCGCCTTGATTTTATTTGTGCTTTAGAAGCGGTGTGGGAGTTAATCGGAGCGGCCAATAAGTACATTGAAGATACCAAGCCATGGAATTTAAAGAAGGAAGGCAAGACGAGGGAGCTGGAAAATTTTATTTCTTTATTGATTCGTTTGATTAAAGTTGTAGGTGTTCAACTTAGCCCATTTATGCCTCAGACAGCCGCCAAAATTAATGAGCAGATTAAGACAGATAAGGTTGTTAAGGGCGATCCTTTATTTCCGCGCATTCTTGCCTAATAGGAAGAGCCTATGTTGATTGATACGCATTGCCATCTTGATTTTCCACAATTTATCGCTGACAGGGATGAGGTGATTGCGCGCGCGAAAGCCGTTGGAGTTGAGGCGATTATTAATATCGGATCAACATTACGGCGAAGTCGCGATGTTGTTGAACTTGCCTTGAGGTATCCGCATTTTTACGCCAGTGTTGGCATCCATCCTCATGACGCGAAATCTTTTAATCAGGAAGCTCTAAAAGAATTAGATGCGCTTGCGCGGGAAGATAAGGTTGTTGCGATTGGTGAAGTTGGGTTGGATTATTTCCGTAATCTGTCGCCTAAGGATGATCAGGTGAAAGTCTTTGAGAAGTTTATAGGGCTTGCTGATTCAAGGAAGCTTCCTCTCGTAGTTCATTGCCGGCAGGCTCAGGATGATGTTTTGTCAATTTTGTGTTCGCATCAGGACTTGTTAAAGAATGGCGTTGTGATTCATTGCTTTTCCGGAGACCTGGATTTTTTAAGGTCATGCCTTGATCTTGGTTTTTTTGTTTCATTTACCGCCAATATTACATATGAAAAAGCGGATATATCGCGAGAGGTTGTCGCCTATGTGCCTTTAGAGAGGATGTTTTTGGAAACAGATGCGCCTTTTTTGTCGCCTCTAAATAAACGGGGAAAACGAAATGAGCCCGGTTATTTGCCGGAATTGGCCCATGAGGTTGCGCGGATAAAGAAGATAGATTTTGAAAAAGTTTGTTGCGAAACAACAAATAACGCGAAAAAATTTTTTAATCTAAAAATATGATCACAATATTTAAATAATGAAACCAAAAGTTTCTCTGGTGAAATGTTCGAGTTATGCAACGCATGAAGTTGAATGCGCGGTTGCTGAATCTTTGCGGCTTTTAGGTGGCATTGAACAGTTTGTTAAGCCTGGCGAGAGTGTTTTGTTAAAACCGAATTTATTGACGGACGCGTTGCCTGAGGCTTGTATTGATACGCACCCGGAAGTCGTCCGTGCCGTTATTCGCCAGCTGAAAGCTGTTGCAGGGAAAATTTATTGCGGTGATTCTCCAAGCGCGGTTGGCCAAAAGCGCGATATTGCTCACGTTTATGAAGTTTCAGGTTTGAAGGCGGTTTGCGATGAGGAGGATGTCGAATTAGTTTCTTTTAACACTCCGAAATTAAAAGGCGTTTTTCCTCTGACGGATTGGCATGGCCAGTGTGATAAGTTTATCTCACTTCCAAAACTTAAAACCCACGGGTTGACTGTTATGACGGCGGCTGTTAAAAATCTTTTTGGTCTGATTGTGGGGATGCACAAGGTAAAACTTCACAGGGATTCTTTGAGGCCGTTTGATTTTGCTAAAACACTTTTAGATATTTATGAGTTGGCCAAACCTGATTTATCTTTAATTGATGCGGTGGTGGGGCTTGAAGGGGAAGGCCCGGGGTCGACAGGAACGAAACGTTCTTTTGGTTTTATTGCAGGCTCATCTGATGCGGTGGCCTTAGATACGGTCTTGGCTAAAATTTTAGGCCTTTTACCTGAATTTGTTCCAACAAATCGAGAGGCTTATCGGCGCGGATTAGGGAGTCCTGACTTAGGAATGATTGAAGTTTTAGGTGAGAAATTAGAGTACCTTACGGTCCACGATTTAAAACTTCCAACCAGCTCTGTTTTAAGTAAAGTTCCTGATTGGCTTTTTGGAATATTGAAAATTTTGTTAAATTTTAAACCTCAGATGATTGATGCTAAATGTAAACGGTGCGGGTACTGCAAAAATATTTGTCCGGCTGGAGCTATTTATCAGGAGGGTGGATTTTTTAAGATTAACTATAATAAATGCATCTTGTGTTTATGCTGCCAGGAGGCTTGCCCGCACGCGGCGATTCAAGTTAAGAAGAGTTTTCTGATGAGATTTAAAGGGATGTAGGCGCAGATAAGTTATGAGAAGCACTTTTTAAAAAGGAGTATTGTGTGAAAAAAAAATTGGTTGTGAACCCTCTTGAATGGAAAAGTGGCTCTATCCGCATTATTGATCAGACAAGATTGCCCATAGAATTGAGATATGAAGACTGTAAAAGCGTTTCAGATGTTTGGTGGGCTATAAAGAAGTTAAAAGTTAGAGGAGCGCCATTGATCGGAATTGCCGGTGCTTTTGGTTTTCTTTTAGGGATGCATAAAACAAAGGCCCGGTCTTCACGGGAATTAATTGCTGAGGCAAAGCGTTTAAATAAGTATTTAGCGTCAAGCCGGCCGACAGCGGTTAATCTGTTTTGGGCATTGAACCTGATGGAAAATGTTGTTTTATCGCATCAAAATAAGAGCGTCAAAGAGTTATTGGTTTTGTTGGAAAAAGAGGCACGGCGCATTGTTGATGAAGACATTCAGATGTGTTTTAAAATGAGTGAGTATGGCGCTAGTTTGATTAAGTCGGGAGATAGCCTTTTGACGGTTTGCAATGCCGGTGCTTTGGCGACGAGTGGCTATGGGACGGCTCTAAGTGTTTTTTATCGCGCGAAAGAGGAGAGAAAAAAAATAAAAGTTTACGCATGTGAAACGAGGCCTTTGCTGCAGGGCGCACGTTTGACGACCTGGGAATTAATGCGCCATGGCGTTGATGTGACGTTGATTTGCGACAATATGGCCGCTGATCTGATGCGCCGTAAACGTGTGAACGCTGTTTTTGTTGGCGCAGATCGGATCGCTTCCAATGGAGATTTTGCTAATAAGATAGGCAGCTATAGTTTGGCGGTGGCAGCCAAATATCATAAAATTCCATTTTATGGCGTGGCTCCGTTTTCTACATTTGATTTGACGCTAAAGACAGGCGCTCAGATTCCGATAGAAGAGCGTGATCACAATGAGGTGACGTCACTTTATTTTAAAAAACCGATTGCGCCTCGTGGAGTTGGTGTTTTTAATCCTGCTTTTGACATGGTGCCGGCGTGTTTAGTGTCGGCGCTCATTACAGAAAAAGGCATTATCCGTCCACCATTCAAAAAGAATATTAAGGCGATTTATGGGCTCGGCGTTGAATAAAGTTAAAGAGATCAATATCATTAATATGATATCCAGGCAGGTGAAGCCTAAAGATAAAGATGTTGTTGTCTCTATTGGAGACGACACGGCTGTTGTTGCGGGCCGTGGCGATACGTATCTGCTTTATACGTGTGACATGCTGGTTGAACGCGTCCATTTTAAAAAGGATGAAGACTTAAAAAAAGTCGGCTTCAAGGCCATGGCTGTTTCTATAAGTGATATTGCTGCGATGGGCGGTGAGCCGAAGCATGCTCTTATCTCTGTTGGGTTGCCGTCTGCTAAGGCGCAGGAGAAGGCGCGGCAGTTATTTGCCGGTATAAAGGCCTGTGCGCGAAAGTATCATGTTGACATTATTGGCGGGGATACAAATCGCAGTAAGAATATTATTATTGATGTTTTTATGACGGGCACTGTAAAACGAAAGCATCTTGTTTTGCGAAGCGGGGCAAAGAGAGGCGATTATATTTTTGTTTCTGGTCCATTGGGAGGGACTTTAGCCGGCAAACACCTTGATTTTAAGCCGCGCCTTGATGCGGCGCATTTCTTGGTAAAAAATTTTCATGTGACATCCATGATGGATTTATCTGATGGATTATCTATGGATCTGAATCGTCTTTGTCAGGCGAGCGGTACGGGTGCTTTTGTCTTTGAAGAAAAGATTCCAAAAAATAGCGGTGTTTTAAAGGTTGAGCCTGCCCTTTTTGATGGGGAAGATTTTGAATTATTATTTACGCTTACCCCAAAGGAGTCCTTGAAACTTTTGCGTCAATGCCAAAGGCGTAAAACACGGCTGATGTTTTATCCGATTGGCAAGATGACGGATTTGTTTGAAGGGGTACGGTTGGTTCGAAAAAACGGTAGAATAGAGAATCTCAAACCACAAGGTTTTAAGCATTTTTGACGAATGATGAAAAGTATTAAATTTATTTCCCATAGTGAAGAGCAAACCCATCTTTTGGCTAAAAAATTGGCTAAGGGGCTAAAAAAGAATGATTGCCTGGCTTTGGTGGGGGATTTTGGTACAGGCAAAACAACATTTGTCAGGGGGCTGGTAGAAGGCCTTTCGGTGCGAAAAAAGAACTTTGTTTGCAGTCCGTCCTTTGTTATACTTAAAATATATCAGGGGCGTTTGCCGATATATCATTTTGATTTATATCGTTTGAATAGCGAGCGGGACTTTGAGGATATCGGTTTTAGTGAGTTTATTACTTCAGGCGGGGTATCTGCTATTGAATGGGCTGATCGTATTCCAGGAAGTCTGCCGAAGTCTTCATTGAAGATTGATTTTTCCTGTTTAGGTGAAAACAAAAGAAGCATTCGGTTTCGTACTTCGGTTAAAAGGCTGACGGAGCTGATTTCTAAAGTGATTAGTATGGAAAAATAGTTATTAAGCAGGAGTAGTTTATGGGGCAATTTTTTGGTTTTTTTGATAGCATTGCTAATGGCAATGGCGCTCACTATGTTAAGCCCATTATTTGCGCTATTGGCGGGATAGTTGGTTTGGTCGTTTTTTGGTGGTTTTATCGTGTTATGAAAATTGTTCGTGCTTTTTTTAGAAATACCATAGATGTTATTGGCGGTGAATATATTGGCCACAAATCAACAGGCCTTTTTTTAAAAAAGAAGAGGTAAAGGGCGTGTATAAGGGGCGTCAGGTTATTGTTGGCGTTGATTACTCAGGGTTTAATGGGGAATTTCTGCCGCTTCCTTTTATTCAGATGAAGCTGAAAGAAGCGCTTAGCTATAATTATCACCGTTTGCCAAATTATGCGACAATTGAAAAAAATAATCTAGTTTTTAAAGTAAAGGTTTCTATTCTTTTTGGTGTATTTGACAGAAATTATCCCAAAGTTTTCAGCAGGAATTACTTTGTTATAGCATTAGAGAAAATGATAGCTACAGCTGAAGATGCAGAACGCGGCAGGACTATAAGCGATATGTTTAAATGAAGTTTCTTTCCATAGATACCTCCACACAATATTCTGTTATTGCCTTGTCTGATGAAGACGGTTTGGTTTTTGGACATAGTTGTCTTTTTGAAAAGGGCCGTTCAGACGGCCTGCCGTCTTTGGTTAGCGAATGCCTTAAGAAGACGAAAACAAAAATAGAAGAGATTGATTATTTTGCTGTTGGTTGTGGGCCGGGTTCGTTTACGGGTTTGCGTATCGGGATTTCTGTTGTTAAGGCTTTAAGTTACGCACAAGGCAAAAAGTGTTTGGCTTTTTCCAGCCTGGATGCGGTCGCATACAATGAGATGCCTTTAAAAAAAGAATATGTGTGTGTATGTGTGGATGCAAAACGCTTGAATGTATATTGCCGTTTTTATTCTGTCGACAGATTAAAAAATTTGCATCGTGTTTCTGATGACTTGTTGTTGGGCCAGGAGGATTTTTTGAAAAGAGTGAATTCCGGTATGAGCCTGAGTGGGGATGCCTTATGTTTATGGAGTCAAAAATTGCCAGGAAAGTTAAAACACGCTCAACTGATGTCAGAAAAATATTGGTATCCAACGCCACAGAGTTTATCGCGATTGACCTTAGATGCTTTTAAAAAAGGTGTTTTCGTGGACTGTTTTGCCTTGGACGTGGAATATCTATATGAAAAAGATTGCCAGGTTAACCGGTCTTTAAAGGCTGTGAAAAAGAAATGAAAGATAATTTTTTCTATCGTCAGACATGGGTTGAAATAGATTTAAAATGCTTAGCTGCGAATTTTTTTATGCTCAAAAAGAGCCTGCCTTCTTCAACAAAAATTATGGCAGCTGTTAAGGCTAATGCGTATGGCCATGGTATTATTGAGGTTGCAAGGAAACTGGTTGATTGTGGTGTGGATTATTTGGGGGTGGCTTGTGTTGATGAGGCTCTTTTTTTAAGAAAAAATCTTATTGATACGCCTATTCTTAATCTTGGTGCTTTTTTAAAAAGTGACATGGAGGCCATGGTTAAGCATGATATTTGCGCGACTGTTTCGGATTTGTCGCTCGCGAAAAAGTTGGACGATTGCGCGTCTCGCCTGAAAAAAAAGGCAAAAGTACATGTTAAGATTGATACGGGTATGGGGCGCCTGGGCATTTGGCACGAGGATGCGTTTGAGTTTATTGTCAAATTATGTGCTTTGGAGAATATTGTGATTGAGGGGCTTTATACGCATTTTCCAAGTGCCGATAGTGACGAAGCATTTACACGGTCTCAGATAAATACTTTTTGCACATTGATAGACAAATTAACGATTAAAGGCGTTGAGATTCCTTTAAAGCATTCAGCTAATTCTGTGGCTATTATGGGTTATCAGGATTCTCATTTTAATCTCGTTCGGCCTGGGCTGGCTATTTATGGCCTTTATCCTCAGGAAGAGTTTTGTGGCCCTTTAACCCTTTTGCCTGTTTTGTCATTTAAGACAAAAGTAGCTTTTGTCAAAAAGGTTTCTAAGGGGATGTCTATTAGTTATGGGCGTACGCATATTGTTGGCAAGAATACGAAAATTGCTACCCTGCCGGTTGGATATGGTGATGGTTATAACCGACTTCTTTCAAATAAAGGAAAAGTTCTTATCCGCGGCAAGATATGCCCTGTTGTAGGCATTGTCTGTATGGATCAGATGATGGCTGATGTCGGCCATATCGGAAGTATTAAAATTGAGGATGAGGTTGTTTTGATAGGATCTCAAGGTTCGCATTCTATTCGCGTTGAAAATATTGCGCAGGCATGCCGCACAATTCCCTATGAAGTTGTATGCTGGATTTCTCCCCGTGTTCCCCGTGTTTATTTAAATGCATAGATGTTGTCGTGTTGGCCAGCTTACGAGTTGGCGAGTTTAACCCATTAAATTGAAAACGTTTCCATTCAAACTCTATATTTAAGGAATTTTTGCGATAAAGTATAATGCGACGCCGCCAAAAATGATGTGGCTAATCCAGGCGGCTGCGATGGGAGGGAGAGCCCCCGTTTTTCCTAATGCTATGCTCACAGCGAAGGCGACATAGAAGATAAAGCTAATTCCGATACATAAGCCTATGGAAGAGAAAGCGACAGCCCTTCTTCGGATGACGATAGCTGAGGGGATGCCGATAAGAATAATGATTAGGCTTGTAAAAGGAAAAGACGTCTTTTGATAGAGGTCTACCATGATTTTATTGATGGCCGCTGTCGCGTTGCTTTGGGATAGCTTGCCAATATAGCTGGACAACTCTTTGATATTCATGTTTTCGACAGGGATATTCTGTCTCATCAGGTCCTGAGGTGTTTCTTCTATCTGAAAAAAAGTATCTCCGAAATAGAGAGGCTCGCCTCTGACTTTTTGATTTTCCCCTAAATGGTAGATAAAACACTGGTAGAAGACCCATCGGTTATTGCGCCAGACAGCTTTTTCAGCGTAAATTTTTGTCTTAACGTTTTGCTTGTCGTCATGTTCTAAAATCGTCAGGCCTTCAATAGTATTTGTTTTAGGGTATAGCTTATTAATAAAAAATAAACGGTTGTTAAAGCCATAGACAGCTACTTTTTCTACCGCTTTATTGCTGTCTTCGCCGATATTTTTATCGATATAGCAATCTTTAATGATTTTTCCCATTTTGATCGCTTTTGGGAGAGCGGTTTCGCTTAGAAGAAAGATTCCGAGGCTCAAGATCAGCCCGAAGAAAATAAAAGGTTTTACAATAGAAAAAATGCTGCGGCCGCAGGCTCGCATGGCAATAACTTCATTGGATTGGTTGAGCGCGCCAATGGTGAATAATGTCGCCAGTAGGCTTGCAATGGGAGATGTTTGCGTGAACATAAGCGGAACAGAGTAGAGGTAATATTCAACAACTTTAAGAAAGGGTGGATGGCTTTTAAGCATATCGCCTAAGTTAGAAAAGATATCCACAATAATGTATAAAGAAAGAAAAGACAATACACAGGATAGGAATGTTTTAACAAAACTTCGCGTAACGTATCTGTCTAGGATAAGCATGTTTTATATAGCATAATGATGCCGGCTGTGCCAAAGATGATATCGGGCATACCCATGGCAATACCCGGAGGAAAGTTGCTTTCAATACTGAGAGCCTCAAAGCCAATCAACATAAGATAATACAGAGCAACAATGACAAAAGCAAGCCCAAAGTTTATGCTTTTCTCCCGCCTTTTAGTGATCATCGCAAAAGGCGCGCCTAAGATAATAAAAATAAGACAGGAGAAGGATAAAGATGTGCGCTTGTGTATTTCACATAATAATGGATTGATGTTGATGCGTTTTTGTTTGAACTCAACAATTTGTTCGCGTAATTCTGATAATGTCATGCTCTTGGCTTTTTTATCAACTTTTTTGTCTTCATTTTTCTTGAAATCAATGTTCATGAAGTAAGTTTTAAAATTAAGCTTATAGAAATTTTCAGGATCCCTCGGGTTTATTTCGTCGCTCGTTCCGTCTACTAACTTAAGTTTGAGTAATTTTTTATCCGGCAGAATGATAAACTCACCTCTTTTGGCCATAATGGTGCGCGGTGGCCTATTTTCACCTTGAGGTTCATAAATTGTTATATTTGAGAATTTATGTCCATTGATCTGATAGATGAAAAGGATGAATTTGTCAAACGCGGTGATAAAAGCCCCGGGTTCTAAGGCGGCTGTAGGGTTCTGGGTGCCCATCTCCATCATGGTTTCTCTGCTTTTTTGATGAGAAGCCGGGATGAGGTAGTTGTTTAAGATGACAGAAAATAAACTGAGCATTAGGCCGATTACAAGGATGGGCATAAGAATTTTGAACAGGTTAACGCCGCTGGCGCGGATAGCGACGAGTTCATTATCGCTGGAGAGCCTGCCAATAGACAACAAGACTGCTGCCAGTGTTGCGATAGGGAGAATAAACCGGAAAAGAAAAGGAATGAGGTAGAGAAAAAGTTTGCCGGCCAGTAAGAGGGAAACGCCCTTAGTAACGATTAACTCTGCCAGTTTAACAAGATTTCCTAAAATCATGACAAAGGTCAAGACGAATATGGATATTAAAAATGCGCTCAAAAATTCTTTTAAAACATAATTACGCAGGATCTTCATTGTTTGAGCCTTTGGCGAAAGTTAAAGCACAGATACTGTGTGCTCCGGATTTTTTAAGGAGTGATGCCGCTTCTGTTATGGTGGCGGTTGTCGTTGCCACATCATCAACGAGAAGAATATTTTTGTCTTTGATGCAAATGTTGTCGTTTATCGCAAATGCGCCGGCAAGATTTAAAAGTCTTTGTGTCCTGTTGAGTGCCGTTTGAGATTTTGTATGCCTGATTTTTTTTAGAGCCGGAACTAAAGGTTTTTGAAGCTCTCGGCTTAATTCTTTGGCAATAAGTTCAGATTGATTAAATTCACGTTCTCTTAAGCGCGCCGGATGAAGAGGGATTGCGACGAGATAGTCTATCGCCTTAAAAGAATTTTGTGTATATTGCGTTAAGCTGTTGTTCATAAGTTTCATAATGCTTTTTGCCAGGTATGGCTTGTGCTCATATTTAAAGCTGTGAATCAGTTTTTTTGTCGCACCTTCATAGAGGTAGCACGATATTAGCTTTTCGTATGCAGGAGGGTTTTTTTGGCACGATCGGCATGAAAGATGTGTGTGTTTAACGCCAGCGCTTAAACCGGCCCCACATATCTGACAAGATGCAAGAGAGGGTTTTTTCATATCAGCAAAGCAGCTGGAGCATATGTATTCATCAAAGCCATGGAGCTGTCTTTTTATTATTTTCGAACAAATGTGGCAGCTTTTTGGCCAGAGTAACTCTATGAAGGCCATCAGAAGCTCTTTTACCATAGCAAATATGGTAACACTTTGCGTCGTAATTGTCAAAAGAATTGACACCTCTATTTTTTCTTAGTACAATAAACGCCTATGGATAAGAATCAACAGCTTAAAAGCCAATTGTTTGCTTTAACAAAAGCCAAAGCCTACCATGAGGGCGATATCAAGCTTTCCAGTGGAAAGATGAGTCGTTACTACCTTGATGCCCGCGCGGTTACTTTAAGCAGTGAAGGGGCGTATTTGGTGGGAAGCCTCCTTTTAGACCTGGTGAAGGGCTTGAAAGTGAAAGCTGTGGGAGGCCCTACGTTGGGAGCTGACCCTATGGTTGGGGCACTTGCCGCTGTCAGTTTTCAAAATAAGCAGCCCATTGATACATTTTTGATCAGAAAGACGCCTAAATCGCACGGACGCATGCTTCAGGTTGAGGGGCCCGCTCTGGAAGCAGGGGATGAGGTTGTCCTTTTGGATGATGTCGCGACCACAGGAGGGTCTTTAATTGATTCTATAGAAATCCTGAAAAAAATGGATGTTACGGTTCGTCAGGCTATTGTGATTATTGACAGGGAAGAAGGAGCTGCAGAAAATCTTTCTAAATATGGCTGTGAGTTAATTTCCATTTTTAAAGCCCGCGAATTTTTTTCCTCAAAACTTCAGGTTTAAGAGGTTGGCCATCCGATTTCTTGTTGTCCATTCCGTTGACAGGCATTTTTAATGAGTTTTCCAAAAAATTCAATGTCATTGCGAGAAGTCTCGCCGAAGGCGGGCGACGAAGCAATCCCGAAGGTTTGTTGTTAATGATTTAAACCGTTTTATTATATCGGATAATGATAATTTTGTAGGGGCGGACCCCTGTGTCCGCCCGGTATAATTATCGGATATTTTATTATTTTGTATCGGGTCGACACGGAGGTCGACCCCTACAATATTTTCAATTGTTATTATGACATGAATATGGTTGGGCATTACAATATACTCATCGATAGATATTCCGTGATAATGTTGGGAGATACTATGCCTCTAAAATATTAGATCGGCAAAACCAAAAAATACTATTAAAGACAGGTTGTTATTGCGCCTGGAACAGGTTAAAATAGAAAGATGAACAAATATAAAACGATTGTTATAGGTGGAGGGCCTGCCGGAATGATGGCGGGAATCAGCGCCGCTTTAAAAGCCGGTTCAGGTAAGGGTATCGCTCTTTTTGAGGCCAATGATGCCCTGGGCCGGAAGTTGCTTTTGACCGGCAAGGGCAGGTGTAATATTACGAATACATGTTCTCTGGATGAATTTCTGGAGAAATTTGATAAAAATGGGCAGTTTTTGCGCGGATGTTTTAATTCATTTTTTGTGTCTGAATTGATTGATTTTTTTAACGCTCGCGGTTTAAAAATGAAACATGAACGCCAGGGCAGGGTGTTTCCCGTAACAGACAGCGCTCAAAGCGTGGTGAATGTTTTAGTAAGATCTCTAAAAGAAAATGGGGTGCATGTTTACGTAAATTCATCTGTTTCCGGTATTGTGATAGATGGCGGGTGTGTTAAAGGTGTTGTTTTGTCCAGTGGTGAACATATCTTGGCCTATCATGTGATTATCGCTGTTGGTGGCGCGTCTTATCCTCAGACAGGTTCTAAGGGTGACGGAGCCCGTATGGCAACAGAGATTGGCCATAGCGTTGAACCTTTTGTTCCCGGATTGGTGCCTTTGCAGACACAGGAGAACCTTGTTAAAGAGTTGCAGGGGCTTGTCTTAAAAAATGTCAAAGTTGTTTTCAAAATTGGTTCAAAAAAGATAGAAACGCCTATTGGCGAGGTTTTGTTTACGCATTTTGGTATTTCAGGGCCGCTTATTTTGGATGCGAGTGTGCGCCTTTGTAAAATGGCTGTCGGCGAAAAAAATTTTACAGCGGCTATTGATTTAAAGCCGGGTTTAACACAAGAACAGCTGGATAAGAAGCTTCAAGCAGAGTTTAGGGAACATGGGACGGTCAGGTGTAAAAATTATTTCAAAACACTTTTGCCGAAGAAATTGATTGACGTTTTTTTAAAACGGCTCAATATTAAGGGAGAGGTTGAATTGAATCAGATCAGTGCCGTAGAAAGAAGGAAGATGGTAGAGCAGTTTAAGAAGTTTACTCTGACAGTTACGAAGTCATTGCCTTTGTCGCAGGCGATGGTAACGCAGGGTGGCGTGTCCTTAAAAGAGGTGAATCCCAAAACGATGGAATCGCGTAAAGTTAAGGGATTGTATTTTTGCGGAGAGGTTTTAGATTTAGCAGCTGCCAGCGGCGGATTTAATTTGCAGGCGGCGTTTTCAACGGGATTTGTGGCTGGGGAATCGGCCGCAAAAGGCCATTAATACATAAATATCCTTATGAAGAAAAAAATTATTCTGGCTTCAAGATCAAAAGCACGCCAGGATATTTTGAAAAAAATCGGGGTGAAATTTCAGGTGATGCCGTCTAATGCTAAAGAGCATCATTATGATAAGATTTCACCTATGCAGGTTGTTAAAAATAATGCCCTTTTTAAGGCGCGGGATGTTGCTTCGCGTTTGAAAAAGGGCATTGTTATTGGATGCGATACGCTTGTCTGGCAAAAGGGCCGTCTTTTTGGTAAACCTAGAGACTTAAAAGAAGCGCGTATGATGTTAAAAAAATTATCTTCACATCCACATAAGCTCTATACGGGAATTGTTGTGATTGATGTTGAAAAGCAGAAAGAATTTTCCGGTGTTGAAGAGACAGAAATTATCATGGAGAAGTTATCGGATGCCCAGATAAGCCGGTATTTTAAGAAGGTTTCTCCATTGGATAAGGCAGGAGGGTTTGATATTCAGGGTTTAGGAGGCGTTTTTATCCGCCATATCAAAGGTTGTTATTTTAATGTGGTGGGTTTGCCGCTTTCAAAGTTGAATAGCCTTTTAAAAAAGGTTGGTGTTTCGTTGCTTGTGGTTCTGTGCAGCCTGAATTTTTTTGGTTGCATGGCGACAGAATACAATGTTGTTACGAAAAAACGGGATCTGATGTTTTATTCAACGGATAAAGAAGTCAGCATAGGTGATTCTGTGTCGCAGCAGGTGGAAAAAGAATATATAACGGTACATGACCCTGAAATGAATGAGCGCTTACAGCGTGTGGGCAAAAAAATTGTTGAAGTTTGCGACCGCAAAGAGCTGTTTTATCGTTTTCGTATTATTGAAGATAAGAAGGACAAAGATATTGTCAACGCGGTTTCTTTGCCGGGGGGTTATGTCTATGTTTTTAAAAATCTTATGAATGTGGCAGAAACGGATGATGAACTGGCGGGAGTTTTGGGGCACGAAGTGGGCCATATTGTGGCACGGCATAGTATTAAAAGATTGCAGGCCATATGGGGCTATAACTTGTTAAGTATCCTGGCAGCCCAAACGGGCAATGCTGATGTTGCGCAAGGCACGCAATTGGCTTATGTGTCCTTGATGATGGGGTATGCTCAGGAAGATGAGCTTTTAGCTGATCAGTTGGGTGCCCGGTATGCCAAGCGTGCCGGCTACGATCCCAATGGTATGATTGATTTTTTAAACAAGTTGCAGGAAAGGCATAAAAAAGAAGATCCGAAACAATTGAGTTATTTTCGTACCCATCCTTTTAATGCTGCCCGCATTCGTGCTACAAAAGAAGAGATGGGAGAAAAAATTAATTTTGATGATTTTATAAATACGATGTAATGGTGGAGGGTCTTTTATGAAGAAATGTGTTTTGGCTCGGATGAGCTCTGTTTTTTTATTGTGTTTTGCTTTATCTTTGAGTTTTGCGGGGGCGGCTATTGCGGATTCTTCTCTAGACGAAACGATTGATGCGTTGATCACACTTTTTGAAGCCAAGGATTACAGGGCTATTGTTTTAGAGTATAGCCATCCAGACGCTATCATTAAAATGGAGCAACCGGATGTTGCTGATCGGCAGGAGGCTAGGCAGGAAGCTATTGAAAAACTGATCGCTCTTCAGGAGCGGTTTGGCGGCATGACGCTTAAAAGGCTCACAGAAGCTAAAGAGATGAAGCCAGAGTATCTTAATGACGGGCGGGATGCTTTGTTTAATTTTGGCGGGGGATATTATTTGCGTTTTAGAAAAAATTTTTCCGGGAAATGGTGTCTATTATAGGTTAGGAGATGTTTTATGGACGGTTTAAAGGTATTAAGAAATACACAGATTATTATTTTGGGAGTATGTATTGTTATCGCGACGATTATTTCGACTCTGATTTTAACAAAAAGTTTAATGCAGATGAAAAAGTTCTCCAATGAGGTTATTAGCGTTACAGGTTCGGCAGAAAAAAAGATTATGTCAGACTATATTGTCTGGCGTTCGGAATTTTCCAGGCAGGAGCCGACATTAAAGCTGGCTTATGCGGCATTGCAGGAGGATCTGACAAAAGTAAGGAGTTATTTGGTTTCTAAGGGGATTAAAGATGAGGAAATTGTTGTTTCACCGGTTGAGACGACCATTGTTTATGAAAAAAATGAAAAAGGCAATAACACGAATGAAATAGAAGGCTACCTTTTGTGTCAACAGATAGAAGTGCGTTCTTATGAAGTGGCAAAAGTTGACATGGTTTCGCGCCAATCTACAGAAATTATTGATCAGGATGTTCAATTTATTTCTTTTGCGCCTGAATATTTTTGTACAAAGCTGGCGGAATTAAAACTGGAGCTATTGTCGAAGGCGACAGAAAATGCTAAAGAACGCGCACGGCAGATGACACAGGCGACTGGTAATAAAATCGGGTTGATGCGCTCAGCTCGGATGGGTGTATTTCAGATTACGCCAGTTAACTCCTATGAAATAAGCTGGTCCGGTTCAAGCGATACATCTTCTCTGGAAAAAAAGGCTATGGCTGTGGCGCATGTGGATTTTGCGATAGCGGAATGAGGTTTTATGGAGTTGGCAAGGTATTTTGCCGGGGAAGGGAGTTGAACCCTTAAGCCCTTGCGAGCGTAGCGCCCTGAACGCTATGTGTTTGCCAATTTCACCACCCCGGCGTTGAGGATAAAAGTATACTTGTTGTTTTTGGCCGTGTCAATCAATTTCAGGAAGGCAAATAGTGGTGCGTGGTTAGTGTGAGTCTAAAGTCTATAACTGCTAATAGAGGAGGCTAGGATGAATACCGACAGTGGTGCATTTGGCCAGAATTTTTATATGATGCCGGCAGGCCCTTTGATGATAGAGCACAGGCTTATTGAACGCATGGTTGATCTTTTAAAGAATCAAAAGGAGAAAATTGAAAAAGAACATAAGGCTGATGTTATCTTTCTTTACAACGCTATAGATTTTTTTAGGACTTATGCTGACAGGTGTCATCATGGCAAAGAAGAGGACATTCTTTTTAAAGCGCTCGCTCAAAAGGGTATTTCGGATGACCATGCTAAAATTTTAGGTGAGTTACTCAACGAGCATACAGTCGCCAGGAAAGTTATTAGCCGCCTCTCAGGGGCTGTAAATAATTACCGCGAAGGCCAGCCGGTTATGGCTTTAGAAGACATCAACGGGTGTTTGGGAGAGTTGATTCAGCTTTATCCGGCGCATATTGAGAAGGAGGATAAGCATTTTTTTCTTCCTTGTATGGATTATTTCTCCAAGCAGGAAAGAGATGCCATGTTGGAAAAGTTTTGGAAGTTTGACAGGGAATTGATTCATGAGAAGTATAAGGGCATTGTTGAGGAGTTTGAGTAAGCCAGGATTTTCACTAATTCTGTTGACACGTCAAAATGATTTGGTAGAATAGGAATTCTGAATTTCAAAGATTTGATAGTTTTAATAAGTTGCCCAGATAGCTCAGTCGGTAGAGCGAGGGACTGAAAATCCCTGCGTCGGCGGTTCGATTCCGTCTCTGGGCACTTTTTTATTTGCGCGCTTTTTTAAAAGTTTTGTTAGTATTTTAGCCTGCCGACGCAGAGGGGAGTTTGAGGGGAGTATTCCCCTCAAGAACGTAGTTCATCTGTCAGGATTAAAGGGAAAGAGGTGACTGCGAAGCCGAAGGCGAAGCATCAGAGGAGAAAACCGTAGGTTTTTTCTTATGAGGAGCTCGTAAGAGCGACGCGTTGTGCGGTTCGATTCCGTCTCTTGACGCACTTTTTTATTTGCGCGCTTTTTTAAAAGTTTTGTTAGTATTTTAGCCTGCCGACGCAGAGGGCTCTTGGTTTGCGGGTTATCGGGTTTACGGGTTGATGGGTTTAGCTCGCATACACGCTAACCGGCTGACTCGCTAACACAATTTTTCTCAGTAGCCGCCAGGATTAACATTGCAAGGAAAATTCTTGTTATAGGCAATGTTAAGGAGTATGATAGTTTTCGTTGAAAATTAACTTTTGGATTCAGCAGAGGTTAAAGTGAGCGAAAGTAATACTGCCAACGTAAAAGAGCAAATTAGAGATTTTAACGAGATTTCTCTCGCTATTGATTCGTGGGATGATGTTTTTTCTGATTTTGACCCCAGCCCGCTAGAACACAGAGTTTTATCAGAGGATTTTCTTTTAGAGCTCAGAAAACATTATCGTGAGACGCCTCGCGGTAATTATGTTATCACGATTTACGCACCTGCTGCCTTAAAGGATGATGTTTCTGAGCGTCTTGTTGTTAAGCGGCTGAAGCAATATTTTAAGTTTCGTCATCTTACAGCTCAAAAAGAAGTTAATATTTGTGTCAAAAAAGGCGTTATTTTTGTTGTCTGTGGTATATTTTTTCTCTCCAGCCTGATTTTGATAGCGCATTATCAACTTTTAAGTAAACTGGCAATTGATTTATTGAGTATTATATTTATGCCATTGGGCTGGTTTGGAATATGGGAGGGGTTTTCGCGTATTATTGAACCAGCACCTTTTTTAAAACAGGATTTAGGATTATTTAGCAAGCTGTCTAAGACATTGTTTAAATTCAGGTACGCGGGTGTGGACACTGGCGGATCTGATGAGAAGAGCAAATAAATATTAGTATTATGAAAAAATCATTACCTGACAAAAACGGATATTTTGGTGACTTTGGGGGGCGGTTTGTTCCTGAGACGTTGATGGGAGCGCTTAAAAGCCTTGAAGTGGCCTATGAGGGCGCATTAAAAGATAAGGCTTTTTTTAATGAGCTTTATTATTATTTGAGTGAATATGCGGGCCGTCCGACGCCTTTGTACTTTGCTGAGAAGTTAAGCGCATCTTTGGGTAAGGGTAAGATATATTTGAAAAGAGAAGATTTGCTGCATACGGGCGCTCACAAGATCAATAATACGCTGGGGCAGGTGATTCTGGCTAAGCGGATGAAGAAAACGAGGATTGTTGCTGAAACAGGTGCCGGCCAGCATGGAGTTGCGACGGCGACTGTATGCGCCCTTTTTGGTTTGGAGTGCCATATTTATATGGGCGTTAAAGATATAGAGCGGCAGGCGCTGAATGTTTACAGGATGAAGCTTTTGGGTGCTGAAGTTGTCCCTGTGACAAGCGGTTCGCAAACCCTAAAAGATGCCATGAGTGAGGCTATCCGTGATTGGGTTACAAATGTTGAAACGACATATTATCTCTTGGGTTCTGTAGGCGGGCCGCATCCATATCCAATGATTGTCAGAGATTTTCAGACGGTTATAGGCCAGGAAGCACGGCGCCAGATTCTTTATCTGGAAAGAAGATTGCCGGACTATTTGGTGGCATGTGTAGGCGGGGGCAGTAATTCCATTGGCCTTTTTTATCCGTTTTTTGCAGATAAAAAAGTTAAATTCATTGGGGTTGAAGCGGCTGGTTCAGGTTTGAATACAAAAGCGCATGCTGCGACTTTGGTTAAAGGCAGTGTTGGTGTTTTGCATGGCTCTAAGAGCCAATTGCTTCAGGATGCGGATGGTCAGGTGGATATCGCGCATTCTATTGCGGCTGGGCTTGATTATCCGGCCGTTGGGCCAGAACATGCCTATTATAAGGAAATAGGCCGTGCGGATTATGTTGCTGTGACAGATAGAGAGGCGTTGCGTGGTTTGAAGTTGCTTGCGCTTAAAGAAGGGATTATTCCGGCTTTAGAGTCGGCACACGCGATCGCCTATTTGGAAAGATTGGCACCAAAATTGAAAAAAAATTCCATTGTTATTGTCTCTTTATCAGGCAGGGGTGATAAAGATATGGATTCCATTAAGAATTATAAATTTTAAAATGATGAACCGCATTGACCAGAAGTTTAAAGATTTGAAGCTTCAGAACAAGAAAGCTTTTATCCCTTTTTTGACAGCCGGCTATCCGAATATGTCTGCGACCCAAAAGATAGTGCTTGAGCTTGAAAAGAACGGGGCCGACATTATTGAATTGGGTGTGCCTTTTTCAGACCCTATTGCCGATGGCCCTGTTATCCAGGCATCGTCCTATGAGGCGTTAAAGAAGGGGGCTAGCCTTAAGAAGATTTTAGCGATGGTTGCTGAATTGCGTGCTAAAACACAGATTCCGCTGTGTCTTATGAGCTATTGTAATCCTATTTTGCATTATGGCCAGGAACGGTTTGTTGATGACGCGCTTAAGGCTGGTGTTGATGGCGTTATTATTCCTGATCTTTGTTTTGAAGAGAGCTTTACTTTTTTAAAGACAGCGGAAAAAAAGGGCCTGCACATCATTTTATTTGTTGCTCCTACAACACCTATTGAACGCGCTCGGCTGATTGCCAAACGTTCCAAGGGTTTTGTTTATTTTGTTTCTCTGACAGGCGTGACGGGTACGCGTCAAAGCCTGCCAATTGATTTAAAATCCAAGGTCAGTGCTGTAAAAAAATTTAGTGGCAAGTTGCCCATATGTGCCGGGTTTGGCGTTTCAAAAGCGCAACAGGTTAAATATGTTGCCGGCTTTTGTGACGGCGTCATTGTTGGCAGCGCCATTATTAAGAAAATATCCGAGAATATGAAAGATCCGCATCTCGCACAGATTGTTGGTCGCTTTATTAAAGGCCTTCTTCAGAAATAGCTAACCCATGTATAAAATTAGAGAATATTGCAATCAAGCCAGGTTGATTCATAAGAGAATAGAAGGTATTTCTTCTGTTGCGCTTGGCATCTGGATTGATACGGGCTCCAGGAATGAAGATGCTTCAATAGGTGGTGTCAGCCATTTTTTAGAACATCTTGTCTTTAAGGGGTCCCGACGTTATAGCGGTGACCAGATAAAAGAGTCTATTGAAGGTGTGGGTGGAGCGCTGAACGCGTTTACATCTGAAGAGCATACCTGTTATTATGCCAAGTTTCCAAGCCGGTATTTAAGGAAGGTTTTAAGTGTTCTTTCAGACATGACTTTTCACCCGCTTCTTAAAAAGGAAGATATAGAGAAAGAGCGCACGGTTATTATAGAAGAGATAAAAATGTACCGGGATCTTCCGCAGTATTTGGTGCAGGAGATTTTTGACGAATTGATGTGGCCTCAGCATCCGTTGGGCCGCAATATTGCCGGGACGGTTGAGACGGTTAGCCGAATGAGCCGCCAGCAGATTCAGGACTACCACAGCAAGTCTTATAGCCCTGGTTCTGTCGTTGTGGCGTGTGCCGGTGATGTTGATGAAAAAATTCTTGAGGGATTTACAGGGAAGCTTTTTGCTCAATCCGAACAGGGTAGATCAAATTCGTTTGAGCCTTATGAAGCGCAGCAGGAAAGCCCCAGGATCAAGCTTGTTGCCAAAGATATTGAACAGACGCACATAGATTTAGGATTTCCTGCTTTAAATTTTTCGCATAAAGATCGTTTTGTGTTGGGGCTTCTTCATGTGATTTTGGGTGGGAATATGTCCAGCAGGCTTTTTAATGAGGTCAGGGAAAAGAAGGGGCTGGCCTATGCTATTTCTTCCCATGTCAAGAAGCTGAAGGATTCCGGTGCCTTTCTGGTACATGCCGGGATTGATAGCAGGAATTTGCTTGAAACCACAAAGGTAATTTTTGGAGAACTGAACAGGATTAAGAGGGAGCCGGTTACTGTTGGCGAGCTCAAGCGTGCTAAAGATTTCTATTTGGGCCAGTCTGAGATGGCTCTGGATGACTCTTTAGAGCATATGCTTTGGATGGGGGATTCTTTGCTTGGGCTGGGCTGTATGAGGACAAAGCAGGAGGTGTTTAAGCTGGTTAAGCGTGTTAGTGCGGCGGATATCCTTCGTTTGGCGAAAGATGTCTTTGATTGGAGCAGGCTTTGCTTTGCGGCTGTTGGGCCTGGGGCAGATCGTGCGCAAGGCCAGGTCATGAGCCTGGCTGAGTCTTCACGATAGGTACCTCATAAATCTATTTGACAGGTATTGAGAGTTGTGGTAAACATAAGCAAGACATAATTATCCAATTACTAACAGGAGGATGCTATGGAAGGTTATTGCGTGAAGTGTAAGTCAAAACAGGAAATGAAGGATACGCAGGAACAGATTATGAAGAATGGCCGTAAAGCTGCCAAAGGTAAATGCAGCACATGTGGTACATCTATGTTTAAAATTTTAGGCAATAAGTAGGATTGTAAGAGACCAGTAGAGTGTCAAAGAGTCATAGATTCAGAGTGTCAAAGTAAAAACGAAAGACTTCAGATATAAGCAGTGTTATAGCGTAATGGTGCTATAGGGTTGTGGCGTAAAAGAAAAAAAGGTTTTGTTTTTCTTTGATGCTTTGGTACTTTGAATCTTTGATGCTTTTTTTGGGAGGGTAAGAAGATAGAAGCACGACAGAAAGCTCTCTGGGCGGCTGAATTAGCCCAGGAGAGGAAAGCAGAAGATGTTGTCATCTTGGATATGCGTAAGGTGGCCAATTTTTGTGATTACTTTATTATTTGCAGCGCTTCTTCGGAAAGAAGGGCTGCGGCTATTGCAGAACTGATAGAGGAGCATTTCAAGCAGCATGGTTTTGTCTTGAATTCTGCTCAGGGAAAGAGAGAGGGGATGTGGATACTGTTGGATTATTCCAACGTTGTCATCCACATTTTTTTTAAAGATATCCGCGATCATTATGCGTTAGAAAGATTGTGGGCGGATGCCAAGAAGGTTCATGTTCGAAAAAGTCGAAAACCAAATATCGTCTCTTCTAAGAGAAAGCGTTGAAAGATTTCTAAAAGACTCTTTTCAGGCCTCTTCGGGCCAGGGTGCTAGCCATCCGGATGCTTCAAAACTGGAAGATGTGATCGGCGAGTTAATATTGGATATCCCCAAAGAAAAAAGCTTTGGGGATATTTCATGTAATATTGCTATGCGCCTTTCCGGTTTATTGCGAATGAATCCTCATCGTATTGCCGAGGGCATTATTGCAAAATTTCAGGCCTTAGATGGCACAGACGGCCGGCAAAAATTGGCTGATAAGCTCGAGGTGAAAGGCGCTGGTTTTATAAATCTTTTTTTATTTCGGGATGTTTTTTATGATGTGCTTAAGGCTGTTAATGAACAAAAGGATGTTTATGGCGCCAGTGATGCTGGTTGCAAGAAGCGCCTTCTTTTAGAATTTGTCAGTGCTAATCCTACCGGGCCTTTATCTGTGGCGCACGCCCGCCAGGCAGCTGTGGGTGATGCACTTTCTAATATTTTGGCTATGGCCGGGTTTGACGTAACAAAAGAGTTTTATCTTAATGATGAGGGTAATCAGATCAATATCCTTGGCCGCTCTATCCACTTGCGTTTTAATGAGCTTTGTGGTGAACATATTGAATTTCCTGAAGATCATTACCAGGGCCAGTATATTATAGATCTGGCCAAGGTGCTGGTAGATGATGAGCAGATGAGGCTTAAGATCGAGGCTTTTTCCGTTGAGGAAAAGGCCTCGTTTTTTATTGATTACGGTGTCGAGAAGATCCTCGCCATGATCCGTTCGGAATTAGATGATTTTGGCGTCCATTTTGATGTTTGGTATAGCCAGAAGGAACTTGGGATTTCCGGTAAAGTGGAACGCACGTTAGATCACCTAAAAGATAAAGGCCTGATTTATGAGTCAGAAGGTGCTGTCTGGTTTAAATCTACGCAGTTTGGTGATGATAAGGACCGTGTTGTGCGTAAGTCTGATGGTTCTTATACTTACCTTATGCCGGACATCGCTTATCATGAAGATAAATTTGCCAGGGGTTATGAAAAGCTAATCAATATCTGGGGGCCGGACCACCACGGTTATATTCCTCGGATGAAAGCTGCGGTTGAGGCCTTGGGCCAGGATCGCGGCGCTTTATCTGTTATTATCGTGCAGTTGGCTACTTTGTTTCGTCAGGGGCAGCCTGCGCCGATGTCGACACGAAAAGGGCAGTATGTGACGCTTAGAGAAGTTTTGGAAGAAGTGGGTTCGGATGCTTCCAGATTTTTCTTTCTTATGAGAAAAACGGATAGCCATCTTGACTTTGATCTTGAATTAGCGAAGAAACATACCTCTGAAAATCCTGTTTACTATGTGCAATACGCGCATGCGCGTATTGCGGGTATTCTTAAGGGCGCGCCTAAGGATACACCTGGAGAGGAAGAGTTAAATCTGGCTCTTTTGAAAGAGGCAGAGGAGTTAGATTTGATTAAGACCATTTTTGAATATGGCTATTGCCTGAAAGTCTGTTTGAAGCAGTTAGATCCTTATGGCTTAACAGTTTATCTGCAATCTTTGGCTTCAGTTTTTCATAAATTTTATGATAAGCACAAAGTCTTGTCTGATGATATGGCTTTAACGCGGGCCCGGCTTTTTTTGATTCAGGCTGTTCGTATTATTCTGGCCAACGGCCTGCATATTATCGGTGTTTCCTCTCCTGAACGAATGTAGCATGCCCGTTTGTATATGCATGGCCTAAATAATATCTAATCTTGAAATACCATTGATCGTTTACCATGCCAAAAATCTGGAAATTAATAGAGCCAAGTGTAGAATTAAAGAATGTTTTAGCCGATGAGCTGAAAACAAGCAGCTTGTTCGCTCAGCTTTTGCTTAATCGCGGTGTTTGTGATGCGGTGAGTGCGAAGGATTTTCTTGTCAAAAATCTTGATAGCCAATTAGACCCTTTGTTGATGGAAGGGATGGAACGGGCTGTTGAGCGCTTGAGAATAGCTATTACAAAAAAGGAACGCGTGTTTATCGCGACAGACTTTGACGTAGATGGTGTTACCTCATGCGCTATTTTGGAGTCTTATTTAAAAACTTTCGGTTTGGATATTGAGCATTATGTGCCTCATCGCGTTAGAGATGGCTATGGTTTAAATGCGAATGCAGTAGGGGCAGCAGAAAGGTTTGGAGCAAAAATTTTTATTGCCCTGGATTGTGGTATTACGGCAGTTGAAGAGGCCGCAGCGTTAAAGAAGTTAAATATTGATTGCATTATTATTGACCACCACGAACCTCCGTCGGGACAGCTTCCGGATGCTTTTGCCATTTTGGATCCAAAGAAAAAAACCTGCCCTTATCCGTTTAAAGAACTAGCCAGTGTTGGCTTGGTTTTCAAGCTTGTTGCCGCACTCGCGGATAATCCAGTTAATGAATATCTTGATTTGGTGGCCTTAGGGACTGTGGCTGATGTGGCACCGTTGACGGGAGAAAATAGAATTTTTGTTGAACACGGGTTAAAAGTTCTTAATCAGACACGGCGGCCTGGCTTGCGCTCTTTGATTAACGCGGCCGGTATTAAAAAAACTCTTTCAACCCGCTCGATTGGTTTTATGTTGGCTCCGCGCCTTAATGCGAGTGGCAGAATTGATTCAGCGCAGATGTCTTTGGATCTCCTTTTGGCTCAGGAGCCGAAAGAGGCAGATGTGTTGGCGCGTACCCTGAATGAACAAAACAGAGAAAGGCAAAAAATAGAAGAGGGTGTTTTTAACCAGGCGCTAGACCAGATTGATAAGAAAATAAATTTTAAGGAAGATTTTGTCATTATTTTAGCCGGGGATGATTGGCATGTGGGTGTTTTAGGGATTGTCGCGGCTAAAATCTCTGACCGTTTTTGCAGGCCAACGATTATCCTTTCTTTTGCTGAAGGCGTGGCTCGCGGGTCTGCGCGCTCGGTTGAAAATTTTCATATTTATGAAGCGTTGGTGGAGTGCAGTGAGTTTTTAAAGGAGTATGGCGGGCATAAATATGCCGCTGGGCTTTCTTTGGAGCGCCAGTATCTAAAGAGCTTCAAACGCCGTATGAATGAAATTGCGCGCGCGAATTTTGAAAATAATCCTTTCGCGTCTGTTATCCATGTTGATGCGCAGATTCCTTTTGGATTAATTAATGAGGCGTTGCTGGATTCTATTGACCGCTTGAATCCTTTTGGCGAAGGAAATCCGCGTCCGGTTTTTGTTTCCAGGGGCCTTACGGTTAAATCTAAGCCTTGCATTGTCGGCCGTAATTCTTTAAAGTTTTGGGTTAGCGATGGGGAGCTGATATTTGAAGCTATCGGTTTTGGTATGGGGGATTATTTTTCTCTTGTTAATGATGTCGACTTTATTGATTTGGCTTATTGTCTTTCCTGGAATGATTGGGGCCCGCAGAATACCATCCAAATAGAGATCAAGGATATTAAAGTTTCCGTATAAAAAATAAAAAAGGCTGCTCTACCAAGAGCAGCCTTTTTTTATCCTTAATTAAGCTTTTTTGACTTTTCCGGCCTTGAGGCATTTTGTGCACACATAAGCACTTGTAACACCGCCATTGGCTTTACGCATACGGACTTTTTGAACGTTTGGTTTAAATAAACGCTTGGAACGGCCCGTGATCTTGCGGCCTGCTCCGCCTTTAGCTCTGGCCATACCACGCCTGGCTATGTGTCCGCCTGCTCTTTTTGTTTTTTCACATATTGTACAAACTTTTGCCATAATTTCCTCGTCTTTAATGTATTTATTACAGGCTTCAAATTATACTGAAATGGCAGAGTTTGTCAAGGAAAAGTTGTAGAAGACAGAGAGGAACCTATTAATCAGATTTTGTTTTTAAGATTTTTATTCATCTGTTTCTGGGTTTAATGTTCTGAAATGAGAATTTTCATTGACGCCTGGTGCTATAGGGTATAATTTATGGTCATGCGTTTAAAAGATCTGAGAATAGAGTATTATAAAAGTAGCGGGCCTGGCGGCCAGCATAAGAATAAAAGGTGCACGGCTGTTCGGGTAACACATATCCTTACAGGTTTGTGTGCTGTTGGGCAGCAAGAGCGTTCTCAGGCGATGAATAAGGCGTTGGCCTTGGCGCGTTTAGAGAAAAAAATTACTGCTGCCAATCGCCGCAAAAAGCCAAGAGTTCCAACGCGTACCCCTCGTGCTGTTAAAGAGAGAATTCTGGAGTGGAAAAAGAAGAGAAAGGCCAAGAAACAAGCCAGGAGCAGGGCCGGGATTCTGAAAGAAATATAGAGAAATAAGCATAATTCAATTTTCAGGAGATGAACAAAGAAATTATCTTGGGTTATTTGAAGAACAATTGTTGGGATTTATCTGGTTATTGGGATTTGGGATTGGAATTTATACAAAGGAGGTCTTATGGTTTTTAAAAAAATGCTTTACATGTTTTTTGGTTGTGTGGTAGGTTTTATGCTTGCTAGTTTTCTTTTTGCTCCTGATTTAATGGCCCAGTTTGCTGGAAGGCCCGTTTCTTTTAGGGTGACGGAAATGGAAGGGGCTGTGCCGGCAAGTTATGGGAAGTTAGTAGCTGTTTCAGGTTTGTATCTGTATCTTCAGGCAGAAGACGGAACGATTTATATTGTTAAACAGCATACATCCAATCAGTTCGACCCAGAGATTACGGTGATCAAAAGAAGTTAAAGGTTCAGATTTTATGATAGATATACCAAAGGTTCTACAGCAAGAGTTTAGTTTATCCGCTCAAAATACAAAAAATATCCTGCAGATGCTTCATGAAAAGGCCACTGTGCCTTTTATGGCGCGTTATCGCAAGGATATGACAGGTAATCTTGATGAAGTTAAGCTCAGGAATTTTTGCGACAGGTTCAGTTATCTTGTACATCTCCAGGAGCGCAAGGAGACCATTCTTAAGACGATCGCTGAGCAGGGAAAGCTCACTCCCGAATTTCAAATCAGAATAGAGAATTGCCTTTCCAATGTTGAGTTAGAAGATCTATACCTTCCTTATAAACCAAAGAGGCGTACGCGTGCTACAACGGCTCGTGAAAAAGGCTTGGAAGGCCTAGCTTGTGAGATTCGGGCGTTGACTGATCCGCAGTGCAATCTTTTAGAGCTTGCCAAAAAATACGTGTGCATGGAGAGGTCTGTTTTTGATGCTAACGAAGCTTTGCAGGGTGCGTCTGATATTTTGGCTGAAGAGGTGAGCGAAAAAGCTTCTAACCGGGATTTTGTCCGAAAATATTTTTTTGAGAACGGTATCTTTCAGTCGCGGCCAAAGGTTGATTTTGCCGATAAAAAGACAAAATTTGAGATGTATTATAAATATGAGGCCAAAGTTAAAGAAATCCCTTCTCATAATTTACTAGCTGTATTACGCGGCGAAAATGAAGAAGTATTGGCGATGCAGCTCGTTGTTGATCATGATCCCATCCTTGCTTATCTGGCCCAAACTGAGATTACTGTTGGCCCCGGGCCTGTGAGAGAATATTTTAAAATGATGATTGAAGATGCTTATCAAAGGCTCATGAAAGTTTCTTTGACAGCTGATGTCAGGGTGATGTGTAAGGAGGCTGCAGATGATGTAGCCATAAAGACATTTGAGACGAATTTACGGCAGTTATTATTGGCGCCACCTGCCGGCATGAGGCCTGTTTTAGGGATGGACCCTGGTTTTGTGTCGGGGTGTAAAGTTGTGGCTCTGGATCATACCGGAAAATTTTTGGAATATAAAACTATTTATCCAAATGCACCGCGCAATGATGAAAAGGGCGCTGCGGATATTGTTATGAGAATGTGTGTTGAGCATAAAATAGAGCTAATCGCCATTGGAAATGGCACGGCTTCGCGCGAGACAGATGCTTTTGTTGGAAAAGTGATAGAAGGCCTTAAAGGTAAGCTTGACCCGTTGCCTGTGAAAGTGATTGTGAATGAAGCAGGGGCTTCTATTTATTCGGCAAGCCCTGTCGCGGCGGCTGAGTTTCCGGATCAGGATGTGACAGTGCGGGGGGCTATTAGTATCGCACGGCGCCTGCAGGATCCTTTGGCGGAATTGGTTAAGATTGATCCTAAATCCATTGGTGTGGGGCAATATCAGCATGATGTTGACCAAAAGAAATTGAAAAAAAAGCTGAACGAGGTTGTGGAGAGCTGTGTGAACTATGTTGGTGTTGATCTGAATTTAGCTTCAAAGGAATTATTTTCTTTTGTTTCAGGCATCAATGCCAGGATAGCCCGCGAAATTGTTAATCATCGCAATAATCAGGGTTCTTTCAAATCCAGGCAAGAGCTCATGGATATATCTAATTTTGGGGAAAAAGCGTTTGAGCAGGCGGCAGGTTTTTTGCGGATTAGTGATGGCGCTAATCCTTTGGATAATACAGCTATCCATCCGGAAAGCTATGCGATTGTTGAGAGGATGTGCAAAGATTTGAATATGACCCTAGCAGGGATTATTCGTCAGCCTGACCATTTGAATAGGGTGAAGATATCAGACTATGTAGATGAAAGAGCGGGCAGTTTGACGGTAGCCGATGTTATTAAAGAGCTCAAAAAACCGACGCGGGATCCGCGGGAAAAATTTAAATACGCGCGTTTCCATGAAGATGTTAAAGAGATCAAAGATTTAAAGCCCGGCATGAAACTAGAAGGGACTGTTACGAATGTGGCTAATTTCGGGGCGTTTGTGGATATCGGTGTCCATCAGGATGGTTTGGTGCATATTTCCCAAATCGCCGACACATTTGTCAAAAGCCCGGCGGATTTCGTCAAAGTCGGCGATGTCGTCAAAGTGACGGTTATAAGCGTTGATCCGGAACTCAAAAGAATCAGCCTGTCCATGAAACGCAAACCGGAGATTGTAACGTAGGGGCGGGTCTATGTGTCTGCCCTTGGAATTAAATTGTTATGCCCGGCAACCGTAGATCAATGCGTTTAAAATATTACGATTACGCGCAACAGGGCGCGTATTTCGTGACGGTGTGTGTCAATGACCGAAAATGCGTTTTTGGTGACGTGTTGAATGACAATATGGTATTGAATGATGCCGGGAAAATGGTTGATAAATGGTGGCGTGAATTATCAAAAAAATATAATGTGGTTCTAATTGACGAACATAAGATAATGCCGAACCATTTGCATGGAATAATTGTGATTGTTGATCAATGTAACGTAGGGGCGGACCTATGTGTCCGCCCTGTTAATGGTAACAATGGTTACGCGAACAATAATAATATGGAAATTGTTAAAGGGCGCACACGCAGGTGCGCCCCTACGCCGATGATTGGAACGATTGTGCAATGGTTTAAAACGATGTCAACAAACGAATATATAAGAAATGTCAAAACCAACAATTGGCCGCCATTTATTATCCGCCTCTGGCAACGGAATTATTACGAACATGTTATTCGCGATGAATCCGATCTTGTTCGTATTCGGGAATATATCGTCAACAATCCCGTTCATTGGGAAAGAGACGAATATTATGCGTAGGAGAGATTGTAAATTATTTTTGAAATATGCGAAGATAATAACATACAGGAGACCATATGAACGATCCACGGATTGAAAAACTTGCAGGGATTTTAGTAAATTATTCAACACAGGTAAAAAAGGGTGATGTTGTGGTGATTGATTTCAGCGGTATGCGGGCGTTGCCGTTGGTCAAAACTATTTATGAGTTGTGCCTGAAAAATGGCGCGCGCGCTGTTGAGTATAATTATTCTTCTGAAGATCTGGCAAAGAGTTTTTACACTCTGGCCAAGGATGATCAGTTAACATATTTTCCTCAGCATCGCATGGATATCATGAGAAAAGCGACTGTTTATATCGGGATTAACTCTATTGAAAATACTCAGCAGTTTGCCAATATTGATCTGTCCAAAGTGGTCAAGCGCGAGAAAATCATGCGGCCGATTATCAACCGGCGCGTGGAACATACGCGCTGGGTGATTACACGGTTTCCGAGTATCGGCTTGGCACAGGATGCCAAAATGACGTTGGAAGAGTTTGAGGATTTTTATTTTAAGGCTTGCAATATTGACTGGGCGTCTTTTGCCAAAAAGATTACGCATCTTTGGAAATTATTTAATAAAACGTCTCAGGTGCGCATTGCTTCATCTGATACGGATTTGACGTTTTCGATTAAAGGGATCCCGGCAGTAAAAAGCGAAGGGCTGCGCAATATGCCGGATGGCGAGGTATTTACATCTCCTGTGAAAGATTCCGTTGAAGGGTATATCCGGTATAATACGCCGTCGTTTTATCACGGGAAAGAGTTTAACGGAGTGAGGTTTGAATTTAAGAAGGGAAAGATTGTTAAGGCTACAACGGAGATTGGTTCCAATAGTGATCTTAACAAAATATTAGATACGGATGATGGAGCCCGATATATCGGTGAATTCGCGTTCGGATTAAATAAAAATATCAATCGGCCTATGAAGAATATTCTTTTTGATGAAAAAATTACCGGGTCGGTTCATTTTACTCCGGGACAGGCGTATAAGGACGCCGATAACGGAAACCGTTCCAGTGTTCATTGGGATTTGGTTAAGATATTAAAAGGTGATGGGGAGATTTATTTTGATGGTAAGCTGATTCAAAAGGATGGCAGGTTTGTTGTTAAGGAGCTGAAGGGGTTAAACATATAGTAAACGTTGGCATTGTAGAGGAAAAATACCCAATTATAGATAATGTTAAGGAGCTTGAGATGGATACGAGTACAGTGGATGTTATGAAAAGTAAGACGCTCAGGAGTATTGAACAAAAGATGGAAACCGTTGAACCGGGGTCATTGCGTTATAACGTTTTGGATGCCGTGAAGTCTTTTAAGGCTTCCTGGATTGCTTTAGGACAGATCCTTTATTCGGTTTATAAAGATAAGATCTTTAAAGAATGGGGTTATTTGACGTTTGAAGCTTATTGTAAGGCAGAGCTTGGCCTTCAGAAACAAACAGCATCTAAGTTGTTGCATTCTTATTATTTCTTAGAAAAGCATGAGCCGCAGTTTCTGAAAGATGTGCAATCCCAGGGAACAGTTAATCCCAAATCTATTCCAACGGTTGACGCGGTGAATGTGCTGCGTCTGGTTGCCAACAATAAAGAGCTGACAGAGGATGATTATCAGGAATTTAAGAAGAGTGTTTTTGAGCAGGGAAAAGAGGGTAAAGAGGTTAAAAAGCAAGTGGGTTTAAGGCTGCGTTCTTTGCGGGAAGAAGAGGATCCTCAAAAAGCCAGAGAGATTCGCAGAATCAGCGCTTTAAAGCGGCTTTTTTCTACCGCAAAAACCCTTCAGAAAGAACTGATGCATGGGAACTTTATTACAGATAAGACAGCTAAAGAACTGGAGCGTTTTTTGGCATGCCTGCAAAGCGAGATTGGTGATGCTGATGCGTGATTACCTGTGAAAGACATTTTTCGCGTCTTTTTTACGAAATAATATGACTATAACGCGCGGCTAAGAAAGAATTTAACACTGTTTTAATAATATTTAATTATTCTTGACTAAAATATCTCAAAAGTGTATACTATTGCACTAATTGAAGAAGAGAATGCAAAAGCCTCATGGGTAGGCTTATATTGAAAACATATGTGTTTCGTATTTGAGGAGGTGTAGCTTTGGTGTTAGAACTTACTAAAAAGAAAGAAATTATAGAAAATTACAAGATGCATGCTAAAGATACAGGGTCATCTTTTGTACAGATTGCCCTTTTGACGGAAAGAATCAATCATTTATCTAAGCATTTTGAACAGCATAAAAAGGATCATCATTCCCGCCAGGGGCTGTTGAAAATGGTCAGTACACGTCGACGTCTACTCGCTTATCTGAAAAAGACGGATACGAAAAAATATGAAGCAATCCTTACGAAACTAGGGCTGCGCAAATAATTATAATAAGAAAAGGAAGATTATGTCTATTGAGAGAGTTAGTGTTTCCTTCGGAAACAGTGAAATAGTTTTAGAAACAGGAAAAATGGCCAAACAGGCTGATGCGTCTGTGACAGTTCAAATGGGCCAGACCATCGTATTAGTTACGGCATGTGTTTCTAAGCAAATTAGGGAAGGTATCGATTTTTTTCCTCTGATGGTTGAATATAAGGAAAAAACGTACGCGGCAGGCAGGATTCCCGGGGGATTTTTTAAGCGCGAAGGGAGACCTTCTGAAAGCGAGATTTTGATTTCCCGATTGATTGATAGGCCTATCCGTCCTTTATTTCTAAAAGATTTTAAGAATGATGTTCAGGTTACGGCGATGGTTCTTTCCAGCGATGCTGAGAATGACCCTGATATTCTTGCTGTTATTGGCGCTTCAGCTGCGCTATCCATATCTTGTGCTCCTTTTAATGGACCTTTAGGTGCCTGCAGAGTGGGTAGAGTAGATGGAGAGTTTGTTCTGAATCCTACGTATGCACAGCGTGAAACCAGTGATCTTGATCTCATCGTTGTTGGCAATGAAGAGAAAGTTATTATGATCGAGGGAGAAGCGTTGCAGTTAGAAGAGTCGGTTGTCTTAGATGGCCTCAAATATGGGCATGAGCAATTGAAGGCATCCATTAAGGCTCAGAAAGAACTCATAGAAAAAATTAAGCCTACTAAGATGTCTTATGAAGCGAAAGCTATTGATGAGATTCTTTTGAAGAACCTCAAATCTTTGTATATGGGTAAGATTAAGGAAATTTGTAAGATTAACCAGAAAGAAGCGCGTCAGGAAGCTTCGCAGATTTTATATAGAGAAGCCTGTGACAAGCTTTTAGGTGAAGAGGACTATTGTGATGTAGAGATTAAGGAAGTCCTGGAGAAAATAGAAGAGCAGGAAGTTCGTAGGTTGATTTTGGAAGAAGGCTTGAGAGCTGATGGTAGGGCTATTGATGAGATCAGGCAAATTACTTGTGAAATTGCTGTTCTTCCAAGGACACACGGATCTGCGCTTTTTACAAGGGGCCAGACACAGAGCTTGGGTGTAGTGACTTTGGGTACACGTGTAGATGAGCAGATGATTGAAGCCTTGGAAGGTAAGTCCTATAAGAAATTTATGCTTCATTATAATTTTCCGCCTTTTAGTGTTGGCGAAGTTAAGCCTCTTCGTGGCCCAGGTAGAAGAGAAATTGGGCATGGTGCTTTAGCGGAGAAAGCTTTGAAGGCTGTTATGCCTAGCGCAGAAGAGTTTCCTTATACGGTTCGTGTTGTTTCAGAAATTTTAGAATCTAATGGTTCTTCCAGTATGGCGACTGTTTGTGCCGCAGTGCTTTCGTTGATGGATGCGGGCGTGCCTATTAAGCAGCCTGTGGCTGGGGTTGCGTTAGGGTTGATTCAGGATGGCTCTAAATATGTTATTCTATCGGATATCGCAGGCTTAGAAGATCATTGTGGCGATATGGATTTTAAGGTGGCTGGTACCACGAAAGGTATTACGGCTATACAAATGGATTTAAAAATTGGTGGCATTACTTTGGATTTTGCTGCTGAAGTTCTCCAGAGGGCTTTGAAAGGGAGAACCCATGTTCTTGGTAAAATGGGTGAAGTGATTACTTCTCCGAAGCAGGAGCTTTCTGAGTACGCACCTCGTATTATTAAGTTTAAGATTAATCAGGAGCGTATAGGTGATCTTATTGGCCCTGGTGGTAAAAATATTCGTAAGATTATTGAGCTTACCGGTGTTGCTATTGATGTTGAAGATGATGGCAGTGTTTTGGTCTCATCCAGTGACAGTGAAGCTTCGTCTCGCGCTATTGATATGATTAAAGGATTGACGGAAGACGTGGAAGTCGGTAGAATCTATAAGGGGAAAGTTAAGCGTATTATGAATTTTGGGGCTTTCTGCGAAATTCTACCAAACAAAGAAGGTTTGTGCCATGTTTCTGAGCTTTCTGATAAATATGTGAAAAATGTCGACGAGGTTGTCAAGGTCGGTGACGAAATTACGGTAAAAGTAATCGGCATTGATGAGTTAGGGCGCATAAATCTAAGTAAAAAACAGGCTGAAAAAAACTCGTAAAAGGGGTGTTTTTTAGAGAGCGCTAAATAGATTCCTTCTTGGCATAAGGGGTGTTACAAGTGTCTCTAATAGATCACTCCCACATTTTCTATGAAGAAGGAACATGTTTATGAAATTTCCGGTATTTTTGTCTTTGCGGCTACCGCGCTTGTTTTTTTGAGTTTTGTTTCTTATCATCCGTCAGATCTATCTTTTTACACATCACATCCTTATTTTCCGCCAAAAAACCTCATTAACTTATTTGGTTCTTTTTTGTCTGGGGTCTTTTTCTTTGTTTTTGGATGGGCATCTTATTTGATGCCCATTTTTTTATTTTTATGGGGGTTGAAATTTATTCGCCATGAAAAAATCAGGGCAAATGTTGTTAAAATATTGGGTTTTTTAGTGTTGACAGTAGCTTTTAGTTCTTTTTTAGGGATGCTTCTATCTAGTGATTCTACGGTTCGATTTTCTCGAGGTGGTATTGTTGGGCTGGTTTTTTCGGATTTTTTAATCAATTATTTTGGAAGAACTGGGGCTTATGTCATTTTATTTATGCTGGCAGTGTTGTCCTTGCCTTTGATCGGCGAAATATTGGTTTTTCCTTTTGTAACGAGGTTTTTTGAGTCTGTTGTTGCCCGTTTTCAAAATACTAAAGTTGTTTCTTCCCCCATTAAGGAGAAGAAAGAGAAAATATCTAAAGTATCTCCTATGGCAGGCATTTTTAGGAGCAAAAAGGCTTCTTTGACTCTGGAGGAAAAGATTGAGAGTTTTGAAGAAAAGAAAAAAGAGCCAATTAAAACTTTTGATGCAGGCCCGGTGACGATTAAAGTTGCCAAGCCCAGCGATGATGGTCGCCTAAAGGCGCAAGCCGCGGCTGTGCGGGAGATACCTGACGAAGATTATGTTTTGCCGCATTTGGATTTATTAGAGCTCCCGCCACCTGTTTCTATGCGTCAGATCAAAGATGATTTAGCTGAAAGCGCGCGTATTTTAGAGGAGACTTTGACGGATTTCGGTATAAGCGTGCGCGTTGCTGACATTGAGCGAGGGCCGGTTATTACAAGATATGAGCTTGAACCGGCACCGGGAGTCAAAATCGGAAAAATTGTTAGTCTTTCCGATGATATAGCTTTAACTATGAAGGCTTCGAGTGTTCGTATTGTGGCACCTATTCCAGGCAAGAACAGGGTTGGCGTTGAAGTCCCTAATACACATTCAACCATGGTTTATTTGCGAGAAGTTCTATCCTGTGATGAGTTTAGAAAATCAAAATCAAAATTAACTCTTGCTGTTGGAAAGGATACAGCCGGTAAGCCTGTCATTACTGATTTGGCTGATATGCCGCATCTTTTGATTGCTGGGACAACGGGCTCAGGTAAGACAGTCTGTGTTAATGGTATTATTCTTTCTATTCTTTTTAATGCATCTCCTCAGGATGTGAAATTTTTAATGATTGATCCAAAGATGGTCGAGCTCGTCCCTTACAATAAATTGCCGCATCTTTTGACGCCTGTTGTTACGGACCATAAAAAGGTTGCTGCAGCATTGGCCTGGGTAACTTCAGAGATGGATGAACGCTATCGATTGTTGGCAAAAGAGGGTGTTCGTAATATTGACGCGTATAATCAGAAAAAACAGAAATTACCTTATATCGTTGTTATTATTGATGAGTTGGCTGATTTAATGATGGTAGCTCGTGATCAAATAGAAAGTGCGATTGCCAGACTTGCGCAATTATCTCGCGCTGTGGGGATTCATTTGGTTTTGGCGACACAAAGGCCAAGTGTTGATGTTATTACGGGTGTTATTAAAGCAAATTTTCCGGCGAGAATGTCATTTAAAGTGGCTTCAAAAGTTGATTCAAGAACTGTTTTAGATATGAATGGTGCCGAAAAACTTTTAGGTAGAGGCGATTTATTGTTTTTAGAACCCGGGCAGCCTAAGCCTTTGCGGGCACAGAGTTCTTATCTTAAAGATAAAGAAATTGAGAATGTATTGGATTTTATCAAAAAACAGGGTGAGCCTGTGTATGATAATTCCATTATACAGCAGCAGGAACAGACGCAATGTGGCGCCGGTGGTAATAAGGATGAGCTCTATGATACGGCTGCGAAACTTATTATTGAAACGGGGCAGGCCTCGGTTTCTATTTTGCAGCGCAGATTAAGATTGGGCTATACAAGAGCTGCTCGGCTTATTGATATGATGCAGGATGAGGGATTAGTCGGACCTTATCGAGGGTCTAAACCAAGAGAAATACTTGTAGACAGGGAGCATTGGCTCAAAGAACAGATACAAAAGGGAACGAGGTAAAAATGGCAGAGAATAAAAATGAAAAAACTGTCGGAATAATTTTAAAGGAAACGCGTGTTGCCAGAAAAATCAGCCTAGAGGAAGTTAGTCGGCATACGAAAATCCATATGAATATCTTGAAGATGATTGAGGCCGATGAATTTAAATCTTTAGGTGCTGTTTATTCAAAAAGTTTTTTAAAGCTTTATGCGGAGTATTTAAATTTAGACCGGGATGCGCTCATTCGTCGTTTTGAGAGTGAGCAGAAGTTGGATGTTTTTTCCGGCGGTAAAAAGCTCAAAATACCAGAAGAACAGCAAATTGGGGGCATGGTACAGTTTCCGCTGGAATGGGTCAAAAAAACCGGAGCTTTGTTAAAGAATTTAAATATGAAATACGTTATTATTATTATTTTATGTTTGCTTTCTATTATTGGGATTAGAAAATTTATCAAGGGGATGAAATCTTCGAAAAAGTCGGTTGTTGTCGCGCAGGCTTTGGATCAAAAGGCTTCTGAGAAAAAAGAAACACGCGTTGTTTCAAAAAAGGATGATACTTCAGCAAAGAAGAATACAAATGAAAAAATCGTTTTGATTATCAGGGCAAAGCAAAAATGCTGGCTTCAGGTTAAGGTTGACGGCAAGATTGTTTTTCAGAGTATTTTAACCGATGGAGCGGCTGAAAGTTGGCAGGCTAAGGAAAAAATTGAGCTTTGGCTGGGCAATGCAGGAGGGGTTGAATTGGAGCTCAATGGCAAGCTTTTGGAGAAAATCGGCCGGCCCGGACAAACATTGAAGAACGTCGTTGTTACGCGTGATGGCCTTTCCATTCAGAAGTAATTGATTAGCTGATAAATCATTAGGTTTTCATCTGACAGAATGCGGCTAACGCGTGGTATCTATTGTTTTGGTGATAGCTTCGCTTTAAAACCCGTCTTTAATCTGCTTTTGGTAATACTGACAGGAATTTTCTAAGCAGAGTTTTGTTTAAATCTTATGGGATCATACAGGAATAAAAAATACATGAGAGCTGATTTGTCCCCAAGTTTTAAGGGAGAGCGGGTCAACATTATCAGTTTGGGTTGCTCTCGGAATCTTGTTGATTCTGAAAAGATTTTAGGTGATATCAAACGTCTTGGGGCAACTATTACAGCGGTTGAAAAAGCCACAGTTGTTTTTCTTAACACTTGTGCTTTTACGCAAGATGCAAAAAAACAATCTTTGGAAGCCATCTTTGACCTTATTGATTTAAAGAAGAAGAGAAAGATTAAAAAGATTTTTGTTTGTGGGTGTCTGGTTAAAAGGTATCCATCTATCCTGAAAGATAGTTTTAAGGAAGTGGATGGTTTTATGGGCCTTGCTGATTTCAAAAAGATTTTTGATCCGGAGACAAGATTAACGCCTTACCATTTTGCTTATTTGAAAATTTCTGAAGGGTGTACGAATTGTTGTAGTTTTTGTGCTATTCCTGCCATAAAAGGGCCTTTAAGAAGCAGGAAAATTTCAGCTATTCTTGATGAGGTGAGATTTTTGGAAGACCAGGGTGTTGCTGAGCTTAATATTGTTGGCCAGGATACAACATTATATGGGATGGATTTACAAAAGAGCTCTTTCTCATCTAAAAATAAAAAGTTACGAGGTGCCGGATTAGTGAACCTCGTAGAAAAGATATTAAAAGTGAGCCGGATACCATGGGTAAGGCTTTTGTATCTACATCCTTTAGGGGTATCAAAAGATCTGATGGATTTGATAGCTTCGCAGAAGAGGGTGTGTTCCTACGTTGATTTGCCATTGCAGCATATCAATGATAGGATTCTTTCGTTGATGAATCGCGGGGTAAGTAGAGAATTTATAGTGCGCTTGATTGAGCAGATAAGAAAAAGAATTCCCGATATTACCTTAAGAACAACTTTCATTGTTGGGTTTCCGTCGGAAACAAAAAAAGAATTTCTTGAGCTGATGAATTTTGTTAAGGTTGTTCGGTTTGATAAATTGGGGGTTCTTGCGTATTCCCGTGAAGATGGGACGCGGGCTTATAATTTTAAAAAGCAATTGGTTGAAGAAGTAAAAAAAAGGCGTTATGATACATTAATGTCTTTGCAAAGAGATATTTCTTCGGATATTTTAAAATTTTTTCAAGGAAAGATTGTTGATGTTCTTGTAGACGAAAAGAAAAAGTCCGGTTCTAGTTGTGCTTATGTAGGGCGGATGCAGACTGATGCGCCAGAGGCAGATGGGAATGTTTTTTTACGCGCAAAAAAGCCGATATCGGTTGGGAGCATTGTTAAGGCCCGGATTATAAAGAGTTATGAATATGATGTAGAAGGGGAAGTTATTGAATGAATTTATCAAATAAATTGACTATTTCGCGTATCGGGATGGCTTTTTTATTGATGTGGTTTTTGTTCATACCATCTTTGATGGCAAAGATGGCGGCACTTGTTTTGTTTCTTTTGGCTTGCCTAACGGATTTTTTAGATGGTTGGATTGCGCGCAAGCGAGGTGAGATTTCTGATTTTGGCAAAATTATGGATCCTGTAGCAGATAAAATATTGGTTTTGGGTATTTTCTTATCTTTTGTTGAGCTGCAATTGATTCCTGCATGGATGGTTATTGTTGTTATAATCAGAGAGGTTGTTATTACCGGCATGAGATTTTTTGCGATACGGCGAGGTGTTGTTTTAGCAGCTGAGAGCGCCGGTAAGCATAAAACAGTTTTTCAGATGGTTACCATATTTTTTATTCTTGTGTTTTTTATTATGTGTGAGTTCAGCGGTTTTAACGCGAATTACAGATTTGCTATTCTTTCTTTAATGTTTATTACGGTTATCTTGACTCTTTATTCGGGGATTTCTTTTGTTTGGCACAATAGAGCATTGATTAAGAGTCCATGAAAAGAGACGATCTTGTTAAAATGATTGTTACTTTTTTTTATGCCGGAGAATCTCCTTTTGCTCCGGGAACGCTAGGAAGTTTTGTCGGTCTTTTGCTATTTCTGGCCGTCTTTAATTATCCGGGCGTCTCTGTTTTTTTATTTCTTTTGATTTGTGCCCTTGGGTTCTTGACATGTGGCAGGGCCGAAAAGATTTTTGGTAAAAAAGATCCGCCGCAAGTTGTTATTGATGAGGTTGCGGGTATTTTTATTGTTTTTTTTATGATCCCCATTAATGAAGTTGTGCTATTGATTGGTTTTGTATTATTTAGAATTTTAGATATTATTAAGCCTTTCCCTGCACGGCAGTTGGAGCGGCTAAAAGGCAGCTATGGGATCATGCTAGATGATATTCTTTGTGGTATTTATGCGAATATCATTTTACGTATTTTTTTGGTTGTCGTATCTCGATAGAAGTATTTATACTTAAGGAAGATTGCACTTGACCTAAAGGAGCGATTCTATATAGAATGGGTGCTGTAGATTGTGATGGTAGAAGATAAGAGGTTGTTAATTTAACGTAAAAATAAATATTGTGAGCCGTATGCGGGCAAGGGTATGAGTAGATTAATCTCGCAAGCGGATAAATATGTCAACCCGATAATACAATAGGGAGATTAAAGATATGTCAGAGCGTAGATCAGAGGTAAGGCAAGAGTCTTTGGATATGATTTATGATTTTATCCGAAGAGGGATAAGAGAGCGGGCTACTGATATCCATTGGGAACCTTCTGTGGATGGCGAGAAAAGTCAGATTGTCGTACGTTACAGAGTTGATGGTATCTTAAAAGATGTTGACCGTCTTCAGGAAGATAAAACAAATCTTAATTCTGTTGTAAACGCTATAAAGATTATGGCCGTTATGGATCCTACAAAAAGGCGCAATGAGCAAGATGGCCGGTTTACATTTATGTTTGATAATACAGAATATGATGTGCGCGTGGCTACGATGCCAACGATTATGGGCGAGAAGATTGTTATGAGGTTGATGGATCGCAATAAATATTGCATGAATTTGACAGATTTGGGCATGACGCCAGAATTTTTGGCGGTACTTGATGCCACAATTTATAAACCAGAAGGCTTTGTTGTTATTACTGGTCCGACGGGTGTTGGTAAGACGACAACTCTTTATTCTGTTTTACAGCATATTTACAGCAGGGAGAAGAATTTTTGCACGATTGAAGATCCTGTGGAAGTTAAGCTCAAAGGTATTAATCAGATCTCCGTTGATCATGAATTCGGAATGACGTTTGTTACGGGCCTGCGGGCTATTATGAGACAGGATCCTAATATTGTGGCTGTTGGAGAAATGAGAGATGTTGAAACGGTGCGTACCGCGCTTCAGGCGACATTGGCGGGTGCTATGGTTTTTTCAACGCTCCATGCCAAGGATGCTGTTAATACGATTGTCAGGCTCCTGGATATGGGGGTTGAACCATTTTTTATCGCAACTGCGCTTACGGGAGTTGTTTCGCAACGCCTTATCCGTCTGGTTTGTAAGATTTGTAAGGGGAAAGGGTGTGCTCAGTGCGGAAATATTGGCTACAAAAAAAGGACAGGAATATTTGAAATTTTGAAGATCAATGATATAATAAGAGAACTTGTCTTGAAGAGGGCTTCTGCGGATGAATTAAGAGTAGCAGCTATCGCGCAGGGTATGATGCCTTTTTCAAAGTCTGTGATTCCTCTCATAGAACAAGGATTAACAACTCAAACTGAGGTTGATAGGGTTTTGGCAAGCGAATAAAGCTGTCGAGTTAAAGGAATGCGATGACAAAAGTACCTAAGAAGTTAGGGGAAGTACTGGTTGAGAACGGGATTTTAACGGAGAGCCAGCTCTTGGAAGTGCTGCAAACACAGAAACGTAGTCAAAAGCTTTTAGGCGAGATTATTGTTGAATTGGGATATGCCACGAAAGAGAAGCTGGATGCAGCTTTAGCGCGGCAATATGGTTCTAGGTTAGGTGAAATCCTTATTGATAAGAATCTGATTACTTTTGATCAGCTTCGTTCGGTTTTAGACGAGCAAAGAAATTCGTTGAAGTCTTTGGGTGAAATTTTAGCTGAAAAGGGTTTTGTTTCGGAGGCCGATATTGTCGAAGGTTTATCGCAACAGTATAATATTCCTTATGTGAAATTATCTAATTATGAGATAAATCCCCACGCGGTATCCAAGGTTCCGTTAGATGCTTTAAAAAAATATTGCGTTTTTCCTATTGATATTGAGAATAATATGCTTGTTGTGGCAACAGCCAACCCGGAAGATTTTATCGCTGAATCGGATTTGAGGTTTTTGTCGGGAATGTATATCAAATTTGTGCTCACCTCAAAATCAGAACTCCTGTCTTATTTGGAATAAATTCATATCTGAAGCTCGTAGTTCATATCTTTTAAATTTTATTACCGAAATTTTATCTGATGGATATGGGAGTATATGGGGCCCTGAGTAGTCAGGTGGCTTTCGAATAGAGTTATATTATCTATAGGAAAGATTTCCGGCTGCATGGTTTTATTGATCTTGCGAACTTTTTCTATGAGCTGTAGTTTGTTGAGGTTTGAGCGCAATCTCGCCAGGGTTAAATGGGCTCGAAACTCTTTTGTTTCTTTTTTGAAGCCTAATTCGTAAAGGGCATTTTCCGCGGTACTGGCAAGCGCAGTTATTTTTTTATCTGAATCATTTATTCCGGCCCATAAAATTTGAAGTGATTTTAAGGATGGAAATCCGCCCAGTTCGTTTAAGGCAGCGTTAAAACTTTGTTTTGATGGGAAGGCGGATGTTAGTGCCTGTATGATAGGGGTAATTTTTTCTGTTCTAACGTCACCTAGAAATTTTAGAGTTAAATGAACATTAGCGGGTTTAACCCAGCGTGCATCGCAAGCGGTTTCTTTTAAGATATTTTCCAGTGCTTCAAGTGATTTTCCAATTTTTTTTGGGATTTCAACGGCCAGAAATAACCTTTTTACGTCTAGTTCAGGCATTCGTACAAGAGTTTTAATGCGGCTTTTGTAGCTGATTTTCTTATTTTCAGCCGGCTTCCTTTAAAGATAAATTTTTTAAAGTAGAGGTGGTGTCCAACTGCGATAGAAATAAATACAGTGCCAATGGGTTTTAATGGTTCTTCGCCCGCAGGGCCTGCGATACCGGTTATGCCTAGTCCAATATTGGTCTTGGCCAGATGTCTAACATTATTGGCCATCTCTAAGGCTGTTTCTTTAGAAACAGCGCCATGTTTTAAGATTGTTTCTTTTGCTACATTGAGAATTTCTGTTTTTATGTCATTAGAATAGGCAACAATTCCAAACATAAAATATTTTGAACTACCAGGGATATCGGTTAGCTCAGATGAGATGAGCCCGCCTGTACATGATTCTGCCACGGCGATTGTGAGGTTCTTCTTAGTGAGGGTATCTGCTATTATTTTCTGCATCTTTTATTGTTTTGTTATTCGCAACGGAATCATTATAGCGCTAAATATTCTTCTTGACAAATTTTTAATTGATCAGTATATTAGTCAAACGATCTTCGGGATACCCGTTAGCACAATAACGGGTTTGGGTGGAAGTCCCAGCTGGCAGTGAAACTTTTTTAAAAGAGTTGAGCCTGCGAGTCTGCAAGCCAAAAAGTCTTGCGGACAGATCAAGTGAGATGCTTGAGCCAATAGTTCCTGCTATACAGATGGCAGGGCCCCTTTAAAAGGGGATAGCCTAGATGGGAGAAGGTCAAAAGAGCATTTTTTTGTTTTTAACAATCCCGAAGTCTATTTTTCGGGATTTTTTATTTTTTAGGGCCAAAAGAGGGAAAAACAATGTTTGATCCAGTGGAAAAGATTCTAGATGATTTTAAGCTTGGCAAGATGATCATTGTGGTTGATGATGAAGATCGCGAGAATGAGGGGGACCTGGTTTTAGCGGCTGATTTTGCGACTCCTGAGAATATTAATTTTATGGCAAAATTTGGCAGGGGGCTTATATGTGTCCCCATGGAGGAAGCAAGGCTGGAAAAGCTGGGTATTTCCTTTATGCAGCAAGCAGATATGTTAAAGGGGCATGTTCAGAGAGATCCGTATTCAACTGCGTGGATGATATCGGTAGATGCCAGTGAAGGCGTAACGACAGGCATATCTGCGTATGATCGTGCTACGACTATTAAAAAACTTATTGCTTGTGATGCTTGTCCCGAAGATTTTATTCGTCCAGGGCATTTGTTTCCTTTGCGTGCCAGAGGCGGTGGTGTCTTAGTGAGAGCCGGCCATACAGAAGCATGTGTAGATTTGGCTAGGCTTGCTGGATTATATCCGGCCGGTGTGATTTGTGAAATTATGAACGAAGATGGTACCATGAGTCGCTTGCCGCAATTAATGGAATTCGCGCGACACCATGGGCTAAAAATTTGTTCCATTCAGGATTTAATTAGATACAGGCGCAAAAAAGAGATGTTGGTGTCTCAGGTTATTCGCACAAAACTTCCAACGGATTTTGGTGAATTTGAAATGATTCTCTATAGATCGATTTTGGATGAAAGCGAGCATGTTGTTTTAAGTTTGGGGCTCGAGACAGGTTGTAAAAATGAAGAACCTGTATTGGTTCGTGTGCATTCTGAATGTTTAACAGGAGACGTTTTTGGTTCTTTGCGCTGTGATTGTGGGTTGCAGTTACGTCGTGCTATGGAATTGATAGGTCAGCATGGCCGGGGCGTGCTTTTGTATATGGAACAGGAAGGCCGTGGCATTGGCCTTGCTAACAAATTAAAGGCTTATTCTCTTCAAGATAAGGGGATGGATACGGTAGAGGCTAATGAAGCGCTTGGTTTTGCGGCTGATTTGAGAGATTACGGCATTGGTGCTCAAATATTAGCTGATTTGGGGATAGAAAAGATCAGACTTCTAACTAATAATCCGCGTAAGATTATTGGGTTGGAAGGATATGGTTTGCAGGTTGTTGAAAGAGTCGCGCTTGAGATGAAGAGAAATGAAGCGAATGCTCGTTATTTACAGACGAAAAAAGAAAAGTTGGGGCATTTGTTGGAGGAATAGGCACAAGACAATAAGCAGCGTTAGCGAGTTGGCGAGTGTGCGGGTAAGTTGGTTGAATTCGCAAACACGAAAACTCGTTAACCCGGCAACAAGTTTTTAGATGTGGCCTGTGATGTTCTTCTGGTGACGAGTGTCTGGAGACATGGTGACTTTAAAAAAGGAGTAGGTATGTATAAAACACATGAAGGTGGTATGATTATTAAGAATAAGTCTTTTGCGGTTGTGGTGTCTCGGTTTAATGACTTGGTCACAAAATCGTTATTAGATGGGTGTTGTGATACTCTTAAAAGGCATGGCGCTAAAGATGCCGAGATTGAGATTTTTTGGGTGCCGGGAGCCTATGAGATACCTCTTGTGGCATCTCGTTTAGTTAAGGAGAAAAAATTTGACGCCCTCATTTGTCTAGGAGCTGTTATTAGAGGAGATACCCCTCATTTTGATTTTATCGCTAACGAAGCAGCTAAAGGAATAGCTCAGGTGTCTTTGCAGGCAGGGGTGCCGGTTATTTTTGGTGTTATTACGGCTGATACGATGGAGCAGGCGATGGAGCGCTCTGGCTTAAAAAGCGGCAATAAGGGAAAAGATGCCGCTCTGAATGCCATTGAGATGGTTAATTTATTTGAAAGCATTTTATAATGAGTAGGGTTGTGGGTTATAGACGGATAAGCATAGGTCTAAAATAGGAGTAGTTATATTATGAGAAAGCGCACAAAAGCCAGGGAATTGGCGCTGCAGATTCTTTATCAGGCGGATGTTACACAGGTAAGCCCGAAAGATTTGGTTGAGCCTTTTTTCAGGATGGATGCTTATGCACATGAGGACCCTGACGTTAAAAAGTTTTCTATGGGCCTGGTTAATGATATTGCTGAAAAACTTGTTTGCCTTGATGAGGCCATATCCAGTTATGCGACTAATTGGGAGCTGGATCGTATGGCCACGGTTGATAGAAATATTTTACGTTTGGCTGGTTTTGAGCTACTTTTCAGAAAAGATATCCCTCCGAAGGTTGCGATCAATGAGGCAGTTGAGCTGGCCAAGAAATACGGAGATCTTGATTCAGGCAAGTTTGTCAATGGGGTCTTAGACAAGATTAATAAGACCAGGAATACTTAATATTTAGACTTTTCGTATTAAAAATTACAGCTTATGAAATTCGCAGATCTTCATATTCATACCGATTTTTCTGATGGGACTTTTTCTTGTGAGCAAGTCGTTCATGAGGCTCGTCAAGTTGGTTTGTCTTGTATATCTATTACAGACCACGATAGTGTTGAGGCGCTTGATAGCGCTATTACGTTTGCGGCCGATAACTTGGAGATTATTCCTGGTGTTGAATTGAGCGCTGAATGTGGCGATCAGGAAATTCATGTCCTCGGGTATTTGATTGATTACAAAGACAGCCGGTTTTTAGAAATGCTGCAATCTATGTGTCGGGTGAGGGTCCAACGTATATATGATATTTGTGCCAAATTAAAGCAACAAGGTATTGAGGTTGACCCTGAAGATGTTTTTTCTCTGGCGGGAAAGGGGAGTGTTGGGCGGTTGCATGTGGCAAGAGCCATGTGCGAGAAAGGAGCTGTTTCTTGCATCCCTCAGGCATTTTATGATTATATTGGTGACAAAGGTTCAGCTTATGTTGGAAAATTAAAAATGAGTGTTGCCGAAGCTATTGCATTGATTCGTGGCATCAAAGGCATCCCCGTTTTGGCTCATCCACATATTATCAGAGATCAGAGCCGTATCTTAGAGTTTATAAAAGATGGGATTATGGGGCTGGAAGTTTTCTATCCGGAATATAGTGCATCTCAGATACAGCGTTATTCAGAAATAGCTCAAGAACACCATCTTTTAATAACAGGTGGTTCTGATTGTCATGGAACAGCACGGCAAGAATCTTGTTTGGGTAAAATCAAGCTGGCGTATGAATATGTGGAAAAATTAAAAGAGGCAAAATGCGCTTTAATGTAAAACATTTTATGCGCCTTGCTTTAGAATTGGCGGCTAAGGCAGAAGGGAAGACGTATCCGAATCCTTTGGTAGGCGCTCTTATCGTGAAAAATGGCCATGTTGTTGGTCAGGGTTTTCATAAAAAAGCGGGAGGGCCGCACGCGGAGGTTTTTGCTCTAAAAGATGCTGGAAAAAAAGCTTTAGGTGCCACATTATTTTGTACGTTTGAGCCTTGTGCGCATTATGGTGCGACGGGCCCTTGTGTAAAGGAAATTGTTGCCTCCGGCATTAAAAAAGTGTATGTCGGTATGGTTGATCCAAATCCTTTAACGCGGGGCAAAGGCATAGCTTTTTTAAGAAAAAATGGTATCAAGGTTTATGTTGGTTTTTTAAAAAGAGAGATTGCCCGCCTTAATGAAAGTTTTATTAAGGCTGTGGAGACAAATGTGCCTTTTGTTACGGTTAAAAGCGCTGCATCTTTAGACGGAAAGATTGCCACAAGCTGTGGCGAGTCTAAATGGATTACTTCAAAGGCATCGCGGGTATACGCGCATTATTTGCGAAGATATTATGATGCTATTATGGTCGGAATCAATACTGTTTTAAAAGATGATCCTTCGTTGGAGCCCTGCAATCGTCACCATCGTTTTGTTAAGATTATTGTCGATTCGGATTTAAAGATTCCTCTCACCGCGCGTTTATTAAAAACAAAATCAAAGGTTGTTATCGCTGCTGTGCGAAAGAATAAGGCTAAAGAAGAGCAGTTGATTAAGCGAGGGGTTGAAATTATTTATACAAGGGGAAACGGGTCGAGAGTGGACCTCAAAGAGCTTTTGAAGAAGCTAAATGATTTAAAGGTCAGAAATATTCTTGTTGAAGGTGGCGCAGAACTTGTCGGTTCTTTTTTAGAGGAACGTTTGGCGGATAAAGCATTGTTTTTTATAGCGTCAAAGATTATTGGCGGCAGGCGTGCATTATCGGCTGTTGGAGGAGAAGGCGTTCAAAGGTTAGATCAGGCAGTTTGTTTAAAGAATTATCATATCAGGAGAATAAAAGAAGATATTTTAATAGAAGGATATCTGAAATACTCCAAATGACACATTTGAGGCCAGACGTCAAATGCGTCATTTGATATAGAGGTTAAAATGTTTACGGGATTAATTGAAGGATTGGGGCATATTGTTGGTATGATAAGCAAAAACGGCATGATTCGCCTTGAAATTGAAGCCAGCTCAATTTATGAAGGTGTTAAGACAGGCGATAGTATTGCTGTCAACGGTGTTTGTCTGACTGTGGCAGGGACAAAAGGGCATAATTTTATTTTTGATGTTATGCTTGAAACCTCACGAAATACGACCTTAGGGAAGCTGAAATTGAAAGATCAGGTTAATTTAGAAAGGGCTTTGAAAGTTGGGGATCGGCTGGGTGGCCATTTTGTGACAGGGCACATTGATTGCGTGGGTGTTATCCGGTCAAAGAAGGTATCCTTGGGGAATGTGTCATTTCATATCGGGCTCAAACCTGTATTTTTAAAATATCTCGTTTGCCGCGGATCGGTGGCTGTTGATGGTATTAGTTTAACAATAGCTGAAATTAAAAAAGGTGGATTTACGGTTTGTATTATTCCTCACACGCTTGAAAAAACGATTTTAAAAAAGAAGACGGCTGGTGATAAGGTTAATGTTGAGTTGGATATGCTCGTCAAAAGTGTGAAACAATAGCCAGATTGTCAATTTAATCTTTTTGTGATACTATATTTTTTCACTGTTTAGAGCTTGATTTGATTTTTTTGTTTTTGACTTCTGTTTTTCTGTGGTCTGTCGACTGTTAACTGTGGACAGGTTTTTTTCGGGGAGTGGCTCAGTTTGGCTAGAGCGCAACGTTCGGGACGTTGAGGTCGTGGGTTCAAGTCCCACCTCCCCGACTTTTTTCGCTTTGCGAAAAAAGTCGAAGTGAGGAGAAAGGAGATAGGTGAAAGGTGAAGAAATTCTTTCTCTGAACGATCTAATCTCCATGTTTCAGTTTTCACGGGTTTTGTGAAAACTACTAAGGGGTGACAGGAGCCCCGTCGATTTTTGGCGGGCGACGCCAGAGGGACGATAGTCCCTATGGAATCAGTTGTAAAACTGATTGAGTGAGGGCGCCGGTTCATTAATTTTCAAATCTCTATAATTTTCCGCAGGTTTTTATCCTAAAAGGCAATTTCTGCCATATAGTTTAATTCAGCAGATTCAATGTTTGGATTGTTTTTGAGAATCCTGATCCATTTTTCTTCCTCGCCTTTTTCAACTGTTACAGATAATATGATGGCGTGAGTTTCGACAGATTGGATGATTAAGCCCTCAAGGCCTGAAACGAGCGTATTTACTTCTTTCATAGCTGTTTGGAGCTTACAATAAGCGAACAGGATGTCAAAAGGGCTATCAGGGGTGCTTAGCTGTGTCTCAACAATAAGAAATAGCCTGCTGTTAAGCAGATGACGTTTATAATTTTGAGCATTATGCCTAGACGTTTTAAAAAAATAGGTGTATTGGGAGAATACGATATCTTTAATTGGTAGGTTATAGTCGTCTAAGATTTTTAGAGCCTGCTGTCCGGAAACATATTCTTTAAATCCGATAACAACTTCTCCTGGGGCGAATTTGTCTTGGCTTTTATCTGCATGGCAGGACAGAATGGCTGTGAATACAAAAAAAGTAGTGAATAATAGTTTTCTCATGATTTAAGCCCATTCTTTTGTTTTATTTTTCATAATAACTGGTAGTTTGCTGGATTAAATTATATGGAGCTGTTTATGCTTGTAGATAATATATAATGTTTGTGTCGTCTGTGAAAATGAATTTTATATGTGGTTCACTGTTCTCGTTGCTTTCTCTTCCATAAATACTCATTGTTTTGTAATTATTTGCCTTTTTCCACCAAGACAGGTTGTGACCATCGATATGTTTGAGAAGCGTATAGGCAAATTCGGGAATTTTTTCATATTTTGCGAGTCCATTTTCTTTAATAATGTTTTGTATGTCTTCTTGATTTGCGTTGAAAACAAAAACAAGGGGCCCGTGCATGGCGCACCTGTCTCTGTAATGATTTAAAACCAGTATTGTCCGGGATGATTGAGATAACACATGGGCTTTAAAAAGGCGGCTGGGGTTTGTTGAGAACAATAAGCTGAGAACAACTAAAAATCCTATTGTAATTATAAAGATGGTTGTTTTCTCTACTGTCTTGTTTTTTTGTGAAATTGGCACAATATGTTCTTTTCTGCATTGATTTTGGTATGATTGATTATATGTTGCTCTGACCAGTTTATTCTACCATATTTTTGATGATTGATAAAAAAAGATAGGCAGATCTTAGTTGAGGTAATGTCAGATAAATTGTTTAAATTGTGCTAAAGGTTTAGTTTCCTGTTTGGTATTTAGCTTGCTAAAGATAGCGTAAATAATCATTTGAACATAGTTGAATTTAATTGGTAAAAATAGCCTGCATTGTGTATAATAAGTGATCAAATAGTGAAAAAATAGCTATATTTCTATAGATATTATGCATAAAAGAGTTCATATTGTATTCAGAGGTATGGTGCAGGGAGTGGGATTTCGCTATACAAGTGAATCCATAGCAGGTTCTTTGGGCGTGGAAGGCTGGGTTAGAAATGTTCCCAGCGGTGAAGTTGAGCTTGTGGTTGAGCAAGAGGAGAGTGTTTTAAATGATTTTATATGCCGCCTGGAAGATGAGTTTGGCGGGTATATTAAAGATAAACAGGTTGATTGGAGTACGGCAACAGGTGAATTTGATGGTTTCAGGATAGAGTTTTAGGAATAAACACCTAATTATAGGCAATAGGCTGTTAACCCTGGCGTCTAAACACTGGAAAAATTCCTGACGAAATTTTTCTCAGTAGCCGCTAGGATTAACATTGTAAGGCCCCTTGCTTCATCAATGAGAAATTCTCATCTACGTGACAATTTCTCATTAAGCTTCGGG
>JBDREX010000009.1:0-115070 GCA_043819345.1 Candidatus Omnitrophota bacterium
GTTACTCTGAACCTGCGCTTATGCGCGGCGACAATACCGTTACAACGCATAAGCCGGGCCACGCGATTCTCGGAGCATAAAATCTGCTCTTGACGGCATAATTGATTCCATATTCGCGGGCTGCCGTAGTTACGGCTGTTCTCAAAGTATACTCGGTTTATCTCAATGAGCAAACGTTCGTTATTTATCCTATTTTGGCTTTTAGGCCTTCTTTTGAACGCGTAATATCCACTCCTGGATACTTCCACCGCGCGGCACATCTTCTTGAGCGGAAAACTTAAACGGTTATTATCTATAAATTCGAACCGTTCTCGGTCGTTTTTGAAAATATGCCGACTGCTTTTTTTAAGATATCACGCTCCATCTCGACTTCTCGCAGCTGCTTCCTCAGGCTCGCAAGTTCAGTTAAATGGCCCTTGCCCGGGAAAGCCTTTTGACCACTATCACCAAACTTCTTTTTCCAGTTATAGAGCTGATTGGCGTGTATGCCTAAGCTTCTGGCTACCTCTGCTACTGTATGGCCTCCTTCAGCAACCATCTTGACCGCGGAAATCTTAAAATCCCTGTCAAACCGCTTCATCTGACGCTTCACCGTCTCCATTGGACACCCCCGTTTTAAGAGCAGATATTTATACTAATACCAACTCTTCATTGTGTCCACTAATTCGGGGGAAGATCACAAGTAATCCCCGGCTCGCCATTGTCATCAATGGACATATGGACCTTCTGGATCTCATACACGCCAGGGGAGACCCTCTCTAGCATAGTGGCCAGCAAACACGTACATAGATAGTTGCATCTAACGAGCATAAAGTTCTTACCTAATAAAGAAACTCGTTCTTTTGAATATATATCCCAACCCAAAGCAGGAGACAGCGCATCCAAAACACACATCTCCACCTTTGCTTGATGTTTCCCTAAAATACCTCTTTTTTGAATATCACTGAGAACATTTTCCGAAATATCTCCCAACACAAATCCTAACCGTTGATAATAGTCCTTCCTTTCTTTTAAACATAATCTTTCAAATTCATCCAAGAATCTTCTCAAGGACAAACCGTTGCCAGGGCCTATATCTAAAAAGTATATTTTTTCTTCTTTCCCCAATAAACCTTTCTGTTCAAAAAAGCGCAAACGCATAAAAACAGAAAAGCAGGCTTCGCAAATAAATTGCCAATTAGCTGTATTTCTATAAGGAACCTCAAAAAAAGCGTTCATACCTTCCCTCTGCCAATATTTGCAACTAACATCTTGAACAACATCCCACCAATTCTGAAAATCCTTTGGAGCAACGCGCATCGCCTGCATTTTTTTTATTTCCCTATTTACCGCTGGATCTATTTTTATGGGGCTTGATGGCTTTGGCATAAACGAGAAATGCTCTACAAGCTTATTCCCCCATATCGCGATTTCTCGATCTGTGGGCACAGTAATCATCTCTTTTATCAACGCCCGATTTATCTGATCCAATAGCTGTATCTGAAAATCAGTGTAAAGACTGGAAAGCGCAGAGCGATTTAAAAACAGTTTTTGCAAATAAAGTATGATCGCCTCACCCTGCCTTGTGCCTCCCGAAACAAAATAAATCGCCTGCAGCGCTGATTTATAATAACGATCAAAATAATGACTAATGTGTGTAATTTGTTCCGGCGAACATGCCTTAACAACATAGGACGCCACAGAAACATATTCTTTTTGAACTAACCGATACGGCTTAACATAAATTTTACAGTCATAAAAAGAATCTATCTGAACACGCGTCGGATCAATCAACAGAAGTGGCAGGCCTCCCTCATAATAAATAACCCAGAAATGCCCAAAGGGAGTCCGATCTTTAACATCAACGAATCCTCCATCCACACAAAAACCAGTCCCTAAAGACCGGCCAAAACACACATGAAATACCTCTGATAAAGCACGGGCCAAGGCATAAAAAAATTCCTTACAAATCAACCCTTGACCGAGAACCTCGTCAGTAAATCCGTCTTTTAAAAACATTTTCAATATTTTCCAAGCAACCGTTTCATATTGATGGATATAACTTTTTATGAATGCCGCCTTGGGTTGAGAAAACAACAGATTATAATCCAAGAAATCTATCTCTGAAGGCCAAAGCGGAGAAGAAAAATAGCCACAGACACAGGCTAATTCTCTTAAAAATGCAATATCCGCCATATAATCGGAAGCGTTATACTCCAGAATAAAAGCCCCCTTATATTTTTTTTCGCAAATTAAAACACGAACAATTTTTGCAATCTGCTCATTGACGAATTTATTATGAAGGATGCTTAAATGCGTCTCATACCCACACGCATCATAACTTGAGCCATGCAAATGTACATTATAGTAAGGTATCTGCGGATCCAATTCATTTAATAAACTCAGAGGATCATAATCAGAAACAATGGGAAAATCAGCCGGCTCTCCAAGAAATACGCCGGCATGTCCTGAGTCATATGTTATGCCGGCCACATCCAGATAATCGCCCAAGTATTCAAAAGTCCTATTCAAAGAGCGCACAACATCCTCTCCTCTAAGCCAAACCCTTTCTCCATTCAATAATCCATAATTACTCATATTCTCTATACCAATCTTAACCCCGCAATCTCTCGCTTTTGAAAAAACAGGTCTCATGGCCTCGGCAAATTTTCTTCCAGGCTCCGATAAATGTTGAGTGATAACCCTTGCACCAATATCTGAAGCAAACTGAACCGTATCTAAAAGATTACCTATATTTTGAATAAAAAGAGGGTTACCATACGCGTGCACTTGAGGAATAATTTTTGCTCCTTTAGCTTCTTGTTTAAAAACCTTTTTCCAATCGGGTGAAAACATTTCAGGAGTGAATCTATGCTGGCTATCAAAATAGAATTCAAAAGCATTCATCCTGTTAGCTTTAACAACTTGCATTCTTTCTCCCACATGACGCCTTCCCCCTCTATTTTGAATGCCAATGGTCATTAATGCATCACCGTAGCCCTCGTAAGCTCCAATAGGAGAAGAAGAGTTATTTCTAACAACAACGCCCCATATTTTAGGATCCGCTCTTATGCTTTGTGGCTGCATAGAAAGAACCCTTTTATGATACAAATCAACTCCTTCCCTAAGATACGCCTCAATATCTCTTGTTTTTATATTAAAAACACATCCCATAATACCCAGAATGGCCTTGAGCCGAATATCATCCGATGAGATTCTTTCATGAGAAAAATCAAGGCCAAAAAACGATCTATCAGCAATAGAATAACCGCACCCCAACATATCATCACCTATGACAGCGCGTATAGAAAGAAACCTAAGTTCAGGCCGGAAGGCGATAACCGGATCACTCAAAGAGGGAAGCTCGTAAAAAACATCTATATTTAAATTAAAATGTATTCTATGTGTGAGCATATATTTATTCGGTCTTTGCGCGATAAATTTTCTCACTATTAAGACTCCCGAAGAGTCTCTTTCTAACTTAATCTTGCTCATCATCCGGTGTTTATAAGGATAGGCTTCCGCGATAGTCCTCTCACCCACCTCAGGAACCACAACTGGTTCAATCTGCATAAGATAGGGATCATAATAAATTCTCCCATAATCTTTTAAATCAACAATAACGGCGGGATGGCGACTCGATCTTTCAACCAAGTAATAGATTTTATGTTCTTCGCTATCAAAATGCACAATGCCCGATATCGCGTCTTTGAACCTCTGTGCCTGATAAATGCAATTGCCTCCCAGACGATCAGGAGAAGACAGACCTGAGGCGAGAAAAACCGGTGCGATAGAATTGTAAGGCATATTTTCAATGTACTCACGCATCCATTCCCTAAACACATGATGAACTAAAAAAATCGGCGAACCTGAGGTTATATCTTGTGATTCCTTTCTATATCTATGCTTAGTTAATTCTCTATTTTTTTGATGACGCAGGATACGCGCAACACGAATACGATTATCATTATGAATTAAAACAAGAAGAATATTGGACGCACCGAAAAGCCCTGCAATACTGTAGATGACAAAAGCGAAAAACCCTTTTAAGCCTTGGGCCACACATGGCACTATCACAATAACTGAGCAAAGCGCAAACAAAAAGTGTGCTATCTCTGAACACCACGCGTTTTTAATAAATTCTTCATAAATAACGTTTCCAATATGTTTCCTTCCGCGCAAGACTGTTCGCAAATACGTTCCATTCATAATCCCATGTTTAAAAAAGAAACGTTGGGCACGATATAAACCGACCTTGCGATACCTAAACAAGAGTCTTTTACTCTTTAGCAACAAGGGCGAACTAGATAAAATAGTATCGTTCTCATTAGTGTTTTGTCTTACTGAAGATGATCTTTTTCCATCGGAATTTTTATCTGATTTCACACCTACCTGATAATCACCCCTTATTTTTTGATAACTTGCCAGACGCTCCCGATGGAACTTCTCAAGCCATTTTTTTGTAGGAAGAAGAAGGAAAATAAGTGTACTCAAAATAAAAACATAAATATCATAGAAAGTTCCCCATTCTCCGGGCGTTGGAAAATATATCTGAACCATCTCATTTAAGATAAAAGCACAGCATTGAAGCAAAACAACTCCCCTAAGAACTCTATCTGTATCATCAATCTCATCCGTTTCCGGATCCAAAGGGAAAAGGGTAAAAATAAGTGTATAAATAGAACTTCCTGTCAGAGGTGCCAAAAAATCATTCAAGTAACCATGGTCAAGCCTAAACAATAAACTCTGAGGAACGAAGTGAAAATACGCTCCAAAAAGATACCTATAAAGGGAAAACAATATGACAATGCCAAAGCCCACAATCCATGGACAATTTTTCAAAAACTGTATTTTTTTACTAAAAATAGACCTGATCGTTTTAAAAACAAGGGTAAAATGGCGATCTTTCAGCGGGCTTGAGAAGCTGGAACAGCAGAATTGGATGGCTAAAAAAGGCTCTCTCTGTGAAGAATAAAGACAAAAATCTAAAGGCGGCCCGTGAATAAATCCGTACGCGTTGGGTCGTTCCAAACAAAAGAAAAGACTATTTAACATAACCGCTAATACCGAAACCCTAAAAACAAAACAACTCTCATAGCTCATGGAAGGCGATGAAATATTTTCATATGAAAAAACAAGACCATCCCCTTTTTTATGACCATTTTTTGTATTCTTTGTTAGTGGCGATGATAATAGGCCATGTTCCCTTATATGCACTCCTGTATGCGCGTATATCTTTTGATATAAAGTAATACAGTCGTAATAAAATACTTTATGCGCCGCGTCTACTCTTTCTTTGAATGTTGCAGAATTCAGAACAAAATCCATATTCTCTATGCCTACGTAAATATCCCTGGCAACACCATATAACCGAGCCATAATTAAACAAAAAGCCTCTTTTTCTTCCTGGAAGATAGCGATTTCCTTGCCTCGTAAATAACGCAAATAATGAACCATCGCAATCCCAACAACATAGTCTGAATACGTATTATCACGTCCTAAAACGCTCAAAACCCTGCGAAACCCTATAACGCAATCAGGATAATTCTTCTCACGCTCATCGTCATAATGAATGCTATTATCAAAGTCAATAAAATGGATTAACATATCAAAATTTTCCGGGTTAAATAAATTTGCCATATTCTCTTCAATTTCTTCTTTTGATAAGAGGGGGACAATGATCAAAAGAAAATAAGCTCTCACTATTCCTAATTGTTCCAATATGGCTGCAGCTAATAAGTTTTTCTCAGCCGTGGTTCCTTTTTTAAATCTATCCAACTGCCTATTAGACATACACTCTATCCCCACATCAATTCTGCCAATGAAAGGTGCAGCCTTTTCTAAAACAGCTTGCGCTCGAATAATATCATCAGAACGTGTCTGAAAATGAATCTGAACAAGCCTCCCCTGATTTTTTAAAATCTCTAATCTTTCTGATATTTGCGCGACAAAAATAGCCTTAAAAGCCAGATAAAGCACTTTTCTAATACCCACCTCTTTGTAAAAACTCATAACATTAAACGCGCGCCTTATCCTTTCACAAAAAGAAAACTTCTCTTTTTGAAATAACTCATAAATTTGGCGTAATCTATCATCGGCTCTCCGGCCACCACCGAGAAAATTATCATCAAGAAAAGAAAGGATATGGGCAAACGGCCTCCTGATTAAAACATCTTTGATTTCCCCAACAACACTTACCGCACTACGAGCATACCACCTCTTATCCAGATATATCTCGGGCGTAGCGCAAAAACAACAGTTCCCATGGCAATTACGGCTTGACTCAAATTCCTCTTCGCTGTTCACTTTTAAGTTCTGTGATCTTAATGCAAAAGGATACTGATCCAACTCCTTTAGCTGTATAATACTGCCGTAAACCACCTCTTTTCCTTCACGATATGTAACGCCCTGCAAGCCACTTAGATCTTTCTTGCCTTTTATAGCTGCCAAATATGCCGGCAAACTTTCTTCGCTATCTCCCAAAAACAATGCTTGGACAAAAGAATATTCCTCCATTAATTTTTTTTCTTTTTCCAATGACCTGGCATGTAAAAGAGATACTCCCCTGCCACCCAAAACAATCTTAGCGCCTGGATAATCGGCATTGATAGATTTTGCCATTAATAAAGCATGTTCAAAAAATAAAGACAAAACAGATATCTCTATAGCCCTATAATGATTTTTCCGAAGAAACTCATCTTGTAATTTCTGATAAGCCTGATAATTGATTTGCCGACAAAGCGCTATATCAAAAGTTAAGCCTTGTTGCCGCAAACAAGCCGCCAACTTTGACAAAGTATAAGAATACTGATTTTCAACTAATCCAATCAATAGAATATCCTTACAAACACAGCCCTTATTTCTTCTCATCATCACTGAAAATTTCCCTCTCACAAACTGTACGGATTCAAAAATAGGTGATAAAACATTATCCATAGAAAAAACAGAACTAGCCTTAACCGAGGAAGAAGTTTTCTCTTGATCCATGCCGCCATCTGAAAAAGGCCTGTAAACCACGTGCGGGTTATCCCCAATCTCTATCACAGGGATAGACCTATCCACAGCCTCTCTCATCGCCCATCTTTTTTCTTTGTCTCCGGCACGCGAATCAATAACAATTCCAATGATTTTAGCTTTTTTCATCCTGGCAATTATTTCATTGTATGTTTTCTCCAATAAACAGCTCATCAGATCCCATAAATTATAACAATTCACATAATTCAACCTCCATCGGATCATCGGTAAATCCGCCTCGGTCTTATCAGAACCACTCCACAGATCATAACGGCACCTTAACACAATATCTTCATCCGGCACTTCCATAATATAGCCGCATGATTCAGCCATGTGCGGATGCTCGCATGTAGCAAGAGAGAAAGACGCTACTTCCAATGACTCAATATCCCTATAACAAATCATCGTCTTAACAAAAATTCTATAATTCAAAGGATCGAAGAGATTTAAATCTGTCCTCGGCATCTCCTGACGATCGGTAAAGAAAGGCTTCTGTGACTCTAGCTCCGGATAGAAAACTTGTTTTAATTCCCCTAGATACTCATCCAGCTCATCTCTCATTTTGCACTCATAAAACGCATATTCGGCTAGAGTTTTATAAGCTAATCTGACAATATCAATTTTCGATCTCTCCTCCATATAATACAAAGGATGATAAGCTATTTTTATAGCCTCAGACGCATCAGCGCAAAAACCTTCATTAAGCCAATAAGCATACACCTGATTAAATAATACTTCTTTTCCCTTATAAAACTTCCTTGTTGACGGTGAAATCACGCCCCCAGGAGTTATCTTCCTTATGATCCTTAAAACAGACATCAGCACTATTCTGTATTTTAAAACCTCAATATCGGCTCCAAACGATAATACCTTGATTTCTCTAGGCATATAACGGTCTAGAAAACGCCTGAATATCTCCTGCCTTGTAAAAGAACATGTTTTCAAAGAAGATAATTTTCGCACCAATTCACGTTCTTTCAAAAACCATGAGTCCTCCATAATCATGTTTTCTATCGAAGATGAACATTTTGACGTAGAATCATCCTCACAACCACTGGACAAATCCATGTTGTTTTTTTGATCCGCCCTCTCTTCTGTATGTGCATTAAACTCATGCGAAAGAATGCAGAAGACCTCGCCCCATATAAAAAACAATGGCAAGAAACCATAAATAGCAACACAATGAAAATCAATAAGGTGCTTAAAACTACCTACTACTAAAATGGTTCTATTACACTCTCTTTGATAATAATCAAATGAGAATCTTTGTAATAAATAACCAATATTTGCAGAAATAAATACCAATACAGACGATCCTGTTTTATCCAGCTCGCCATTATCGGCTTTTTTCCCAACAGGTTGAGAAACATCCTCTTTTTTCTTATAAGCACCCCTGACATGCCCTATTTTGCCGCGGCGGACCAATCCTTCCAATACTTTGACGTTGTATGATTTACCGTGTTTTGTTTTTAATCCCAAAGAATTCAAATAATCAACAATCTCCTGAGTAGATTTTCTAAGCCCACGCATCTCTTCAATAATTTTCAAGGCTTTATCATGTTCAGTCACGATGGCCCTGTGCCACCCCAGGATATTAAGATAAGTACTCACTGATTCCGTTGTCGTTTTCAGCATCTCGCCCAACTCTTTATTCGTACAATCAGGGAAATGAAGATATAAGCGCCAAAGCTTTTCGGGTGTCCAAAACCTTACCGATGTGAGCAGTCCTTCATAATATAAAACTTCAAAAGCCATGATGTACTCTTCAGGACAATATTCAGTTTTTCCAATTTCACGCAAACACTCAATAACAAAATCATGACCCTTGGGTGTATTCCCCCAGCGCTCAAGCACTTTTTGGCTAACCATAAGAATGCGTCGCCCAAAATTATTTTTTGAAACTGTAGCACATTTACCGCGAATTATATCTTTTTCCAAAGGACTTGACAGTAAAAAATAAGAAGAAAGAAATAGCGACGGTTTTATTCTATTCAGCTCACTGGCAGCAAAAAGCAGCGAGGAGAGAAAAACAGAACCATCCCTATTTTTCCTATTATTCAATACAAGAGGCGAGCTAAACATATGGTAGCCAGAATTATTCGTATCATCTGTTATCTCATTCGGTAAGAAACCGGAATTTTTTGCTGCACGAATAAAATTGCGAATTGTCTCTAAATAAACACACAAATCACCGGCAATAGGAGTCACACATCCTATCGCCAGATCACATCCAATATCATTACGCAAAAAGCTAGTCGCAGGATCTCTTCCATCCAAATCCAATACAAAAATACCTTCCAAAAATCCAAATAAGTTAATAAAATCTACTATGGCCTCCTGAGAAAACAAACTCTGTTCATAAGAAATATACTTACCATATAACTGTGGTTCTACGATCGTTTTTTGAAAATGTCTATAGTGCTCACGAGCCAAAGTCCTAAGAACCCACAAAAAATTATCAATCCCACGCTCGCCAGACAACGCAAAGGACATCTGGCCTAATTCTTTCACTCTTTGAAAAGGCTCGGTTAATTCCCTGCTATTGAGATTCCGCGTCTTTATTAATTTCAATTCATTCATTAGAATATGACACATTCTCAATAGTAAACAACCTCCCAAAATATACCAATCATAACGGCCAGCATTACCTACAGATTCGTCAAAAACAAAATCAGCATGAACAGAAACTACATAACTATCTACTTGACGCACAAGACAACGAATATGTTCTCTAAATCTCAAACAGCCTGATCTTTTTAACTCTAAAATCTTTTCCTTTTGCTCATTTAATCTCTCATAGTGAACCCTGTAAAATGTACTCACAGACACATTTCCGATAGCAGCGAGTCTTTTTTCCACTTCTATCGGTAAAACAGAGCTTGAACACCTATCATTTTCTTCCTGCATAAGAGCCGTAACACGCTGAATAACATCTTTCAAATGCTTGACCCAAGCACTCTTGAAATACCCCTTATCCTTAATAAGATAATGCGCGAACCTTCTATTTCTTCTCACCATATCCTTATTAATGAGCTCTTTTGTCTTTTTTTCAGCCTCTTCCTTTGTCAAATCAGCATACCGCTCTCCTTCAATTCTTTTAATCCAAAGAATCTTTCTCTGTGTTGCCGGATCTGATTCTACTAATATCCTGATATCTGCAAGTTCTCTTAACGCTTTAATATCCAAAGCCCACTCGGCCTTTAAAATTACAACATCTCCTTTGTAAAATTTAAAAGCCTGCAATAAATCTCCTGTTTCAGCGTTAATATAATATCAACATCGGGATTGTTTAAATAATCTTTTAAAGAACTCTGAAGTGTTTTGTTGATATTCTCAAGAATCATGCGCGCGTATATTTTATTTTTTCCATCCCAAACTTCCTGTATTCGTTTCCTTTTCTCAAGCACAAGATCTTCAGGCACGAAAGCTTTCAGAGACATTTCTTGAGCCACATCAAAACTTATAACATCAACCCCAGCTACTCTTTCAATCTTGCCGTTTTCCCGCGCTATCTTTAACTCTGTCGCACAAAGCCTCAGCCGTACACCAAACATATGGCGATAAATCGGCATTAATATCTTTCTCTGTAAATAAATAGCTTCTTTTAAAGAGGTAAACCAGCCGTCAAATTCATATTTACTAAAAGGATAAGCTTCTTGAGCATACTTATCACGTTGATCTACAGGATAGAGAAGATTATCGCCATCCAGTAAAAAAATGCGTGATTGCTTTATCTGTTGGCCTGATAAACCTTTACAAGCTATCTTTCTTTTAAAATAATCCATCACTCTTCGTGAAGACATATTTTTTCCGGAAAATGCCTCCCCGCCCCAAATAAGCAAAACCGCCTTCTTTCTATTTTTCGCTCTAATTCTTGCAACATCCCTCCAAATCTTGCCAGGTGCGGTTGTAAACTTCTCATTGGCTCTTACAATATCTTTATGACCAAATATAAGCCCTGAGTTAATAAAACAAATGAGCCGAAAAAGAAAAATACTTAAAAAATGCCCGGCAAAAGCCATAAAGAAAATAATAATACCCGCATAACGCCGGCCATTATTTTCAATAGCCTGAGCTATTTTTTTATTTCCACAGAAAATTTTCAAATATAATGGCCGTGGAGCAAAAACAACATCAAAACCTTTTTTCTGATATTTGCGGATTTCCCAATAGTGGCAAAAACTATGCAAGAACATACAAACCACTAACGCAGGAGCAAAATAGGCAAAAACATAAAGACAAAAACTTCCCTTAACAAGATAACAATGATAAACAGAATAAATAAGGCCGGCAAAAGATCCCGCAATAACACCAAGACAACTTTTTACAGAAGAAGAGACATTAGTCAAAAAATAAGCTTCAAATGAACCATCCCAAACCCCCGTAACAGGCTGTTTAAGTGGCGATGACCCGATCTGGCCTCTGTAGAGATTAGGCATGGTGCTCACAATGCTTTCCACACGATGCTGGTTTAGCAGCTTTACAAAAACGTCCTTTGCACCGTAGCGCGCATCTAACCCCTCTCTATTTTCAGAAGGAAATACATATTTTTCAAAAGTATAATAACCTTCCATGGCCACTCTTTTGGCATTTATAACTGCATCAAAAATATAAAATTCGCGCAACCGATAATCATCAGGAAAGCATTGGGCCATATCACCATTAAAACAAGAAATAAATCCATACTGATTGTTACCCAAAAGCATCACCCTGGATTTTTGACGAGCCCGATTAAAAACTACAAAACTTCCGGGAATAAGTGGTAGTAATTCTATAGGATAAGGACATCGCCAGAGATAGCAAGAAATCCCTTGATATTCTTGGGTCGGATAAATATCAATCTCTCTTATTTCTCCTTTGGGTGTAAACTCAACAAGCAGCCGAAATAAACCCCTATCCTGACCCTGAACATAAACAACATCCAGACATTTTGGCAGCCAGTAAAAATTCTGCCAATCACGAGAAGCTCTCGCATCATATATTTTTTCCAAGCCCTGAATAACCAAATCTATCGCGTTTTTTCGCTCCATCCCTTCCGGAAAGAAAGTTCGAAATGTATTGGTCCCGTAAACATCCTGAAAAACAGGCATGTGTTTTGAAACAATTTCCTGAACTATTTCTCTATTAATAGACCTTCTGATCACATAAGGCGCCTGTTTTGCATACAATATCTCATCTATAGCCCAATTGTACCATCTCACTGGAAAAGCAAAAGATGGTGAATCATCGTCCTCCACCCTTAGTGACAAATATGGCGAAAACTCTCTTTCGCAATCCGCTCGGGCAAACTGCCGCAAAGCATCTTTAGATGCTTGATCATGCGTAATCATCTCCTGTATCGCTAAAGAAAACATCCCTGTGCATTTCAAACGTGTCCCCATATTCTCAAAATAATCAATAGCCTTTTCTGCCACAGCAATAGCATTAAACTCATCATCACCATATAATCTGCCCAAGGCAACAAGGATATCAAAAAACGTTTTAAAATAGTGCGTAAGAACAAAAGACCGGCCCGTATCAACATATTCACCCGGATTATCAGCAAGCCTTTTTAAAATCTTGAAGGCCCGCTGATACCACCCTAGACTAAAATTCAGCATAGCCTGAAGAATATAGCCTTCCATGCTCCTGGGAAGGCACCGAACCATCTTATTGGCATACTTAAAAGCTTTAGAAAAATCCCCTAAAGCATAATAAATACGAAAAAAGTTATTTAAAAAGTAGATGCAGCCAACATTTCTTCCTTTACACTGTCCGCCACAATCAAGAAAACTTACGTATTTTTGAAAATATTTTTCCAGCAACTCTAGAGCAGACGGCAATTCATTGTTTTCTATCTTCTTATCTATACCGGTCAAAAAACAAATCGGCATTAAACCAGCTTGGTCATCACCATTAAAACCATAAAACAATTCTTCTCTGGCCTGAAAATCACCTAATCTCAATAGAATCGCTGCTAAAGTTAATTTTAGATTTTCATTATCGGGATCTTTTTCAAGTTCTCCCTCCACATGCTCCTTAGCATGGCACAACACATCACCTTTAAGCAAAGTTTCCACCCAATAAACAGAACCCAAAGATGCGAAAGGATTTAATTCCCTTATTTTTTGGGCAATAATTTTTTTCTCATCATGTCTCCTAACATCCTGCGCAATAAACCATAAGATGTTCCAGTAAAAAAGCGATGTTGAATCCCGCTCCAAGAGGATTCTCAATCTATCCAAGGATTGAGTGGAATCCCTGCGAATATCAACAAAAACCAGTTGCAAAACCTGACAGTATTCATTTTTCGGATAATGCTCTAAAAGCCACTCCACCCTTTCCGGAATCAGACGATACATCTTTAAAGTCTTCAATAACAAAATCTCTAAAACCCTATTATTTAAAATTACCTCGCCTAAAACATCCTCGCAGAAAGTACCTATTTTCTCAATTCTCTCTTGTGTCTCTCTTACCCAGCTAAAGCTTTCCAAAGGCGTCGCCATCCAATAATGACAATTAGCAATCTCATAACTGATCCGGGGGTTTTTAGAAGCCAAAGCATCTACAGTGCATAAAACCAAAAGCCTACGCCTCATATCCGGCTCCTCCATCGCTTCACTAAAAGATTGCCAGACATCAACAGGCATAATACCTTCCATAATTCTCCCTGGAAGCGCCTCAAGCTCTTCTTCTATCTCGCTCTGCAAATCTATGAGCTGCCATGCTAAACGGTCCAACTCCTCCACAAAATAACGCACACCCTCAACAGCAATAACTGTTTCACTTAGAAAATAGCCGTATAAAGTAAACCATTTTTTTTCATCAACAAAAAGTTGCTTGAACTTCCGTATTTTTTCTTCAAGGCTTAAAGTGTCAAAAATACCATTACAGCGAATTTGCCGCAATTGTTCACAAACACTGTCCATCTTGAAAGAAAAATCCAGATTACTCTGCCTAATGGTCAAATAACGGCACTCAAAACCATACGCTTTTAAAAATATAGACAAACACGCTTGAGCCTTTCCCATGCAACTGAGCATGAAATAAATTACCCCTCCGCCAATAATTTCATTAGCTGAAACAATATTCATCCGAGCCTTTTCTAGCTTCTGTACGACAGAACACCTTTGCCCTTCTAAGAGATCATAAAGGCGCCTAACCCCAGGAGAAATTAAAACAAGCTCATAAACATAGCCCGCATATGTTTTAGAAAGTTTCTGCGCGAGCGAATAGTCTCCTATCTCAAAAGATAAAGAAATTCCTTTCATATATATGCATGCTAAAGCATCCCGGCCCTTATCTTTTAATACTTTTTCACACAAGCGAATAAGAGAAACCATGGCGCGCTCTATGCTATCCTGCCAAAATACATCACAAAACACCTCTCTATAAGATAGCCCAAATACTTGAACCATTTTTACCTTCTCTTCCACAAACCGACATCTGGGCCCACCTTGCGTTTCTATACCCATTTTGCGCATCGCTTTTCTTAATCCATCCGGCCTAATCTCCAACAAATACGCCATTAAAGCTGTCGGAAAACCCTTCGCCTGCATTTCAAGAATACGCTTTTCTTGTGACGTCCGAAACTCTTCACCCCTTTTTCTATTACTCTCTACGATAATATCACTTAAGCCTCTTTTCCCCCTCACATCAGGATATTTTTTTAAAAAATATCGCAATGTATAACGGGTTACACCTAAAATTCTCGCGGTCTCAGCTATATTGTCTCCTGATTGCTTAAAAGCCTCCGTAACATTTTCCACCGTTAACTCACTGGGTTCCTTTTTATCAAGAACATTTGGATTCCTTTGTACAAAATACCGCAGCTGGTCATACGTACATCCTAAGCCCTCTGCTGCTTTCGTTTTATTACCTCCTGCCTCACGTAGTGCTCGACGGACATTTTCTTCTGTCAATGTAATTGAAGAAGAAACAACCTTTCCATAAAACCCACGGTCAGGAATCCGCGGAATAAACTTTTTATTCTTCGGCAGAGAATCCAGACTTTGCGCGAACAGCAACATTTCTCTAGCAGCGATACCTGTTGAATCATTTTTTTGTGCTTTTTCTAACAAAAATTCAAAGCTTTTTTTACTGTTATCCATTCCATAAACCATCCCATAAGCAGCAAATTTTCTAATTTCATTTATTTCAATTAACGTCTTCCCTTGGAATAGTTCACATTCATCCCCAAAAAGCATTTCAAGATAACCAGCGCCTTGTTTAAATTGCCCCAATGCATAACAAACCGCGTATTGCGTTGAAGACCGAACTTCATTAAAAAGAATGCCTAAAAGTGTTTTGATCCCTTCTTTTGTATGATGAAGGCCACAGGCACAAGCGCACTTCATCAAATAGGATGAATTCTTATCAAAGAATATACCTAATAATTGACGACGGCCTCTTTCGCCTGTCAGTCCTATTTCAATCGCAATAGCCTCCTGTGTTATGAAAGTAGATCTTTTATCTTTTAGATACCGAAAAAGTATTCCAAACTTGCCAATAGACATAAAACGGCTAACAACACCTCGCTTAGTTTTCAAATCATAATCATATTTATCATTTAAGATAGCAATTAGGGCTTGTTTTTCTTCTTCGGAAATCAATTCCGGCCGCTCCTTGTAATGAATAGGGCTGCTAGAACTCTGCGAGCTATTCGACAATCTCAAGATCAATGAAGGAAACTTGAAAGCCTCTTCTCCTGGCCTGGCGTTCAGATACTTTCCTTTTTTCTTTTTTTGCGCAAGAAAATAATCTATGTACTTCCAATCCTTTTTGGCCTCAATCCAAACCAACACCTGCTGAACAGCAGCCTTGCGCCCTTTTGCCAAATCTAAAATACGATATATTTCTTGCTCTTTTTTCTCTTCACTCAAGAGCTTTGCTGTCAAATTCAACGCCTCAATAAAATCATTGCGGCTAAGATACTTTTCAATAAGGCTTGAGGTTTTTCTATCCAGAACCAAGTTATTCTCTTTATCAGCTTCATGATCAACGTGGCTGCTAAAACCTATCCTTTTTATAAATGGACTTTCTGCGGCAACTAATTCACTAGAAAATGGCATTCTCTTAGTAAAAAGCATGCTCAAAAAAACAAAAACAACAATATAAGGAGTTACCCCGGCAGCGTATAAACTTTTTGCTAAAAAGGGTTTGAAGGCGACAGACGCAGCAATGCCAATGGCCAACAAACTTGCCTTGATCTTCCCGGACAAGAGCCTATAGCGAACAAAACGCCGTATTCGGATTGAAAGAGAATCCTGATTATTTGATTTTAAAAGAGGTGAACTGGATAAAATTTCCTTTTGGAGGGAAGAAAAACGAAAACCAAACCCAAGAGGCGGGGCATGCGAAACAATAGAAAATCTTATTTGAGAAACTTTCAAAGGAAGCTCTTTGAAAACAACAGATGAACTAAACAGCCTCTTGTTGTCAAAAAGAGTATCGTCTTGCAATAATTCCTTTGCCGCCATCACCATCTCCTGATCCTTATTCATCGTGATACAATTCGCGCGATCCACATAATACTTGCGAAAAGGATGGTCTTCGCTTTCAAAAGGAAACCGCAACATCGGTCTCCTCATCCAATCCCCCAGATGAGTCACGCAAGACTGTTCTGTGATGATCAAGCGGCTCAAATGCATGACCGCGGCTAAACGATAGATATCATTTGATCCAATGCGAAGAATCTTTGAATATTTATCTTTCACATGCTCGAGATCATAAATGATCCTTGAAATCACCTGGCGTGAGTTTAAGTTCCACCTTAAACCTTGTGGCCGCAAATGATCATGATCCCCAAACCACTCCCAGCTTAAAGGTCCTTCATTTAAAATAACGACACCTTTGAATTGTCTCACAAGATCTTTCAGCTGTTCAATTCGCTCATCGATGTGGGGACGAAAATACCCCTGAGCTCCGTAGGCAAGATTCACAAAAATAGCACCTTGATCAAAAACACCCTGGTAATCTCTTTTTAACTGACTAATTTCATACTGAATACGCTGGCCAAATTTTTCCGGAGAGAAAACCACAGGAAAGTTATCTTCTGGAATACCTTCAAACCCCAACTCCCGAAACAAAACAGATGTCAACTCATAAGTAAAACCATCTTGAAGCTTCGTATATCTTGCTAAACCAAGATCTCCCACATGAGCATATATATCATTGTTGTCCACATTAAAGGAGACACTTGCATTCGATATAAGTCCATCTGACGTCGTTCGAAAATGGTTCCCCAAAATCATGCAATGATTTGGCCATGGATCTGAAAAAACCTTTTCTTGAACAAAATCACGGGGAGAAAACACCTTCACTTTTTTACTAAAAGAGAACATCTCTCCAATAAAACTGTAAATTACAAATTCTTCCGCTTTGGGAAAGTTTCTCTCTAAGAGAGGTAATATAACCCACGAATTTATAATCGGATAACTTAAACCCTTATGATTGTCCATCCAAACAACATTTGTAATCTCTTCGCGGCGTTTTTGATTAAACCATCCACGTAAAATATCGTCCATGATCAACTTGACGGGTGAACTCACCCGCGAAACATCAACGGAACACCGGATAATTCTCTTTAATAACTCATAAAAAGGCCTGTCAAATTCTTTATAAAAAGGCAGGTATGTTGGGGATAAGAAAAACATAATCAAATTGCACTTGTCCGCTAAAAGAAGGTTCTGCTCAATAAACTGCGAATCGCTGATGTGATTTAAAACATCCATGTCACAGCTAAGAACAAAATGTCCGGGGTCGTTCAATACAGCATCTATGTTGCTCATATAGAAAGCCTGATCAAAAGAACAACCGTTCCAACTCACGATTCTATTGCTTGGACGGCCCGCTCCAAGGAACCAAAGCTTTATATCCGGATAAAGAACATTCAAAATCGATACATAGTTGGACACATGGCAAATTGCAGCGTCATAATAATGCTGTTCCACAAAAGCCTTCAGCTGATCTTGGGAATAATACCTCTCTGCGTAAGGCCTCTTTCTCCAATCTCCCTGTTTGAATTCATACCAAGTGATCTCTGTCAAGCCAGGCTCAATCATCATATCTGACTTGAAAATCCGATGAGGCAAATAAACAGCCCTATTATCCGGATGATAGCAACAATCTTCATGGAGTAAAATCTCCTTGCCCGTTACAACCCCATCCCTAAGGGCATCCACAATGAACGTACAAGCGCCCTGATGATGCGTACCAATCATAATTCTTTTTTTGCCCGCCTCAATCTTTAAGTATAGCGAGTTAGAAACCATAAATTTATGTTCACCTAAAATTAATTGATAAGGATAATCCTTTGTGTCACAACTATGATGCACCAGATCAAATCCATACCGACAAACGCTGATTTTAGCATCCACATTAAACTCTCTGGCGTCAATCAACGAATCACGAAGCCTCATCGAACTGGAAACTTTCTCATCCTGAAATCCAAAGATATAAAGAAGTTCCTTTTCAAAAAGATGCTCATTATCATCTTTACTGACACATTCTATGATTTTTAGTCCAGGAATCATTTTTACCAGCTTACTTAATCCAATATGTGCACGTCCATCATCCCAGGCGACTAAACGTCCATTGAGACGGTCCAATACCTTAGGCAGCCCTTTGGCCAGGCGTTGAATAAAATGCGCTTTATCAGAATCCCAGTAATGACGCAAATTGTACGGCCGCGCGACCCCCAAAATAACATAAGCGCGCCAATGAAAAATCCCCAGAAGTCTTCTAAAAAATCCACCTTTGATTCTTGATTCATGCCCGCCAAAAGGCGAATTGGCAAAAATACGTTTGAACTGAATACCTTTAAAAACAGGAACACCGCTTTTGGAAACAATATTATCATGACAAACGACCTTCACACGGTCTTCCATACCAGCTGCACGCGCTAAAGCCAACGTATTGGCGCACTCCAAAGGATTGATACCAACCGCGTAAACAAACTCACACCCTGCAATGAGAGCGAGAAAAACATCAATACCCGTTCCCGGCCCTACCACAAGCGCGAATTCGCCTTCCTTAAAACAAGCGGTTTTCGTCTCCCAATACACAGCTGACAAATATTGATAATCAGCCATAAAATGTCCATACTGCAATATTCCGGAGTCAAATCCATAGATATCTTTATCGTCTCTTCCCGTGGTTGAATAGACGGTTGGGAAAGCAGGATAAACCAGCTGAACAACAGAGTTATCCTTAATAAATATCCTGTCCAGGAAAGCATCCTCCGGAAACCTTTGACGGTCTGAAATCACATCCTGAGGGTCAAAGCCGCAAACCAGAGGCATACCAAAGTCGGTCGAAAATTCAAGATATACATACGGTTTTTGCTCTACACAATCATAGGGCCGCACTAAATTTTTTAAATTTTTGAATGTTATGTACATCTTTAACATGCTTTGCGTACAAACCCAGGGATAAACAAACTCTTCCCATGTTTCCAAACCGTTTTTATCACCAATCTTTGGAAGCTTGATATAATATGGCGTCAGGTCAAAATAGAACAACTCTTTCTTCCGCGCATATCTTACCTGCACCATCGCAAAAACATATTGAACGAACTTAAAAATCAAAGTCAGGCCGAAAGGTCTTTTAAGAATATACTTTTGAAGACGATTAATCATCTTCTCGCAGTATTCTATTTTTCTTTCCCACGCGGATAAAAGTCCTTCGGGCAAATATGGCATAATGCCAATCAAGTGATCTCTTTGATCATAAACAAGCTCAAATTCTCTTACCGAACCTAACTCGTTATGCAGGACTTCCCAGCCAACAGGCGGTTTGTTCAATCTATAGCGCCTCGGTGTACGTATCCTATGGGCATACCCGGCTAATCCATACATATCCGATTCCCCCATAAACGACGTTTGAGAAAGATTCAATGCCTTTAGAAACTCATAGACCGGCATATCTTGAACTTTTTCTAAAACAGAATCTAAGTGCGTATATGGATTATTTGTCTTAAAAATGCTTCTTAAAGATGCCCCTATAGGGCTTGATGAGAATAGAAAATACCACGATAAACTTTCAATAAAACATCTGCTTTTGCTTCCGTTCTCAGTATCCGCTGGTTTTCCAGCAGGTTTACCACCGTCCTCGGGCTCCTGGGTTACGGGTTCTTCAGCCGCAGGCTCATCGCTTGCCTCTCCAGTATTAGGATCACTTGGCTCAACAACAGGCACGTTGCTATCCTCTGGTACGGAAGGCTCTTCAATAACCGGCTCCTCTGCAACCCCAGGAATCACAATCACAGTCTTGTTTACCGCGCCAAACCTATCCCTGACTTCACAAACAATATTACGCTCTGAAGTACTTAGATTAGCAGGGATCAGAATAAAATTGTCCCCTGAATATCCGGACCACGTACCATCGCTATCAATATCCCATCGATATTCCAACAAACCATCCCATGTCGTTGTTAAATCAGCATCTGTCGCCGCAACGGATATTTTTAACGCTTCTCCGTCGGCTTCAACGACATGATTTGTAATTGAGGGCGCGTGATTATAGGTATTAACCCAAACATCCCTCGTTGCCTGTGATTTATAGCCATTCTGATCCTCCACCTCAAGGCGAATACGCCGATGCCTGGAAGCAGGGCTAACTTTCTCAGAAAACCTATCAAAAATCCATAACAAATCATTATGCACTGAATATACATAATTACCTGATACATAAATACCGTATTCATCCATTTTTGTGTCTATATTTCTATACTCATAGGCCAAAACTGGAATAGCCGGATCAGCAATGTCAAAAACTTGTAAACCCAATCTTGTATCACCGATATAGGCGTAATGATCGCAGATTTGAATATTATTGTGCAGTAAATTCCAATTTTTATAATTGGCAATACAGGCAGGCTGATTCGGATCGGCAATATCAACAACATATAAACCCATTCTCTGAGCGGTTAAATAAGCATAATGATCCGCAACATGGACATCCGTCACAACAAAACTACCGTCATCAACAGAAAAGTGGCCGCGGGGATAAGGCGAGGAGACATCTGAAATATCAATAATTTGCATACCACCAGTACTACAAGCAGCATAAGCATAATCACCGTCAACGAATATCCCATAGGCGGCTCGAGACGTTTTACAATGCCCCATTAAAACAGGATGTAATGGATTAGAAATATCCAGGATGGATACACCATCAGAAAATTGGGCTAAATAAGCATAGGAGCCGCGAAGACAAACATCCTTAACATTATAACCATAGCTGGCAACAATCTTGGGCGCCTGAGGAACAGAAATATCAACAATCTGTAATCCTTTGGCGCTATCAGCGACATAAGCATGGCGGCTCGATACGAAAACACCACAGGCCTGGCTTGGCATCGGACACGTAGAAACTAAAACCGGTTTTGTTTTGTCTGAAATATCCACAATTATCAAACCAGTATTTTTGGACGCAATATAAGCGTAATCACCATCAACATACAATCTTTCGGCGTCTCCTTCAAAACTAAATTCACTCACTAAAGATAAGGCCAATGGGAGTTTATAAATATGTTGGGGCCGCATATCACCACCCTCATATTCCCAAACACCATCATCATCAAAATCCCACCTCCATACCAAATCAACGGCAGAATCTTTATCATCATAGCTGTTGGAAGCATCACAGGTGATAGCAAAAGTAGAAGATTCACAATGTTGGTTCTCCGGCGAGACGGTAAAAAACGCGTAAGGCGCGATATTGACAGCAAAAACACGGATTTCCTCTAAAGCCGTATGCGTTAAACCTTGGGTATCTTTCATCTGGCAACGTATCTTTTTGCTTCCGCCTTGCATATATTGATGGTGAACGACAAATTCATTTGAGAAAACCGTATCCCAGCCATCAGGGCTATTGATATCGGTACCTTCCCAATCAAAATCCCATCTTACCTGAAGCGTCTCCTGTTTGTCTTCCATATCGGAACTCAAAGAAGCGTCAAACTCATAATTCGTGTCAATACTCCCGCGTGAAGGTTTAATCACAAAACTGGCTAACGGATGCGCATTTTGACAAACACTACCTTGAATAATTATCTTATCGTGCGCATAGGAAAGCTCTTTGTTTCCGGCTGAGTTAACCCCCCTCACTTCAACTTCATATTCTCCCGGCGGTAGAGATGGCAAAACAAATGTAAACCCTTCCAACCCGCTGTCAAAAGCGCCATCAACAGAATCAGCCAGGCACCATGGGCTTGTATAGCCTGGGTTTCTGAAACGATACTCAACACGCTCTATATAATTTAAAGTCACATCTCCATAAATCAACTTCGCGTTCTTTAAAGCCATATCCCTACACTCACCACGGTAGACAACCGAATTGCCCCGTTCTATAACTAAAGAAAATGTATCCGGATAAGTATCCAGGGGATCCAATATGCCGTCGCCATCCTCATCACGCCAGCCGATTTGGCCGCGATGATAAGGATCAATAGGCCCGGAATAATACATAACACTTGGAAAACTTTCCCCTCTTCCATCGAAATAGCCTCTCATTTCTTTATCCTGATAGAAAGAATTCGCGTTGACAACATTCAGATATCCAAACCTATTTAAAGGGCTCTTGCCTTCTTTGATACCTGTTTCTTCGGGCCCCTGGTCACAAGCACCAAAAATATGCCAGCTTTCATGATTAACAATCAACGGATGCCTGCCGTATATACGCGTGCTTGGCCCGAAAGAGTTTGCATCAGCACCACCTGTATTACTGTTATATTCCAACACCATATAAGCCCATTGCGTCCCATAATCCGCTCTCAACTTATTAACACACACTCTCTCATCAGCCGGCTTAACTTCAGGGATACCATCTTTAGCTTCTTTTATAAAAGTAAAAGTGATTTTCGCATTAGGCTCTTCATCAATCATGGCTTCAAGCGCTTCACAGAAGAGGCAAAAATCATAATCCATATCTTCTTTTACCCATTCACCCAGGTTGCCTTTTAAGAAAAATATTCCAACGGCAATATCTCCTGCCATATAAAGAGATGTGCCTAATTCTTCTGCGCCATAAAATGATTTCTTTAAACCAGGATTATTAAATGAAAATGTTGTATGCTCTTTCGCCTTTACTCCTTTATACAGCCGTCGATTCCAAAATGTAACACCATCCCTGACAGATTCATCCAAAGGTAAAGCATCCGTATCCAGCTTGTCAAATGAAACCTGCTTAACAAAACCAAAACTTTGAATTGCCTTAAAAAGAGGAGGAAATACTTCCGCGATAAAAACCTTCGGAGGAAAAATCGCTCTGATTCTAACCTGATTCTGCTCTAACACCTCCCTTGCCTTCCACATCTCAGGAACCGAATGACTGGACAGAACAATAATCGCTTCTCGGTTTGATTGCGACACGCTTCTCTGAGAAGTGGCTGAAAACCGCATAGACTGGCCGGAAGCCTTAACCGCATCAAATTGACTAAATGTAATAACAAAAACCATCAATAACGCAATAATAATTTTTCTAATTTCTTTTAAATGAGACAGTAGTGGGCTGGATAAACAGCAGAGTAATCTTACAGGAAAAACAAAAGAAACGCGATTTTCCGGCGGAGCATGCGCGCTAAAACAAAACTGCGTCTGTTCAGGCTTGCGATTTGCAATAGGGCTTGAAAAAGAATCACCCTCTTCAGTCCATGGCTCATAAATCACGATGTCAGCCGTCTTTTTATCCTGATCCCAGCCAAAATAGCGATAGATAATGTTATCCCACAACGAAGAAACCAAAAGCGACTGGCCAGGAATTCTTCTATCAAACTGCGGATTCAATAGATAATACCATCTCAACCTTTCATCCACCTCTTTAAAAACTCTGATTTCCGTATACTCTGATAAATGTGGGAATAAAGAAGAACTCCATCCTCCACTAAACAAAATAAGCTTTATGCCGGTCTTTTTAAGGAACTCCATTGACAAGTCAGATCTCAAACAATCATCACCATCTAACAAGAAAATATTCTCTGAATGGACGCCTGCGATCCCTTTTTTCTTAATCATTCTCGCCAGATAACTTTTACCGCACCCAAGCCTACCCGAGAACGACACAATCACGGATTTACCAGACATAATTTTTTCTTTAATCAAGCGCGCTAGTTCCAATAAACCATTCTCTATAGAATAATATTTTTTCTTTTCGCAATCCGTCAAAGGCCGCGCGTAAGGATGAATCTCCATTTTTAGATTCATTGAGCGGTCGTAAACAGTAAAAAAATCTTTGGATTGCTTAAACCTTAATAAAAGTTCAATCTGCTCAATTTGATCAATAAGCTTACATAGCTTTTCTATAGAATAGCTCCTGCTCGCATCAGGACTAATTTCATTAAGATAGCTACTCAATAACTTTTGTAGTGTCCGTTTTCTTTTTGAGACATGTAAAAGAACTCCAACGGTGATGCCAATGAATACCGACAAAATCATCAAAGGAACATAGTGGATAATAGGTGAAGAAGCCTTAACAGAATGTTTTTGCACAAGATAAATATGACCTCCTATATCCTTGCGCGGCAAGTCTTGACTTAAATCAATCACGCCTGTTTCTGTGAATAAGCGCGGCAATGTACCCACCCATGTTTTTGTGATATCCCAGCAACGGCTATTATCCGCGTCCACATCAAACAAAAACGGCACACCCCAAACAACCTGAGCATCGTCAAAAAGAAATAATCCCTTTTTCTTTAAAATTCTCATGGCGGATTTAAAGACTTCATCCTTCAGGCGGTTAAGAGGATTAATAGACAATAAAAGATTCATCGCGATCACCATATCAAAGCTTTGAGCTTTTAACTCATGCATGTAACAAATATTGCCTTGCGCGAAGTGTACGCTTTTTAGGATCTCATCTGTTAAGGGGATCTCGCACACAAGCGCTGATTCACCATAAATCTGAACCCCTTGATGAATAACCGGCCGGATGTTCAAAGCCTGAGCCATATATTTCACATACTCAATCGCATCTTTATCATCAGCAAACTCGAAAAGCTGCACATATCTTTCTTGCGGATGGCTCACAACAATACAAATACTTTTTGTGTCCTTTGCCATCTCTACATACTCGGCATTTACATCATAAACAACAATATCGGCTGTTTTCCCTAAAGCATGAAAATGAGCCAATAACTCAAAAGGAGTAGATGTTTCCTGAAAAGCCCCCATCCTAATACCCGCACCCCAATACAAAACTTTAAAATGAGTCTTTTTTGGAAAAGCCTTTATTAATTCAGAAATTGCTTTTCTATATAACTCTCTATTTTTTCCAAAAGCATTCGAATCGTCTTCTCTTTCTTTACTCATTTCGTAATACGGATTCTGCCGGCGATAATATCGTTCTTCAGCTGAAATCGGATAGATGTAGGGATTTGGCCTAAAACCGGGTTTACGGACATCCAAATTAAACTGCTTCCATACATTTTTACGCAAAGAGACAACCGTCATTTTGAGCCCTCTTGCAATAATTTCCTCCTGATGATGCGTCAAATATTCATCAAACGCTAATGCAAATAATATTTCTTCCACAACAGGGTTTACCTGTTTTAAAGCTATATCCGCCAAATAATTATAAAAGAAATCAACGCCATGTACCTTTCGTATTATTACGCGGCAAGAATACAGCGCCCATAACGCATCATTTATGCCTTCGCCGGCCATTTTTAAAAGCATTGCCGGATCCTTCATGTCTTTCAAAAATACGAGCAAATCGCGCTTTGCCTCGCTGTCCCCGGATAAAGCAATCTTAACAAACGGCCACATAGGGCGCATATCTTCCCTCCCCAAAAGCCGGCTGATTGCAATAGCAACATTTAAATTATCCGGGTCTTCTGTCATAAAGGCTTCATTATAATAAAGGCACTCATACAAATAATAGGCTTCTGGTGCGTCTTTCTCTATGTCTAAAGCCTGTGAACGTTCATTGATCGTTTTTGACCTAGCCGTCTCAAGAGGACTGGATTGAAAATCCGACAGCTTCTGAATCTCCTCAATAACCGCATAAACATTATTCAAGCCTGACGCCTTTTTAACAAATAAGTCAAGATAAGCACATTCCTCTTGGCTTAGTTCCTTCTTAAAAGAAGAAATAAAATCAAACTTCATAAAGAACGTATTGTCCCATTTGGCATAGCTGCTAAATTGAGGAAAAGACTCAAGAACATCAACAAGAGAATAAAGCTGCTGCTTGATAAATCTTGCCACGATAGAAACGTCCAACTGCAATTCATTGTGCAACTGACACACATAGCCAGTGACCCAACCAGAGACAAAAGAAGCATCCGGGCTAGCCTCCTTAGGTGCATATATTCTCGCCAGAATCTTCGTATTACCTAAAAGAAGAGCCAAATCAACTCTATGCATTCCTTTTATCACAAAATATGAGTCATCCGGCAACCTTAGCACTTCAATAGGAAATTCTTGCGAAAAATCCTGCCAACTTTTCTTTTCGTCTTGCATGCTTTTTAGAATGCTAAAATATTTAAACATAAACACCGGGTGCATCCGTCTCATTTTTGAAATATCAATCTCTTCTAATTCCTTCTCACTAACCCACCATATATCTTCTGATTGTAAATTCTTAGCTGCTTCAATAAATGGTCGATATCCTGCTTCAGAATACAGCCTATTTATTTTTTTAAGCGCTAGAGCCCGCAAAATTAGTAAATTAACAACTGCCGGCACAGAATTAATAGCGCTAAGTCTGCGCTGAGCTAAATGAACAACTCTAAACAAAAGCTCATTGATACCAATCAAAGTTCTTCGATCCTCTATCAGCGTATCTATCACAAGATAGTTATCTTCTTGATAAAAATCTCTAATGATGGCTGGATTATTCCCAACCGGCGAAGACACGCCCATCTGATGCATTACATCAACCAAAGCATTTTTGGCACCCTGGGGCCTGGCTAAATAAGGGCTTTTAATAATCCTATAAGCATGGCTTGCCATAAACTGCTCAAACAAAGGCTTTTCATGCCATTGGCTTAATTCAGATGCTGTTAAAAAAGCATGGGAGACAATCCGTCCATTTTCCCAATGGCCTCCTGATACAGGAATCATATCCCCCCAGCGATTCAAAAGATCACGGTCTCCCACAAGAATACTTCCCCCCATGCGCACAAGGTCAATTGACGCAGCGATACAATCTATAGCCATCTGCCAACACCCTCCCACACAATAGTTTAAACCCGGTTCATCATAATCTCCCAAAGTTACGGCCACTAATTTTCCACGATTATCCAACAAATATTGATAAGACTTTTCCAAAAAGAGAGTACTCTTTTGCTCAAACATATTCTTATAAAGATTCTTATAGTAAAACTGAAAGGGTTCATACTGATATGGTATATTCCAGGGATAGAAGACATTTTCTCTGAGCCAATCATTGTAGCCTTCAAAAAGAAAATAAATCCTTTGATTCTTTGTCTGCCAGGCATATTCAATCGCCCGGTCAAAAACCCGTCTTGCCAAAGAAAAGTCTCCGTTGTCCTGAATTTCCTCAATCAAGTCAATGCGATAGACATCAAAACCGAACTCATCTATCAGATATTTGATACGGTTAAAAAACACTTCTTCCCAATAAAACTTGCCGTCGCTCCTGCGGGCCCAAAGACGCGGTTTAAGCTGATCCTGCGATTCCGGCCGCAAACGCACAAAAACCTTCTGCGCATTCGTCGGATAAAAGATAACACCTCCAAAACATCTATGTTTCAAAATCTCCCAATCATCACCTTCAACCGGCTCATGCTCAAAAAACTGATAATTATCATCTGTTAAAACCTCCGGAGAACACCAGATAAACGCATCCCCACAAACACGCCGGCTTGAAAAAAGCCGCTTTCCTTGCGCCCGCGTCACCAAAATAGCTTCCTGAAGAACCTCCTTAGAAACATAATAAGACAGAGACTCATCTGAAAAATCAATAAACCTGGGTGAAAAACGGTTACCCAGCCCTTCGCGCTGATAAATATCAACATTTTTATATCTACTGATCTGCTGTTTCGTATGAAACCCAATCCCCGCCACAATTATATTTTTTCCTGCCCTCAGCCGAGCAAAAATACGGTAAGGATTCCCCTCATCCTCCCGGCCAAAACTCTCCGCCTCTACCACATCAAAAACAGTCCTATCCACCCCAAAACGCTCCAACTCACCTTGTAAAAAACCAACAAGATCCCTATCTTTAACTACACCATTTTTAATTCCCTCATAGTTAACTCCATCTACAAGCCGCGACAAATATGACGACCCCATGATGCCAAAAAAATACGGCGTAAAATTCAGCTCAACTCCTTCAAAAGCTTTAATCATCCCGATAAGATTCCTTCTCATCAAAGCCTTATCAATAATAACCTTTCCCTGGCGATTTTGATCAACCAACACTCTGCCATCTTTTTCAGCAACTCTTGCCCCCCAGCTCAAGAGCGGACAAATCAATACGAGCCCCAAATTATGGCCTATCTCATATTCCGCATTTCTATTCTTTATAATCCAAACTAACGAATTGTTTTGTTGGCCAACATCCATATAAGGATTCCTCGGGTCAGATATCCAATGCCTTCCATTTAATAAAAACTTATAAAAGCATATCCCTGTCTGCGCCGGCATTTTCACACAAAAAATACCTTTCTCTTCTTCTTCCATTTCAAGAGGTTTCCAACCGTTCATATTGGTTAACACCTCTATTCTGTTAAAAGAATTACCGGGCTCAACTCGATATCTAAACACCAAAGATTGCTCCTGAATACATACAAAAGGTTTCTTACATTTTAGAGGAGATCTCACTTTTTCTGTATTTTTTACGACTGGACTGGAAGACTTACCGGTAGATGATGACTCCAAAGGAAATAATAATAACTGTTCATATCTAGGCAGGATAAAATGGCGAAGGCTAACTTTCGGGGCAAAATAATACTCAGCTGGCGGCGCTTTATTCTCTGAGCCGACCCAATCCATCAACAAATGAACAGATATTCCTCCTGTTTGATCTAGAGGCCATATTGGCAGATCTGCCATTTTCAAACAGCTAATATCCAAAACCCCAAAAAGTTGCCCATCTAATTGTTGCTTAAACATTGTTACATGGTGATATCTGGCCATTTGATCTATAAAAGGCCTAAGTTTATTTTTCTTTCCTTTCTTACGGCTTTTCAATATTACATCAATAGCCTTTTCCCATTCCAGTTCACACCCTATGCGCATAGCAAAAAGAAGAAGGTCTCTTTTGATTTGATCTAAATTTTTTTCAAGAATACGGCCCACTTCCTGTGATGCGTCAAATTCTTCAAGCCAGTCAACAACAGGTGGCGCATCAAAAAACAAACCGTGCCTCATAAGCCACTCCCGCAGCTCCACCCCATTAATCATCGAACACTTCAAGTCAACCTCAAGCCCTAAATCAAGGAAAACTTTTCTAACACTGGCTATAAGAGGAGAACTCACAATCCCCTTTTTAAAAAGAAATCTAAAATTCAATTTTCCCTCAATATAAAAATTCGCTGGAAGAATAAGGCTGCTGCCAAAATGATTATTCAGCAAATTCACTTCCAAAGAAGCAACGGTCTGCGCGTTTATAAACCGATCAACGTTTATGCCAGATATTAAAGGTGAAAATAATCGCATTGGCTCAAAATTAAACTCAACTTCCGCGCAACTATTAAGAGAAAAAATATCACAATATATTTGAGCCAGAATAGAATCGCTCTCAATCAATGGATGAGAAAGAAAAAACAACTCGCCGCTTTTACCGTGTTTTTCTAATGAAAAGACGCCAAAACCCAAAAAGAGACCAGGTTGCTCAAAAGACACGTTTTTCTCTCCTTGCATTAATTCAGCGCAGAAATATAGCTTATTTTTTAAAGACAACATCTTTTGTCCAAAAGAAAACGGGACCAAGCTGAATAATGAACGAAACATCTCTCGCGTATGAAAAGAGTTTTCAAAGTAAAAATGCCTTACCCAATAATCACTATGGGCCTTCAGAGAAATCGAGAAACTCTGGCCTTTTCCTATCCAGCCTCTTTCATAAAAGGCAGCCAAAACCGGAGAGTTTAAATTTTGAGCGCCTTTAATCAAAAAATAAAGCGAAAAAGGCCCAAAGAGCCCCTTAATCAAACTGTCAATAACAGGACTCGAACCGCTCATACAAGGATACTTTTTGACCAATTCAGCCCTAATAAGCGCAATGCCTTCGGCGAAAACATCTTTTCGAAAAGGCGCCACATTTAAGATTAGCCCCTTTAAACCCTTTTGCTGCATAGCAGGCTTAACAACTTCCAATAAATCACTATACAATGGCCTTTTTTCATCGGACAAAGAAATTCCTGTTTTTTTAACATCCCCGGAAACAGCTATTTCACAGATAACATCCACAATATGCGCTGGCAACAAACCAATGCTCCCTAGCATCCTCAAAGTAAAAATAAACTCTGATGGAACTTCTCCTGCCCCCATACCGCTCACAAGCTCTCTGATAATCGTAAAAAACGATATTTTAGAAACATTTTCTTTTTCCTTCAAAAGTGCTTCAAGAATCAAGTTTAGATTCTTAACGGTAGCGACATAATTTCCCGCATGAGTAGCCATATGATTCAACGCACCCAGGAAATGGTCTCCTATAACCTGTCCTTGATACACTAAAAATAGTTCAGTCATCTGCTTAAAAAGCAAATGATCTGGACACGCCAAAATCATATAGTTTTGTATCCCAAATCCAATTACTTCACTTAAATCTTCTTTGATGTCATCGCTGGCTTCTTCATCCCAGCAAGCAAAAAGAATAACAAAAATCTCAGGAAATAATTCTATGGCATCAGCTATACGCCTGCCCATAATTATTCTTTCTGGACTACCTTTTGCTTTAAAAAATGCCCTCCATAAAGTATTGAAAACATCTGCTGCCTTCTGTGTCTGACCAATTGTCTCAAAGTAATTTTTAAAGGGGCAGATGGAATCTAAAGACCCCCCATAAAAAGACTCCGCTTTCTCCAGGGCTACTTCAAGGTTCCGCAGCTGAAAAGCATTTTGAGCCAATACAATTCCCTCAACCAACAGATTCACATCGAAAACAGGCTCAACTACAGCCCTCGACAGAGCCTGTTCTATTAAAACACTCAGACAATCCCTCATATAAATATGTTTTTCAACAAGATACATTTTACAAAGCTTATCAAAACACAAAGGCTGTGTTTCGACGACAGATAAAATTTGGTCTAAGATATCCTCTTCCGGTGACAAAGAATATATATGAATAAGCCTCAATAATTCCCCTTGGGGCAAATCCTGTCTCCAGGCGGCTCTCCTTTGCCGATAACTCATATTATTCGCTGATGATGATGCGCTCTTTTCACTCAAACCAGCCGCCGTCAATGCCTTTTTTTCTTCCTGCTGCCTGATCGCCTTTTTCATTAAAGCTTTGGCCTTATTTTTCATTCGTTTTACTGTTTCAAAGAAAACCGTATCCTGCAACAAGTCATTTCTAAGAGGTTCCAAAATAATCGTTAAATGAGCTGTAGCATAAGGAGACAGCTTGCAGCTGCCCTTAGCACGCAAACAGACAAACCCATATTGAGCAATCCTCTGATTCAGTTCTTCTAATTGCTCGCCAGACAAAGCAATAAGACTGATATTATTATCATGGATATAATTAAAAACATCACTGGGCTGTGCATAAGGAAAACTTTCAGCAGCCTCAAGCAAAACGACCTCAAGAGCTAATTTTGCCGTATTCGTCCAATCACTTCGAAGAACCCGCCCCACAAAATTCCTGCTTTTTTCAATAAATTGTTCACAAGACACATGTACCCACGGGCTAATCAAATCAACTATATTTTCGATACTCATCTCTTTCAGCGATCTTGCGGAATCCTGTTGTGTAGGTGCTAAATCCACATGCTTATTCTCCTTAACAGCAACAGATAATTCATGCGTCACAATAGGACGTAATTTCAATGCAGACAGTCTTCCATAGATGTCAGCCACGGCATCAAATAGCAATTCTTTCATTCTCAAGCGAAAACCCTTATGTGCATATCGCCGCAAAACCCAATCAGCGCTGTTTGAAAGCAACAATTTGGTAACCGACAGAATATAAGGCTCCAAATAATAAGAATTCCCGCAGTCAGCTATCCTAAAATGATACCCCATAGGCAAAAGTAGTTCAAAATTCAAAATCTGCAAAAGATAGCGATTCTCGTCTAGTCCCAAATCAGAAATTGTAATATTTCTCTGATGACAAAAATCCTTCAAAAGCATCCGAGCGTCTTCAAAGAAAAAAGCCTTATAAGTTTGGGCAGCTAACTCAACCATCACGGCCAAACTTAAACGCGTATCAATATTGAGAGAATTCCTCATTTCCACAAGCTGACAGCACTTAAAATAAAACTCATCCATCATCAGATTCTTCCGCCAGACAACTACTTGATGGGCCAGCCAATTACTCGTTTCCCTATCTTTAAATACATCTTCGGAAAATAAAAACTCAAAATATTTTCTTTTTAACTCCTCAAAATCTCTGCTAAAAAACTCTGACAAATTCATCCAGGCAATAATTTTTCCGTTTCTATAAACAAAAACAAGTTTCTTTTCTTCCTCTCTATCCATCATTTTTTTTGCACATGGAGAGAAATAATCGCACGGAACAAAAACAAAACAATGACGGTGCCGCGATAAAACATCTTCTAGTCCTTGTCTAATAAAAAATGTATCCTGAAATAAAACATCGTAGAGGCAATAGCTCCATTTCCATACCAATTGCTGCCTTATTGAATTCTCATAGCCAGGCTTAATCCTTTTCGAAAACTCACCAAATTCGGATTGAAAAACCGCATCCGGAAAACGCCAATGATAATTTTTTGGAATACTGTTTTTTCTTTCCACATGGGCTCTTAAAAGCTCCTTTGCCCGCATTTCCTCTCCGTCGCAGAATAACAAACTCCACTTCATTAGCCTTGCGAGACGATTTTGCACGAGATTTGAATGAACACATTTTTTACTTAATGAAACAAGATATGGCCCAGCTAATTTTCGTCCAAAATGCCAAAATTTCTCATTTGTAACATCTGCTTCAGTTAAGCCATATTTTTTTAACAAGAGCAGCTTCTTTTGGCGATTAGTCAAATTCTTTAGTGTTTTACGGTTACCGAACATCTCGTTTTCATCTGTTCTTTCAACCTTCTCGCACCGCTTTCTCAAATTAATAAGATATTCTCTGGTTTTTTCCTCGCCCAAAACCCAAAATCTTGAGCTCGTAACATCCGACTCACTTAAACCGTACTCCTCAAGCAACCTCAACTTTCTCGCACGGTTATTCTGCTTCTTCCGCTGAGCTCTTTGTTGAGCAGCCTTTTGTACATCAACCAATGACTTTAATCTTCGCGGATACTTCTTAATCAATCGCTCAACATCTGATGGCGTTGTCCGAGCGATCCTCGCCGCGCGCCTCTGGTTACCTTCTGAAACCTGTAAAGCAGCTTCGATTGCCTCGACAACTCTTTCTTCATCTTCAATACTTTTTATCTTTTTTGCAACTTTCTCCAAAGCGAGCTTTTCCCCGTACTCTAACGTCTGATAAGCAATCTGCCCCATATCAAACAATACCAGCACAACGCCGCCTGACCAATGAGATGGATTATTCCAAAAATTCTGAATACGAAAATAATTCCTCCATAGCTTTGTCAAGCGACTATCCTTATATTTATCCAAATTAACACCTTTTTCTTCTAATGACTCCACCAGCTCACTTTCAGTAAGTTCTATGGATTCCTCTTCTTGCGCCAATCCCGGATGATTATCTACAAAATACTGCAATTGCGTACGACTCCAGCCTAATTGTCTCGCGGCCTGAGATTTATTGCCTTTGGCATCTAACAATGCCTGACGCACTTTTTCTTGCCTAACCCCATCAGCCTCCTTATCTTCAACCACGCCAGGATGCTTTTTAATGAACCACTTTAATGCATCATAGGTGCACCCCAAAATTTTTACCGCTTCAGTTTTTACGCCCTTCACTTTAAGCAACGCCTCACTTACTGTTTTTTCCGTAAGCTCCATTGACGAAGACGCTCTTAAATCGTCAATTTGTTTTTTTCCTGCCTTATACACAACTATCGGATCAACATAATAATAATATTTACAAAAAATACATCCACATTCCTTACCTCTTCTTTGGGTCAAATACTTCAAAATTAATAGAACCTTCCCCTCTTCCATCAAAAAGATGTTATTTTCAGGCGTATCTTCTTGAATATCTGCCAAATCATCAAGCATGGCGTCAACAGCAGCAGCACCTTCTACAAGCCCTTGAGCATGTCGAGATATTAACCGTGCAACAGCATATTCGCTAAGATGCAAAAGCAAGCCTTTTTGCGGCATCTGATCATGATTCTTTGCAACTTCACATATAATTTTCAGCTTCTGCCTCGCAAGAGCTCGATTTCCTATACACAAATCCACTAAAATCTCCAGGGGCAAAAAAATCAAGCCCGTCACAATACCGCCGAGAGAAACAACATCCTCAAAAATCTTAGCCGGATGATGACGTAATTCCTTAATGTCCACAAACACATCCAGTCCTTTAGCCAAAGCAGCCGCAGCTTGGATAACACTAAAAATATTATGGCCCGTCATTATAGAACTCCTAAAATCCTCTATCCCTGTAAAAAGTTCGGTAAAGATAAGCATAGAAAAGAAAAGATACACAGGTTTAATAACTGCAAGAATGGATGTCTGCCTAGAACAAGGAAACAGTTGCAGCAGAAAACCGCCAATAATGATATGCCCCAGATAAATACTCGCTACGCGCATAGTTTTACGTCTTAACAAGCTCAATGGCCCGCGATAAGATAATTCTTCAGGAAATATCTTGGCATCCAATTCTAATAGATAATCATTCTGTTTCTCCATTAAAAGATGGATTTTTTCTCCATAACTTAGAAAAAATCTTTGCTGCATAAAATGAATAGTCTTATTAAACCACCCCAGAACAACAGCTCCGCTAAAAAATGCCATACCGAATAAAAAGATATAGCTGAATATCATTCCTGGCCCCATTAAATAACTAATTTTAAAAGGGCCTTTAATATCTATGCTCTTAAAAATCACGCTTGGAAAAATAAGAGTAAACATTATCTGACATAAAGACAAAACAAAAGATACGACGCCAAAAAATTTGATACTTAAGAAACTTAAAGATTTTCTCAAAGATGAGCTGACAGATATCACCTCAACAAACGCGCCTTGTGCAGGATGATTATGATAAAGCATTATAATGGCCCCCTCCTGAAAAGCTTCCAGCGCATATTGTCTCCGTAATCTTTCCTGATTGACTGGATCATCTGTCGCACCAGGCAGGCTCAAATATTCTAAATGCAGGTCTGTTGGCATAAGATCCGCTAAAAGATAAAGATTCCTTTCGCCTCCCAGCCTTAGCTTAAAAACCATATGGTGCTTTGTATGAAAACCAGCGAAAATAATTTCCACCTCAGGCAAAGCCTTTACAAAAGATGTTTTTGGCGAAAGGTATTCAACCATCCCTCTCCCTTCAAAAAGCTCAGTCACCTTCTGATTTCTAAAACCAATGGGCATATTGCGCCAAAGATCATAATGATCACCCGATAAATTCATCGGATTTTCCGTTTGTATTTGTTCTCCAATATAAACTTTGCCCACTGGAAAAACTGGGTCCAAAACTCCCTCTTCTGTTTCGCTGGTAAGCCCCAAAACATGGTCTGGATGGCCATGGCTTAAAAAGATACTACGCACGTCTTGCGGTACAATCCCAACAGAACCAAGCTGACTCACTATCTCCTGAGCGTTTAACCCGGGATCAAAAATCATACATTCATTGCTCAAGCGATTCCTTACGATTAAAGGATGAATCCCAAAACGTGCCGTACGCAACTTGACATCGTGCGCTCTTGGCAACCAAACGTCCCTCGGAAAAGCGCCAAACATACTCCGGTCTGACGCACCTGCTGTATTCATAGAGAATACCCCTTCAAGACAAAAAACATCAAAACGTTTACTTGAGACCATCCTTAAGGCTTCAGCCTGCCTAACATATGAAAAAATCGTATCAGGCTGCACGGCTGAACAAACAACTTGACGATCTCTGCAAGCCTCAATAATAAAAAAAGACTCTTTGCCACAATAAAGCGCATAATCAACATAAAATTTAAATCGTGCGAAACCAGCCCGGCTCAACATAATCCCGTAAGGCGTCAGGGATACACCCCGAAAAAACAAAAATGATGAATCCATCATTAGAGAATATTTAAGATAACGCCTTAAGATGGCCCTATCATCTTCGCGAAACTCAAGACAACGGAAATAACTGATATCATCCTGTTGTAAGCCAGCATTTTCTAAAATGCTATGCCATAAAACCCAATTAACTTTAAGGTGTTCTTGTTCTTTAAGAGAATAGATTTCATAAATCCCACGCAACCCCTTAATAACCAATGGCCGAACCCGTTGATCAGTTTTCCAGCCTGTTGTACCGGAAGCTATCACACATAGAGCCTGAGGATTTTGAATGTTAAAAATTCTAAATGATTTGCCTTTTTCAACAAAAGCTCCTGCGATTCTAACAATACGCGAACCTAAACCACAATAATGTAAATTCCGTAACTCATCCGGAAAGGGAATATTGCGCAACCAAATGTGGTCAAGAATAACATTGCCCTGCATGTCAAAAGATATAATAGCCACATCTGCCAAAGACTCTTTACCTCTCTGATCTTTTAACTTTAAAGCGTACGCTTTAAACTCATACGATGCATAAGGCGACACGATGAAAGAATAGTGATGGCCCCGAATAGGATCATCCCAACCGGAACTGAAAACCTTCTGCAATGCTAAAAGCATTTTGTCGCTATCAGGCTCGGACGTTTCAAAAAAATGTCCCAGGCCTGAACTTGCTCTTTTTTGTTTTTTGAAAATCACTTCTTTTAAAAGACGCCTCTCCTGAGGCATCAATGGCAGGCATCCTCCCCATTCCATCAACCATGCGCATAAATCAATATGCCTCCAGATCATAGAATTTAAACCAAATCTAGACACAAAAAAACGCCCGTTGAGGCCTAATTGGCTGGCCTCTTTCTGGTGATCCCAAACATAACAAACAGCTTTCGTCAGCTCATCAGGATTGTAAGGATGAACCAATAGCCCTGTTTTGCCATGATCGATAATCTCTGAGACGCCATCCACCCGGCTAGCAACAACGGGCTTGCTCATCGCCAAAGCCTCAACCAACACTAAAGGAAATCCCTCTACCCTTGTAGGCAAAACAACAACATTACTCAAGTGATGCCAATTCACCAGCTCCTTCTGTCCAACAGCATCATGAATCAGAATATGTTCACACACCTCTTCGGCTTTAGCTCTCTGAGAAAGCTCTCTCCAATAATCACTACGGCATTTTGAACCTAAAAGAACAATTACAAAATCTTTCCTTCCCTGCCGCTTCAATAAAGACGCCATAGTTATTAAATCATCCATACCCTTATTACGATGAATACGGTTTGGCGAGAAAATAACAAACTTATGCAAAAGCCCATTTTTTCTCTTAATCTTTTCCACCTTTTTTAAATCAACGCGTTCTGAAGAAAAAAGATTTAAGTCTGTCAATGGCCCAAGATTCAATGCTCCTCGCCGGCCCAGCATATTCACTCCTTTTACCCCCGCTTGACAGACAGTCGCAACAACCGTCGGCATACTGTAAAACTCACGGGCCTTTAGAAGAGAAATCTCAGCAAAATGACCATGGCGTATGCAATAAGCTAAAACATCACCGAAATGATAATAAACCAAAGATGGGATATTATTCTCATGAGAAAATCTTAAAGCTTCCACAAGGGGGTCATTAAATCCCCAATGAGTCTGCAATAAGTCAATGGGCCGGCGCGAATGAAGTTTCTGAAGTGTACCGGCTACTGGGCTATATGTGCTATTAAAAACAACAGGGGTAAAAATAATTTGGCCGGCGCATATACTTTGTGTTAAGGCTAAACCATTCAAGAAATCTGAACCAGAAGGAAATAATGCGGAGACGACTAAATCTTTGTTATTTTGGAAGAGCCCTCGGATCAAAAAGTTAAGGTAGGTTTCAATACCACTAAGATAGTTACTGTTATGTGCCATAATAAAAACAACATGCTTACCAGATAAAGGCCCATAGGAAGAAGGACAGTTTTTCATGGCGCTTAAATATTTTGAAAGGTTCGCCATAGCTGTTCCATCACCTAACACCTGGCGTGTTTTTGTAAAAGAATAGAGAGTTGACGACACCTGAACTTCAAAATTAAACATATTACAAACGCTCCATCCAAAAACAGCCGCTAACTTCTCTTGGTTTAACAAATCTAGTGGCAACACCGGGCTTGTTGCTTCTCTATCCTGATCCGATTCAGGCTGTGGTTCAGAAGCACCATTTAAAGGATCCTTCCGATAAAAATTTATAACATCCTGCCTGGCCTGTTCATAGGCGCGATCAAAAACTACTAAATAATCCTCCATATGACCTGCAACCGCATATCTAGACCACCAGGATGCGGCTACTTTTATAAAAGCCACTCGGTATTTTAAACGTAACCCTTCCAAAACCTCCTGGCTCTGATTTTCAAAAGCATAGTTAAAATCAATCAACTCTGACCGGATCCTTACGATTTCACCATCTTCTACAACTTTCTCTAAAAATATATGCAAAGGGTCCAGATAATCCTCTATCTCGGCTATGGAATTCCTGAAAAATATATCCGGCCCAGGATTAACGCCTGCAGCATGAAGTTTTCCAAAAGCATATCCTAGACCTTCAGCGGCCAGATAGATCATCTTTTCACTCTTTATCTCAAAACTATTTAGTGCCTCGCCGCAAGCGGGCAAAAGAAAAAGAACTTTTCTGCCACCCTTAACAATAATTTCTCTGGCTTTAGGCGCTACTTCATAGGGTGGCGTAGAAAGTTTTATCGTAATCCTATTTTCAAAAGGAAAAACTCCTTTATTGTCCTTTTCAAAAAAGAATGGCTCAATTGTACAACCGTTCTCCACCGCTAAATAATGCCCGTATGTTTCACCTAAGCACGTATAAGCCTCATTAGAGACCATCCAACGAAACAGCTTTCTATCTTTAAGCTCGTTTTCCGTAACACCGATGAATTTCAACAAAATATTACATGCCTCCAAACCATACAAAAATCGCAGCCTATCTAATACAGATAAATCAAAATCCGATGTCTCTTCATCTCTAAAATAGTCGCGCGTTTGGATACCAGTAAAATCTTCCTCTGACAGAACACCAGAAGCAGATGAAGACCACCTTGTTTTAGCATAATCACAACAGTCTTTATAAAGTTGCGGTGAATAACCGAGGATATAAAGGTACTCTATCCGTATATCAGGATCCTTACAACACTTCTCCAGCACACTAAGACCTGCCTTCTGAATCATCTTATGAACAGATCTAAATGCTTCAATTCTTGTCCATAAAATAGCTAGTCCTCGCTCCCCATCTAAAACATCAGAGAGCCCACGGCTAACCATTCTCATATATTCATTCCGGAAAGAATCCCAATAACAACTTAACCGGGACGATCCCCTCCTACCAAATCTTATCTGTAGCTTATATATCCATCTCAGAAGTGTTTTAAAAGAACTCTTTCTGTCAGCATAGAAATCTAGATAAGGAGAATTCATCAATACTAGCTGAAAGAGCCTTCCTCCTAAAAATGATCTAACATTTTTATCTGTCATGCTGCTACCAAGGACAACATGAATAACATCCTGAAGGCCTACCTGCCTTGCCAAAAAACGTGTATTAGCAACTTCCAGAGGATTTATCCCATAAGCATAAACAGGCCTTTTTGTCGCCAATGCTATAGCTAAGCTATCAATGCCCATGCCCGGGCCAACAACCAAACTTTGTTCCCCTTCCTTGAGATAGGCGTTTTTACCAAAAAATAAGACGGCCCTAATATACTGATGATCATTGTCTCCATAATCCGCTGTCTGAGGCCCGTAAACCGTTGGAAAAACCGGAGCAACAACCTGCATAGTTTCTGGGCGTTTCTCAAACATCCCCACTAAATCTTTCTTGTGCGCTGCATCAACATCATTGCGATCATATAAAACCGTATGTTCCGGTTCAAAATCTGTCTGCAGGACAGTATTTTTAGAAAGAGATATCTCCAGATAAACGTAAGGCGCTCTGCGGCCCCCCGAAAGAGGAGAAAGGGTTTGTAAAAGCTCTTTATTCTTCAAATAAGCTCGAATCAAATTTTGTGCTATGCTATGCCTATAAGCAAACAACACCCACTGCGCCCGGGAAACAGAATCATCTATGGAAGGAATCATAAAATTAAAAGCCGTCAGGTCAAAATAATGAAGTGGCACTTTTCTGAATTTTTTTAATAATCCTTCATTTAATACCGGTAGAATAGCCTCAAGATATCCTGACGTGCTGTAAAGAAGTTCAAAATCTCTCACAGGTGCTAATTCGTTATGTAAAATCTCCAGACCAACAGGAATAGCTAGGGGATTACGGCGCTTCGGAATACGAATCGTATGAACTTTTAGGCCTATTTTCTCATCTTCTCTCTTACTCAACAACTCCGCCTGAGAAAGATTAAACGCCTCTAGCAATTCAAAAGCCGGCATGCCTTTAACTTTTTCAAGAAGAAACTCAACCTCTTCTTTATATCCTTTCTTGAAACTTACTTTAGCCCTCAGCAATGGTGATGCTACCACTTGATTTGCAAAAGAATCCCCGAAAAACATCATCTCCAAGGCCAGCTTATCAACCCGTCCGCGCACCTTCTCCGGAGAAAGCCTCAATAGCTCTCGTGGCCCTTCCTGTATTTTTTGCCACTGTCCATTCAAAAATATTTCGGTTTCAAAACTAATCTCTATTAAAATCTGCAGTAAAAACTCCTCTAAACCCAAAAATGACATTTCCAAATACTCGCTCGCTTCCAAAGCCAAAGCCATAACCACAGATCGCATAATATCTCGCTCCGAAGCCCCTTCTTGACACATATCAGCCTCAATAACATTAATATTCCCTTCCCTGGTTACTAAAAAGGCGATGTCTCCTAAAGGCTGAGAAGAACTCTTTTGGTAGATATGATAATACCCTTTTGCTTCTTCCTTCTCGGGAATTTGTTCTTCGTCTTGCAAAACCAAATAGATAACCGAATAATCCCTTAAGTGCTTTATCAATATTTCAGGACAAAACTTAATGTTTTGTTGTTTCTGCGCCGTCTTGATACCCGCTAAAGAAACATCTTTATGTGAGGCGAGATATTGACCCACTTGACACGATAACACTAGTAAATTAGACAAATGAACAACATCCAATTGGGAACCGCCAGCTAAAACTCCCCTCACAACAGCACTAGAATCCTGATAAAAATTAACAGCCCGCTCATATCCAAAGCCTTTTAATACATTTTTCAGCCAATCCTGGCCCATACGTTCAAGAGCAAAATGACGATGTTCATAAAAAAGAGATGTCGTTCCCATTTTGCTTCTCGGAGTTGCCAAAAATAAAGGTACATCCTGGCAAGACTGCATCTGATGATTATGTGTTACGGTCGTATTGATTTTTTCAGAACCTCCTGATGTAAACATAATACCCAAATCAACAAGCCTGGATTTTTTAAACTCCAAAACACATAAAGGCGTATGTGTTTTATGCGCCTGTCGTATCAACCCATAATGCTCAGAAGTAGAGATTTCATCTGAAAAGAAAGATGCCGCCCTCAAAACACCCTTCCCTAAAAAGATATCTGCCAAATCACCTAATGTTGTCGCGTGATAAGTAAAAAGAGAATGGTAGGGAAATTGCGCACTATGCCTGAACAATTTCGAGTTACTCCAACGGTATTCCGTCTGAGTCAATCCAGGTAATCCTACCAATGAACGCATATTGACATTAGAAGAATCCTGAACAATATTTAACAAATCATAATAATCCATCACCAATGATTGTCCGAACACGCTGCGCAAAGAAGTGCTTACGGTTTTACTTTCTTCAAAAAACCGAGCTAACCGCTCCAAATACGCAGACCTGCTCAAAACCTCCTTTAAAATAACTAACGGCTGAGATAAAGCGGCCAGCTGAGTAGCTAAAAATTCAAAGGATGCCTCGCCGGATAAATAACCTGTAATAAAACTATTAACCAACCTGGCTTTATCAGAAAACATTAGCAAAGGCACGTCTCTGCCATAATCAATTTTCCTGCGGAAAAGACTATAGACCGCTCTATTGTTTTTTACGATATGATAACCTAGCTTTGCACATAATATTTTAACGGTCTCCTGGCTTTTTAATCCAGCATGGACAGCTTTTTCTATGCGCCCATCATCCAGCCATGGATTATCAATCTTATAAAGAAGCATTTTAGCCTGTTCTTTAGAAAAAATTCCCTCCATAAAAAGAAGGATCACAGCAAGATTTAAAAACTTCTTCTCATTAGCTGTCATCTTTAATCCATTCTCCAGATCAAACGCCCTGACAAATATTAGCTGATCCGGAGATTTTCCATAGGGAGAATGATTCACAGCACCCACTCTCATAAAATAGTCTTCTGTTGAAATAAGATCATAAATCAAAGGATTGCCATTTGATTCTTCTTTAACTCCTCCGTCATTCTGAACCAAATTTATTTCTTTAGGATTAAATATGAGATTTCTTTCCCTCTTCAGATAGTGATTAATTTCTAAAACGATTTCCTGTTCTAATTCCAAGCGATTGCCGTAAAAATTAGCAATCGTGTCCCAAAGAGTAAGATAAACTCCACCCAAACATTCAAGAGCTAAGGCCCTATTGTTATGGAAAAAGCTAAATAATAGCTGTCTCATGTAAGGAATACACGCCTCTGTCAAAGGCCCGACAACTTCCGTATCCCCACTGTTAAGGCGGTTTAATAAAAGGTCTACCTCGTCAATAGAAACCACCTCCACTACCTCCAAATTGGAAATAGTTATCGCTTCAGCACTTGGCCCCTGTTGTATCCGCCTTTTTCTGCCCAGGCTATTTCTAACCTTTCCTTGAAAAGTAATATAATAGCGCTTATCTTCAAAAATCCGCGAAAAGTATTCTTTCAATTCGCCTTTTTTGATAGCCTTCAAATCACCTACTTTTCTATTAAAATCAACAACCTGCTGATAAAGATAATTAATACGTGTAATCCGAGTAGGCTCTAATGCCTGAACCCGTTCTATGCTGGATTCAAAGTTTTCACCGCCAAAGAATGAAACAGCTTCTGAAGACAAAAAGAGATCTTTAAGCCCTCGTGCTTCAACAGTTTTATAAAGATACTGGTATCGTAATCCCAATAAATGCATAATTTTATCTAATTGATATTCTGCCTTTCGGCAAACTTTCCCAAAGAAAACTCTTATCTCCAAGTCAAGCCCATCCTCAAGCTGATAATTCACCACAAGTTCTTCCAAATATCCTGTCCAGCGAGGAGGAAGCCCTTGATGAATACGCTGCTCATGAAACTTTCTAAAAGCAATGATCCTACTGCCCAAAGCAATACATAAAAAGGCCTTTAAAAGCCTTGCTTCCCTAGCTTTAAAGCCTTGTCTTTCTTTATGAGCTAAATATGTTTTCTCCCGGGCTGCCATCCACTCGGCATCTTTCTGTCTTAATCTTTCCTGCCACTCTCTTTGCTCCTGAAAACCTTTCTTCGGCCGAAGCTCAGCGTCTCCAACAACATTCCTAATCCTGCGAATAATCTTCTCATCTGTCCATCGCAGACAATGAACATACTCTGCAGGGTTTAATCCAGCGAATACAAAAAATTTCATTTTGCGCAAAGCGCGTTCCGGCGCCACATCACCACGTTGTTCAGCAGGAATCCGGTCATAGGCGATACCATAATCTCGCAACTGTCTCAAGACAGAAGCCCGTTTGGCCCTTTTCCTCCGCTCAGCCTCTTGCCTTTTTTGGTCCTCCCACACTCTCTTTAGCCCCGCTTTTACACGCCCAACAACAGAAGGAATTTGCTCTTGAGAATAAGCAGCTACCCAAAGATATTCTTTGGGGTCTAATCCCGCCCGAAAAATCAACTGCACTTTTTCTAAAACAGCTTGGGGTGAATTTTCTGCCAGAAATGGCGCATCCAAAGATGCGTAGCAAACTCCATATTCAGCCAGGCGGCTCCTTGCCTTCTCTTCTTGCTTTTGGCGTTCTATAATTTCTTGAGCCAGGCAGGGAATATTATTTTTAGCCGCAGACAAGAGACCTAAATTTTCTTTCGGCCTTAAACCAGCCTCGTGTATCAAAACAGCTTTCTCAAACACGCTGGCTAGTGTATTTTCTCTTCGGACCTTCGCCTCAAGTTGCTCATATTCAATACCCCAAGCCCTCTTTAAATCAAGCTCCGTTGGTGCAATGAGGCCCCTTTGAGACAAGTCTCTAACAAGCTCTTCTTCAGAATACTGTAATAAGGAAATGCGGTCTTTTGGATTTAAGCCATAGGAAAAAATCAAATCGGCTCTTTGTAAAACTGTATGCGGCCGGGCCTTCTCTTTTATGTATTCAGGCAATCCCTCGTAATAAATACCATGCAGTTCAACCAAATAAAACTTAGCCGACCGAATTTCAAGCCCTCTTTCTCTTGATGCCAACGACAGCTCTGATACACTTTCCAGGCTTCGCTGTAAGTAGGAAATACAATCCGCGGGCTCCAACCCTTCTTGAGCAATAGCCTCAACCTTTTCTAAAACTTTTTCAGGCGTATTATGATCTTTGATCTCAGGAGGCAATTCATTGTAAGAAATAGAAAAACAGCCCTCTAAAATTTCAAAAGCTGTCTGCCGCTGCTTATGATTTTTTTCAATCTGAGCTTCTCTTCGGTCTTTTTTCCTTAAAAGAGACGCCTCCCTACCAGCTTTCGCCCTGATATGCTTGAGGCTACGCTTCATCCAACTTAAATAAGACAATGGATCTAGCCCCTGCCCTGAAATAATATGGGCTTTAACTAAAACACTTTCTGGCGAATTGTGCTTACGCACACCGGCCGGCAAATCCTCATAAACAATATGAAATTTTTCCGCAAGCTCCTGAAGCGCCAACTCAAGTATTTTCTGTGTTTGCATTACGTCTTCCGTCTTACGAAAAATTTCCGGCTCAATAGCATCTTTACCAAGCCTTAATAAATATAGGTGCTCTTTTGGATTCAATCCATGTGCGTAAATAATATCCGCTTTTTCCATAACAAGCGCCGCTCCATTGGCCAATCTTAAAGACGCAGGTAAATCTGCTGAATAATTAATACCATAAGTATCCTGTAATGCCCCTAGCGCTTTCTGCTCCCTATTCGCATCTTCGTCTTGTTGACACTTAATACGCGCGGCCTCTTGCGCTATCTGTTGTTGCGTATAAGCCAGTAAATACATATATTTATCAATGTCCAGGCCAAACCCGGAAATCACACGCAATTTAGCTAAAGCGGTTTGAGGAGAATTATCTCTCTGAAGGTATGGTGGAATATTCAGAGAATACTCTAAATCAAATTCATTCCTCAGAGATTGCAAAGCCGTTTCCTTCTGTGTTTTTCTCTGTTTTAGGCTTTCCACTCTTTGAGAAAATTCCGTACGGCTGCAAAGAAGTAAATAAGTACATTCTCTTGGCTCTAAACCATAGGAGGCGATTTCATCAGCTTTTTGGAGTATCTTTTCAGGAATATTGCGTTTTTTAATCTTTTCATCCAAAGCCTCATAATCTATATGATGGCGCTCTGCTAATGCGGAAATAACCGCCTCTTTCTCTTCCCTGTTTTTTTTCAGAGACTCAGACTGTTTAGCAAGCTTACCCTTGCCTAAAGCTAATAATCCAATGTTCTCTTTAACATCAAGCCCATAGGAAGCAACAATCCCTGCTTTCTCCAGGAGTCCAATGGGAGAATTATCCCTTTTGATACCAGCCGGAAAACCTTCCTCGTCATAGCCAACGCCATACCGCTCTTTTAATTCCAAGACAGCCTTTTCCTGCTCTTCTCTAGAACCCCTGACAGCTGAAGAAACCCGCCCCATCTCCTGCCCAGAATCGCTAATTCTCACCTGGCTTAAATAACCCAATTCATGACCTGTTTGAGCTATTGTTTTCATTAAGCGCGAAAAAGAAATATTCCCCTTCATATAAATACCAATAAAAGCAATGATTGTCTGCGCACCAGCAGGATAACAAAGTGAAGGCATATCTATCCCACCGCAAATCTTTAACAAAAATAAATCACAAACCTCTTTATTATGTTCCTTGATAAAACATCCCAAGCGCTTCAATAATTCTTCTGTAGCCCCACTTTTCACTCCTTCTCCATCAGACATATCTGTCAATGCATAATGAAGTCTCGCCCATAACAAGGCCGCTTCTTCAAAAAGCAATAGCCCTGACAGATGTAAAATAACCACCGCGAACGACAAGAACATCCTTTCCTCATTCGTAAAAAAGACAGGTGCTTCATCCTTCTCTTCTTCTTTATTCATCAGACACTTTTCGGGATCCATGTTATAGGGTGATAATGTCCCTCCACACATCATCCGCTCAGAATAACTCTCCGCAGATACCCTAGCCAGGAAGGCATCTTCAGCCTCTTCACCTTCTAATACAATCTCCTTATAGATAGACTGCTGCTTTTTTACAGCCTGTAAAATATTACGGCGGATAGCCATATCAAGCGCTTTTTTATCTCCGGAAAATTCCTCTACTGTTTTTTTCAAAACCACATACGCCATGCTCCAATATTGACTCACATATTCTCTGCTAAAACGCTGGTGGAGCAATCTTCTGCAGAAGGGGATATAGGCTTCAACTACACTTTGACATGCATCCTCGCGTCCTGAATCCAGGCGATCCACTAAAATCGATAGCTCACTCTCAGGCAACTCCTGGATATTCTCAAAAACATACATCATGCCCTCTCCAAAATTCAAATCTTTTATATCCTGTTTTCTTTCTTTTATAACACGCGCAACAGAACTTTTAAGAGCACTAATCCAACCGTCAGCTTCTGCAATAGCCGACCAAAACGCCTGCCTAAAAAACCCTTGCTCAATTTTAAACCGGCCATCAACCTCTTCATTAAATAAAGCAACCATCTGATAGACCCTGCAGAACTGTTTGGCCTCCCCTATCTCCTGTATAAGGCCATCTTGCGGAGCATCAATTCCCACAAGAAACATAAAAGCTTCCTTGCAAAAATACCAGATCAACCCATATTTTTTTATTGCTCTTCGCAAAGAATCTTCTGACACGCCTAAGTTAAGAGCCGCTGTTGCACAATTTAAAATGCCAACTCTATTAACAGCTTTGATAATACGGCTTTTTATCCTTTCCTCAATAATATGTGCATTCGCCAAAGCGATCCTCAAGAAAAACTCTCTTTCAATAGGAACAGCCCCTAATCCTTCCATAAAATCACAAAACACCTGATAAGCCACTTGTCTGCTCCCTAAAGTTTGCGCCATGAAATAGATAACACTCCTTCTATTTCTTCTGTTCACCCTCGAGTATAAAGGCAACAACGCGCATCTTTTTATATAACCCAGGATAACCTCTTTTTTATAAATCATGAGATATAAATAATCTTTCGCTGTCAAACCCTCGGACACAATCGCCTCAGCTTTATCCAATAAGGTCGCGGGAAAGTTACGCGTTCTAATCAGGTTAGAAAAATCAGTAAAATAATTTATTCCATGCCGCTCTAAAAGCTGACGCAATGCGTCTATCTCCAACAGTAAATTAGAAACGCTAAGCACCATAAAACAAATGCAATCCTTCAAGCAAAAGCCAGCGGCAACAATAACCTCCGCTTTTTTCATGATAGAACTTGGATAATTACCCGTCTGAATCGTGGAAGGAATATCAATATAATAATCGAGATTGTATTGCTCGCATAATATCCTTACAGCTCTGGCCTCCTGTTGGACAACACCTGCCGAATATTTCATAAAAGGAATACATCGCTCCAAAGCAACGTGTTCAAGTGCCGCAGCTTTCACCTTCGCCAATAAAGAAGAAGGCAGATTACGACGCATAAGGAAAGCTCCAAAATGAAAGTAATAATCCAGGCCATAGGCAACCGCCATAACTTTTAAAGCTTCCAGTTCCTTTCTTAATCTGGCCACATTTAGAAACATGAGCCTTTCACATCTTTTTACATTAAACCCTGCAATAGAAATAATACGCGCTTTATTTAATATCGTTTGCGGTAAATTTTTCTTGCGAATACCCGGCGACAAGTCTTGTTCATAATCAAAATGGTACAAACTGAATAATTCAACAAGCGCTGATCGCTGTCGATCAAATCTGGCTTCTATAGCATTCTGACTTGCCTTCATAAAATAGATAAACCGTTTCGCACTAAAACCTCTTGAGGCGATAAAATCCGCCTTCGCTAATATATGATGCGCCAAATTAAAACTGCGGATAGGCCCAGGAATGTCACAATAGTAGTCTATCTCATGCCTTATTCTTAAGGCGCTAAGAGCCTCCATATGCGCTTTGACTCCAGCTCCTAATGGGCTTTTTCCTTCACAGTTGGATTGTTCCATATCATATATCGCCTGCGCAAAAACCAACCCCTCCTGCGTTAAACCAGCTTTAAGGCTCTCCTGAATTGATTCGATCTTATTCACACATATCTTCCTCGCCTTCGAAGCAAAATCTCTAAGTTTTTTTTCAGGGAACAACTCTTGATGGGCAAATAAAAATGCCTCAGCAAGCTCAAAACTTTGAAGAGCCTCAATATAGCGATAACGCAGAAACAATTCTTTCCCATAGTCCAATTCACGCCGCGCGGCCTCTAAAATAGTACACCTTTGCTCAAAAAGCTTTATCCGAATATTGCGAGCCTTTTCATAAGCAGACACTTCCTTATCTATTTCTTCAGAAAAACTATCACTATTCCTTTTACTTCTAGGATTTTCTAGCAACCCCAGGCCTTTCAATTTCAGAAGAACCATTCTCAGCTTCACGCCCCAATATTGCGCCAATTTATTACGGTTTAAACCTGCATGAGCTTTAATAAAACGCAATTCTTCTAATTTTGCCAAAAATTCCCGTGGAGATTTTCGAAAATTAACAGAGGCCTCCATCAAACTCTTCCCTTCAAAAACCTGATCACACAATCCAATCAAGTCTCTCTCTTGATGAATATCCCATGGACTTACTTGCTTTATTTCAGCAATAATTGTTTCCAATTTTCTACGCCCCTGCGTGCCATAAAGCCGCGCCATACCAGACATGCCAAAATCAAAATAAACTGAATCAATGTTTCTTAAAAACCCCAGCGCTTCTTCCAAAACCGCAGGAGGTTTATCAAAATCCATCCTCCATCTGACCAAGTTAACTTCTCCCCTTACATAACGACACCAAAGCTCCTCCCACTGCGCCGGCTTCCAATTATAATATCCAAACTTTTCATAAAGAGTGTTTTCGATAAAACAGTTATTACAGCCTATAAAGGAAGCTAACTGCTGGGCACTATAATCTATGTAGTGATCTCTAATGCAAAGCATCACTCCTATAATCTCCTTTAATTCTGCGACACTCCTGCCCAATTTAGCAGCAAACTTCTCAACTCTTCGGCCAATAGGCCAATTCCCATTTGTTAAATGCTTCTTAATCCAGGAGGCAATAGCCAACCCCTCGCCTTTACGAAAATCAATCCTATCCGCCGATGAAAATAAGGGCGCTTGTCGAATATCGCCTGGATAAACAATGAATACATTATCCGAAGTCCTCAATGCCTGCCGTTGATTCTCAAAAGTATTAGACGTTGATTCACTACTCTGGGCGTTGCTGCAATTTGAATGTTCATGAAGACTGCTGGAAACAAGGTGACAATGTCCAATCATTCGGCCAGAAACAGGCGCTTCATCTTGAAAGAAATCTTTAATAAACAATTCAGCCTCCTGTGGCGAACAGCGTGAAAATTCGCAAGGACTCAAAAGATAGTCTTCCAAGTGCTTCAAATCTGTTATCTCAAAAAAAGTTGTTTTTTGATCACGACAAGAACCTATGCTGAAAAAATGACGAGAAAGCCTTGTATAGCCTTTAACGATATCAATAAAAGAATCAAAAATGCTTAAATAGTATTCTTTTTGATTCTTCTCATCAACCAGCAAAAGAAAAACATGATGGCTAATATAAGTATTCTTATCCAGCCAGCATTGCTCCGGATAATAAAAAGCACAAACCTGTTCAATACGAAACGAATCATCACACTCCCGTTTTAATAAGTGCCCTAACAGGCCATTTGCTACAACACAGACATAAGAAGGTAAAAAAACTTTCTCAATTGTTTCAATTTTTCTGCCGAATGATGCACGAATAGAACTCAAATATAGCTGTTTCGCCTGTGCCCCGGCACAATAAAGTTGTATTGTATGGCTAACAAATGAAACAAACCGGGCAATTTCCTCCACAGATTCCAGCCGATTGTTTTCCTGAAATCTCGCTGCTGATGAAGAAGAAATACCTTCTAATGCGCCGCGCGTTTTCTGAACAAGAAAGTATAATTCTCTACCTTTTTCAAAAAGAGAAATATAGGGGCACTGCGGCAATCCTATTAAACTTATACCATCGTCTATACATCTTTCCTCAATACCAAACTTTTTATAAAACCGCTTCGCCCTGGCATTACCGCTCGTCATAATCGTAAAAAAGTTAACTCCTTCTCCATAAACATATATCAACGCACTCATCATTAATAATTTTTCAATATTTAAAAATCCAACTTCATCGCTCGCACCTCTTTTATTACGAAACTTCTTATCAACATAAATAGCAGCACAATGAAAATCCCTGAGAAAATAAACCTTATAATGATTAATATCCGATTTCTTCAAAAACTTCTCAGCTTTGGCGGAGAAAGGCAGCCGCAAAGAACTCAAAGACCAACTAAGATGATCTCCTTCGGAAAATGAAAAATCACAAAAAGCGACATTCTCTTTTGTCAAAAGATCAAAAACATCCATAAGACATTTTGTTCTACCGCGGCGAAGCGTAAAAATAAGTTTCTTTTGTGACTCATAAACCGTAAACCCATCTTCAACAAGCTGAGAATAATTAAATGCATAATGAGCCCATAAAGAAGAACTACACGAGAACACGTATGTTCTTCTCTCCAAATAATTAGTCGCCTCTTTGATTAAATGTTTCTGCCAGGCTCTTTGATAATCTTTTGTTTTTGCAAAGAAGGCCAAGATCGTCGTTCCAAACAATTTGCTATTGGAACACTTCCAAATAACTTCCGGGCGCGGCTCCGGCCTCAACCTCCACCAAGATGCACTGGCCGGATAAATCACCGCACTCTCTCCAGGGTGTTCAATCATAGATAAAACAGGATATTCTCCTACAGCATACGTCAAGCCAAGCCCATAGCGGCCATTAACTCCTCTTGGGACATATCTAGTGATCGCGGTTCTAATTAAAACTCTGTTTTTTTCTTTATCAATAAATCCCGCGCCATTATCACAACAAATAAGTATTCTGAGCGTTTCTTCAAATAAATAATCCACAATCAAAGCACACCCTTTACTCACGTGCTGATGAATATTCTGAAGAACACACCCTAAAAACTGCCGCTCATTATATGCAGTTTTATCTGGAAAAACCTCGGTGGCCGCCTTCCACGGAGCCAAAACATCATGTCTCGCTAAATCTTCTATATCAACACTGAGATTATCCCTCTGCATCTGATCTCCAGCAAAAACATAGGCCCGGGTACATTCCAACCTATTAATAGTCTCTTTACAGCGATTGAAATCAGTCCAATCTATACCACTCACCCCCCAAGGACGCATCAAATATTCAGTCTCCTGTACTAACCGGAAAACCTCATTTTTCACAAAAGAAAAAGGTGGCACAATAGCTCTCTCCTGCTTAGTTGAACGTGCAAAGATAGGGCTTGAAGAGATTTCAAACCATTCCGATATATCATTCACAAGGCCTTGTTCAACCATCAACCGCCGTGCCTGCTCAGCAAAATCACCAACACGCTCAACTGTCTTACGGGCACTGCGCGGAATAAGATGTTTTTGATGAGGCGCCCAAAGTGTTGAAATCAAAGGCTTTCTCATCGAATCTGCTAAGTAGGCCACAAACGAATCCTCAGACAAAACCAAGCTGCACAAATCTACACAAGCCGCAAGCTTTAAAAGATCAGTTCGGCCAATTTCCACCAACTGCGCTTGACGGCCTTTAAGATCAAAAAGCTCATCCTGAAGGTTCGCGACGGCAATCTGATCGCCACTAGACTCCGCAAACCCCTCATTAACAACAACAAGACCCTTAAAAGACCTGACTAAATTAGACAGTCCTGCTTTCCAAAAATGATAGGTTCTCCCAAATAACATCTTAGGACCATAAAAAAGATTCACAAAAATAGAAGGAGTATGCCTCAACAGAGGATATTGTTTTTTTAACTGCTCAATAGCATCCTTAACCCCCAAACCAAAAAACGCCTCCCTAAACACCGGCGGAAGATCATCATCCGCGAGGCCTTCAAAACCAAGTTTTTTCAGCCAAAGGGAGATCTTTTCACATGAATACAATAAGCGTGACTGACTCTGATGCTGATAACTCTCTAAACCATCCGTAATATCGGTATAAAAAGAATTTTCAGAAAGCCTATAACTAATTGTGGGATATATTAAAGCCTCCGAAGGAAGATTTTCATCAGAACTGGTAATAATCAAATTTTTTTCTGATGTGCGCAAAGACCCGATAGAAAAATCCTGCACCGAATGAACATGCGTCCTACGGCTAAAGCGATAACAAGAAGCCGTCGGATCATAAATCTCAATTGAGTTCGCATAAGGAAAATTCTCTTCTATAACAGGAAAAAGCACCCAGCTATGCCACAAAGCATCAGCTAAATCCATATCAGGACCAAGATAAAAAACTCGCTGGTATTGTTTGCGGGCCTGCTCATTAAATTTTTCAAAAAATGGGCCCGCATGCGCAATAATATTTGAGGAAGCACAATCATCTTCGTTTTTTCTCTGCTCCTGACCATTCGATACCTCCTGCAAACCAGTAATTTCTATATCAAAACTTTCGCCAACACTCCGCAAAACAACCATTCTATCACCCATGCAAACCAAACGATGATGAATCCCCGTTAAAAAAGAATTATCAAAAAATTCATCTTCAACTCTCAAAACAAAAACAATCCTTCCAGAAAGATCGGTTTTATACTCGATATCTCTTACGCAAATACGTGAAAAAACAATCTTCTCTTCAGCTCTCGTAGGCCTGAAAACCAACTGGCGAGCCGAAATATCCAAGATGAGTTTTCTAAAAGAATCATTTTTGCCTTCAAAATTGATATCTTCCCCTAATTCGTTATCCCATCCATCTTTATAAAAATTTCCCCATTCTCCAAGGATTCTTTGCACCGTTTCCTCTGAAAAAATAATCTTTTTATTTTTAAATGCTATCTTTGTTTCAGTATGTTGGCTGGCGGCATAAATATAACTACCATTGGCCTGTTTCTCAAAACGATCTCCCTCTTTACTGCCCTCAAGCTCCTTGAGCTTCAAGGCAAAAAGCTCAACCACATCCTTGGCCAAAGGCTCTGTTTTCCCGGAAACGACTGTTGTTATTTCGCCACATGAACGTTGGCCTTCCTCAACCCATCCTTGCTCATCATCATACCGATAGTCAGGACTTTGCCGACCACTGCGCACGGCAACAAGCTCAGTTAAATACCAATTTTTATAAATTAAGGGCTCTATATTCCCCTCTTGAGCCCAAGCCGTCTCAACCCCTATAGGCAACCTCAAATCTCCTATGTATTCATACACATGATTCAGGCTGAAGGCAAAAATACTCCCCATATCACAAAAAACTTTCAACCTTATTATTTTAAGACCCGGATCAATCTCATCAATCATGACCCTAAACCGATGAATAAGATGATTAAATCTCGTTATAGTCACGATAAACATACACTCACGATCAAGATGAAATTCACTGCGATTGCGTATATTCCGATCCAGAATCCTACCGTCATTAGCCACGACAAACGAATCAATCATATCGTGAGCCTTTAAAAAACAAAGGATGCTGTTGGTGCCATTCACCGCATGAGGCGTTAAAAGACAAAAATGTGGTTTTGCCTTTTCGCCATTAAACCATGGATCATCAAAACCAAAAATCAACTGGTCCCCATCCCTGGCTTCAACAACCTTATAAAAACCTTTCCCAAGCCCATGTTTCCTCAAAGCATTTATATCAAGACACCCTGTATCCATATTTCGATATATAAAGGTATCACTTATTTTTAAAACAGTCGTTTTCGCCAACCCTGTTGATAGATATCTCCAGCAGCCCGAGCCGATCATATACTCATATCCATCTCCATAAAACGGCGAATGATCGCTATAAATAAGGCGATTCAACAGCCACCCCTTATAATGAGAGGGATACGCTTCCCAATAGACCCCTTTAGCCGCGTGAGGATCCCAACCAACACGATTTCCATATTCATCATAATCTTCTAAATCATCAGATGTAAATATTTGCAAACGGCCTTTTTTCACTTTCACCTCAAAGCTAACAACCCTATTATCCATGTCAACACATGTCAGCTTTAACTCTACTTCAAAAACAAGCTCTTTGACCTGACTCTTAAGCACATCTTCTGTGGGACAGTCCAAGGCCTTTCTCTGCGTGGTCGCGCCACGATCTTTTCTAACAAGGATCTTTCGCGGCAAATGCGGACTCATGTTTCTTAACTTCTTCACCTTGGTATCATTTTCAAATAAACGTAAAACAACCATCTGTCCTTCATAAAACTTAAAGACACTCGCGTTATGAATACGTAAATCCACTTTCTTACCATTCTTATCGAAAAGCACAACCTGAAGCGATTCCGGTGTTTCAAAAAAGCATTTAATCCAGTCTTCATTGCTTCGCATATTAATTGTCAAAAGGCTAAAGAATAAAGCACCATATTTATTTATAAAACGCGGATTCCGCGGACGAAAAATAAGCTGTTTATTGTCTTCGAGCCTGATCATCCTGCGCTGTCCACAAGAAATCTCATAACTCTTTAAATCTGAATCCGTTAAAATCCAATGAGAAGGCGTTCGCCGCAAAGATGAAGAAGACACCACATCTGAATTCCGACCATTTTTTTGTGATGGACTGTCTATAAAAGGATCTCTAATAAAATATGAGGGAAACGGCAGGAGAAAAGAAAGAGTTTTTACAATTATGAGCCATCGGGGCAACCGTTGATAAAGATAGCCTCCCCAAATACTGAATTCAACCGCTTTGTAGCCAGTCTTTTCTAGCTCTTCTTTAGCCATAGCGCGTTTTGACAATGACAGGTAATACCAGAGCATCTTCCAACCATAAAGCACCGTTAAAACCTCAGATAAAGAAGGCACCTGCCCCTTTTCCAGACACGCGACAAAACATAAACCTAAGAACCAAACAACTTTCGCGTTGCGAATATCAAGAGCTATGTCACACATCCGCGGATGCCACTTTTGAAGCTCAGAGAAAGAAAAAAGCTCTCTTATCTTGCGCTCGCCTAAATCAATAGGTGAAGAATTGTTCTCAATTGCTTGAAAAGTTTTTTCATAATAGGCCTTCCCTCGCCTAATCATGGTCGCCACAATATCCTGACTGATAGCACTCAGACGCTCATCGTTAATCATAACAGGCCAGCCACAAAGCTCCTCAATAGTCGCCACCTCAGCCCCCTTACTAAGGTTAACCGGGCCTTTAAAACTACTCACCGAAACCATAGCCTCACTTGCCACAAACACACCATCTTTATTTTTAGACACAAAGAAGCGAATGTTATAATCAACTCCTCGATCCGGCACAGGATTCATCCGGCCGACCGCCAAGTCAGTTAAATGCTTAATGAATGAATATGTCCCGCCTGAATTATATCCACCAATCTCCAAAACACGAAAACCCAGCTGGCCATCATGCTCCTGTGTCAACAAAACATCAAAAGACCCGAAATCCATCCCCTCTTCCACATTCCTTTGATAAACACCATCTTGAATCATAGCCTCTTTCATAGCTGACATAGCTTTGCTAGCCGCCTGCTCCATTTCCTTTATCAACTGCTTTACTTCAGCACGCCGCTTTCTTAATTCAACCGGAGGAGGTGGAATAATTCTCTCCTCAACAATAACATTCCTGCCTGCTAAAAGCATCTCAGCAACAATCTGAGCTTTTTGCGTAAGATTACTTCTTCTTGAATAAAAAACATTATCCCCACAACAATCATCTATAGGCTTGCAAACAATCTGTTTCAATCCATACCGCCTTAAAAAGCCTTCTAAAAATTGCTCAATGACCTGTGTTAAATCATCCGTATAACGATATGGCTCCACATCAATATAGCTAATGCTCTCCCGGCCTTTCTGATGCCATTTCCTAAAAGCCGGGGTTTCCTTTGCAGCTGGATCCACCAAAAGAGCCATATATTTTGGACAAGGCACGCCAGCGTCTTCTAAAATACAGTGCGAAATAACTTTATCTTCAGAATATTTAACAAAATGCACAACATCCACCATGGGCACACCAGATTCAGCAAATCTCTTAAAAGCACGGCTATCCGCATAGACATAAGCCACAGGACAGGGCTTATTAAACCTAACAAAAGCTATTCTTCCATCTACAACTCCAACCGCGCACTTAATAAGCGGCACTTGTTTCCCTTCCACTTTCTTAAACGTAACCCATTTAGGATCATAGACCCACAAAACATAAGCGCCGGCATGTTTGGCACCTTCCACAAGCGAAGTTAGCCCATTATGGTCAAAATATAAAGCACCATAACGGACAACAGCAAATTTCTTATCAGGACCCAAATCGAACGCATCTATAAAAACAGGCCTTCCAAAGCCATGCGCATAAACGTCTTGACAACAGCGCAGATTCCAAAAATTTGAAGTGCTTATCGCTTTTGTCTGCGAAATTATCTTTTCATCCATCAATCCCGCATCCATCAAATAGCCTCCTGCAACTTCATAATAAAAATCTTTACCAAGAGTTGCCGCCTTTCTTATGCTATTACGAATCAATATCTGGCCGGGCAAAGACAAGGTCTCTGTTACAAAAAAACGAATAATCGCCCAAGCTTTTGGAATGAATGATTTTTTATAAAACTGCCAAACATTGCCTCTCATAAAGCTCTTAACCGACCTTATGTTCCATAGCATTTCCATCCACAAGATGCCTCCAAAGCTTCGTACTGTAATCATCTCAAACAAACGCGCTGCCGGAATATCAAAAAACGTAACAATGCCCTCGTGCAACTTATTAATAACTTCATAACCCGGCTTAGGATTACTCTTTAGCAAATCAATACATCTGGCCATCGCATAAAATAAAGAAAACTCGGCAACATAACGCAAGCTAAGGGTAAGGCTATCAACTTCTATATCTGCCTGTAAGTAAAGAGTTCTAAGGGCCAGATAAAATCTTCCGGCATAAATAAGAAAATCCTCATCACAACCTCTGGCAAACTCTAAATAGGATTTAAGGCGATTTTTCTGTTCCAGATAAGACATATTCAAGAAAGCATTCCTCATGAATTCAGCATAAGCCATACATGGTTTTTCAATAATGCGCATGGCCTCATCATAGCGTTTCTCTAAAGCAAGGCGTTTAATCATCTTTACTTCATACGAAACTTTAACGCTGGCCGGCGAGCCAACAGAAAACCTGCAAGAAAGACAAACTGTAAGCCGATCCAGAAGAAATGACGCTATTAATCCACACCACAAAGGCACCGATCCAAGACCATGCGCCATCCAACCAAAAGCGATCGTTGGTAAACTCCACACTAACACCCAAAAGGCCGGTATCACGGCATAAGCCAGAATAACAGCACTCTTACGCACCAATAAAGAATTAGAAAAGCGCGTCCTGCTCACCAACATCAATAATAAAGCGCCCAAATACAACGGAACCTGATCTCTTTCAGAGACACGGCAAAATAACGCGCGATCAATACAGATCTCCTTATCTGCTATACAAAAAAGATCTTCCCATTTCTTATGCTGAGCCCTATCAAAAGGCCTGAATATCCCGTAATAAGAGTTGAGGGCTCCAATATGGCCGAAAAACTTTGATAGGCGGCGATACACAATCACGCTGACAATAGCTGCAAGCAATATAATATTGTTCTTTATAAAAAAAGGTTTAAAGAAAAAGAAACCTGCTGTCATAGCAACTACCAAGAAAACATAATAACCTAATACCGTCGTCAACAAACACATCATCCCTTTATCTGTCAGGCGCGCATAAACGCCGGTGTCACTCCTAAAAGTAGAAACAAAAAGTTTTTGGATTATCTGCTCATCCATATCAATGGGTGAAGACAACTTAATATCTTCTGTTGGCTGCGCTAGGATCTGCTCAATAAGACTTATAGCATACGGCATGGCTACTGACATCTTACACCTTAAAGAGCCGTATGTTTCATGCCCGTCCAAAGGCTCATAATCCTGCGGATACGAAGGCTCAATGTCCTGAACAGGCGAAATCCGTTCAACACGCCTGTTTAACCCAAGAAAAGAAAGATCCCTCAACACTCTGAGCCGCTGAGTTTCCTTCATAACAAAAATAAGGCCGCACTCGGCATAATCCTCATTCGTGACAACTTGAGGCTTATGTTTGGCGAGAAAAGCGTTTTTATCAAGCGCCTGCCTCAAATAGTCAACATCCTGCGGCGGCTCAAACCCTCTTGAACGCACCTCAACCTTATCCGAAAAACCAAAAGCAAGCAGCTCTTTTTCAAGCTCATCTTTAGCTAATGGCGATCTTTCCTGATTATGTTTACACATCACAAGCACAACTAACGAACTTGAAAAAACAGCTTTTTCCAAATCCTCAGGCACAAAAACAATGCCACCGGCTTTATTAATTAACTGCTTAGCCATGTTAAATCTCCCTGTCTGGAGATATAAAATACCCGACTTCAACAAAAGATTTTCAGGAGGAAATTTTTTAAGATAAGCCTTTTCTACGACAGATGTCAAAAGTTCAATGGCACGTTTTTCACCCCAGTTAACCCCGTGAATTTTAAAATCATTATCGTCTAGATCATAAAATTCAACCAACTCCCATAACGCGGCTTCTTCAAAAGACTTTAGAACATCCGGCATAACATCAAAAAGCTGATCGGCCCAACCTGTAAACAATACCTTGTGCTGAAGATCATAGAGATCATACCGGCCAAATAAAATTTTTGAAATATCTAGTGCCTGACAGTAATGCTCAATCGCGTCATGGCAAACAACCTCAAGAAAATATCTGGTCATCATAGGCACAGAAAAACTCTTCATAAGCCCATTCTGGCTTAAAAAATTATCCTTTCGGCAAAGAACAAGGCTTGTCTCATAATCAACTGTTTCAGCGTTATGCTTCATTAAACTGTGATATAAAGAATAATGCATGCGCACATCTGCCTGATAATCATAGAAAGCGGCACTACTGGCATATAACTCACCCATTCGTTGATCTGTCTGAAATATTTTATTAAAATAGAAATTTTTTCTGGCACTAAAATACAATGGAAAGAGATTGAAAAGAGGGAGAAGGAATTCTAATATATAAGGAGGGGCATGATCCTTTAGATGAATCAAGAATATCGTTAATACGTGATTGACTTTTTCACAAGCAACCTTACCTTGATATACTTGTGTAGCCGCAAAATCATTATCTCGCGATTTTTTTATAGCCAAAACAATCTTCAACGATCCTAAACAATTCACACGAGCCCCGAAAACAGGAAATGATTTTTTAGAAAAAGGTGGAACGTCCTTGTTTTGACGGTCAGATAACGGAGAGCTACCGCCATCTTGATGCTCCAAATCCAATAAATAATTTCTCTCTCTAGCCCGCACCTCCTCCTGTTGTTGCACTTTCAGGTAGATGCTCTCAATATACTTCTCAACCTGTTTTGGCAATAAACCAGATTCCCGAATAATATCAGACAATTCAGTCCCATACGTCTTGATAATTGCTAACTCATCCTCATGTAAATGATCTTTAACAGACAAGAACTCCTCTAGGGTTAATATCGCTTCATTAATATAAATTTCCTCTCTGACTCTTGAGGCCTTCTTTCTGGAGACCATAATAAGCGGCTCATTAATTTTTTGTAGGTGCTTATTCACCGCAAGTAAAGCCCTTCTGAGTTTCTTGACATCCAGGGAGACCTCCTTGGCTAGAGCCTCTACACTGTTCCATTCAAAACTCTTAAGCTCCCTACCTCTAAAAACAGCCCACTGACAGAGCACAACCACTTCCCTTCTGATGGAACAGACAATTTCTTCTCTCTTTTGCTCAAGAAGCAAACAATTAACCTGATCAATATGAACAGATACAGTTCCCGCGCTAATAAGGGCCTGCAAAGCAATGTCCTTCTGACATATAATAAGCTTCTTCTGTTCTGGAGAACGCTCAATAGCCCACCTATACAACCTATAAAAACCATCATCTTCATGGACAGAAACACCTTTTTTCTTATTCCGTAGCATCTGCCTATTGACAGCAGACAAGTTCCTTCGCACAGCCTTAACGGGAATTTTTAAAACTTTCGCGATATCAACCGGAGCCCATAAACGCACGCCATTTTTAGAGCTTTCTTTAACGCCCCACCTATAGATCAAATTAAAATAATACTTTGGATCCTTTATTTTAATTTCAGAAAACCCTTCCCGCACAAGGGCTTTGTTCACTTTCGGCAGCTGAACAGAAACGGTCGTATCATTCAACTTAAGTTCTCGCGCCAAATTGATTTGTGTCCACCTCTTATAGACCTCTGTACTTTTTCTTTCTTTAGCCCATTGAAATAATTTTGCAAAAGTTTCACTCTTAGATAAAGAAATAAGGATGGGGCTGCGGCCCTCACTCAAAAGCCGATTATTAACCTTATTAAACTGACCTATCAAACCCGTATAACCCAACCCTAAGTGACTGGCCAAAGCCTTTTTAGACCATCGTATCAACTCCTCTTCAGGCCCCCTATTAATGGCCCACTGATAAATAATCTTAAAAATCTCGCTTAAAAAAGAAGCATCATCCAGCTCTTCAATCTCAATCACATGTAATCCCTCAAGGCCTGCCTGAAAACACATTCGGCTCGTGCTGCTTTGAGGAGCCGCAGAAGAACTTTCAGATATAGATTGTTCCATCTTCTTCTTATCTTGATACTCAGACAATGGGGAAGATAGCAAAAAGCTCTTTTCCGAACATTCTAAATAACCTAAATCTTTATTATCTAAATTTGTTTTTTTCAAAACAACCATTTTTGCCAGATTGCCATAGTTACCTATGTTGTTGAACTTAGAATAAAAAAGCCCTTCTAATACGTCTCTCTGCTTATTAAAAGTAGGACAGAACCTTGACCTACGGATATTTGAAAAAATCTCTTGTTCTTGACTATTAAACTCATGCCTACCCAACCCTGCAATGAAAAAACCACCAAAAGACAGAGCCGCATAAATAGCATTAAGGTTATCAATGGTATAAAACATTTTTGGTGTTGAGAAATCGGGCTGCGAATTGATCTTTATAGCAATATCAATTGTTCCGGTTTTTCTATGCAGATAATCAGCGATACTATCTATAATCTCAAGCTCTATGTCAAACCGGAACAAATCCCGAAAGTCTTGAGCAAATGTCAAAAGAGGAGGATATTGTGTCACAGCACGAATACCAACCGAATCCCCCAGTGCTTTCTCAAGCGTTCGCTGAAGTGGCAACCCATAACAAAAAATACCACATTCCACATCTAAAACATTTTTCACCCTTTCTGCAGCAACACTTTCTCCGCCATGTTCAAGCGCAATTCTTATGTTTTCGGCAAACTTCGTCATTTCGCAAAATGTATCAACGATCATTTCAGCACGTTTCTCACTTGTTTGAGCATCTTTCATCACAATGGTTGAGTAAAAATTCTTAAACCCCGGTGAATTTAAAAAATCATACCGGGTTAAGCCAGCAAGCAAACTGCAACCCAACGGCTGCATTTTTTGCATAGTAGCTTCTTTTAAAGAAGGATTTCGGGTTATCCAAGAAGGCAAATAAGGGACTAACATATATCTAAACGAATCATTATCGTTTATAGGAGAACTGCCAATAACACAGCTCTTAGACGCAAGAAGGCTACTGGATGAAAGTTCTGAAAAAACGTGCATAAGCACCTGTGGAAAAATCACCGCAAAATTATCTATATCTTCACTATTAAAAGAAATTTCCAAAATACCATAACGCCTATTCAACGTTAATCTCGTAGGATAATTATCATCCACAACAAGGCTAATCAAGCGAAGCCCTCTTTTAAAAAGCCCAAAATAATCACTCAAGACTTCCTCTTGGCCTTGTAATACAATAAAATCCGCGTGCCTTTCTTTAAAAATAGGATCAATCAATCTATGAGGAATATTTGAGAACACTAATAACTCATTTGAAATCTCCTTAATTGTATGGATAGAAAGATTTTCATATCCTGCTTTAAGCATATGCCTTTTTGCTAATTCTAAAATATGTTTCGAATGAGGAAAAAATCCCAGGCTCCAATAAAAAGAAAACGCGCCACTTTCTTGGGCTTCCCGATTATTAACCTGCTGCGGCACAATAAACAATTCATCCAGGCCAAAACTCAAATGGGCCTGCAGTAAGGAATAGATGCGATAGCGAAACACATCTTTACTTAAACCAATTCTCATTTCAGGAAAAACATAAAAGTCCAACAAGGCTTCTTTCTTGTGACGGACAAGAAGACGATACCCCCCATACCCAAAAGGAATATCCAGGCCGCGATGATTTAAAACATAAAGTTCCGCTATATAAGGTGTCATCTGTTCTTTAGAAACAACGAAAAACCGGAATATCTTTAAAACAGAATCATACTGTAATTGAATCTGGCTCATAAATACATTTCTGGAATCAAGCATAAACATCCAGGAAAACACTCTGTTGTGAAGAAAAAGAGATTTCTGAAATAAAAGTATGCGCTCTGCTGCTTCCCCGTTTGAAACTTTTACGCACCCTTGCCGAAAACTTTCAGAGAGCGCCTCTAATTGCAAATGTGCTTTTGCAAGATCAAGATCTTTAAACTTTTTAAAAACTGTCTCACTCTGACAGACTTTCGCAAACTGCAATAGAACATTCGCTGAATATTCCCGTATCGCATTAGAAATATAATCTGAACCCTCAAAAACTCTTTTTTTCATTCTCTGCCATTCATATTCTTGCTTCTTAGCCATAGCCTTATCAAAAATCTCCTGACAAGAAACTAATATCCTCAATAAATCGTTTTCTCTCAATGTCCCGCCTTGAAAAATCGGATACAACAACATACGCTTTGCCTGATTCAAGCTATCCTGCTTCTGTAAAAGCCTATCCCCGATTCGCGCAAGCTCCGTTGGAGTAAATTGCCACATCTTTAACGAAGTTCTGCTCAAAAGTTTAATCACCGCAGAAGAACAGACGTCCATCCTTACAAAGCCTTTTCTTGTTTCCAAAAACACCTGCGCTGGATCATATAAAAACTCATATTCATTTTTAAGAACATTCTCCCTACAAAAATAAGCAACATTAGACAACCGAGGCAGACGGACTTGAAATAAATCCTTAAGCTCAAATTTAACAATCTCAGGAAATTCACTCCGGGACGATAAACGCCAGCTCTCCACATAGATATATTGAGGGTCTTCGCCTTTTAGGTTTTTTTCAAGCCATATATCTGTTGCCTGGAACCGGTTCAACCAATCATGAAAAGCATTTGCTGCGACATAAACATATCTTTCATCATATTCCCTCCTGAGCAACATAATAATACGCAGGTACTTTATAATCGCCTCTTTAATAAACTGCCGCCCTGCACTACGCACCTGCTTACTACAAATAATGATCTCTTCCGGCGTAAATAGATCCTCATCAGGTTTTATAGCTTCGCCCTGTGCGTATTTTCTTTGCAGAGCCCGGGTCACAGAATCACCTAAATACTCCTTTTGGAACTGATCCAGATATAAAAGTCGCTCCAACGTTCTTTTTGCTGACTTTTTAAACCCTATTTCCAAAAACTGATCCACAGCACATACAACAGCTTTAATCATGGCCAAACCACCCCAATCCACCATAGGCGCATACTTATAGGTTTCAACAGACAGAAAACGATAATTGATCGCGTGCCAATCGTAATTCAATTCCAAAAACAATGAAGCCATGTCTCCAAAATCTTGAGCCAATTCAAAGATAAGATTTTGATTATGCGGCCCGTGTTCCTTATCAATGCAGTTAAGCAAATGAATATCTTTCTTCAATAATAAATAAGCGGCTCTGTCCCGCACATTATCCGGCGGAAAGTCCATGTAAATTTTCCAAGCATTAGTCTGCCTCATTAAATGATCCCGCACAGTCTCCCTGTCTTCCCCAGAAAGCCCCTCTAAAAAAGCTATCCCTGGCCGATAATCAAATCTTCTTTTTTCGTCCAGATGACGCATATAGAAACCAATCTTCTTCACCATATCTTCGGGATTAAAAATCTGGCTAGCGGGCCAATGGACAGCTTTCAAAAACAACGGAAAAGCTTCAATATGGCCATCCGAAAAAATTGTCTTTAACGTAATAATCCCCCGAATAAAACTCATCGCCCTAATATATTTTAAATGATATTTTCTATATAATTCTCTTTCCTGTACGATGAGTGCAAAAGCGCGCTTTAAATCATCTAGAGCCTTATTATCCAACCCAAAATTATACCGGGCCTTTGCTCTTTCGTAATAGAGCGAAGCCTTCTCTTTTAAACCAGCCTCTTCTTGCATTCGCTGTGTCAAAACGCTTATCCTTGTTTTAAACCGAAACCTTCTCAACACCTTTTGATGATTTAATGAAATTCGCAATACGTCAATTAAGGCTGCTTCCTGTTTATCCATATGAAAACCTTTAACGTATGGCACAAGACTATCATGCAGAAAACCAAAAATAATAGAGACGTCTTCATTGCCTTCAAAATCGGAATTCGTATATTCATAAAGCCAATCACGGACCCATCCTTTTTCATGAGGTGCACCAATACCACACTGATTCATAAGCTCTTGCTCTATCGTGCTAAATTCAGCTTTCCTCTGAGCATTACAAAGCCTGGCTCTATATTTTCCCCCGCAACAAACAGCTAGCAAACCTAAAGCGACCGCCTCCGGAGCCCGGCCAGCCCCTATAATCATATGAATCTGGCCTAAAGCAAGCCCGACACCTGCCGAAACCTCACCGTGCTTGCGTAGTGTTAAATGCCCATTGACATAAACCCCTTTAGGATCTATGGCCAACCTTTTTTCCATCAGCTTTAAATCATCTGTTTCAACACTCATCAGTTTAGCCAGCTTCCTGATATCGGCAAAATGCCTGGAACGCCAGAGAATATCAATTTTGATCGCCTTCATACCGCAACCCAATTTTTGAGCCACCCGCTGGACTGTGCCAACAATATCGTCCAAATCCAGCTCAACCCCTTCTGCCCCTGGACAAACAACAATTTTATCCATATAATTACCATCAGAAACAGACGGAAACTTATCGCCCTTAACAACAATCAAAACAACCTCGCCGCCACGGGCTGTCGGCGACATAATCACCCAGGACTGCTCAATAGGATCATAATAAACTTTTAGTTCTTCTGCCCCTTCTCCAAATTTTTCCTGTGCTTTGGCCCCTCCAGAGAGCGCATGCCGTTCCCTCTCGGGATTTTTTACAACCAAAGTCGTATTTGTCCTTTCAGCAAAATGTTTAAGTTTCGTTTCAACCTGGCGAATCATTTCTTTGTTAGCCTCCATAACCAGATAAGGGCTATCTACTATTTGAGCCGCCTGCCATTTACCTATATGCACTCCGGTTTCCGCGATAAGCTCTTCCAATAAAGGATTATATTTATCCAACGGCTGTTCTTTTTTCTCATAAATACCAGGCAAAAACAACTTCGTCCTAACGCTATCAATGCTATCAAGCCAATAGTCCGCGCCCGCCTCAAAACATTTTCTAGCACACAAACACACCTGCCGCTGCACCAAAGTATTATTTGCACGGCGAAAAGATGGCCAATGGTTTCTTTCGTTTCGGCCCACATGAGCCTTCATCCAAATGGGACTGGAAACCAAGTTCGTTTCAATAAGGCCTGCTACCTGTTTTTTTATCAAATCATATTTTCTTTTGTGGACTTCTAATAGTTTGGCCGTTGTAACAAAAGATCCAAAAAGCGCCTGAGAAGTCCTCTCGTCATTACCAAAATAGATAAAGCTTCTATTGCTTCTCTCAATAGGAACACATTTCGTTTTCCTATAAAGCTCAACACTCAACTCCATTTTTTGCTGAACAGATAAATCCCAATAGCCAGGCTTTCCAATTCTGCTGAAAAATGCAGAACTAATCCTATAAATTTTTCCAAAGTCAGCGGCTGATTTATATTGGGTCAGAAAATACTCAACAACATAATAAGCGGCCGCTTTTTGCTCAAGAGAATAGGCCTGCATCTTCTGCAACAACTCATAGGCAAAACAACCGAATTCCTGCAGCTTTTTCCTTTTTTGTACTTCCTGAACCACAAAAGAAACTATCTCCTCTTGCGAAGAATCAAGTCTTATTGCTAAAACTCCTCTGTTTTGGAAAGCCTCTTTCTGATTAGTGTAGCGCGGAAAAAAATGCATTGAAAAACTAAGTCTATAACTCTCCTCACGAAAAAACTGTCCCAGCCGGGCCTTTATGAGCGCAACAAAACGAAATCGTTCTTCTTCATTGCCTATATCTTGTAAATAACCTGCCTTTTCCTGAGGATTTAACAAGTCTAATAACGGCCTCAACACGAAATCTTTGAATTCTTCCATAAGGGATTTTTGATCTTTTAAATAAGTCATTGCCATGATGTGGGCCATAATCAACAAACTTAACTTTCTCGTATAGGCCCAGTCTGCAGCAGACTGAAAAAGAGCGGACAAACGAATGAAGAATATTTCTATATCAAAACCTCTTAAATAACAAATAATATCTGCCAATCCTACATTTCCATTTTTTTCGTTAAGCGCATACAAGAGGGCTGAATACTCTAAAACCGGATCTTTGTGTGTTAAGCCCACAACGCATACCCCCTGTTTTTCAGCCGTCTTTTTAAAATGTAAAATTTGCAAACGCAACTGCTGGATTTCCTGACTAAGTTTATTCTGATGAAACGTAATCCGCCTCCATAGCAAAGAAAGTTCCGACATCTGTGAATCCAGTTGGCTAAAACACGTTAAACATATTTCTTCTTGCTGGCTAAAACCAGCCAATTCCTGCTCTATTCCATTTAGTATATCCTCTAATTCCTTTACTCGCTGTTGCTGCCCCATAGATGCCAAAAACAACCGAACCTTTTGAATGGCCTCAGCCAACTTTTCCTGATATCCATGATACAGCTCAATAGGGTGATTGGAAAAAGCGGCCATTTCAAACAATAACGAATTTTTACCGGCCTTTTGAACTTTGACCAAATCCGAAATCATCAATAATGTATTATCTTCCCGCAAACATAGAAGACTGAAAAAACCAATATTTTCCTTTTCAAGAAGACACTCTTTGATCCATCCAAACAATGGAACATGAACACTTGAAACATTTTTTCTAAGCATTTTTTTAACTAACTGGCTTCGCTGAGCCAGCTCTTCGTCAATTCTTAATAAGCTTTTTTTCTTTTGTGAAATCAATGCCGACAAAACGGCTATACGTTTTTTCCACAAAAAAAGCTCATTCTTTAAGCGAAGCAAAAAATCTCTTTCGCGAATAAAATCTGCCTTGGTTTTTTCTACACTATCCCAAGCCCCTCTTATGGCCTCTTCAACGGGTTTCAAAAGATCCCTTTTATCTTCCAATATCCGTTTTAGGCGGTTCATCCTAAGGACTTCCATTAATACCTCCGGGCCAAAATCAGGCAAAATCATCTTTCCATCTTCACGCCCCTTATCCATCAACAAAACTAAAACACCATCCCGATAGCCAGCCCCTGTCGGATATTCTTTTCTGGCAAAGACCACTTTCGTCCTCCCGGCAAAATAACGGACAACCACATATGTTCCATCTTGAATCCAGGCTGACCTCACGACAGGGTATGAGAGGAAAAACTTACCATCGCCATCATACAAGAAACTATCTTCTGCCAGCTGATCCCTGTTGGGTAACTCACACAAAGGGTCGCAACCAAGAAACTCGGCAATTTGGCGGTCTAAATCAGCATCTTGAGAAATATCAAAAATCAAGTCACGGCCATTTCTATCTGTAATATCTTCACCTTTCTGGTCTTTCATATACCACATAAGACTCGGCGAACCTTTGCAAATCTTTATAGCCACTGAGGCTTTTGGATATTTCCCAACAGTCCTTCGTATACCACATTCGCTCACTAAACCAATTGAATCTGAAGATGTATATAAAATATAACTTTTCTCCACATCTACATATTCATCCCTCCAATTCAAATATGTGTTAATTAGTTTTTTCTTAGGGTTAAAATTTTTCACATCCCCTTCCTCTAAAACTTCGTATAATTTACTAATCCTTTTTGACTCCCACTTCAATCCATCACGAGACACTTTAACTTCCGTAAAAAATATCTTTCCGTCCGGATTACGCTCAATCTTCTGCATGTGACAGAATGAATAATCTTTTCCAAAAACATAATGAGCCCTACCCCCCAGATTCAAAAATCCCAGATCCCCCAATGTAAACCACCGTACCTGATGATCCGGCGTTAATAGATGGTCTTTTTCTTTTAAATTCGCCTCAAAAGCGATACCCCTCTTTTGAGAACAGCTGTAAATAATTGAAAACCTCCTATCCTGTTCCTGCAGTAGATCCGTGCAACGGCTAACAATGCCCTGATCAAATTGAAGAATGACAAAAAGGTAAGGAATATCTCCATAATGCATCGTCCACAACCCTTTCTTATTCTGAGGCAACTGGCCGTCTATACCGGGTTTGCCTACTATCTGCAGTCGCATATTCTGCGATAAACAGGCAATTGTTGCGCAATGATTCCGCCCTGTTAAAACAGAAAAAGATAAATCACCATTAAAATGGTGGCGGGAGCCTTCTTGCGACATATCCAATGAGCCGGTTAAAACATCCACAAAAGGGAAAATAAGGCTTTCCCCGGGATTCCTGGCTAAACCGCTCATTGGAAACGCAACACTTTTGTTTTGTATATATTTTTCACTAAGCAAGCCCTGAATCGTCCGTCCATAATTGCCAAAAATCTCTGAAGCTTGATTCTGACGCAAGAGTAATAAAACGATAGCCATATGAAAACACCCGCAAGAAAGAAGAAAATTATTATGAAGACCTTTATCATCAATCAAGGCCTCCTTCAGTGCCTTGGCTGAATTTTCAGGATCAACAGCAAGGACTTCTTCAACCAAAGAGCGTTTTTCTGCTTCATCACCTGTCATAAACTCTTTCCATAGCGCAATATTATTTGCCTCAACAGAACTACTCACGTCTGATTCTAAACCTGCTTTCAATTCCTCATAATTCAGGCAACAAGCCGATCCAAATTTGCCTGTCTTCAATACCTTTTTAGCGCTTCGTATTCTTTCAAGAAAAGATGGATGACCAGATCCCCACACTATTTCAAACCAGGACGGTTCTAAAACATTAGTGTCTAAGACAACAAGTTTTTTCATCACTGAAATAAAAGCATGCGCATCGGCAGATATAGATAAAGCATATTTATCAGCAGCCCGCTCTCCTTTCCTGCAAACATACTTCTCAAATAGTTCATACAATAACGACACAGGCAAAAACAGAAAACAAAACCCTAGTAAAGCCGCATGAGTTGAAAATATTTCTATTTGAAAGATAGGCGGCAACCAGGCTGATCGCAGTAACAAAGAAAAAAGATATAACTGAACCCCATCATATACAAATCTCATCCCTGCAGTTTTATCAATATGCCGAGGCTTCCCGTGTCCGATTTCATGCGCAACCACAAAACAAAGCTCCTCTTCAGAAAATTCTTTTAACATCTTTTCAGATAAGTAAATGCGCAGATACTTTCCAAAACCTATAACACTGGCTTTCCTGGCCGCAGATTCTCTTCTTTCCCGTAATTGATAAATCTGCCTTTTTGGAAAATTTGTCCGGGCAATACAAGCGCTTAATTTTTCACTTACCCCTCCTGTCTCTAGCGGCATAGCTCTATTAGAAAAAGGAATGAAAACATACGTGTGAAGATGCTGAAGCAATAAATCATATGCCCATGAAATAAGCCATGCATATACCCAGGAATACTGTCCAGCGCACTCAAAACAAAATAATAAAATCAAAATTTTAAAACCATCGAACAAACACAAACATAAATTTTCAGCACTACTAAAATAAGGATTCCCTAAATTTTGAAACATTCCACCAAAAAACACCGGCACCTCAAGGAGCCCGCAAACCCAGGCAGCCACACTTAAAAACATCAAACCACCCCATATTGGACCGTAATTTAAAGCTCTTACAAAATGATCAAAATAACTAAAACCGCCCATTGTAACTAACCACATCAAAATGGCAAAGGCAAAAATATCTTTTAAGACCAAGGCCCGCACCGCTTTTTTAAAATTCATCTGCGCGCGGCTATAACCATTTTCAGCATAGAGATCACATAAATCTTCAGGACAGGGCTTCCTATTACTTCTAAAAGCATAGGCATAATGAACGCATTTTAAAACAAAAAAACCAGTTCTAAATATTACAATTAGGCCAGAATAGAGGCCCAGAGGGCTTGAAAAACACAAGCAAATACTCCTATATAATTCACAACATAAGTCCTTGGAATATGCCTGAAGGGAAAAGAAAAGAAGCTGTAGAGTTTGATAGAAGCCCTTAACACGATAGCCGGCCGCAGGGTTATTGCCGGCTATCCCTAAAACAGCGCGAGTCTGCCTCGCGTTATTAAAACCAACCGCCTCCAACTCATCCTCAGTGTGATTTACGCTAAGAAATGAGCTTAATAGATCATTCTTATTTTGCTGAAAATCCGAATTTCTCTTCTGAATACTCTCATCCTCCACATCAAGCGGCTTGGCATTAATCATTCTTTGCTTCGGGATACTGCCTTCACCCTGATGCCCGCTATCCTGTCTTTTTCCCTTATTCAATTGCCACCAAACCAATAAAGGCAAACCAGCACAGATGCCAAGAAAAAGCAAAAAATTCATACTCGGAATAATAACTCTACCAAGAGATGAATTGACCTGTAACAGCATAGCAAACTTCCTCTGCGCGAATAAAAGATCTTCCCTTATCGGCATGATAGGAGAAGAAAATAAAGACATGATTTCCTGTATACGAATCTGTACCCATTGTTCTGTGGCTGATACAGGAATAACAAATAAATTGCCCGTCGCAAATCTAGGATCGGAAAAAATATTATCCAGTTTATACATTTTCTCCATCAAGCCCGGAGCTGTTAAAATAACCTCATACTGCTTACAAAAAGCGCTCGCCTGACCACAAAAGCGAAAATCATCTTCTTTAAGATCAAAGAGCATCTCTCCCTCGCCTATAGCTTGCCATGCTTTTGAAATCAGCTCTTTGACTCTTTCTTCCCAGTGAAAAGAATTACCCCGAGATACAGTTTTAACAACATCAACTAATATAACGCGGCGCTTAACACTCTCATGTAATCGCAACACAAGATCGCGTGCCGCTATTTGTTTAGACTCTTTATCATCAAGTGTCTGATAATGTGTCAAAAATAAAGCCAGTTCCGCAGGAAAATAATGAGTTTTTAGCCCCGGATAAAATTCAGGAATCGGCATAAAACTTAGAAGCGTCAGATACTCCTCTTCCAAAGCCCTGCTGAATACAATTGGTAGCGGCCTAAGGTGAAAACGGCGCAGGCCCTGATTAAGAATTAATCTCCCAATCCTTTCATTAGTATCAATAAAAGGATGAATATGAACAAAATGATAGAAAACCTCTGCTAAAAACATGATAGCCTCTTGTGTGCGCTGCATCTCATCCGTAAGTACATCAATCCTATCAAAACCTTTATTGAGCCATTCAAGATAATCATTCATTAAAGAAGGAATTTGGTTTTGGCTAAAACCGCTTTGGGTATCTGTTGAGGCCTTTACAAAATTCCAACCGGATGTCACCACCTCTGAACGCCGAAAACCTACCCTATCGGCATAATCCGTCTTAATAGAGCTAACCAGGATAAGAGATTTAAAACAATCTAACAAAAACCCCGTATCAATCGGCTCCGTCGAATTCATCTTATTCGCAAAAGCCGCGACTTCTATATAAGCCTTCATTTCTTGCGCGTTAGCAAATAAATGCCCCATGCTCTCTCTATCCTTATCGGGCATGTATTCCAGCTCTATATCAGCGATAAAATCCAAAGGCTTCACGATAGACTTGATTTGTTCCGCAACAAATTGGCGTCTTGATGCATTAAGAAACTCTTCTTGTTCTTGGCCAAACGGCAAAGACTGCAACCCTTGATATTTCGGCCAAATAGTACCGAAAATATGGCCAGATAGCTTATTTTTCATAATAGCCTGAGATATTTCAACAAGACAGTCAGCATTATTACGATAGCGAAGGCCCTGCCAAAAAGCCCGTAACGCTTCTTGTTCTTCCTGCGAGGAAAATGAGAATAATGAGGAAAAGGCCTGTGCCTCCCTTAAAGATCTTTCAAATAATCCGAGATAATAAAAGATATTTCTTGTCTCATTCAATAACTGAGATTCTACAAAGAGACAGGAAAACCTATTCTTTCTTGATTTTTCCAAAGCATACAAAACCACCTGCTGAACTTCATAACGCAAAGGCGAAGATGAAGTCAAATCCCGTACAGGATTGCTTACGGGCGGCATTACTGAATCTCCATGAGAAACCTTCGTCTTCTTAAACCAAACAAGACGCTTAATCACAGAACCAATGCCTCTAACGATTTTATCCAGAAACGTTGTACTCTCCAATAAAGGGGCATCAAGCTTCTTCTGTGCGGCCAAAAGGTAATCTCTCAAATGGCACTCGTCCTGAAAACGCGTATCAAATCCAGTCATCAAGTCGTAAATAAATTGACCTTCCTCTGTCATAAATACCCTTGCTTGACGGCCATTATTCTCCGGAGAACAAATATGTGTTAAAAGACGTGGAATACCACGAACACCCTGATACATACGAAGAGCTTTCTCTAAATCGGGTGTCATCGTAAAAAAACTATTTCCCCAGTCAATAAAAACAATCCCATATTTCTTAGACGTCCCCGCGTAAACCGCATGCGCGTCCTTAGGGTTAATAGATACTTCAGCCTCCGCAGCGCGCAGATCCCATCCTTTCTGTTCAGCAACATAATTTGATATCTCAGAAAAAATTGTTGCAGTCGCCGCGCAATTCGTTACAGGATGTTTCTTTTGATTTACGGCACTATCTCTCAACCACGGATAAGCTTCTTCAAAAGAATTAACAGGCAAAGGAGTTCCTTTGTAATTATATGTGCTAGCATACTCATAAAGCCTGCCAATGCCAGCTGTAAGCTCCATCGGATCTCCAACAGCATTCGTAAAGTTAACAAGAAATTCCTGAGGAGTGGCTGAATTTTTATATACATCCGAAACAATCTTTTGTGCCTTAAGATCATTTTTAGCGCTGACATATTGCTGTGTAAGGTTTTTTGAAGAAAGACTATTAAAATCACTCTCTTTAGGCCTCAAGCCAGCATCAATACTCAACTTCATATATTTCCAGCGCTCTTGTTTCGCCCCAAAAAGATAATCAAAAGCTATCTTAAAAGAATAAACATCGTCCCTTTGGCCACAATCATAATTCCAATGACCCCAGGAAAGGAATGTTTTTAAAACCATGCTATCATTGAGAGAATAGTGGAAAGCCGCATCCACCCCATAACCTTTCTTCCACAAAACAGGATCTTTTGTATAATGAGGCGCCAGACTATAACCATAGCCTTTAGTGTTAAAATCAAAGCTAACCTTATAATCCTGTTGTTCTATTTTTTCTTTTTGCATAAAACCAAAGTTCAAATAGTTCTGTCGCGCTGTCGTATAAGTCACATCAAAACCTGCCACATAGCCTACGGGTACCAGTTTATACTCCTGCTGAAAAGAATCCCATCGCACTTCTTCATACCGGCGGTCAAAAACGCCGCGTAATAGCAAATTGCCCTTTCGCCACAAAATATTGCCTCCCTGGCTTATGCCTTCTACCCCCCTTACAATGCCATAGGAATCAATCTTAGTCATAATCTTCCACTCGTCATGCCCCTCATAAAAAGAAACAACGAGATTTTCGGAAGGCTTCAGTATAACCCCATAACTATATTGTGTATCATCTGTAGCCATATTTTGTTTATGCTGCGGCCTGTCAACAAAAGACTCTTCAAACATCTGTGAAAATTCTAACGGAACATCTTGCGACCGAAAACAAGCCCTGGAATTCAGATGAAAAAACCCGCCGCTGGAAGCCCATTTGCCAACCAAAGGAACATTAGAGCGCATCTGAGTTATATTGAGGTCCATCCCCATATAACCCGAAGACTCTAGGATATTATAGGTAAAATAATTCGGATTAAAACCAAACAGGCCCCCCTTAAAAAACAACTTCCCTGAACTTGGGATAAGATATTTCCAAACGCCTTCCAGATTGCCGGTAATATCTACAACATCAATATCTACTAATCCTGCCTCATATCCTATACTATTTTCTCCCACTTTTAACTTAATCTGCCCAGGAAAACTCTGCGGCCAATAATTGAGCTGCTTAGGAGCTCCAAATAACTCTGTAGCCGCCTGATGAAAAACAGGCCCTTCAGCTCCCACAAAACGCGCCGGCACAACAAAGAGAAAAATAGCTAAAGCGAGAGCTATATAACGCCTCAATGGCGAAGAAAATAGATTTTCAACATCTAAATCCCTCATTTCCCCCTTGACAAAGGATCTCTCTTTAGGCAAAAGAGTTCTTTTGCGCAGCCTCCCAACCCCCTCAAAAGAATCTTCTTTCATTAAGACAACGCGCCTATCAACGGTGAGTTGAAGATTGTATTCATCACTATCATGACAATCTGCAAGCTGATCAGGATTAATCAATCTCATCGCCCTTCCCAGTGACTTTTCAGGCAAGAAGCAATTAATTGACTCAACGGAAACAAAATTTAGATCACGCACAATTCTGCATATTAATGAAACATCATGATTCTTACCACTGGCACCATATGCCAACAACAACTTATTATCACGACGGATCATCATCCTGGCCATATCAAAAACAAGCTGCCATCTTCTAATACTTTCTTCCTTTCCTAAGGAATTAAACTTCTCACTCTCTTCATTGATATGCATACAAAACTCCCAATGATAGGAGCTCTTAAGATAAATAAGCCGATCAATTGATTTAATAAAATTACTATCCAAATTTAACGCAGGCGTAAATATGCTGGCAAAATACACACCATCACCCACCAGACAAATAAGCCTATCAAGAATATCGCCATAACACTTATCGTATAAAGGATCATCATAATCGCCGCTAGGATCATTATCATACCAATTAAACATTCCCAACAAGAAGACCCTGTTAAAAAACTTTGCCATTTTCTGTAAAGCTGCCAGATCCTCAACAACAACTCCATGCTCTATAAGCTCTTCCACTCTTGCGGTAAAAATCCGCATTAATTCAATAATCCATGGCCATGGCATGGAACAAACTATTCTTGAGACATTACGACAACAATATTTACATTGATTTGAACATCCCTTCGTAATAGCCGCAAAAACTTTTGTCAGCTCTTTCCTCTGACACAGTTCAAGCAATTCCAATAAATCTATGTTTTGAGAATATGACTCAAACAAATGAAATTTGGGTTGGCGTAAACAGTTATAATCATCTATGAGTTTTTGGAAAGAAACAACGCGCCTTTCAAAATCCGCCCTAATCCTACATACAGTACTTTTGCCTTCATGGCTTAACGGAGCCGAATAGTTTTCCATTAATACCACTCTTTTTGCAAGTTCATTCCTCATCTGTTTTTTAGGCAAAGTAGCCAGGTCCTCATCTGCAAGAATCCGTTTCGTCAACTTAAGGTAACCATCTTGAACCAAGCCATTCAAAAAAGGCTCCGGCAAATGAGGACACAGTTGCCGAGCCTCATATTGAAAAGTATTGATAGAGGATGAAGAGAGATCGTCAGAAGACAATAGCCTAATGAAATCGCCCGCGCTCTCAACAATGCCCATAGTAGCTTCATCCCATAATCTATAAGCATGCGGCCTATCATTCTGAAATCTTGAAAACATAGGACCCTTTAAGGATACAACAGCGCTGGAAACAGCCGGATAATCAATACCTAAACAAATATGCAGCCCACTAGCCGACTCTATGCTTATCACACCTTTTTCAGCCATTTGACGAATAGAAGTTGATATCCATCTTCTTAACCATAAGGAAGCGGGCCCTTCTAATTCCATTCTGACTTGAGGTATCTTTAAAGCCAATAAAGCATCTATTGTTGAAACAGAAAGACTTTGCGCACCTTCTTCGTCTTGCGATACAAGTATTTCTTTCGCTACGGAAGGAAGATTTTCAACAATAACACGGCGCAGGTCATTCCCTAAACCCAGATCTCTCTCATAACGACCAACCTTCTTAACAATCCGGCTAACAAGGTAATCCAGCGGATATTGCACAGGCCTGGAATCACTTTCCTGACGCTCTCTGACAACCCATGGAAACTTTTTGCCCCATTGCCCTGTCCGAAAATCACACGTATCTATCGTCGATGACTCCTTATTTAAACACAAAATCCTTAAACTAGCCTCAACAGGATCGTGCCCATTTTGACCCCCAAAAAATAAACCCGCCTTACCAAAAAATTGTATCATTTTTTCATCTATAGGAATCTCTTCATGCGCCAATCCAAAAGATAACAACTGAAGAGCCTCTGCTATTGGCACATTGTTTTCAAAAATAATAATATAAGGCCTTTTATCCGATGGATCGGGACCGATAGATGACACGTAATAACGACCATCGCCAACACCACAAAAATACGCGATAATCTCATTTGTCTTGGCATCTTTTATCCTTTTCATCGGCGCCCAGGCCACCTTACCATATTTAAGGATATTAAGTTTTTCTACAATAATGTCCGGAGTCTGCATAGGAAGCGTGAGATATCCTTTACGAGTGGCACCAATATCAATACGGTGCACCCGGTCAGGCCTTAAAACCATGGGCTCCCAAAGCGACTCATCTCTAACGGCTAAATTTACTAAAAAGCTATAGAGAAAGACATCCTCTCCGTATCCAATACGAAACTTATCTTTACCAGCCTTTAACTGCTCTTTTTCATAAATATGGATTAATCCAAAATGATTGTAGAGACGAATTTCATCAATAAAATTGACATACAACAAATACTGAGGGACAGGTTCTGCTATCGTGCTTTCATCAAGCAACATTGTAAAAATGCTGCCTTTTGACAGTCTATCTGTTATTTTAATCATTTTCTTTTTCAAAACTTCCGCCAGCTTAGTGCCACCTGCGGGAGGTAACCCAAAATAAATACCATCAAGAGATATACTCGTATTCGTTGCTACCTCAAACCCGCCTCTATGATACGGTTGCTTGCCTGAAATAATTTTTTTAATAAAACGCTTGTCCTGAAAAACCTTCTCTAAGCATCTGTCCGAAAAATTTAAAACAGCTCTAAGATTAAGTAAAAATGATTGTCCAACAACCTGGCTTTTAGAATCTCCTTGAGCGACTTGATCAACACAGAAAGAGCTAGAAAACCCATTCGTAGAATCATACAAAACCACATCGTTATTCTGATAGATAATTAATAAAAAGTTTTTTGTTTTTATGTCAACCAGTATCTTGACTCGCCCGTTAAAAAAATCATTTTGCCTCTTATTGATCAAAGATGTAATATCCAGCAATGCGACAAAATCTAAAAGCCTAGTCCCAAAATTAAGATAAACTTTATATCCGCATCCATTTGTAAACTGAGCCGTAACGCTCCCCTTGCTGACTATTTTTGGAAAAAACTGGCACTTCCTATCCAAGTCTAATACAATTTCTCTGATTTCAGCCAGATCAAAACAATCCAAAAGTGTTTCTTTGCCTGGTATAAACACCGGTTTTAAAAAACTGCTGCTCGCCACATCATCTAATTTGGATGAGTTTGCTTGCGCCTGATAGCTCTGGTCACGCAAATACTTAAATCCACCCATCCCTCTAAGATAAACACAAACCTGGGCGAAAGTAATATCTATCTGTGGAAACATAGAAAGCAAATGTTCATGCAGCTCCTTGGCTGTCTTAACGTGAGGGTATTGAATAAAAATTTTCTCAAATAGCGCCATCCTGCTTCTAGCCTCCTTCTCCTGCTTAATAGCAACCCAGGATGTATGGCGCAATACAAGCGCACGATTAATATGGTGCTTTAAAGAGGCCTGCTTACCAACAAACCCTTTTGCAGAAAACTTTGGATATAAATCCCATAATGATAATTCTTTAATATTCCCTTGAGCAAAATATTCATCCAGCCATAATCTGGCATATTTTTCAATCTTTTCAGCTTTTCTTTCCAGCCAGCTCCCCCTGCCCAGTTTATCAACGGCCCTTGATAATCTCGGCAAGTCCCATCGGCCAATTTCAGGGCACAAAAAAGCTAACCGCGCCTGTACTTGCCCTAAAGACAAAAAGAAATTCTCTTCAAGCAAGGCATCCAGATCCTGATCATTAATAACGACCCCTCTTTGCCACTTTCTAACTACAACCGGTGAAGATGCCTTAATTTGAGACAACGTGTACAGCAATTTCACGCGCCATTGATTGAGATATTCCTCAACACTACCACAAACACTCACACCATTGATTCTGGTTTTAAAAGCCCTCTTTTCCGAAGAGTTCAAAACTGGGACACGCACAGAATAAGAAAAACCTGACGGGCCTAAGCGATAATATTCAAGACTGGCATCCACATGAACAATGCCGTTTCCATCATGGTCAATACATACATCGCAAACCTTGAATAATTTCTGAATATTACTCATCCGGGATAAAAAGCTTAAATAAGCATCATCCAGCGCGTCGCAAGGAGCAAAATCCTGCCCGGCAGAAAATAAAGGCAAAAGAACCGTCAGATAATCCTCAACAGCCAAAAGAAGTTTGCCATGGATATCGTCACGCCGAGCCTGTGAAGCATCTACTAAGCTAATTATATGATTGATAGCTATCTTTAAGAGCCTAGTTTCCCGCTTAATCCTCCTTTTGAGGACTTTCTGGGCTATTTCAACATCAGAGATAAATTTTTGACATTCCACAAACTTACGAAATTGTTCATAATGACGGCACAGGTCCTCTACGTACATCATACTACCCTGCAAAAACCTTGAAATCAGCTCCTCTAGATACTTTTTCTCATCATCAGATAACCTGACAATTTTGAGATGCCAAACTGGACGCAGAATATATCCGTCCTGTCCTAATCCAATTTCCTGCCTATCAAGAGATGAAGAAACAGAATGATCAGTCTCTTCTGAAACATCTTTGAGATAAACCTCACCAGACTGTCCTTCGTCATCAAAACTATGCCCTTCAACCATATTATGTTTATTCGGCCAAAAATACCCAACAGATTTCGTTATGCCTACCACTAAAACCGCCCCGGCCATATACATAACAATGTCAAGCATATCGCATCGTGCCCCAGGTCGAATTTTTTGATAAACAGGTAATTTTTGTAATAGCTCTAAAACAAACGACAAAAGCAGCATCTTTTTCATTGTCGTCTTCGCGGGAAGCCCAAGCTGAAATAACGCGTAAATAGTTAACAACACACCTAAAACAAAATCATCCAGATAATAATGAGCAAATTGACCTAATAGGCTAAATCTTGAAACGCTGGGTTTTAAGAAAAATAGGTTCACCTGCCTGCAGGTTAAACCAAGAATCATCAAGACAATGGACAATCTATACTCCCAAAGCAAGATCTTCAAATACTTCAGCAAAAGTACCATGAGCTTAAAAAAACGCTTCCCAAAAGAATAAGAACGCGGCTGTACAAAACTGCAGCCATGAGAATCATTCTTTACTCTTTTTCCACGAGTCTCTTTATTGTTCTTTTTCTTCGTCACTTCCCTTGCCGTTGAAACCGTAACAAATTTTGCGCCTGCATGGCTCTGTTTATGAAATTTCCATCTAATAGGACTGGAACCTAAATCGTCTAATCCAAAAACAGAACCCGAATAAGACAATTGAGAAAAAATAGAAGAGCTGGAGCCATCATATTCAGATTCCCGGCTATCTGGCCTTTTTGGAAGGTTTTCTTCAACAATAACATTGTTTTGAAAAGAAGAAGAATAGGCCTGACCGTTAAAGGAGCCTTCGAGATACGGCAAAAATGAAACTTTGCAGGAAAAATCAACAGGTTCTTCCACCTTTTGCGAAAGGTAAGTAATAAACCATTCCACAAAAATCACTAAAGCGTTTTTAACATGAGAAGTCTTTAAAAAATTTATTCCTAGCTTATAATAAGCGATCACAAAAGAAGGATCTATCTGGATAGCTGCCTGCAACTCAATAATAGCTTTCATGGGTTGGCCTAGTTTGGAATAAGCACAACCCAAATTATAATGAGCTAAAGGCTGCTTCACATCCAACTCTAAAGCCCTCAAAAATTCCCGAACCGCGGCACCATGTTGATTCAGCTTATCCAAACAACACCCGAAATTATTATGAGCCATACCATAAAAACTATTGAGCATGACGGCTTTTTCAAAAAGAAGAGACGCCTGAGGATAATGGCCTAAAATCATATAAATTCTTCCCATATTAGACAAAATATTAGGTGTCATCGCATAAGAATTGAGCTCCTGTAAATCATGATACATAATATTTAATAACTCTCTGTCAGGCAATAGTCTTACATGTTTTTGTCCAGCTTTAAGCTGTGCCAGCAAGAAGAAAACTTCACGAGAGGAAAGACAATAATTTTCTTTTAAGACAAAACGCCCATGCCCTTTGTGCACATAATACTTCTTAAGATCAATCACCCTGACAAGGTTATTGATATAATCAATAAAAAGGGCTTTCTCTTTAGAAATCGTTATCCAATTAAATACATGCTCTCCTTCCTTCTGACTACGCAAAGGCACAACAAAATTCTTTGAATTAATACCCGCCCAATGCAACAAAATATGTGTCAGCTGAGCAACAACTGTGCACGCCAAAAGATCTCTTTTTTCTGAAATCTTCTTTTCTTTTGATAAATGCGCTTTGTCTATCTCTTCAAAAATAACTTTACCCCCCTCGTCCAAACACTTAACTAATTGTTGTGTTAACATGCTTGCATTGAACAAATACAAATAAGCGTTCTTTTCTAAATCCTCCATCAGCTTTAAAAGCAGCCTCTGCAATGCAATAACATCACACGCCGCCAAAGCCTGCCTTAAAGACGGGACATAAAGACTCTTGTAATGAAGCACCTTATCTAAAATCATAAACTTCTGTTTAAGCTGCTGAATATCATTTTGGCAATAGGCGATCTTTTCTAAAATAATGTCTGGGGGTTCCTCCTTTATCAACTGTGTGGACAAAATAGAGCTAACGCTTTTATCAAGGTCTATTTGATTATAAACATGAAGGTCTCTCTCTTGCGGCTCCCTGGTTTTACCAATATAATTAGGGAGCACAAAAAAACCATAACCTTGTTTTGAAGCTATTTTAAAAACAAGCCTGCTCAACTCAGGCGCGGAAGGAATGATGCAATATTTAAAAAGCTTTTTCTTTAAAATCAACTCTCGACTTCCAGCGGATTGCCCTTCTATTGATTTTAAAAGCTTAGACACAAAAAATAACTCTCCTGCCACCCATGGATGCTTCTCCTGCTTCGCTAAACACAATAAAACCTCAGCACTGATATGCCGTCTCTGTAAAAATTCTAATTGTGACCGATAAGATACCATGAGCTCTTCCAAGATATGTGCCACACATGCTTTTAGCAATTCCACATCATCTTGATTGTTCATATCAACACCTTTTCTCATTGCGATTTTCAACAGCTCTGAATCCGCATAAAAATGAGCAAACTGATGTATATCGCTGATTTTTTCACCCGCCTGAACATAAAAGCTTATTAAGAAATCTTTATATGAATTATCTTTTTTTGACTTCTGTAACAAATAATCAAATACGCTCATATCAAAAACCGGCTGAGTCACCACATAGCTTGTGCCTGAATATATCTCCTGAGCAACCTCATAGCTTACGTGCACTAAAAATTCCGTTTCATCGGGATAGGTAAAAACAGCACGTATGTTGTCCCGAGAAATCTCTTGAATAACCCGTAGATCTTTAAAAGCAGGATCATTACAATCTTTCAATTCAATAACAGCGTTATCCAAAAATTGATAAAAGGCGCCTGCGACAGTTTCCATCAACTTATTCTGTGTTGAAGCCCGGTATACTTTTATCACCCTTTTAGTTCCTATGCTTATTAAAAAGACAAAAAGAATAATATCCAACCATATCACCCATTTACGAAAAGTCCGCTTTTCTGACGGCATTTTTTGCTCGGCCTCTTTTAAAGCTGTCTTCTTTCGCTGCCACGGATTTTTCAACAAAGGTGAAGCTGCCTGCTTTAATCTCTGTGTTTTCAAAACATCCACAAATACTTCAAATTGGTCCTCGCAGGCAACAGGCAAATTAATAACACATACACGATGAGAACGCATGATAGAGACAAGCAAGGCTATAACATGGCCGAATCTCTGCTTCATGTTCGCCATCTTCACCTTTAGCTCTCGCTCCGGAATCGTGATGCCCTCTTTAACAAATTCCTGAAAATAACACGCTGTCTGAATAATACCATTGCCGATATCAATGTCCGTCAGGTCATACGTTTTTCCCTTGCTGTTTTCAGCCGGAATCCTCAACTCTCCAAAAGTGATAGAACGCACAATAGCATCTATACTATTACCCCTACTGTCTGCCGATATATTTCTCTTTAAATATGCATAAAACTGCTCACTCTTAGCCGCCATATTTATCCAATCCTTATGTTCCATCAAAGTCAGAATCTCTCTGCCGCTTGAAAAAATCAGTCGCGCCAACCCTCTTAAGCTCGCCATATGTTTTTTCAGCGAAATTTCTTTTCTCTGATTTGGTTCCATATTAAAAACCTCTTCTTCATAGAAAGCATAATAGATTGTCCTCAAAAATATCAAGGCATCTCTTACGTCAGCACACATGTTTTCCGAACTATTTTTATTAGACAAAAGCCTGCTCAAAAATTCATGCACGAGAAAACTTCCACATGGATGACCCGCGATATGGCTTTCCAAAAATGCGTACCTCATACTCGCAGCCTGCAACATATCAGACTTAAATAGTTGCAGGACAGCTCTCTTAACGTCATCCTCGCTTAATCTTAACGCCTCATATATCCCATTTAAAACGGCTAAATTTTGCGCATATAACAAATCATAAACCCTCAAACGCAATTGGCCTCCGTCACATCCAAACACATAATTCATATAGCGGCTGGAAAGCAATGGCCGTAAAAAATTGTTCTTTATCTGCATCTTCAGAATCGTTTCCGGAGAAAAATGCGGATTTTTTTCATGAAACCAATAATGCTGTTTAATAAAAACCATCAAATCATGTGACATATCGACACTGATATCTGAAGTCTTGAGCACATCAAGCATCTTTTGTTCTATGAAAGAGTGGTTTTGGCTCTGGGTAAAATACTCATCCAACAAACAACCATCCAGGCATTTTAATGCCTTAAACAAGTTAATTAATCTCCGCGCCACGGCCTGGCTGCCTCTTACAGTAGAAGCAAATCGCAGTAAAAGTGCCGGGGTTAATGAATAACTGCTACCAGAAGAATAGTCACCATCATGGCAACCGGTAACACAGGAGGAGGAAATGATCTTTTCATCGGCCGCCCCATAAACGCTAGAAAAAACAGGCGTTGAAGCAACATCGAATAACCTGCCACGGTAGGTTCGAATGCTACGACACAGGGCAGCCGATGAAGAAGCTATATTATCCAAGAAAGAATCTCTGTCATTAATACCCTTCTTTTCACAAACAAAACTCTTGCCTATCGCAAAAGAGCCTTCCTTGATCTCTTTTTCGCGATTAGCATCAATAATCGTATGATCCTCCCTTACATCAAGATAATTCCAAAAAATTATATCTATACAAAGGCCGGCGAAAAACGAAAAACAAAACCATATTTTAGCGACGCAAAAAAACATTTTAAAGAATTCAAAACCTAAAAAGATCTTCACAATAGGCAGGATATATACCGCAAACGTCATACCAACTGAAAAGACTAGAAATGGGGCCAACAACAAAGAAGCCACACAAATGTTAGGATTATGAAAAAGATTAATAAACCATCCATCCCTTATTAACTGATTCAATGAGAATAATTCCGGTGTATATATTTCTTCATACCACTTAAGCCCCCAACGAACGCCTTTAGCCTGTTCCATTGGTTTTTTAACCGCGTGATAACCAAATTTTTCATCATACCTCATACGAGACGATTGTTTTTCAAGAGGGATACCACATGTATAGGTAAGAAAAAGATCCTTTCTGTCCCGTAATAAAATTTCTCGTGTCCACCCCAAAAGATCCTCTTGTGTCACTTTTCTATCCTGCGCACACCACCAACTCCAACCACCATGGCCGACGACCGCAATATTACGCACGCCAACATCCTGCAATTTTTCTTTCAACTGATCACTTGTTGCCCCATTTATTATGTCTAACCGATATCCTTTTAACCACCAAATCGCCCGCATAATTGTATAAAACTCCATCTCCCAAATTTCCCCGATAAGGCTTTCATCATTAGTCATCAAAACAGTTAAAACATTTTTTCGGGCAAATAAACTTTTTAAGAACTTCTTAAGAAAAACACCTATGGTACTCGAGGCACCACAATGGCTCTCTTCCGGCGGATTCGTATACAACGGTTCAGACGGCCAACGCGCAATCTCTGCCTGTAGTTTTTTATCCAACTTTTCAAAAAAGACTTTCCAGCGCCGAGGAGCTGTTAAGTAGATCTCGTTATATTTTTCCCAATCCACCTTTTGAAAATAGCCGTCATAAATCTCATTCAATACTCTTACTTTTTCTTCATCCTTAAGCTTCATAAAAGAATCATAGGCCTTGTCTTTACCATATTTTTTAATAATGCCGCGATTCGCCCATTCAAAAAGGCTCGGTTCAACAAACTCAAAATAATGACCCATATTACACATCAGTAATTCATCATTATGTTTGTTTACCATATTTCGCACAATCGGCCTTGCGATAAAAAACAAAGTCCCACATAGAATGACAATAGTAATCATGATTTTAACCAAAGAATTTCCACGGCAAGGCCTCAATGACTTAATAAGCTGATGTCTTGATAAGGAGGAGGAAGCCAAGAAGGCGGCCGCCCCGGAAGCATCAAAGAATAATGATGCCAAAAGACTGATATCGAATAACCTGCCACGGTAGGTTCGATAAGCCTTCAGAGCCGCCGCCTTGTAAGGATTTTTGATATAATTGATTAAATGATTACTAAAAAGGTGAGAGAAACAAACAAAAAAACCTACTGGAATCATTTTTACAACAGCCTGGCTTCGTGCCAAACCAAAAAAACCAATCAACTGTGCTATATAAATATTTGTATTCAAAAATAGAAAGGCGTTGAGAACAGAAGATGCGGCCAGATACTTTTTCAAAGCAATAATCTCCGGAAGCGCAATAATACCCTGCCTATCAACCATTCTAGATAAGGGCCTATACGCAATACTCTTTAAACTATGTATAACCTCTATCATCTGCCTACGGGCATGGCCGATAGCCCTCCTTAAATCCCCCACTCTCTCCTCACTCAAAGGCTGCGAACTCAAATGAAACTCGTCAATCTCTAGTACAATATTGAGGATGTTATTCATATAATTTGCTATGGTTGACAAACAAATCCCATAAATGGCCAATTGGGGTTTAGCACCTGTTAATCTGACAGTTAGACTTTGCTTCAAGGCATCCAAAGCCAATCTCATCTCGTCCATCTCCCCCATATTAATTGTGCCCGAAGAAAAATACTCATCAAGGAAAAATGCATATTGGCTCAAAAGATGTAAAAATGCATTGATGCGAAAATCCCTGTTCCCAAAATATCTGATAATATAATAAGCGGCCTCGTCTTTTTCATTCTGTGTTAACTCATGGTCCTCACTCTGCCGGCTCTCTGAAGACTCAACCATTTGCTCATCCGGCACATTCCTAGCTCCTGTGTTAACCCCCTGTATGTCCCTAGTTTCAGCCACCAACATCTTGCCCTGGCATTCAAATACCTGAAGTTTCTCAATAGCTTCCAGGACAATTTCGGAAAGATCAAAAGAATCAATCAGACTCCCACCCACCCTAACTTCAACAGCACTTCCTTTGATTGAAATTCCTTTTAAGAAGAATATGATTTCAGTACAACTTTTTTCTATATCTTCAATAACTGTGTCCGAACCTGATTTTAAACTCGTTATATATAAAAATAAAACTTCAATCCTCTCAGACAAACGATACCCTTTTAATGCCCTGCGCCCTGCCCCTTTTATAACGAGAGCATAAGGATCATTGGATATATTAAGCTCAGCTATAAAATCTTCCACATGCTGCTGCATCTCCCTAACAAGGCTTTGAGAATATGTTTGAGACAATACCTTTATGCTTGCAGAAATATAAACTATGAGCTGTTCAAGCTCAGTCGCTGTGGAACTAGCGACAAATTTCCACTCTTTTTTTTCGGCTGCTCTCAAGAAAGCGCTTTCCCGATAATTAATAAAAAACAAATCAGATGGAATAAAACCTTTTTGCGCAGAAGACGAGAAGGCTTCAATCAATCCCTGACGATAGTTGCTTTCCCTAACACAACCTTGGTGAATCGTTTCACCTAAAACCCATTTTCTGGCAAGATAAAAAGCACCATAAAACTTTTCTGCTTTCACGGTATCTCTTTTTTTATAAAGGTTCTGCAACTTAGTATAGAACTCACTCAACTCTATACTCGTATCTGCAGAAAAAATAATTTCAGCAATTTTGCTTTTAGCATAAACTGTTTTGACACCGACAACCGCGTCAATAAACCCTTCATCCTCATTGCAAAATAATGCAAGAGAATTACAAAGACCCCTTTGCTCGCATAAAAAATTAAGATACACGCTCAAAGGATTATGAGTTGTCGCTTCACAAAGAACATGGTGGATTGCCTGGCCGTGTCCAAAAAGAATTGGGCCCTCATATAATTCCATGGCCTCTATCTGAACGTTTGAGTAATCACCTATTCTCAATTCATGCAAATTATTTGTTTCAACCAACACAACTTTTTCATAAGGCGTAAAAGAAACAATGCCGTCATAAAAATCATCGGAACCAAGGTTATAGTGGCCACCAGCCGGTAACGTCTCAATCCACATATGCTCATCCGATGAGATGAACTTAACAATCTGATGTAATTTCGTTATCCAGGGCGTAGATGTATGAATAAACCTGTTCCATCTGGCCAAGAAGTTTTCATGATGCGAGGGACTACTGGCATCAGGCCAATCACAAGAAGTAGAAGCATGTCTTTTCCCAGAGGAACGAATCCTGCGTTTCGCATAGTCAAAATCTATAACCTGTGCAGATTGTCCCGTGAGCCCATATCTTTTAAAGGCTATATATAAAAAGCCTGCTACCATAACAGGTACATTCACGGTTAGCATCCCATGAAGGAATAAACCAACTCCTACCCAGAAATAATGCCGCGTCATTTTCAAAATTTGATTCTTGGAAATCACTAAACCCGGATAAATAGAACACATGATATAAGAAAAGAGTGTCATTAACATTATTAAAAAGATACCTTCCATTATCGTGCGATAGCAAATAAACAATCCCGTTTCCGTAATACGAGAAATAGGCTCTATAAACATCTTGTCTAGACAAATTCCATACATAACCCCTTTAAGAAAAGAAGCTGCGTGAGCCAATCTCAAACGCAAAGAAGGTTGAAATTCTAAAACCTGCGCGCATGCATTAGCATGCTTAATAAGAGATGAAGACACCATGTTTTCCAAAGAAGGCAAGAGATGCATCTCCTGTGCCAAGCGCACGCTTGCCACCATCGCCAGAAAATGCCTGTCTAAATCAAATGCCTTAGACATAAGATGAGCCCCGTAAGAGGAATGAAACTCCGGAGCATCAACATTGTAATCATGACAAACAAAACAGGAAATATGTTGAAATGGAAAGACCAGGCTTAAGAGCTGAAACTGTTTATATCTGCGCAACCACAAACCATTATCCATGCCTTTGTGATGGCGCAATAACCCATGCCGATTAATGATTTCCTTTGAACCAATATATCTCTCTAAAACACCTTCTTCCAGAAAGCTCCACTTATCCTCCAAAACACTATCCTGAATCCGTAAGACTTCTTCAAAATAACTCCGTTGAGCGCCATAAAAAATAGAGACGATAAGCCTCATCCTCTTTAAAACATCTCCCTCTGATACACTATCCCATTGTTTTCGCGTACCTTCAGACAAATAATCTCTTATAACTGCATTCGCGCTATCAAAAGATGGCCACATGAAACGACAGGAAAAAGAAAATCTCTCTCTCAAGACAACCTGAAAAACTCTCATCATCATGATATATGAAATAAACTCCCTCTTGCGGCACAAATTTTCAACCGCCGCTATGATCTTATCGTCAATAAGATCATAGCGGGATAAAATTAAATATATTTGCCCTATTTTTCTGTCAATATGTTCACACAAACTCTCCAAAGAAGAATACCCTTGCTTAACACAGGATTGAATCTCATGAAATCCTTTTATGTCTTTTTGCTGAAACAAACAATCCAGCTCCCAAAAAATAGAAGAATATTCCCGCATACAACTTTCTTTTATCCCCGGAACTTTCTGATAATGACGGCTCAACTCTCTTCTCAGCTTCAAGCATGATTTCTTCAAATACAACCCTTCCTCATAACGCCTGACAAAAAACCATGCCTTATCAATTAATTCTTTAGCTCCAGAGGCTAAAATCTGTGCCTCACCCAAATTCCTTTCATTTCTCTTGCAATAATCCCGCTGAAACTTCTTCATCTCTTCTACAAGCGCAATAATCTCTTCTGGAAAAATATCAAAACTGAAAAATAAGGCATCCTGTTGTCTCTGAACACGGCTATCTCTCGCTAAACTAAAACCCATGCGTTCCATATTTATCATAGCACGGCGCAAAGGTGTAATCCGAATTGATGAAACATCACGAACAATGCTGTCTATAATAGAAAAGGCATGTTTTTTAATATAGGTAATGATTAGATCCATCTGTTTAAAGGTATCATTGATTAAAAAAGGCAACTGCGGTTCACCTTCCATAGCGCTGGAAACGGTTTTATCCAATTTGGCAATAAGATTTTCCATTGTACGCGAAATATCACTCCGCATGAGATCCGGACGAGCACTATATATTAAAGATTGCACAGCCTCCCAATCGCGGTAGTAACAGTTTTTTAATACTTTATCGGCATCATAGTCATCAAAGCTTTCCAATAAGCGCCATATGGATTCAAACACGCCAAAACCAAATAACCTTTCTGTTTGATGAATATAAGGAATAAGCCTAGATTGCAACTGTGCAAACGACAAAGACGCACGCAAAGCAAGGCCCTGATCACCAAATAAATCCATAACACGCTGTTGCACCAAAAACGGATTTCTTAAATACATAAACTCCCGTTTCGCATTCCTTATTAAAAAGATATACTTTAAACGACGCTGTAAGGTCGTCATATCCTCATGTAAAACAATGCGCTCAAGCCCATATAGCGAATAAACCAACCGCACCGGAACATCTCTTTTTCTAGAAAAAATATTCAGGAACTCCTGAGAAGAAACAGTCGCGTAAGAAAAAGTTAACTGTGTTTTTTGACTAGAAAATAAACATATCTCACCCTCATTCCACAGTCGCTCCACATCATGCGGAGCTGCCGGCAAAGTTTGGAGCATCTTTAAAGACATCTCCTTTACAGCAGACGAAGAAACACTCTCCAGCAACTCAGCAAACTCATTCTGGAGGTCATCAATAGTTTTAATCTGATTTTGCTTCACACGTTCATCAGGAAACCACTGGCCTAACCCCTCCGTAATGATCTGCTGATTTCCATCAAGCTTTATATGTTCTCTCTCTAATGGATCCCATGGTTCAAGCTTATATTCATACCGTTTTCCTAATTGAATCTTCTGCCAATTTAAAACAAAAACCTGTTTTCCTTGTGCATATGCCTGCCTGGCTGTATCAACGGTCGCGCTATAACGAGCACACTCAGCAATAACCAATATCCTTGATAATCCACTGATAATTCTGTCACGGGCAAAATGCCTTAAAAGACAACTCTTTCTATCATAGGCAAAATCATCATATTCAGATAAAAAACAACCATCAAATTGTAAAATCCCCTGTTCAATAAATTTGCGTTCCGGATGGCACGTATTAGAAAATGCACCCTGAGGATCAGACGAAAAACCATCCCCTAAAACAGAAACAACCCTTCCCCGTTCATCCAAAGCGCCAATCTCAGAAGCCAACTCACTGCCAAAATCATGCCCTGTGACCAATGTCCAGCTATGCATTGCAGCTGTTTGTGCCAAAGCCTGAACAACACGAAATGTAGCCAAGGTGATGCGCGTCGCACCTGAAAAGTTAACCGTATGCAAATTCCGTAAAACACCCGCGTTACCTAAATAATAAAGCTCCTGCGGCAACTGAAAATCTTTTTTCCTATACTTTTGCTCATGCCTGGAAATCATCCTTTTAATCTCCTTGCACTTAAAGAAGCGCATGGTATCCAGATAATATTGATCAACATAATCCATCGTTTCCGCGACAGAAGGAAATTCTCTCAGTTTAATCTTTCCCATATTAATAGGTGAAGACGCCTTGTCTAGCAGGGCTTTAAACGCAGCCTGCAAGCGAGGAATTGTTTCAATGATGGGCTGACGCGCTGTAAAAGCCGGAAACCACTCGGCCAAACCTTCGCGGACAATCTGAAGGCCACCGTCTTGCTTAATACTCTCTTTCTGTGTCGGGCTATAAATTTCAATACGACCTCCTATCTCCATTCCTAGGCGAACCCTCTCCCAATTCAAAGCAAACACTTTCTTGCCTTGCATATAAGCCTGGCGTACCGTATCAACTGTTGCGCTATTCTCAGCAGCTTCTACAATCATCAATACTTTTGAAAAACCGCTCAACATTCTGTCACGATCAAGATGCCTTATAATCCGCTCATCTTTTGATAGCGCATCCTGCTTATACTCTGAAACAAAACAACCACCAAATTGAAGTATCAATTCTTCAAAAAATCCCCGATCAGGAAGCAAGATTCTTGGCAAGACATGCTTATTTCGTATCTTCAGCGCATCACCCAATACAGCAATAATGCGCCCCTTCTGACTCAACGCCCCTAGCTCTGAAGCCAATTCACTACCCCAAACATGCCCTGTCACCAAGGTCCAATCATACGCGGCGGCCGCTTGAGCTAGAGCATAAATAATACGTGTTCCGGAACAAGACAAATTTGTCGTCCCTGAAAAATTTATAGTCTTAACAAAAGATAAAGCATTAGAATTACCGTAATAATAGATTTTTTCAGGTAACTGCACATCCTTAATTTCATAGGGCCGCCCGGAACGAAATTTTAACCGTTCATACCCTTTTTCTTCATATTCTTTGATCAAAGACGGAAATTTTTCTTGCACATAACTGGCAACATCACGCAAATAACTAAAATTCCGTAAATTCATCCTACCCTTAGATACCGAAGAAGAAGCACCAGAAACACCGGGAGAAAATCTCACATGGCGAAAATCAGGCCCAAGACCGAGGAAAAATTCATTAAGTTTTTTAGCAGATGCCTTCAGATCAATCTTACCCTCTTCTATTAATTGCTTAATCATCTTATGAGATGTAGTTGGCTTCCACCACTGGTGGTTAAGAAAATCCAACGACTGATTCTTTTTTAAAGCTACAACAATACGTATTTTCCAGTATTTAATATAATCAAAATACTCATTCAAGACGCGGCGTAAAAAATCATAATTATACTCCTGATTATACTGAAGTAAGCCCAAATCATTGAGCACAACAATCCTTTCAGGTATCAATTCTAACTTTAACGATGCCTCTGTATAATACCGCTTGTAACCAAAAAGATTTTCTTCTCTTAACCAACCGGATGTGAGTTGGTTAAGCTTTTCCCAGGCATCAGGCGGCATATTATCCTTATAAAATACTAGGTCAATCAGTTCGCCTCGCATCTCAACATTCTCATGCTGATTCACCCTGCCTATCTGCTTACCCATACGTTTTAACACCGGTTGAGGAATACCCTGCTGTATAAAAAATGCGTATCCGTAAACCTGCTCATACTCCAAATATCCTAAATCATTCAATTCTGCTATCTTATCAACATCAACAGCCAACCATAAAAAACCGCTGCCATAAATTCGCCCATAACCATAGGGATGTGTTTTTCCAGACCAAAAAGAAGTTTCCTCAACCAACCCTTTCCAAGCTTCAAGCGGCATATCCTGCTTATAAAAACGCAGGTCTAATAAAGCACGATGCGCACGAACTTCTTCATACAGTTTTTTTACGGATTCCTGAATCGGCGGCTCCGGCCTTATTGAAACAAGTGCTTCTGTCTTCCCTCTAACAGGCTTCCATTGATCCTTTAAAAACAAATAAACATATATTTCCTGGTTTACCTCTTTAGGTAAACAAACTATATTCCCTGGCCTAATCTGTGGGATACCTTTTCTGTTCAAATGGATTTGAGGATTAACCGTTAAAATTTCTCTCCACCGTGATCCAAGATCATAGGAATGATCTTTCGCTGTTCTTGTATTTTGAAAAATATATTTTGACAGATTCCATAAAGTATCTCCTGCCTCAATACGACAGGTAACCACTTGTTTATTGCTAGGTTCATAGGCATAACGCGACATGTCTGTGAAAGGGACAGCGGCTGAAACAGAAGCAGGCAGATAAAGTAAAACAAAAAGAAGGATTGTAATAAAGAAAAACGCGATTCTCAAGCGCCCATTACAATTGTTTTGTTTTAAAACAAGAGAGCCTGATATGCTTGATGATACATCCTTATCATCGTTATTTTCAGATGAAAACATGGCCCTAGCCAGATGAGAAAATCCAACCATACAAAAAGCATGTAATACAGCAGCCATCATGACAAAATAATTTCTATCAAGAACCCCATATAATAAAATACCAAAACTCATAAAATAATACGTCAGCGAATCTTCATACATATTTCTAAAAAAGCAGCTACACAAAGAGTTAAAACTCTTTGTGATAACATAGCTATAAATAAGAAAAACCGCTATTATAATTAGCCTATGTGTAGAGGATCCTTGTTTATAGATATTCTCAAAAATTTGAAAAGGATTATTTATAAAGTTATCTATTGTGCATCCAATCCCAAAACCGATAAAAGCAGATGTAAAATAACATGCCTCCTGGAAAACTATGTTAAAAAGAAAAGTAAGCTTTTTAAAAAGAGGCGAGCTCGCGCTCAATTCTTTCTGGCCTAATAGCTCTTTTGATATTTGTTCAATCGCCTTAAAAATATCGCGTTCACGAACAAGAATACTTGCAAAGCGCCACAAATCACTTGAACCTGAATCAATACCACTTGCTTCTAAGGCAATACCGGCCAAATAATACCCAAAAACATAGGGCCCTTGAGCCACAAAAGTTTTGTCCCTATCAAAATATAATTTTTCCCCGTCCAATCCTTCTCCGATAAACAGATTTATCTGAATTAAATATGAGCGATCTCCTGTATTAACAAACTCACGCACTATCTTCCTACCAAAAGACACATACTCTTCTTCTTCCGCGCTCAGATCTGAAAGTTCAATTTTTCGGATTGCTTCAACAAAAGTTGCGCATGGATTTTCCTTGCCCTCATAACCCAAAATGGGCTCAAGCACATGAAAAGCTTCGTGACAGGCAAGCGCCATATAGTCCTTATCAAAAAATTCTGCTCTTAAATAAACAGCTTTACCAGGAAATGTAACAGCCTGATATTTCGCATATTGCAAAGGCACCATAAAAAGAACAATGGCTGTTACAACACCTGCCGTAGCAGCAATAGAATTATCCCACACCGTTCCTTTCCGCCTCTCCAAAGTACAAATAAAGATAGCCCCTGACAGAACAACAAATAGTCCGACACCTACAACAGTTTTACAAACAGTATGCATAAAAGAATACATTAACAAATGCCAACCATCCAAAGCAAAAACAGGGCAACAAGAGACCTGAGAGAATTTTTCTATAGCGGAAAACTCCTTCGTCAATAAATATAACTCACGATAATAAAGACACAACTGGCGCTGTGACAACGGATGTCTCAGAAAATAAAAGACAGCGATGGGGATAGAAATAATAGCAACATAGATTAAAACTGGCGTGATATTTTTAAGCATTGATTTCAGAAATCTGCCTATAGGACTTGAAGAAGGGAGTAATTCCAGCATTTCCGCCAACTTAACGCAAGCAACCATATACCTAAAACTTTCATCCAAGTCAAACCGGCCGGCCAGCTGTCTAGCCACAAACGCATAATCTAAATCAAAAGAATCCCAGCCATATCTTGTCTTAAAAAGATTATCGCGACTGAGAGATAAATCCGCCGGAAAAGCCAATTTTAAAAGCTTAACCTGTTGATATAACTTTACATAAGACAGTTCTGAAAAATGCCTGGCTTGCTCTAATTCTATATTTCTTTCTTTCTCAAGGCCCTCCAAAGCAAATACATACCCTGTCTTAACAATCCGAAAACACTGCAAAAGAACCTCATGAAAAATATCCATAAGCAGGTTGGCCTGTAAAACACGCTGATTCCCCGAAGACTTTTCAAAAATATCCTGCACATCAGATGACAACTGTAAACGGCCATGATCCGTCAAATACTCTTTAATAGTACGAGAAATATCCGCATAACTTGACATTTCTTCAAAAGTATCAAAAAGCACAGCAAATCTGTTGATAACAACCTGAAACATTCTCATCCGCATCAATTCAATCAAAAGATCAATATCCCTGATTTTAGAAATCATATTGGTCTCAGTCAGGCAACCTCTCTCTCCATAATTAGATATTAAAACCATCACCTCCGAACGAATCAAAATAGCACGAGCCTTAAAGCGGATTAAAAATTCCTCCTGTTGGGCCATGATGCGGACAAATCTTTCAAAAGGCATACGGCCATTAGTATTTTCTAATAGAGATAGCACTCTAAAGAAATGCCTCACGTATCCTCGCAAACCATTCACATAAGAAGCAACAGACAAAAGCTCCAACAGCTTAACCTCTTCATCTGATGTTATTGGCCGAGGAGCAAAACCTCTATTTCTTGGATAACTCCTCATCAACTGATAAGCATAATCGATTAAAGCTACAACATCAGCATCTTCTGCTACTTGCCGTCTTTGTGCTATGCTGCGATTAAAGCCGCTAATCTTATAGGTCAAAGATCTGACTTTTTCAAGCGTTTCTTCAACCAGCGGCTGCTCAAACCCGGCAACAATCGATCTTGTTTCTTTTAAAGAATTAAAACCTGGTACTTCACCATTAATCTCAAATTTCAATACTTCACAAGCCTGTTCCAGCTCATGAGTCGCAATCATTAACTCTCGCATTAACTCTGAGCAAGAAGGCCTATTGCGAACAACTCTATTTTTCTCAATAACATAAAGAAGGTCTGCTTTTAACCTACCTGAGAAAACCATATCTAAAATAGGAAATACTTCACAGAGATTACGCCAATAGGCTTTTTGTAAACGCAGAGGGCTTGAAAATTCAGTCGCCCCCACCACACAAGACAACTCTTGCACGAAACAGCTTCCCTCAAACATATGTAAATATCCCTTAAGTCCTGAATCCAACTTTCTGGCTTCACTTACAGGAGAACTCAAAGGATCAATTTCATCTAAAAACAAAGGCAAATATGGCCTTTGATCTTTATCAAAACGGCCGCGGTTTTTTTTCTTGGCGCCAACAACAGACCAGCGCCGCAGGCAAGGCAATGACGGAAACGCAGCATTTTCTATAAGTTTCATCGCCTCTTCATCTGTAAACTCAACTGTTTCAGCCGTCTCTTTAACCGCGGGAGACAGCGTCTGTAATTCCACCTTAAATATTCCCCGCCCTAAATCATTAATACGAACATCAAACAATTCACCTCCAAGATCATTGATGATCTTCGCGCCTCTCCCCCTCACTCTGCCCGGAGTCGTGTTTGTTGATAAACCAGGTGTGATCAAAATATTGGCAAGATCTTCCTTAGAACCTTCGAAATAACAAAGATTCGATGTTTTAATCAAAAGTTGCCTACCGAACAAAGAAATATCCAGCACCACTTCATTCTTTGCTTCATTAAATAAGAATCCTCCCTCTGCAAGCCTTTCTTCTATCTTTCGTCTCTGCTCATCCGCATTCTTGATTCTATTGACAAGAATCAAATAGATCTGCCCAGCAACGATAAAAGGAATCTTTATTTCTCCAACCTTATCGGCTGTCACATCCCGATACTCATAAATATAATCTTTGACTTTCCTAATAGATCCAACACCGACAAGATGAAGAATATGCCTCAGCTTAAAAGATCCCTGTAACATCGTCGTCTCAGGTTTGAATCGAACAATATAATAATGCCGCAAAGACACAAACAGCCAATACATCAAAAACACTCTACCCGTCAAAGAAAGCTCTTTATCGCGATTATCAACAGTTTCAAGAAAATCTCGTTCTCTATAATTCCCCATCATGTCTTTAATATCCTTGAGAACAGCTTTGAGATTAGGATTTTTCGGATCAACATTATAAAGAGTCAAAAGATATAGTATTCTGGCTCTCACGTCATGCTCAAAAGCATCCGTTACACAACCTGCTTCAACCATATCCAACACCTGCACTTCTTCTTCTCTAATAACTTCTGCAACAACTGGCAGTTCCCAAGCATAATACTCATCCCTTAAACTAACCAGAACTGAAACCAACCTCTCTAAAAATTTTGCAATATCGGCCAAATATTTTTCAAAATTTTCTTGCGATTGCTCAAGTTTTTTTTGCCTTAAAACACATACCCAACTAGCAATTCTTTCAGGCAACCCATACTTATAACAAAGAGTGTCATAAACAACGCCTCGCATAATAATAGGAGCGGCCTGTCGTTTTAGATTAGAAATAGACACATCAAAAGCGTCCGGAGAAACATCCCAGGACAAAACCTTAAACATATCCACAAGTTTCTCTATCCAACGCTTCCAATAATAAAGCTGTGCCCTTAAATGAAACCAGTCTTGCCCTAAAATATCGGCTCGGCCCAACAATACGTCATCGAGATTTTTCAAATACTGCAGCTCGGCCTTCGCCACATCCAGATGATTGCGAAGATCCACCGTATCTAAATGGGTTTGAGATACCAAGCAATACAAAAGCTCGCCTATTTTCTTATCAAGTGAAAGCTCAGAACTAAGAAAACCCGCCAAACGCTTCTGGCTCAAAACAAGAGTTTGCGAAAGTTTCAACAAACGTTCAATCTCTAAGCGGTATTGCGATGGATTAAGAAGAATTTTTTCTTCAAGCGACTGAATGGTGTTAGATAACATATCAACCCATCTCTCTAGCGCCACAATCTCATCACGAATCTCATCCGGGCTTAACGGACTTGAAACCGACATAATTTCTTCTAAAATAAAAAGATAAGGATAGCTAAGATTCTTTGAATAAATTCTTACAACTGAAGCATTGGTCTTGGATAAGTTTTGATGAATTGCTTTGATTGTTTTCGTGTTTGCTATATCCAACCACCCGCCCGCGATATTAACATAGCAATGTTCTAAATCTAAATGCAGTTTACACCCTTGCCCAAAAATTCTGACTTCTGAAAAAACCTCTTGTTTTTGATACAGACGAATTAAATCAATCATGGTAATAAAACCGCCCACGGATTGAACTGTTTGCGCGATCTTCTCTTTTGTTGCTTGCTTCTTTAGAGGCAACCCACTGTTATAAGCATTAGCAACGCCTTCTACAGCACTGTTCCACACATATAATGTTGCCATAGCGCGTGAATATATGCTTTGCTCTACTTCCAACGTATCATCTTGATAGAGCGCAACGCCAATTAAATGCGGTTTATTCAACACAACGCTCTTATGTAGGGCTAAGTATTGAGAATTGCCTTTCAGATCATCTACCGCCAAAGGCGAAGAAAAACGACAAGACACTCTATCCAAAAACTTGCGCTGCAGCAAAAATTCAGTCGCCCCCACCACACAAGGCTTGCCCTGCACGGCACAACTCAAATCGGATAACCTGCCACGGTAGGTCCGAATGATTTTAGGGGCGACTGTATTACTAAGATTATTATTTTCAGCGAAAGCGGCTGGAATAAAGAAAGCGGATAAAGCACTGGATGTCTTATAAAAAATACTCGTTATTCCATCATACCCACCCGCTCTCGGCACTAATTTACCACCAAAACCAGCTCTTGTTTCAAGTTCTTCCTGTGTCATGTATCCCAGATGACGCGTTAAAGCACTGGATGCAAGTGTATTCTCTGCATCCGAAAGGTAATATTGCTGCAGGCGACTTGGCTTTTTAGCTTCATTCGGAATAGGCTTTAAGCCGATTTTCAGAAAAAATAATATATTGATGCGTAATGTGTTTAGCTTATCTTTTAAAAACTGATAATCCTTTAGCGGACAGATAACATAAGGATTAAGCCAAATAAGAGGCATAATCACAGCCTTGCAATAAGGCTTGTAAAGATAAACCCTCAAATTGCCATCTTTATCTTCGGCAATAGATTCAACGCGCACAAGCTCTTTTTCAATGATTTTCTTCTTGTTTTTATTATGTTTCTCAAAGAAATCGATGTCCCCCTGATAGAAACGAAGAATCTCATTACCCGGATAATGCCTGACGATAAACTCAGCTAGGCCTATCATAAACCATAACTCTATAAAACTAAAAATCATGCTAAGCCCAATATAACCGGCAGAGAGCCAAGCTAGAACCTCTAAGCCATTTTCAGCCAACACACAAACAGCACAAGTCAAATATAACAATTTAAATGTCATAACCACAAAGCTTATGAGCTGATTCACGGAAAGAGTGCAACTGATAGCCTTAGGCAAATTGTTATTGGCGATGGTGACCTGTTTAAGATGTCGCTTACGAAATCCCTTAAAAGAAATGGGCGAAGAAAAATGATCTTTTGTGTGGTGCAATTGATAATAACTCTCACCGGCATACAAAGCAGCTTTAACCCGGTCTTTAAGTGCCCTCATTGCTTCCAATCGATTTGTTTTATTGCGTTTATTCATCATTCTTCTAAACACCTTCCAAGACGCCTCAAATGCGACATCACAAGAAATAAGATCTAAATCGTCAAGCGATAGCTCAAGAACACGATCAATATTTTTAAAAATACGAAGCCCAAAAACAATAGCTAATGACTCTACAAATTCAGGATAACGGGAAATTTCATAAGCACCTGTCAAAGCCACTCTCAAAGACATCTCTTCATTGCTAGTGATAATTTTCACAAATTCCTTCATGATAAAACCATGTCTGGAAGAATAAAGCACCTTGGGAACATCTCTAATAACAAAGGTTCTTAAAGAAGAATTCTCCGAGCTGTCACCTTGCGGATAGCCCCAAGAAAAAACAAACTGTTTCGTCTGTTGTAGGGCATAAGGCAATTGTTCTCTTAATATCTCTATATAATGGACACTTAAACCATAAAACTTAAAAGTAGAAAACTCAAACAACCTGTTACCCGCCGCAACCTCGGCTTCCCACAAGCTATTCATTCTGCCTGCAAGATCAGAAGAAAAATCCTTGTTTTCACAATCTGGATAAACGATTGCATCAGTAAATGCCTTAGGCCGTCTAGTTTTATCAGGAATAACTCTTTCAACAGACCTCTCATCATTGCCGACTAGTTTATCCGTCAGAGCTCTGTCCATCACAGATTTATCTCTTGTGGCTAACTCTGTTTTGCGTACCTCTTTAAAGCGTTGATTACAAGAACGCATCTGGACCAATTCTTGTTTTTCACAGCTCTTATCAACTATTACCATTAACGCCTTCCAGGAATCTTCAAATCTAGAATCACAAACAACCTTTTGGAAACCTCTGCATGACAAGATCAATACTTGATTCACCTCATAAATAATATCCTTACCAAAAATGGCCACTAAAGAATTTAGATATTCAAAATAAGCCCCCATCTTATGAGCATACGCTAAACCTACTCTTAGCCCCATACGATTATCACCAGTAATAACGCGCGCGAATTCCTGTATCAGAAAAACATGCTTCGTTTTATCATGCTGCTTATCTATTTCTGCTGCCATAAAGATTCTCACAGGTGCTTTCTCCAGACAAAATTCACTTTTTAAAAAAGACTTTTTATCTGACCCGCGATAAGCAAAAACAAACCGCGAATCATCCTGCAAAACAAAAGGAAGGCGCTCTCTTGGAAGCTCCATATATTCTATTGTGAGCTCAGGCATAGACGGCTCTACATAAACAACAGCCTGATTCCCATCTGAAATCTCATGCCTCCATAAAATTTCAACTTCTATAGGCTCCATATCCAGCAACGAAAGATCACCTACGAAGGGTTTAAGAGAAGAAGAAACATACGTCACGCCTTGTTCAACCACCTCATCAATTTTAATAACTTCAAATGATGTCTTTTCTAAAACATTCTCATGAGAAATCACAACTCGCTTAATGTCCAAAACTTGCTCACGCTCATTTAGGGCCGCAATCGGAATAGAAGAGCTTTTCAAAAGACTTTCTAATGTTGACAAAACTAGAGAAATAGTTTTCAACAAAGCCAAAACTCTATCCGGATCACAAATCTTAAGATTTGTGATAAAATCCACCAAATACATCGCCTGAGGTGCCAAGCCAATCTTCTTTTCAAATGGATGCCCCGTTGTAAAGATTCGGCCCAAAACTTGCAAAGCGCAATTATGGCTCAAATACCAACCTCTTCCCACCAGCTTATAGACAAAAGTAGCCTGTTGACAAACTCTATCCCAATCCCAGCCCTGCTCATTTGTTGATTGCAAAATCCCCGCCCCATATTTACGCAATATGCCTATATTCCTTATTAGCTTAGTCCTGAGAGACTCATCAATATCAATAACACCATGTTCCCTACCCGTATCTACCATTAGTCTTTCATCTACATCTAATAATTGTTGAACCAATATAAATAGTTCCCCCATCAGAAAAGGTTCTTCGATTATTGGCACATTTAAAGTTTCCATATCAGAAGCTTTACCCAAAACAATAATCTTCTGCTCCGCGTTAACAGCTCTCACCTGCGCGATCAAACTTCCCGCTTCTTCCTTGCTCAAACGATTCAAGGAAATCATCACTAAGTCAGGCCTCAATCTTGAATACTCACTCATAGCCAAACCCTTATCAACAGCTACATACTCTTTTAAAACATTCTGAAATTGCACACCTAAAAGCAGCTCAACAATTTCGGCGACAGATGAAAGATCAACCATAAGTATTCTGATCTCGCGCTTTACGGCAGGCTTCTCTTCTTTAGCATGTAGAGCGAGATAACGATCTAATTCACTCATACCACGGCTAGACTTTGATTCCTGCTTTTTAATAAAATCAGCCAAGACATTTTCAAAAGACCTCTCTTCTGTAATATCTACACACTGAGACTCCATCAAACGCTCAACCTGTCCTTTAAAGCCAACGGATATCTTTTCAAGTAATAAAACATCACCTGTCGCGCCTCTCGCCCATGCCTGATAAGCCTTTTGTTGAAATTGCTCATCAAAGTCATCAAGATACCGATCCATATAAATATTTCCAAAAACAAGATACATCTTCCAAGAAATCGCTAATTTTTCATCTAAAGCCACAGCAGCATCAACACACTCAACCGCCTCTATGAGATTTTCTGCTGCATAATACGCCAGAGCCAATTCGGCGTAAATACCGGCATTTCGCGGATCGGAAGCAAGAACTTCCCGTAAAGACCGAATAGCTTCTTCGGCCCCACCTTCAGCGGCCACCGCAATCGATTTTTCATCCTGAAACTGTGCTTCCATGTTTTTCGAAATCGGACTACATGCCCCATCTTCAGTTTTCGCAAGACCTAAAGTAACGCGTATATAAAACATGTTATTCTTAAAACAATCGCTTTGATCAACAACACGCACTACCCTGCTCAATACGGCCTCATCCGCAATCACTTTAGCACGCCAACGATAATCCTGAGAAAACTCTTCAATCAATATCCTGCCACTTTGCGCCAATAAAGAGCCAAGATTACGATATAGCCTCATGCGCGCCGAAACAGCTTTATCACTAAATAAATCCGTTTCCGGCTCAAGATTTGTCATATCTTCTAGAATACCCGGCTGCGTACGGCCCGCTTCATGCAAAACTTTTCTTAAATAAACAAAATCAAAGGGCCCGTAATGATCACTCAGACGCTCATATGTCATATCGCCTTTATCTATGACAACACCCTCAATACCTGCCAATCCTGCAAATTCTTTCAAAACCATAAGAATAAAATCATTCGTATCCAGAAAAACTAAGTAACCACTCTGTGGTTTTAAAGTGAGCCATACAATGCCTTCCATACCTACGCCCGGCATAAAAACACGACCAGCCATCATTTCTTCCTCAACCCCATCACAAAAAGGAATAAAAGCCTCCGGCTGATGATTCTGCATAAGCGGCACATAATACAACCTGTAATATGATCTCGCCATAGCATGCGCGAACTCTTCCCAATGCTTCGCCTGCAAAGAACTATCAGCCCAAAGTCTTTGTGCAGCAAACATGGCTATGCTCGCAAAAAAATCCTCCTCCCCTTTTTGGGTTATACCAATTTTTACATACGCGCCAAGAACATCATTCCTTAAAGCCTGAGTTAAAGGAACACATAAATTATGATGTGATAGAAAGGTGGAAGCTCCTATAAAAAACGCCAGGAGTTCAATATTGTCATCATCCAAAACTTCCAAAAAACGTAATGCTAAATCGTCAAAGCTAGACGCCTTAACCAAATCATAAACGACATCACGCAAAGGGGAAGAAACGGTATCAAAAACCGATAAAGAAAAATTAGCCACCTTACAAAACTCCTTGTGCTTCTCATCAAGCCTGGTCTGAATCTTATCAAAAAAATCTCTCCATCGGCGAGGCGATGTTAAATAGATCTCATTATATTTTTCCCAATCGGCCATCTGCATCTCAGGATATTTTTTAAATATCTTACGCAACAGATCGACCTTTTCGACATCCTTTAGATTCCGAAAATCCTGCGCAGCTCTGTAATGCCCAAATTCACAGCAGACTCCATCAACCGCAAAAGGCACAATCTCTTTCTCAACAAACTCCACATACATTCCTATATTACTCATAAAAAGCTCATCATTATGCTGCTGAATCCTCCTGCGAAGAACAGGACGCACCACAGCAACGGAAATACTCAACATGATCAATAAGCCAAACATTGTCATTAATCCCGGTTGTTTTGAAAAAAGACGGGCTATCTTATCTTTTAAAGCAGATGAGGCGATTTCATCTTCTTCACACAATTGCCAATCTTCATGGTCTTCCAGAACAAACCCTTCTTTTGCATCCCGATCATAAACAATCATGGCAGGCTTCTGCTTTACTTTTTCAATCAGGCTAGGGGTAACTTCCGTGCGCATGCCGTATTGCATAAAATGAAGACCCAATTTGCCCAAAAGCTTCAAGTGCTGGATCTCAACAGCCCGACGGCCTATTGTCGGATCATTCAACATAGCGACATAATCAGGCAACATGCTGGATATTTCTCTTGTTAATTCCACCTGCTCTTGACGGTCCTTGTCAGGCCCTCGATACTGCGCACCTGTCATAGTCTTTATGTCAGAAAACTTACACAAGCTCTGTTCAGCCCTTGAATCAGCAACAAGACACCGGCCTGGCGCCATAAATCCAATATCCCCCTGGTCATTACTACGATCCTCCAAAACAAGAGTTACCTTTCTTTGATCTCCTTGGACAAAATCAACTGTCGTTACATACAAGGTATTCGGATCTAAGCCGGAAACGAAATCCTTTGCGCCATCTCTCTCTGTAATGCCGCCCAACGCATCAGAATCTGGAATATCAGCTGCATCTAACCACTGCACAGACGTTATCCAACCATTTAAGCTGGATTTTTTAGCACGATACAATTCCGCCTGAACAGCCTGAAGAAAATGTTCTATCTGAGCCTTATAATAAATAATGACAAGGACTTCGGAAGCCAAAGGTTTTTCCTTTTTGGCAGCCAAAAATTTTAAACGATCAATAGCAGCCTGAATCTCAACCATATTGTAAATCCGGCCAGGAATCACCTCTCCTTTTTCATTCTTCTCCCTCAGCTCACACATATGGCCATTATTCAACTTGCGTACATCAACTAACTGCATTGTATCCGGGGTTGGATGTTCTAAGGCTGGCAAATAATAATCCCGCGGATAAATCCTTTTCTTTCCCTTAGAACGAAGCATATAATAGGTACTTAACCAGCCGGCTATCCCTGAATGCGAACGATGGTTCGCCGCTAAAAAATATTCAGGAAACCCCTGGCCAAAAAGCTTTTCAAAAAGAGACCTTTTAAACAATTCTGTATCTTCATTAAACTCCTTCATCGCCTCAACAGAAATCACCTCTCTCAGCTCTGTTTCAACCAATTTCACCTCATCTGAAGGAATACCATGAGGATAACGCTGATCAGGGTCACCAATGCCAATAAAAACATAAGCAAACCGGTCAATAGCCGGCAAGGTTGCCGCCGGATCTGCAACACCCATTTCATCACATAACACAAGATGGCGTCTTTCATCAATCAGCTTCTTATAGCCTTCACGCAAAGCGGCCGTACTGCGCAAACCAATATTTGTCGCGCCCAAAACGGAAAATGCCCCTCTTTTTCTCCTCTGAGCAATCTCTTCCAGCCGCACATTCTGCAACAACCACAAATCCTTCAAGGCGGGAGATACTTTTTTATCTGTGTTACCTAAACGTGCAGAAACAACCAAAGGATTCTCTTCCGTGTCTTGACTAATAACTCTTTCAATAGCCGTATTTACCGCACTATTCAAATAAGAACAAACAATACCAACCGGATCTATGTCCAAAGAAATCTTCCGCATAACAGCAGCAATGACTCTTAAAACCTTTGCCACCACCTCGGTCTTACCACCACCCGGAGCCCCTTGAAGCAAAACAACAGCCGGCCCGCCAGCCAACACGCGATTCAAAATATCAATCACCACCTCCTGCTGAAATTGATCAAGTGTCGCTAATTCCTCATAGATAAAAAGCAGTAAATCCTGATAATCTGCCAAAACTTCTTCAAAACAAACAACCTTCATATCCTGAGGCCGCATCTTTCCAATACGTAAAATCAAATCAAGGCATTCAGAACCTGTTGTAGGAAATTCTCCCTCCAGCTGCAACGAGCCGCGAAGATTACCAGCAACATCACTTAATATTGCCCGTTGTATAATATAGGTAATATTGGGTATCCATTGCAGGCGCCCTTTTAAAAACCATTTCTTAAGAGCAAATGCTAGAGCTTTCGCGTTACGGACCTCTTTCGGATCAGGCGCCAGAATAATCCGAATCCAGCGCACATCCTCTTGATCCCTAAAAGATTCACTACTAATCACATAAAAGAAACAGTCAATTTCTTCAGCACCTTCTTTAATCATAGCTTTAGCAGCACCGGATTTTACATCATCCTCAGTAAACCTCATAAGAATCTTATAGGCATCCCCAACAAAAACAAATTTGCTTTTTTTCATGTCCTCGCGGGTTAAAACCACTTCAATCCTTATGTAACATGACTCTCCATCAAAATCACAAACCAGGCCTTCATAATCAAGATAATCATCACCCTTCAACGTTCTCTCCGCCCTCTTTTGTTCGGCTTTAAGAATTTTATCCAAAACAGCCCACATCGCCTGATATTCAACAATAACGATCTGGGCACGGGCCCGAGCCTGCAACAACATCGCCCTTTCCGAATAAGGCAAAATCTTTAAAACCTTCTGAATAGCTTCAATAACTTTTGAAAAACCACCCACTAAAACCTGGCGCTTTTTCTTAGAAGCAGACCACCGGCCATACTCTTTTTCAGCCGTCTGAAACCAAGCTCGGGCGTTTTCAATCTTGACATGCAGCTCATCTGCTTGCTTTCGTAAAGATTCATGCTTTTCATCTATAAAGATATGGTGATAAGCCGTAAGTGTCTGCTCATGAAACGACAAGGCTAAATCAAACTCTTCTGTCTCAAAACATTCTGCGGCTATTGCCAAACGCAACTGCACAACGCACGACCCGCCAAAAGGTTGAGCAAAAACCTGAGGAACAGCCTTCTGTTTACCGCGTCTCGCAGATTTATTCTTACCAACACCTATCAATTCATTCAAAATGTTCGCTGCTTCTTCTAAATGATCATTCTGATAAGAAAACCTGGCCTCTCTGACCAACTTAATATTTCTTGACAAAGCTTTAAAGAAAATATCGTTGACGGTTTCACAAACCCTGATAGCTTCCTGCTCCATTCCTTTTGAAAATAAACTAAAAACCTGGTGGCGCTTATCCAATTTCTCAAGAGCTTCTTCTTCACAGGGCAAAAATGTATCATAGGATAAAATTATATTCTCCAACTCCTCAAAACGGCCCTGACCGTAGAACTGTTCCACTTGATCATAGCGAGCTTTAACCTCTTTCATTGTATGTATAAAAACCTTTAAAACCTGCCTAAAGTTCTTTCTTTCATGCGACAATAAATTTTTATCAAGATGTTTCAAATAAATCTCAGCCTGTTTTTGTGCTGCCATATAATTCCCTGCCTGATAAAAATCAATCTGCTGAACATAGGTATCAAACTCCCCAAGAACATATTGTTTTAATTCTTCTAATGAGGCTAAAGTAAACTTTCTAGCTATTCTGACAATCAACTCAATAGTTTTTTCGCTTCCCGGAAAATCCACAACAACAAAACTTGCAAACATAACCCGGATATTTGAAAAGATATCCGAAGGCAGTGCCGCTAAAACTTCCTGAGGCATATTAAAATACTTTAAAAGACCATCTTCCAACTTAGTATGAGCCGATTCATTGCAATTAAACATAATAAAGTTTAAAGCAACCTGGGCCGCTCCCCAAGGAATCTCTTGATCTAAAGCTATGTCAATAATAAAAGAGATCATCTTGTCAGCGAATTGTAAACTATACGCATGAGCTTCCAATAATCCTCGTACAAGCTTTCCAACCCCCGTAATAGAATCCTGGCCGCTAAAAAACCTCACGACCTCCTGCCGATGTGAAGCAAAGTCTAGTGCTGAATCAAATAAGAGGTGATGAAGTGTATTTAAATAATAAGCGACAATATATCTTGGACTGCTTTCATCATTACCGGCCGAAACTAAACATTCTTGCAGATACTTCCTGCTAGACTGTTGATCGCCTAACATCAAATAATACAACCCTTTATGCAGATAAACCGTATGCCGTATATCGTTCTGATGCAGCGGAGACAATTCTTTAAACCTCGAATCAAAAGACAAAACTTCCATACGGGCCATGAGACGGCCCACTTCATTCGCTGCCGCCTTTTCCTGAACTGGAAGTTGATTCCGATGACAATCTGTCATCTCTGCAGCCGCGTTTAGAAACTGCTGTGCCGCTATAGAAAATTCTCCTGCTATCCCTGTAAACGCTCCAGCCGCCTGAGCCTGCTGACAACATAGTTGAGCCTTTAAAAAATCTTTCTTTTGACGATAAAAAAATAACTTCCACTCATATAATGAATCCTTGAGCCCAATCAAAGCCAAGAGATCATCAGCCAGCTTCAAACCCTCATCAGCAAACCCGGTATCAACACAAGAAAAATTGCCACACACCGCAAGCAAAGCTTCACCAGCCTGCTTTAAATAAGTGTCAACAATAGACTCATACTGACCTCTCTTCCTAAGATCTTTTAGGAAATTCACTAAATCACTCAATAAAAGATAGGCCCGATGCGTCTCCAGCTGGTCCAAATGAACGCTTCCTAAAGACATCCTCAAACGCAGATATATTTCTAATAAATCTTCTATTGTTATGGAAAGCCCGTTCTTCTCCCATTCAGAACTATCGCATCCCCTCTGGAAAAATGTCACATATCCGATATCCGACATCAAAGCCATATAATTCTCTAAAATGGCTAGATATTCCCCTGAGTTAATGAGTTTTTTCTGGCTTCCGATGGACAACTCTTCAAATGAATTCAAAACCATCCTCATCCCTGCTAAAGAATGGACCCGCATTTCATTATCAACGCGCAGCGTCTTCATCCCAATGCCCAAACACCCAACATCAAAACGACCAATAACACTAAACATTTCAACTTCCCAGGCAAAAAAATTGTCTGAGAAACCATTAAATCTTTTTTGGAAATCAATAAATTCCTCTTCAGCCCTACATTCATACATAAAAATCAGACAACGGTTTATCTGATCATGAAAATTCACTAGGCTAAAACAAAGAACCCAAGCTTCTCCAAGATCATCACCGTCTCTCTTATACATATCCGGTAAATAGTCTTTCTCCATTTTCTCCGTTAAAGACTTAGCAAACGCTAGACTGTCTTCAAAAGTAGTCATCAGAGAACGCGTCAAAACTTTTTCTCCCGATATAATTGACCCTAGAGCAATAACCCTCTTATTCAAGTCTTCATAAGCTCGTTTCAACTCCGTTACGTTAAAACGATGAGTAAAAAACTTAAAATTATCTATCACTGAAGAAGCTATCTTGCTATTAGCAACAAAATTATTATAATTCACCGCGGAGCTTACCGCATGGTCACCGTCCTTCGGATGAGGTCTTTTCGGAGCAGGCCCGAAATGATAAAGGATCAGCAACAAAACAGAACCAAAAAGAGGAAAAACACCAAAAAAGAAAGCCATAATAGCTATCACCCAAACAGTTATATCCCACATGAGAACCTCTAAAGGAATCCCTTTATTACCTTCCTGGAAAGACACCTGTTTCTTGCGCTCCTCTGAAATATCGTCCCGAATAGAACGAAAGAAACGAGCCAAAACAAAATCAACTGGAAGCATGACAATAATCATAATCTGCAATTCTGCCATTCCGATACCAAACATCAGCGAAGAAAAATCAATAGGTAGCATGTTCATAAAATATCCTAAAACAGGGCTTGAAAAAGACTGATGCCCTTCAATAAACCTTTCTATAAACCTGGCAACAGACATCATTTCTATGGGCTCCATAGAAATATCATCAATCAGCTTTTTCATGGCGCCCACCTGTCCAGATTGAGGCAAAAGTTCTAAATTTTTAGCGGCGATATAGGCAAAATAAGCGCTGACCACAACATCCAATCTCGTAATATCTTTAACACACAAAAGCTTTGAAACCTTATTCAAATCCAGGGGCACATATCGCAACGCATGATTAGGCCCAATAATAAAATTATGACGGATCTGATGGAGAGAAGCAAAGAGCAATGAAATGATATCGGGCAGGTTGTTACCCAGGCCAAAAGTATTAATATCAGCTATCCACTCAATCTGAAGATCTTGACAGGCGTTTGAGAAATCAATCTCTTGAGATGAGCCTATCCAAATTTTCCACGTTTTATTCGTATATTTAATAAAACGCGCAGGGCGTAATGGCTGAACGAGAGAAGCTAATAAAAGCTCTTTGACAAGTTTAACATCCTGAGTAACATACTCCCTATTGGGCAGTTGAACATGTTCTTCCGGCCGGTTGAAGATTTTTCCAGGCGCATCTTTAATAAAACTAACGAATGAATTTGGAAATACTTTAGAGAAGAAAATCGCTAAAAGAACGGGGATCACCGGAGTTGATACAGCCTCAATTGACGGCCCGCGGGCAAAAATATTCACGCCTGCGGCCCGGCCGATAACTCTTTCAAATACAGCTAAAGAAGAAAGGCCGGGTCCTTGATTTATTCGTATTGGCACAGAACAAGTGCCGACAAAAACCGGAGAACTGCTTGCATTATTGTTGCGGCCAAAAAGCCTCTTAATACCCTTCCAGGCCAAAAGATGAATTTTATAATAAAATAAAATAATGACAGGCGCCCAAGGAATAAGAAAAGCTGTAAAGGGCACAATGAAAAGATCCCACAAAACAACGAACTTTTTAGATTGATTTTCCGAAATCGCATCCCGGATGGCACGAAAGAAATTAGCTACAAGACATGAAAGAATTATCGCAACGTAGAATTCCACTCGAAGAAGGTCTTTCGTTGTTAAAAAAGCAGAGAGGTAGATAACTGGACTAGAAGACGGCCCGCGGGCAAAAATGTTCACACCTGCGGCCCGACCTATAGCTCTATGAAACATAAGAGAGCAAGAAAAATCAGACACAAATTTAATAAAAAGGACTACAAACATTTGTAAAGAGCTGGAAGCTTCTTGATCATCTGAAATCATCTCTCTTACCTCCGGCTGCAACAAATCCCATATCCTAGAATCCAATTGCACAGCTTGCTTCAAATATTTCTTGCCCTCTTCAAGCAAGCCCACCGTTAGAAGGGCCTGGCCCAAATTCAAACGAACCCCGGCATCATGAGGATTAATGTTTGTAGCGGTATAAAATTCAATAATAGCTTCTGTGTATTTCTTTAAGACCATCAAAGCCGAACCAAGATTATAATGTGAATAAAAATCATAGGGGTCCCGGCGAAGAGCCTCACGATACGCTCTAACGGCTTTCTCGTATTGCTCGCTTGAAAAATAAGCAAAGCCCATGTTATACCAAGCCTTAACATTATGAGGGCTCAATTTTGTCGCCTGCCTAAAGGCGCTAAAACTTTCCTCATATCGCTTTGCTTCAAAACATTCAATTCCTTTTCGCACAAACTCAGCCGCCTTCACAGGATCATCATCGCTTAACAATACATTTAAAGATGTAGAATCAATATGTAAATATATTTTTTTAATTGCATTAATAATCGTTACAGACATAGCATAAGGCCCAACCTCGCCCAAAACGCGATAACCCACATTTAATCGCGTCATAAGATCATAAGAGGCTAAATCAATATCCTGGGCACCTAACAACCTTACGATTGCGGAAACCTTTCTTTTAGACATAAGATAAGCATCTTGCAATCTCCAAAGATCTCCATCTCTGTGATAATAATCACTCAATGTCATTCTCTGCGTTAAAAAGCCTGCAAAATGAATCGCCAAACCCTCAGCACCCTCTAAAGGAACCCAGTTAAAAGCATGTCCGATTCCCTGATAAGAAATAGCGACATCAAACACCTTTGTATTCTGTATTCCTAACAAAAATAGAACGATTTCGGTAAATTGCGCTCTGGCAGCATAAACAAATAAAGCACGACCAAACTTTTCTTTTCCCGGTATTTCAACCAAAGGCATAAGCTTTGCCATGCTATTTCCTCGCACATCAAGCTTATCAATTAAAAGATTCATCATCTCTTTTTGACAAACAGGATTAAAATAACCGGCCCTTTTTAAATCATCCATTGCCTGCTCAACAATTGCCTGAATCCCTCTAGCTCCTCCTTGACTACGCTCACAAGCCATAATCGCATTCACTTTTTGACGATAATCTAATAAAGGAAAATCAGAAAACAAACGTTCAAGCTCTCTATGAAATGGGCAAAGAGCATCCGAAGAATAGAGCAAAAATGAGGTAGCCTTATCAAATTCCTGAGACACTTTTCTCTCTAGTCTCTGGCGAGCCGCTCGTTGAATATTTAAAACCATCTCATAAGGAGGATTGAGGTTATAATCCCATCCTGTTGCCATCGTTTCAGAAGGATCAACGCCTCTATGCCAATCCGTTCCACTCGTTACAAACTTGCCCAGATTTTCTGCCAAAACTCGGAAATATTTCGTCTTCTGAGATTCCTGGCCATCCCCAGGAATATCCATTTCCCCTTTAAGCGTATAAGTGTATCCATAATAAACCTCAATAGCATCAATGCCCCCATTTGTCTCCTGATCAATACGCCGAATAAGGCCAGCCACTCCATCAAAAAATTCTGGGATTGAGACATTGTGAAAGATATTTGCGCAATACCAACCAGGATGCGCATATGCAACAACACCGCCCTCTTTATTAATAAGCGCAACGATCTCCTCGGCCGGAATATACCTTAGCTTCATCTTCTCCTCTGCCCCCCATCGCGTCATCAACTCATAGATAAGCTGATCGGGTTTCTCTAAACCTTTTGTTTCAAGAATAGAAACAATCTTTGCCGCCTGTGCAGCCATTTCTTTACGAATTGACCAAACAGTGGGCATATGCGCATAGGTAAAAATCTCCGCAAGAATTATCGCCTCATCCTCTGAAAGCTCGTAAACCTCCTCCGCTTTAAGGATATCCATAATAATATCCGCCAGAAACCAACTATAATCCCCATTTAAAGAACCATCCTGCAGCAATTTACCATGATAGAACTCAGCAGCTTTCTGAGAGTCTTTTTTCAGCCCATTATCTTCCAAAACTTGAATAAAATCCTCTATGGCAGCGCAAATCATACCACTGAGATCAAAACTTTTAACCTCTTCACTTCTGAGGCCCGCTTTCTCGTAATGCTCCTGAATAAAGAAATCCAAGGTAGTAATCTGTAAAATAATCCTCATCATCCACCGAGACTTCTGACAGCCACAAATATTAATGAATTCCGGTGAATGATAATCAGGATAATAACCAATAATATGGTTCGTTCCGTTTAAAACCGAACCATCCTGACCGCTCACAATAACACCCGATTCAAACTCGCATCCAGGAATAACATTGACACCATATCTTTTACCGATTTCAATCGCCTCATCCAAGCCCAACACCGTATTATAGTTCGTTAAAGCAATCCATTTTGTACCTGTCCGCACCGCCTCTTTTATAACTTCTTCATTTGTCTTAGACCCATTGGATAAATTAGAATGGACATGCATATCCCGCCTGCCCAAATCATCCGGAAGCCATTTTAGATTCTGCTGATATCCCATGACAACGGAATCAAGGCTTTCGCCTAAAATGTTTCTTGAAACAACGGCCCCAAACAACACATTCCAATCAGGAACATGGCCTTCTCTTATTTTTATATCTTCCTCTATAATAATACCTTCTAGCACACTGATACCTTGCTGTTCTTCTCCTGTAAACCGTAAAGCCTGTGCCGCAGCGCTACGAATCCGCTGGCCGGTGCCGGTAAGATCCGAATGACTCAAATCTTGACAAGCTGAACGCACCAACAACAACGAACTTGAACAAAAGCTCTCTAAAATTTGCGCCTTAAGCTTAAAAGCTTTTTTACTAAATGGATCGACACTCATGAGCACCAGATCAAGAACAGTTAATGCCTCCTGATAGTTCTGATGCCCCATCAAGACTTCTGTTTTTTCCAAATAAGGTCTAGCCAATCTAATGCCATCATCAAAAAAGCTCGTATTATCCCGTTGAACATTTATAACACCTTGCCAATTACCACGATGAAAATCATTTGCGCCCTTTTCAAGACGAACTTGTACTCCTGTTAAATCTTTTAAATCAACCAGAATCTTCTGATCCATGCTTTCACTTCCATCTATATCATCATTTGATTCAATTCCATCCAGGAGCCCCTTTTTGATAAGCTCGGCTACACCCTGCACAATCTGATCAAAAGGAAAACCTTTGTTTATAATATCTTTGGACATGTGGGCTTTAATAAAAATACCGCCAATTTTTTTGACTGATACAGCGAATTGCTCCACTCTCGTGAGCTGTTTATTAGCTCTCCTTTCAGCAAAATTAGTATCAAACAAAACATACATAATAACTCTAAGCATTCTGACCTCATCGGCCAACAAGCCACCCCTGTTATACATCCAGGCACCTGTCACTTCGCCAATATTGAATAATTTATCTGGCTTCAAATCAGCCTGAACCAGCTTTTTAAAGATCTCCTGAAATTGCTGAATCAGAGCCTCCTGCTCATAATCAACTTGAATAGACTGAATAACTCTCCCCGGTCTATTAAGAATTTTTTTAACTTTGCGAACAATCAATTCGTAATTTTCACTTATAACCGTCTTGACACGCTCTTCATCCTGTCCCAGTTCAACCATCGCATGAAAAATCGTTGAAAGAATCTCATTTGACAACTCAATCTCGTAATCAAGAAATGACTGAGCTTGAGAAAACATATTTGGATCTTCCGGAAAAATAGCCTTCCAATCTATTTTTAACTCACAGCCTTCCATGGGAGCCGTCAACTCAACAACCGGCCTTAATTCTAAAATGTATTCCGGGTATTTCCGCTGAACATATTCTTTTGCTATAAAATAGCCATCCATACAATAATGGCTTGCTATATACAACACTGTAACCCCATGCTCTATACAGATATCAATCAACTCTTCCGGTGTTTTCTCTCCATCGTCAATATTGACCTTGCAATGCAAATGCCTTAAGTGGTGTCCTAATGTAATAAACTTCTGTTTAGCTAAACGAACAGCTTGAAGTTGCTGATTAAGACGAATCATGGCTAAATAATCATCCCTAACACCACCCTCTCTCTTTATTTTTTCCGAGATTTTTTTCCATTCTATAATACACCGCCTTTCCTCTTTAACGATCTCACACTCCACAGGATGAAAAGAATCTCTAAGATTATCTTCCTTTGACATAGGCTTAATTTCAAGTTTCATAAAATCCTCAATTATAGGCGACGGCGCCGAATCTGAATCTTCATCATCTGAGCTTCTTCTGTGCGGCGGCACAATACCAACCTTAGCGTAATAGTCATGGACCTTTCTGGGAGAGATGCCGCCAAGAGTTTCAACAGCGGCTTTGCCGATAGAGGC
>JBDREX010000010.1:0-165508 GCA_043819345.1 Candidatus Omnitrophota bacterium
GGAAACCTGGATCTTTATTCTCCCCTTCCAAACGGTTTTTGTGCCAAAATATTTTTTCTCTGTAGTAGGCTTAAGTATATAAGAAACATTTTGAATGGTTAGTTTTGATTGGCGAATTTGACTTCCGGTAAATATGACAACACTGTCAAAAATCTGCTCCGTTAATCCCCAATGTTCACAAGCACTCCATCCTCCGATATAGCATGGTTCAAAAACTTTATTAGCCACAACCCATGGGTCTTCGGCTCGGACCTGAGGATTATCTGCTCCTAACGGAACAGTAATATAAAGCCCTCTTCGGATACGTGTTAACCATCCCTTTGAAGCCCAATGAGCCAGCAATCTCGCGATTTTTGAGCGTTCCATACCAAATAAATTCTCAACATCAGATACTTCAAAAGGCCCGGAAAACTCCCGATTGATAATATCGAGTTTTTCTCGATTATCTTTGGATATTCCCCCTAAAGCAGAATTTCTATTATATTCATTGACCATTTATTTCACTCCTTATGAATCTTCATGAGTAATAATATAACATGTATACTGTTTTTGTCAAGAACTTATTCAAATCCACATTCAAATTCTTCCATAACCTCTCTAAAGCGAACCATTTGGAGCGTCTCCTCTCCTTGCCGAACAATATCAAGCAGCCTACTAAGCGTGAAAAGTTTGACAATAGTAGAATTGTTTTTATTGTTGCGAAGAAAATCTTTGATTGCTTCAGGAAGGACCAGAACTCGAAGGATTTTTGCGATATACGACCAATCCTCCCCTGTTATCTTCGATAGTCCTCTGACGGTATTAACTGTGTGAACCTCCTTTAGCCTTTGATAATATTCCGCTTTATCTAAGGGAAATCGCGACAAACGGTTCAAATGGGATTGATGCCTTTTCCAGACTTTTTGCTGAAGAATGCCCATATCGGCCAAATCTTCCGGCCGAGTTCCAAAGCATATTTTTCTCTTGAAATTGGTAATAGAGATAAAGAAGGGAAACTCACAAAAGTAAGTCCTCGGCCATATCGTAGAACAACTCTTCAGATATCTGATAAATTCGACCATTTCTTGGGGACTAAACTTAAGCAATTCCCCGTCAGAAAAAAAACCCTCATGCTCTTGTGGCTCGCTTGAGCCTCGGTTCGCATGAGGGTAATTACTGGGGTGGGTAACGGGATTTGAACCCGCGACAACTTGAGCCACAGTCAAGCGCTCTACCAAGCTGAGCTATACCCACCATAAAAACTTAAATAAATCTCTTTAAAACCCTCCTGCCGCCTCCTGTCTTCAAAAACTTCTCTCGTCTTAAAGCAAGGGACAAATTGTCATAATGTTCACTCTTAATAATCTTCCAAGGGGCCTTGCTTTTAGTAGAATGATTATATCCGGCATTGTGAACACGCAATCTCTCGACAGGGTTTTTTGAAGACCCCACATACAAGCTTCCACCTTTTTCACTTTGCAAGATATAAACGTAACACATGCCACAATCTACTAGCCGCTACTAAAACCTCAGCGGCCATCCGCCGATACTTTGATAACAGATACTCTACTGGCCGATACTAAAACCTCAGCGGCCATCCGCCGATACTTTGATGGCGGATCCTGAGCTATACCCACCATAAAAACTTATTTCACACTAAAAAAACTTTGAGATCCTTCGGCTCTCCGGCCTCAGGATGACGATATAAATATACTTACCTCGCAATCACAAAAGAGAACCTAATGGATCGCGTGAATCACGCCAAATAAGTGTATAATTATAGCATTCAGCATATGCTTTTTCAAATAGTTTAATAAGAAGATATCTTTGCGGCAAATATGGTAAAATAGGACAAAAATATTGAAAATTCCGACAAAATTGTTATGATATGACTAAGATGAAATAGACGAAGAAGTACATCATTAGCAATACTGCCATCACAGAAAATATATGGTACCCATATTAACTCTAACGATCAGCCTTATCGCTCTTATAGCATATCTGGCAACCTCTATGGCGTATTGCCAATACCGCAATCAATTATGCAAAGATATAAAAAATAACGACCCTGCTTTGTGGCGCTCCTTAGTCAAATACCGGCTGACAAAGCTATCCTTCATCCACTGGTCCTTCTTTTTCCGGTATACACACCATTTTAATAATAAAAATTTAGACAACCTCTTTAGAAAAGCGAAGAATAGCATCGTAATTAACGGTTGCTCATTGGCCATTTTTGTTGTCAGCCTTTGTGCGTTCCTTAATAATTAGCCCTTTCACCTTTTTAGGCTCTCATCCCACAAATACAGCTATTCCCATTGACAATAAAAGATAGTAGCCTATAATTATCTACTATGTCTAAGAGAAGCAGCGTTATCATCACAATCATACTCGTGATCGTCTTGGGGTTGACAGGGGGTGTCCTTTTCCTCAATCAATACTATTTGCCTCATGTCATCAAAAACAAGATCATCACACAGCTTTCAAAAATCACGCTTGGCGAGGTTAAGCTTGAAGATATCCATTTTAACCTATTGCACGGCTTGATTATACATGGCCTTATCCTCTATGATAAAGACAACCCGCAAAAAGAACTCTGCTCAGTCAAAGAAGCATCGGCCAGCATCCTCCTGTTGCCTTCATTCAAAGCAAAAAAAATCATCATCCCTTCCCTTACGATTAAATCAATTTTTGTGCGGCTAATCCGACAAAAAGACGGTTCCTTCAATATCAGCTATCTCTTTGACAGGAATAGCCAAAGCACTGCAAGCAATGATTTTGTATTTATAAAAAATGCCACTATCACAGACTCTTGCCTCTCTTTTACCGACAACTTTTTTGAAGACCCGATCGCAATCGATATCAATGATATTAATATAAATACAAACATCGCCATCGCGCAGGCTGCGCTTACAGGTTCTTTCAACTTTACCAAAGACACAAAAAAAACGAATATCGCCGTCCAGGCACAATATGGTTTCCTGAGTAAAGACCTAAAAGGCAGCCTGACACTGGACGATATAGACGTTAACGCCTATCAACCTTATCTGAAAAGCCTTAATTTTCAACTAACATCGGCTCATCTTTCACAAATGCAATGCGATTATCAAATGCTCAATAAGGATATTCAGGTAAAAACAGAATTTGCTATAGAGGCCTTATCTTTACAAAAAGATACCTTTTTCATAAAAGATGCCCAATTAAACGCGATCACCACCGCCAGAACAGCCAGAGACGACCTCAAACACATCACTTATCAGGGCGAAACCACTATAACAAAAGGCAGCGTTTCAATAAAAGAAAAAACCTCTGTTTCAGCTGATATCGCTTCCATGAAGGCCAGCTTTTCCGGGGATGAGGTAATGCTCAAAGTATCAGCCGATATCAAAGCGGACAATGCAACACTGGAAAAAGACGATGTAGCCGTATCCGATGGAACTGCTCTCATCCAAACCCAGATTACTATTCCCCTTACGCCAGATAAAAAAGAAGAACTCTCCTATCAGGGAACGGCCCTTATCAATGCCAAAAAAATATCCGGCGTTCCCGAAGTTGAAACAATCACAGATGTAGCAACACAATGCTCTTTTATCAATCGTGATATCACCATCAATGATTTCACAGCCCACATCTTAGACTCAAGCATAGAAGCAAAAGGCACCCTCAAAGACAATGTCTTAGCTATTGATGCCAAGGGATCATTTACTCTGGATGAACTGGCCCGTTTTGTACCAAAAGATACAGGCCTTGCCCCTTACACGATTTCAGGAACCGGCTCAGCCTCTGTACATATCGGCCTGGATTTTAATACCAAAGAAAAACCGGCCATCAGCGGTAAAGCTGACCTGGCCGACATCCAAATCAGCCACAACAAAAATGATTTTGCCATCGCCTCACCCGCAGGCAAAATATATTTTGATAGCACCCAACAACAACTTAAATGCCTTTTTGAAAAAATAAACTATCTTGATAAAACTTATTATTTGGATGCTACCCTAACAGGGTTTTCTCCTCTGCTCGTCAATGCCGATATCCGCGATGAAAACACAACCTTGTCTCTGCAAGCAACCAAAAGCGGCGATACAATTGAAATTTCCTCTTTAAAAGGTAAATTTATAGACTCCGATATCAACCTCAAGGGCACCATAGACCTTCAAAGCAACATGTCCTTATCCGGCAATATTGTTTTGGAGCTCAAAGATTTAAAAGATATTATACCCAACCGCAAGATTTCAGAAAAGATGAACCCCGAAGGCAAACTGCTAATCGTAGCAGAAATTTCCGGCCCTCCCAAAAACTGGCGGCTCTGGAATGTTAAAGCAAGCGCGAAATGCCGAACGCTCAATATTTACAATTTGAATATGAATAATCTGGATTTATCCTATTCCCAGATTGAAAAAGACGGCTTTCTTAACAACCTCTCTTTCAACGCCTACGCAGGCACAGGCCTCATACAAGGACGCCTTGACTTCTCTAATCCAGAAACCTTCTATAACTTTAGGGGAACAATACAGGAAATGGACATCAATCTCCTGAAAAACGATACACCCTGGAAAGATAAAGTATTCTATGGCATCTTTTCAAGCCTATTTTCTGTCCGAGGAACCGGCTTTGATCTAAGCACAATTAATGGTGAAGGCAATATTTTATTAGATAACGGAAATATCTGGGAATTTAATCCCCTTAAAGGACTAGGAAACTTTATGTTTAGCCCGGGATTTAGCACTATCTCCTTTACACATGCCCATGGCGACTTCTCTATCGCTGATAGCCGCATCATCACGAACAATTTAGAACTTCTCGGATCTGACCTGGGATTACTAATAGAAGGCAACATATCGTTTAAAGGCGACCTGGACTTATTGGTCAATACACAACTGGCACCTTCCGGAAAACTGGTAAAAAATAAAGGTGTTAAAAAAATAGAAGGCATGGCTAATGCCGTCGTTGGAGGAGTCACATCACTTAAAATCGGAGGAACAGTAGAAAAACCTACCTACAAACTGCAGTCTATTGAAAAGACCCTCATAAAATCTGTCGGAAACATCATTTCAAATATTTTTCAATAAGCGCACGTATTTTTAAAAGTGCTTTAGAACGATGGCTTATCTTGTGTTTAATCTCAAGGCCCAGCTGGCCAAATGTTTTATTATATTTCTCAACAATAAACAAAGGGTCATAACCAAAACCTTCTTTGCCCTGTGATTTAAAACCAATCAGCCCGCGGCAAGTACCGCTTTCGACACCGATTAACCCGTGAGCATCTGCCAAGGCAGCACAACAACGATAACGCGCACGACGTTTTTTTAACGGGACATTCTTTAATTCCCTTAAAAGCTTTAGATTATTTTTTTTATCTGTTGCGCCAAAACCAGAATAACGTGCCGAAAAAACGCCAGGCCTGTTTTTTAAAGCCGCAACCTCTAAACCAGAATCCTCCCCCATCACCAGTTTTTTTGTAAACTGGGCGATCGTAGCTGCCTTTTTAATAGCATTTTGAGAAAAAGTCTTGCCGTCTTCAATAATTTCAGGCATACCCTCATAATCCTTAAGCGAAGTCACCGTAATATCCAAATCAGCCAATAGCTCCCTGATCTCTTTAAGCTTCTTCTGATTATTTGTCGCGACTAATAATTCCATTGAATCCCTTCATTAAATACTGTTAGCGAGTTGGCGGGTGTGCGAGTTAACGAGTTAATCCCGCAAACACAAAAACACGCCAACTCGTAAACAATTTTGGCGGCTTTTTTACTTCACATCCTTAAGCGCTTCTTTCTGCATACCAATCAATGTATTAATGCCCTCTTTTGCCAAATCAACAAACTTATCCATTTGTTCTTTGGAAAACGGTTTGCGTTCGGCGGTTCCCTGTATTTCTATAAAATCGCCATTGGATACCATCACAACATTCATATCCACCTCTGCCTTAGAATCTTCTTCATAGTTCAAATCCAAAAGCATCGTGCCGCCAACAATACCAACACTAACCGCGGCTACAAATTCAGTAATAGGAATCCGTTTAATGAGGCCTTCCTGCTTCATATAATCCAGACAATCCACCAAAGCGATAAAACTGCCCGTAATAGATGCGGTTCTGGTACCGCCATCGGCCTGGATAACATCGCAATCAATATAAATCGTGCGCTCTCCCAGCTCTTCCAATTTAACGACCGTGCGCAAGGCCCTCCCCACTAAGCGTTGAATCTCAAAAGTCCTGCCGGATTTTTGGCGCTCGCGGGAAATTCTTGTCTGACATGAACGCGGCAACATCGCATAATCAGCCGTCACCCAACCTGTATTGGTGCCCTTTAAAAACAACGGCACATTTTTTCTATCCAAAGACGCTGAACAAATAACTTTTGTATCTCCCATCTCTATCAAACACGAACCCTCCGCGTGTTTAAGAAACTTTCTTGTAATTTTCACTCTTCTTAAAACATTCAACCCTCTTCCATCTGATCGCATCATACAAACTCCTCTTAAGGCCGCCATGACACAAAAACACAATGTCACAGGTTAGGCCAAAAATTATTTAAACTTCATTTCAACATTTTTATCCATGCTTAAAAACATCCTTCCCCCGTGAATCTATGCCTACGATCACGGGAAAATCTTTCACCGTTAACTTTCGTACCGCTTCCGGGCCCAGATCAGCAAAACACATCACTTTTGAAGCAATAACCTTTTTTGACAAAAGAGCACCGGCACCACCTGTTGCCAGAAAATAAACACCTTTGTGTTTTTTAATGAGTTTACGCACTTCCTCACTTCGCCTGCCCTTACCAATCACAGCAACAGCCCCTGCCTCAAAAATTGGCGCCGTCAAAAGATCCATGCGTGAGGCAGTCGTCGGCCCACACGAACCTATCGCCCTGCCCTTAGGTGTTTTTGCCGGGCCGCAATAATAAATAACTTTTCCTTTTAATTCCAACGGCAAACAACCGCCTTTTTTCAACGCATCGGCAAAACGCTTATGCGCCTGGTCCCGGGCCGTATAAATATCACCGGACAACAATACCTCATCCCCGGCTTTTAAAGATTGCAGCTCTTTTTCATGAAATGGAATCGTCAAATGAATCATAATTTTATCTCAACACCTTAGCAGCACTTCTTAACACATGGCAACTCACATTAACAGCTACAGGCAGGCCCGCGATATGCGTCGGATAAGTATCAATGTTAACAGCCAGTGCCGTTGTTTTTCCTCCAAGCCCCATCGGGCCGATATTCAAACTGTTCACTTTTTTTAAAACAGCCGCTTCCATGCGAGCCACATGAACCAAGCGATTGCGCTGATCAATAGGCCGCAATAAAGCTTTTTTGGAAAGCTGGCAGGCATAATCAGAGGTCCCGCCGATACCCACTCCCAACACATACGGTGGACAGGCATCGGGCCCCGTCTTTTTAACAACAGAAAAAATAAAATCTTCTATCTCTTCGGCAGATGCGGTCGGATTAAACATTTTCAAAGCTGTCTTATTTTCACAGCCAAAGCCTTTCGGCAGAACGGTCAACTTCATGCCATTTTTTCGGGTAAAATCAAAATGGATAACCGCCGGCGAAAAACCACTTTTTTTCAAACGCAAAATCGGATCACTAACAATAGAATCGCGCAAATTGCCTCTTTTATAACCATCTTCAACACCGGAATTAACCGCGCGCGCAATATCACAACCGCCTAAATCCACGTCCCGGCCAATCTCAACAAAAACAACCGCCATGCCTGTATCCTGGCACAAAGCAACACGCGTATCCTTGGCAATAGCCGCATTTTCAAGAAGCTCGTTTAAAATTTTTTTTGCCATATGATTTTTCTCAAGCGGCAATGCCTTTTTCAAGGCCTTTAAAACATCGGGCCTCAAATGGATATTGGCCTCAATACACAAGCCGGCAACAGCTTCTCTAATCTCTTTTTCGCTTATCCTGATCATTTTGTTTTATACTCCCGTGTTACGGTCGTCGCGATACCTCCACGCGGATTAAAACTGACAACAATTTTTGCCCGGCGCGGCCGGCAGGCAGCAATAAAATCCTCCATCACCTTATTAGCAAAATGCTCATGAAAAATCCCCACTGAGCGGTAAAACATCATATATTCTTTTAAAGATTTCAATTCAACGCATGATTTAGCCGGGCTATACTCGATAGTAACAACCGCAAAATCCGGCAAGCCGGTTTTTGGGCAGATACAAGTAAATTCAGGTATTTCAATATGAATATCATAACACTTATCAGAATACTCATTGCGCCAAACCTCAATAGCCGGCGTTTTTAATTTTCGTATATGGGCTTGCAACCCTTCGTATGATGATTTCTTATTCATGGCCCTCCATCCTTCTATCGTTCGCTGTTATTTTTCTAATCCGCCAACTATGAACTGTTGTGGTCTGTGGACTATCTTATTCCCGAATATTTATGCGCCTGCGGCAAAATCCTCACATCCTCAATACCGGCCGCGATGAAGCGTTTTTTGATCCCGATCATTTTAGTTAACAGCTCCTCATCATATTCCTGCCAATTCGGTTGTAAAACAACTGGTACGCGCGCATTCGTTTTTAACAAGATATCACAGGCGCGGGCAACTTCAGCAACTTTAACATCTTTGGCAATGACCATTTTCACAAAAACTTCCTTCTGCAGAGCGAGGCTTAAAAATTGTTCATGCTGCATCCAATAATCTTTCGCGCCGGTAAAAGAAGGCAGCTTAAAATCCATGGCAACAATATCTATCAAAGGCAACACCGCCTCCAGTTCTTTGCAGAGAGTCCCATTGGTTTCAAGATAGATTTTAAAACCTAAAGGCCGGATAGCTTCCAGAAAATCTTTTATGAAATCAGCCTGCAGCAAAGGCTCTCCACCTGTTAAACACACAGAGTGGATATCCTGCGTATTCTCTACCTCCTCTATAAGAGCTCCTAAAGAATACTCCTGAAAAGAAAGAACACGCGTATCGCAATAAGAACAACTTAAATTACAGCCAAAAAACCTGATAAAAAGCTGATCTTGTCCAAGGTAGACCCCTTCCCCCTGAACACTCTTAAAAACTTCAGCGATTTTAGCTGTCTTCATCTTTTTAACGCGGGATCTTCCGTGCCCGCCTCCTGAAAACCTTTAGCCCTTAAGACACAACTATCGCAGCGCCCGCAAGGATGTATGGCCCCTTTATAACACGACCACGTTACCTGATAAGGCACTTTTAGCTTTATCCCCAAACGGATAATCTCAGATTTTTTTAAACGCAATAATGGCGCGTGAATTTTAATACGCCCGCCGGTAACACCGCGTTTTGTCGCCAATAAAGCCATCCTATTAAAAGCCTCTAAATAATCAGGCCGGCAGTCCGGATAGCCAGAATAATCAACAGCATTGGCACCTATAAAAATATCACCGCACCCCAAGCTTTCCGCGTAAGACAAAGCAAAACTTAAAAAAATCGTATTCCTGGCTGGAACATAAGTGGATGGAATGCCATTTTTTGGAAATTTTCCTCTCTCAGGCAAAGCCATCTTCTTGTCCAGCAGAGAAGAACTCTTCCACGGCAAAGCTATTTTTATTTTCTCACATGGGACCTGCGCAAAACGCGCGACTTTTTCTGCAGACTTTAGCTCTGTTAAATGCCTTTGGCCGTAATCAAAAATAAGCGCATAGGCATCAAAACCTTTTTTTTTAGCAAAAAAAAGCGTTGTGGCTGAATCAAGCCCCCCCGACAAAAGAACAACAGCCTTTTTCCTCATGGTTGCGAATATATAGCACAGCTTGTCGGCGTCTCCCAAATCTTAATACAGGAAACCACAACACCGCCCTGCCGGCGCATCTTATCAGACATCTTCTCATAAATAAGCTTAGCGATATTTTCAGAGGTAGGATTCGTCTTCTTAAAATAAGAAAGCGAATTAAGATATTTATGGTCAAACAACCCCAAAATCTCCTGAAGCTTTTTCTTGATCACGTGAAAATCCTCACACATGCCCGTCTTGTCAAGCTTCTCGCTCTTTAAAACCGCTTCAACCTTCCAATTATGCCCATGAAGCGCTTCACATTTTCCCCGATAGCCACGTAAATTATGCGCGGCGCTAAAATTCATAACAACTGAAACTTCAAACATTTTCCACCTTCTTTACATGTTGTAACTCTCTGCCCAAAAAACTTCTCGCGACATTTTCAAAAATAGCAACTTCATCACTAACAAAATACTGATAAACGGGCTTTTTTGTACTCTGATTTAAAATCCCCTCTTGCGACAAAACCTGCTTAAGCTCCAACGCCACCTCTCGCGCTGAATCAATCAAAGTAACGCCTGGCCCCATAAACTCTTTGATGCGTTTTTTCAAAAGAGGATAATGTGTACAGCCTAAAATCAGCGTATCAATACCTTTTTTCTTGATCGGTGTTAAATATTTCTCAACCGTCTTGCGTGTCACCTCATCATTTACCCACCCTTCTTCAACCAAGGGCACGAACATCGGGCACGCCTGGCTGTAAACCTTAATCGTACTATCCAGGCGCTTGATCTCCTGTTCATATGCCTTGCTATTAATCGTCGCGCGCGTCCCGATTACACCAACTTTTTTGGATTTTGTCGCGTAAACCGCTTCTTTGGCTCCCGGCATAATAACACCGATAATTGGAATTTTAAAATGCTTCCTGATAACCGATAATGCCAAACTGGAAGAAGAGTTGCAGGCGATCACAATCACTTTTACATCCTGACGTAAAAGAAAAAGTGTATTCTCCAAAGAAAACTTGATAATCGTCTCCCTGGATTTAATCCCATAAGGCACCCGCGCCGTATCTCCAAAATAGACAATTCGCTCCTGCGGTAGGAGCTTAACAACTTCTTTAACAACTGTTAACCCGCCAATTCCAGAATCAAATATCCCTATAGGCTTATCCATGTATTTTTCCTCGCGGCTATCCAAATTAAGCAACAGCCAATCATTTTATTTCTTACGGCCCTTGCGCGTAATCCCTGAATCCCAATATCCCCCGTGCAATACTCTCTGCCATCTTCTGCCGATAAGCCGAACTCTTTAGCTTCTTTTCTCCCTCTTTGTTGGAGATATATCCGATCTCAACTAAAACGGCCGGCATCTGCGCCCCTTTTAAAACCGCAAAAGGTGCTCCCCGGACCCCATTCATATTCAACTTCAAATCGTTAGAAACAGATTCACAAATATAACGCGCCAACTCAATAGATTCTTTTCTGTTCTCCGTATAAACTAAGTCCCAGACAATCGCTTTCAAATAAGAATCACTCTTATCTAAATCCTGAGACATCTTCAAAGGCGCATTCTCACCGGCAGCCAACGCCCTGGCATCATCATCAACATCCTCCGTCAAATAGTAAACCTCAAAACCCTCTATCCAGCGGGACTTATTCGCGTTAGCGTGAATACTGATAAAAAGGTCCACCTGTTTCTTGTTAGCAATGAGGCTGCGCTCAGGCAAGGGAATAAAAACATCTTCGGAACGCGTCCTATAAACTTTTAATCCGAATGCTTCCAATATCTTATACAATCTGTTTGTAACATCTAAAACGACGTCCTTCTCCCGCAGCCCGCGTTTGCCTATCGCACCAGGATCTTTGCCTCCATGGCCCGCGTCCAAAATGACAGAATTAATTTGGCGCAAAAAAACAGGCGCATGAAACATCGGCTGTGTTTGATCAGATGCGGCTACAGGATGAAGAAAATCCATAAAATCAGCACTGACATATACAATACTGTCTTTTATCGTAACAGGCGCGGACAATTGATGTACCTGGCCGTCTGCCAACATACGATTGCTGCCAACAAGAAGCCTATAAACTTTATTATCTTTTTTCAAAACAACAACTTTACTCAAAGCATCATAATCCCAACTTATGCGCTCACGTTCACAAACGGAAGGCAAAGCGATATAAGGGGCACCCGCGATACTCACTGTCGTATAGGCCAGGCCTCTTGAAGCCCGCGGCCCGGACGCGCAACCCGACAAAGCTAAAACAACAAAGGACATAATCAGAAAAAAACCCTTGGATGATCTTCGTTTCATATGTATTTATCTCCCCATCTTTAAAAAAATATCACAAAATACCCCAAAGCGGTTTTTAATCGTTGAGCTACGATAGATACACATGCCATAATGAAGAAACCAGCCAAAAATCCCAAATACCCTGAAAAACAGCACCTTTCCACAAGCCTTCTTGTTCGCCAGGGGCACCAAAAAACCTGAGTCACAAGGACGATATTTTAATAGCTTACGCCCCGTAATAGAACGCAGAATATTCTTAGCAGCAATACGGCCCTGCGCGACGGAAAACTGAACAGCCATACGAATTGGTTTATTCGCATACTGAAAACAAGTCAAATCACCGGCCGCGTAACAGTAGTTAGTAACCTTCATATGCTCATCAACAAACAAACGCCCAAGCCTGTCTTTTTTTACTTCCAGTGAAGATGTAAAAGGAGGCGCCGCAACACCAGCCGTCCACACCAACAGATAATTATCAAATTCTATATTGTTGGACAGTTTAACACAGCAATCGGTAACTTCTTTGATAGATACAGCACAATGAACATTAACGCGATACGCGCATAAATTCAAACGACAATAATCCTGCATCCAGACCGGCAACGAACTCAAAAGATCTTCGTTTCTCTCAATAATATGAATATGATATTTTTTAACTTTGCGCCGCCTTAAAAACAAAGCCAGATTAGACGCAATTTCAACGCCGGTATAACCACCTCCGACAATCAGAATCTTCTTATCAGGATTATCTTCAACCGCTTTCGCTAACTTTAATACATCACTAACAGTTTTAAGCTCAAATGATTTTGATCTTAAAAACTCCTGTGAATAATAATTCGTCACAGAACCGGCTGCTAACAACAAATATTCATAAGACAACCTGCGTCCAGTTTCCAAAAAAACATCTTTTGTCTTTACGTCAATACGAACAACTTTATCCTGCTGAAAGTTGATATTAAGCCTTCCAAAATAGTCCTGAAAACTCACCGTCGCGTTCTTCGCCGCGATCCGCCCCCCGGCCACATCCGGTAAAAGGGGTAAAAAATCAAATGCCGATTTGGCATCAACCACAATAACTTGCCTCTGGCCTATTCCGTAGCGATTTCTCGCAAAAAAGCGGGCAGCCTCTTGCCCGGCAAAACCACCGCCAATGATTAGTATGTCGCCCACGCTATGCCCTCCGCTTCTTCAATAGAGCCTCTTCTGTCTCCAGCGGAACATCTTTGGCCAAACCCATCGCCAGCCGCAAAGCCGCTATTTTTGACCAAATATGCATAAACTCCCCATAAGATTAGTCTATATCATATTATATCCAGAGGCTATTTTCAAGAACATCCTCAAATGACAAAAACCGAAGAAATCCGCCATCATAAGACTTGTCGCCAACATGGTTTTATGCTAATATTACGCAATGATTGAAGCTTATGTTAAAAAAATAAACCGTGATCTTGCCTGTCTTTTGACCGATGTCAATAAACGCTATCGGCTCAACCTCATTTCAGACAATCTTTTTCACTTCAGCAAAGAATTTGTCCTGCGGCCCGGCAAACGTATCCGGCCCCTTCTTTTTATCCTTGCCTACAAAGGTTATAAGGGTAAAAAATCAAAAGATCCCAAAAACCTCTATCGATGCGCGGCTTCCATTGAACTCCTCCACGATTTCATGCTTATTCATGACGATGTGATTGATAATTCTGACTTACGCCGCGGAAAACCGACCTTACACCGGCTTTTTGAACATAAAATTAAAACATCCCAGGACCCGCATATCGGCAAATCTCTGGCTATTGTCGCGGGAGACATCCTCTTCTCTGTCGCCATAGAAGCTTTTCTGACGATCAAAGAAAACATGGCAAGAAAAGAACTGGCTCTTAAAAAACTCGTAGAGACAGCCGCTTATACAGGCTGTGGAGAATTCTTAGATGTCATCTTCGGCCACAAAAAAATTAATACCTTTTCTGAAGAAATGGTTTTCCTGAATTACACCCTAAAAACAGCCAAATACACTTTTGAATGCCCGCTGCTGATGGGAGCTCTCTTGGCGGGAGCCGGAAAAAATGACCTGAAGAATATCTCTACACTTGGCATCTGTGCAGGACAAGCTTTCCAAATCTATGATGACATCCTTGACCTCTTCTCAACACAAGAAATCATTGGCAAGCCCATTTTAACAGACTTAGCCGAATCAAAAAAAACCCTCTTGGTCCTAAAAGCCTATAACACCTTAAAAGGAAAAGATAAAAAATTATTCGTGACGATCCTGGAAAAGAGTAACAAAACCAACGCGGACCTGGAATCTTTCAGGAAGCTTATTATTAAGAGCGGCTCTTACAACTTCGTCCTTAAAAAATTGACATCTTTACAGAAAAAAGCGCACCAAGCTTGTCAGCGTTTAAAAATGGAACCACAACATAAAAAAGCCATTGAGGACGTTATCGCCAAACTCTCACCTACCCAAATGCCGCTGAATCTAACGGCACAACTTCACAACAAATAACAGCACTTCTGTTTCAAGTCCCTAAAGGATCAGGCAACTTTTTTAGGATGGCACAAATGACTGGCACTCACAGCCAATCTTCCACAAGAGTTGCAAATATAAGAAAGTTTTTTTAATTTCTTATTACACATATGCCGATGATCCATAATCAGGGCGCCGCACCAAGAACATGTATGATCTTTTTTACTGTGGGGCAGGCATAAATGGCCTTTATCTGACGTCATCTTTCCGCATGTCTTGCATTTTTTCGCCATAAACCCTCCATGTTTTTATGCAACCGCGTTCATAAATAGCAGCTCATTTGAACCCGTGTAATCAAGGGAGACAACCTTCCATGAGCCATTCTGTTTTTCAAAAACAACAATCATTTTAGCCGCGTCATAATAGATCTGCTCTTCTTCCTGAACCTTAAAATAGACAATGAAACCAATATCAGCCGTGGCTTTCAAACCGTCAATTTTAATTTTTATATTCTTGATAGTGATTTTGAAATTGCGAAAATCCCGAAAGATTTTTTTAATAGACGCCATAATCGCTTCCTTATTATTAGCAAAACGATCCTGATAATTTGGCGCTATCAAAGAAGCACATTTAACAGAGTCTTTTTCTTCAACTATAACAGCAGCGAAATTGATAAGCTTTCTAAGATGGCTTTCCTCATTCTGCAGCGCGAATCTAATCGTCCAGTATGCCAAAACAGCACATACGGTTATCACAACAACAACGATCCCCTGTCTTGCGGTTTTACTCAAAGATAGGCCTGCCTCTTTATTGCTTTTTTAACGATTAATATCCAGAATCTTGTATTTCAATAACCCGGCAGGAACATTAATTTCAACAATAGTGCCTACCTTATGCCCGATCAAGGCTTTTCCAATAGGAGATTCAATGGAAATCTTATTTTGCGCATAATCCGCTTCCGGTGGAGAAACAAGCAAATAATCCATCTCTTCCTCCGTGTCTTCATCTCGCAATTTAACCTGAGCGCCTACATAAACCTTGTCTTTAGGAATATTCTCGTTCTCAATAATTCTGGAACGCGAAAGCTTATCGTTTAATTCAGCAATTCTTTTTTCCAAATGCGCTTGCGCTTCCCGAGCAGCATCATATTCTGCGTTTTCCGATAAATCACCCAATAAGCGTGCTTTTTCAAGCTGCCTGGCTACTTCTCTGCGCTTTACCGTCTTCAGATGCTCCAAATCAGCCTGAAGTTTTTCATAACCTTTTTGTGTTAAAAAAATCTCATGTCCTGCCATCATCCCCTCCATAGTCCTATAACCTCTGTTTAAAAAAACGATTTTTTCAAACAGAGGATCATATGTTATTTAAGAATTGTTATTTGTGGATTTTGAATCTCTCGGTGAAACAATTATTTCAATCCGACGGTTGGCTTTGCGGCCTTCTTTTGTCATATTCGCCTGTCTGGGCCTATACTGGCCAAATCCCGCGGCCGAAAGCCGTAAAGGATCAGCGTAATCTTTCTCATCAAGATATTTAAGCACGCTTAAAGCACGCGCAAACGAAAAATCCCAATCTGATTTCCATTCAAAAACAGCAAGAGATTGATTGTCCGTGTGGCCTTCAATAAATATGTAGTTAGAAAAAAAGTTTTCCTTAAGAATTAAACCGACCGTATCTAAAAATGCCTTTCCTTCGTCGCTTAATAGATCTGACCCCGAAATAAAAAGTTTTTCCGATGAAACAATAATAACAAGCCCGCGGTCAGTAATTTCAAAATCTACATCACCTTTTACGGCATCATCCGTCAAATTTCTGCGAAGAACGTCCATAACATCCAGGAACTTTTGAGAGTCCAGTGTTTGGGTCTTTTGAAAAAGGCTAACTTCATTTTTCAAATCCTGATTTTGTTTCTTCAGGCTCTCCACTGTAAATGTGGCCTTGGCCAACTCCTCTTTTATGCATTTAATAGTCGCGTCCTGGCCGCCCGTAGCACATCCGGCTATCAAAAATAAACCCACTGTTAAAACAGCACTATATAATCGCATCATCGCCTTCCGGATGTATCTTCTGTTATTCTTTTCATAGCCGCGTCTTCATAAAACCTCTTATAAGACGAAAGTTCCTTCTTGCCAAAACGCCCACAGACAATCTCTTCAACAGCCTGCAATTTTAATCTTAAGAAAAGATAAGCAGAATTCATCTGTCCGTCTTCCTTAAATTTCAATTTTTGCGCGTCACTATCTTTGCCAAAAATATACTCCTGCCATTCCTGTAAAAATGTATGCAACCCATCTGAAGCATCCGGCTTAAGACGTTTTACCGATTTTTTAAGCTTCTTGTAAATCTCATTATCAATGTCAAGCTGTGTAAATTTACGATCAATCTTGTCTAATTCATCACGTATCGTCTTATAAAGCCAAAAAAGATACCTCTTTTCAAGAGACAACGCGTCTTCCTGGCTCATTTTAAGAGCATTTTTTGCCATAAGTATAAACCTTTCTTTCTCTATTTATAGTCCAAATAAATGAAATTATCAACAGCTTCTTTTGCCAGTTAAAACGTGGTGATATTCTTAAAATGTTTCATCCTTGTTTCCACATTCTGCCTGGTAACCTTGCTCGTTTTTTCAACACCAAAACCCTCAACATTAAAAGAAGCCATAATCGTTCCATATGTGATAGCTTTTTTAATAGCCTTGGCGTCAATTTTTTTCACTTTGGTTAAATACCCCATAAAGCCTCCGGCAAATGTATCCCCTGCGCCCGTAGGGTCAACAATCTTTTCAACAGGAAATGCCGGCAAAGAAAAAATAGTATTGTCATAATACACCAAAACACCATGCTCCCCCTTCTTAACCACAACAATAGGAGCCCCCATCTTGTGCAACTTTTTAGCAGCTTTTATCAGATTAGTTTCCCCTGACAAAGAACGCGCTTCCGCGTCATTGGCAACAAAGATATGAATCTTCTTTAGAAGCTTCACCAAAGACGCTCTCTTATGGTCTATCCAATAATTCATACTATCTAACCCAATAAGGCGAGGCTTATGCATCATACTGAGAAGGTGGCATTGAATATCCGGATCCACATTGGCCAAAAAAATGTTTTCAATAGACCTTTGATGATCAGCAATTTGAGGCCTAAAAACAGACAAGACACCCAGCTGCGTATTTAACGTCAAGGCCGCGTTTAGATCACCGCTATACTCCCCTTCCCAGCGAAACGTCTTGCCATCTTCAATCACAAGAGATGTCAGGTTGACGCCTTTTTTCTTTAAAAAATTGATATGTTTTGCCGGAAAATCTTTGCCTACTATGGCGACAAGGTTTACCTGCGTAAAAAACGACGCGCTCATAGAAAAATGAACCGCTGAACCCCCTAGCATTTCATGACGTTTACCGCGAGGCGTTTTTACCGTATCCAACGCTGTTGTCCCTAAAACAATAATACTCACTTAAACCTCCCCTTTTGAAACAATACAATCCTTTAATTTAAATCCGAAATCCGAATATCAAAACTCGAAACAATAGCACGTTCTAAGGTTTAAAAAAATATAAAAGCAAAAAGTTTAAAACATTTAAAAGATTCGATTTTGTTTCGTATTTCGTACTTTGAGTTTCGGATTTTCTAATTTAAGCTTCTTAAATTAGAATCATCCCTTCCTAAATCTCACAACATCCACCATCACAATCGAAAAAAGAACAATGTTCATAAAACTAAAAGTCTTGAAGACAACATCCTTTGATAAAATGGCTGACGGAAACATCAGAATAAGGCAAGTCCATACTCCGACAGCCCAATGCAGGCTAATATCCATACTAGAACGGCGTTTACGAATCTTATGAATCAAAGGAAGGTTCCAAAGCGGCAGCACAATTGCCGCGACCAATCCAACAGTCTCAATCATTTTAACATTGCCCATAATAAGTTTTTTTCCCTGCAATGTTAACCCCGAAGTGCGCTTGAAAATTATCCGAAGTGAGAATTTTCATGCGATTGCACAAGGGGTCAACGCTTATTCCTATACATTGCCCTTATACTTTAACTACTTCTTCGTTTTTTTCTCTTGTTCCTTTTATGTGCCTTGGGGTGGTGGCAAAGATGCTTATAGTAAGGCGCCACTTTGCCATCTTCAAAAGGAAATTCAGAACAATAACGCGGCCTAACTTCATAAATCCGGCAACGCATATTATCGTCCTGGAAAATACATCGTCTATTTTTTAGAACTGTTGAAAACACATACCCGGAAGGGCTTCTCTTATCACGCCCAACATAATCAAACCAGGGCCTGGGAATATCCAGATCCAATTTTAAAATTCGCGCGACTTCAAAAAGATCTGCTTCAACCCCCTGACGACAGCACGACCCCTGGTAACATTCTTTACAAACCTCTAGATTTGGCTTATGAAGCAATTTCTTTTTCATCTCCTTTTTCGCTTCCTTTCTCTTCTCTTACAAATCCTGACTTTTTTTAACCCAACAACGTTTTTTACCAATTGTTAAATTCCCGCCTACCGGCAGACAGACTTCGTCGGGCTTATACCCTCCTCAGAATGACGGCAAGAAACGCGGATTAGCTAGTTTAATCCATAACCCACAAACTCGTCAACCCGCGAACCAATCTTTGCTTTAACTCTCTGACACTCTATATCTTTGACACCATTATTCTTCTGCCATCTTTTCAACCATGCCATTAAGCTGTTCTTGCAAATATCTCTTATTGCTTTCCGGCAATAGATTAGACAGCTTATCTTTAAATTCATTTTTTAGCCAAAGCACCCGAGGACTATCCACATAGGATGAAATTTTAAAAGGAAACACAACGTTTGCTTCAGAATGCTTAATATATTTGAGAATCTTGCTAAACTGCTTGGACTCATTTAATAAATCCGTTGCCAGGCTAACAGACAAATCTCCATCTATCTTATCATAGGCAATAATCCTGGCATCTAAAATCGCATTAACCTTAGAAGAAAATAACCTCACTTTAGCAGCATAATCGCCTTTGCCTCCAGCAAAAGCCATCACGAGCTTATCAAAAACAACTTTCTTCAGAGAAACAACGCCAAGAAAATTTGCGACAGAATTTAAAAGAGGGTTTTCTTCAATAGACCCATCTACGATAGAAAACTTGCCCTTAAACATCTGCGCCTGCTCGCTATCAAAATCAACTTTTCCAGAAAGGTATCCCGACAAAAAAGAATCCTCTTCTTTTGCCCCCTCAAACACCCGCATTAAATCAACGTGATTTACAAGTGCCCTGCCTTTTGCCAATAAAACCTGATTGCCAGGGAAAACCCTAAAATCTCCCAACAATTCTCCTCCATAACAGATAGCCTTCAAATCATTAAATGCGATACCGTCATCTACCATACTCATCCATGAAGATACGCTTTCTAAAATCATATCTCTGGAGAAAGCCTTTACATCCGTTACCATCTCCAACGGTTGAATATCTAGGCTGGCATCAATTTCTTCAGCACTAAACAATAATCTTTTTTTCTGTGAAAAACGAAAACTTTTCATCACGAGTGCCAGCTTATTAAAGGTCTTTTTTGAAGCATAACAAAAATCCATATCAAGATCACCGTCAAAATTCTGGCCCTTCCAGATACCGTCAAGATTCAACACAAAATTATTCGAAATATCGGCGTCATTGGCCGTAAAAAGCTTCAAAAGAATATGAGGGTGATCTTCAAAAAAACAATCAAGCTGCGAACAGAACTGAATACCATTGAAACGCAGACAAAAATCTTTAGTCGTCAATTGACTTTTTGAAAAAATAAAAGAACCATTAACTTTTTCTAAAGAAACCGTATCAAAAAGAACAAACTGGGCATTCATAAGCTTGCCGGAAAATGATACATCCAATGCGGCAGCAGGCCCCATAACATTCAACGTTCCATCAAAAAGGCCGCGCGAACTCAAATTACCATTATTAAAGAAAGATAAGTTATCAAGCATCACATTGGATAAGCTCAGAGAAAAAGAAACATCCGCCTGTTTCTTGTAATCTTTGATCTGGCCTTCTCCAAAAAACCTTAAAGCAGAATTGCTGAATTCACACCGTGAAATAACGAGGTCATCGTTTTGAGACTCCATCTCAACAGCGTAATCAAACGAATCAGAATAATCATCATTATTAAAAATCTCAATGGTGGAAACCCCTGGAATATGCAATTGTTTTAAAACAACCTTCCCGCGCGAAATAAAAAATTTCTGCTTAATAAAAGACAAATAGCCTGATAAATCCACTTCCATAGCCTCGTCAAGCCAAATGCTACGCCCTTTAAAATGAACCGTTTCAAAGAAATCCAAAACCTGGGGAACCGTCTTTACCGCCCCGTTCTCTTCTTGAGCTAATAATTTTGCGGCCGTCCCTAATGACACCTTTAAGCGGGCCGCTTCTATGCTTTTTATACTGATCTTGTGCTGTACTAAGGACAAAATATCAAAACCCACATCAAGATGGTCGGACTCCAAAAAGACATCACCTGACTGTTCACACTCAAGCCCCTTGATGAACAATCCCTTAAATGGATTAAAACAAACAAACTTGACACTCAGGCTAATACCCTGCGTCTCCTTTAAGACAGCACTGACTTCTTTTATTTTCTTATAAAGTAAAAAGGACAGAACCGAACTAACAAGAATAATAAGTGCGCAAAGGCCGGAAAATATCAGCAGAATAACCTGCCTGCGCTTATGGGGTAAGCTCAATGAAATCTTTGTCATTACGAAAAACCTTAATCTTGTCTATGTAATCGTAAACAAGATAAGAATTTGAAAAAATAGATTGGTAAGAACGTGGAGACTTTTTGTCATAGAAAATCAAAAAAAGTGGTTCTGAAAAAAGCTCTCTTCTTATTTCTCTGATGAGGACATCCTGCTGCGCATTCGCAACATCCTCTTTCTTGAAATTAGTAATAATCTTATAAACAATCAGCTTAGCAAAAACAACACCCTTATCGTCCGGATAGCGGCGGATATAGTTAGAAAGCACATTAATCGCATTATAATAATCGCCGTTATCAAAATAATACTCGCCAATAGCAAAAGCGGCTTTTGGCGCGTAAGGGGATTCCGGATATTCTTTAAGAATATTTTTAAGGTTGAGTATAGCAAAGTAAGGCCGGTCTTGATGAATATCATCAATACTCATCCGATACCACTCGCCAGACTGAGTAAAAGTAGCACACCCTGCCAAAAAAAGAAGATATAAGAATAAAGAAAACGAGGTAATTTTATTTTTCATTGTCATTAATTATACATCGTTTAAAAATATGGCACAAGCTCAATCTTGCTTAAAACAAGCAACTTCTTAACCTAATTCAACCTCTATCCTGTCAATCTTGCCTTCTCTGACCATCGCAGCATAGGGCGACGCTATTTGACAGCCTTCTACCGTTGCCACTTCTCTATCCTGATCATAAATAGCTATCCGCACAGGAGCAACGCCTCCTTGTCCAAAAGTGTTCTTTCTCTTGGGATTCCTATAAACGATAAGCGTCTTATTCAGAAAAAGAAAGCCGTAGGAATCTTTTTCAAGAGCCACTTCACGCGTACATCCGCAGGAATCAACAAAATCCCTCCGCACGCTTTTCTTTGTGAACAATTTTATAGGTAAGGCCGGCCGTAAACGCAAGCACAAATCTCCATCCTGGCCCAGGTAAAAAGGCTCTGCGCCAATATTCATCAAAAGCCACATATGAATCAACTCAGCCGTAGAACCACTCAAGCGTGCCACAAATCCTCTGCCATGCAAAGACGTATCCGGATGAGCACTGGAAGCGATAAAAGATGAATTTTCCAAAATACTGCGCCCATAAACCGCAGGTTTCTGAAAAGGCACCAGAAGACTGAAAAAATCTTCATAAAATTCATCATAAAGCCCATTTTTCAATATTTCCAAAAGATATTTATACTCCATATGCAGCCAAATAGATTCGTTTTCAAGCCAGCCAGGCGTAAAGGCCTTTGTCCTGCCAATTTCATAACTCTCCCTTTCTAAAGACGTATTTACTTTATACATTTTTAATTTCTTATCCCAGAGAGGGCTCTTCTTGACGGCCATAAAAATATTTTTAGCATCAGACGCTTCGCTCCTTAAAGCATGTACAAAGCCTTCCAAAAACAAAGGGAGGCGCTTCTGCTTAAACTCTTTCGGAATAACAATATGCTGGCCGGCAGGACTTAACGATGAATCATGCTTAACCATCTGATGCGTAAAGTAGGTATAATAGTAGCCGCTGCTACGCTCAAAACTCTTAGCAATCCCCGCATTCAGTTTCTTTAAAGCGAGTTCAAAGAAACTAAGGAGCTCTGAAACCGTGATTTGTATAAACTCGCCTTGAACACCCCGTCTAACCCGATACCGATACGCTTCTTTAACCGTATTGGAATGATTCCAAAAACTAAAAGCGTCTATGTTCTGCGACAACAACGATTTCATCTCTTCAAAGAAATCATAAATTTCCAAAACAATAGAAAACTCCTGTTGTGGCGTTATATTCAATTCTAGAATAATCTTCTTCAACAATTCAATAAGGCGTTTAAGTTCAAAAGTTTCACTGATAGAAGAACCCAATAATCCAGGCAGGCCGTTCAACGAGTCATACCAATTAGGCTTTTCTGCTTCCATTTCAATACCAACACCCGATGGATCAAGTGTGGCCAGTTTATTAACTATGAGGCATATAAATTTACCAATCAAAGTTGTCGTCAAAATCTCTCCCGCGCCATTATCGCATCGGACCTTGTGCTGATCATGATGCCTTTTTTGAATGGACAACAACTTATCTTCATCAGAACATAAAGAGTGATACTGACGAAGCTCACCATTACGCAATACATAACGCTCCTGACGAGGCCTGACAAAAACATGTGTATCAAAAAAAGAAAAATCGTTCTTTTCAAACAAAAGCCATTTCATGTGGTCAGGATACAACGATTTAAAGCTTTCTAAAAGATCCGTATTATAAGTCCAATGATCCGACCAGTACCCTTCTGTATGCGCCGCGTCAACATCGCTTTTAGCAAGGCTCAACAGTGTCGCGACAAAACTCTCCAGAGAACAAGACATAACAACCTTGTTTTCCATAAGATATTGCAGAATAGAACCAACCGTAAAAGATAAAGAAAGAATGTGTCCTATCTTATGGGAGTCTTTCTCATGAAAATAGGAAGACAAGCCGCTCTTCTTAAAATCATCTTCAGAAACGACCAATTTTTCTCCTTTAAAAACCAAAGGATTGTAACCATCCAGCTGAATCAAATTCATAAAATCACAGATATTCTTCTCTTCCAGAGATGGTTCAAAAAAGACATCGCAGCGGCGATTCTGATTTACGTCACGATAATTGCCTTCTCCATGAGAAAAATAGGTAGGCAACACACAAAAGCGGTTATAATCCCTCTCCAAATCACCGTGTTTTCTGGAAAAGACATAAACACTTTTCTTCTTATTCTTCCCTATCGTAAAAGCGGTAGGCAGGCCACCTCTTAAAACGTTGTCCAAAAATGTCTGACGCGCATATAAATCAAAATTATCCGATCCGCTAACCGTGAAAATCCTATCCATAACACCATCAATCAGCTTCTTGTTTTCCTGTCTCTTTTTATTAATAAAATCCTCATTTAAGCGTCCAATCCCATGCCTGTTAATATCGTCCACATCAAAAACATGCCCAAGGACAGAAACAAGCTTCCTCTTTGCACCCTTGACCAATTTCGCCTTAACAAATGAAAACCCGCATGGTGTTTTATTCCTAGCGACCTGCTTTTCCGAATACGCGAAAGAAGATGATTTCAAAAACGCCTGCGGATAACTAAAATCTGTAATATCCCCAAAAACCTTAGCAGGATCAACAATAATTTTAGACGAAGAACAACTTCTAGATCCTTCAAAGCTAGCATAAAAATTAGCGCCCTTTATAAAAACCACATGAGCCACATCTTTCGGATCTGTTGTCAGTTTATAAACAGCTACGCCATTTTTTAATCTTTCTACGGTCATCCACGCTTCAATCGTACGGCTCATCTCCTTCAAGAAAAAATTATTAACACCACTTGGCACAACCACACTCAAGCCATCCAGCATCTCTATGTCCAGCGGCTTGTTTGACATACTTTCAACTGTAACTTCTCTAACTAAGGCGGTAAAAGGTTCGTTGGGCAACGTAAAATAAGATACCTGCGTTCTCAGGCGAGCGGTCAAATTCTCTTCTACAATCATTAATTCATGAGGCCTGATAATCATCCTGTTAGTAATATTTGCGCCTGAAAAAGCGCCACAGGGAGAAAACGGCTCATAAAATAAACATTTACCCTTGTTTTTTATTTTTAGAAATGTCCGAAAACACTGCGATGAGACAAGTTGATAAGCCTTATTGGCCGGCAAAAACTCCATAATCGCTTCATCTTTGGAATGAATTCCGGCGCTCACAATGCATTGTCCGCGATTCACATAAAAAGCCCACAAAGGGATACCATATAAACCGGCTATCCCCGGAAAAAAACTCGCCCACGGTTTTGCAAAATTATAATTCTCAATAACAAAATCTCCATTTTTGTCTAATCCGTATTTCGATAACCTTGCGTTCATTTTCTTTATCCTCACTTGCAATAATCAGGTATCCTTAAATATAATCCTGCCCTTTTAAAAAGGCAGATGGAAAACCTTTCTTTTGTTTTAGTTATTAGATGAAATTGCCTTACAAGAGCACTGTCTCAGAGGCTTGCGCTTAACTGACAATGCTGCAAAAAAGCTTAACCACATTCGCGTCAAATTGTGTACCCGCTCCTTCTTTGATAATCTTAAGGGCTTCCTGCGAGGAAATCGCCTTATGGTAGGGCCTATCTGATGTGAGAGCCTCATACACATCTACGACAGCAATAATTCTTGCCCCTAACGGGATCTCCTCTCCTTTGAGTCCTCTAGGATAGCCCGTTCCATCATAACGCTCATGATGTGAGACAATCAACGGAATAATATCTTTCAAAAACCCAGCGACAGAAAGAATATCTGCTCCAATAACAGGATGGTTTTTGACAATCTCATACTCTTCTGGAGTCAACTTAGCAGGCTTCAAAAGAATAGCATCTGAAATACCAAGCTTGCCAATATCATGTAACATCGCCGCGCGCCGCACATTATCCACCTCCTGCTCATTCAAACCCATAAGCCTGGCAAGTTTTTGCGCGTAATCAATCATCCTGTCACAATGTTCCCGTGTCCTACGATCTTTCAATTCTATACTCTTAGCCAATGAATAAACAGCTTCTAAAATACTATGTTCACTGCGTACGGCGTAAAAGGAAAGTTTTTGTTTTACCGCGTCAATAAAACGCTTGCGGTCCTGTTCTGAATATTTCTCCAGGCCGCCCTCAGAAATTTCATGCCCATACAATGCTACACCATCACCACCACGCTCTTTTACTTTATAGATAGACTGTTCTCCAGCGTCAATAATTTCATCTACTGAAAAAAGCGGATCCTCAGGATAACTAACCACGCCAATACTGCATTTGAGCCTTATTGTCGTAGCCTCATCACCAAACCATCGTTTATGCAATAAATCTAAAATCTTATCCGCCACAGCTAAGCCATCAATACGGTTTGTATCCGGCAAAATAACAGCAAACTCCTCGCCACCCCACCTGGCGACAACATCATTAACTCTCAACTCTGAGACAAGAAACCTGGCGACCTGTTTTAATACCTTATCACCAAAATGATGGCCATGCGTATCATTAACAGATTTGAAATAATCCAAATCAATCATCATAATCGTAATAGAAGATAACAGCCTTTTCGCGCGCTCAAATTCAGCAGCCAACCTTTCCCGAAAATAACGAAAATTATAAACTTCCGTCATCGCGTCTTTTAAGGCGAGCCCTTCCAACCTATCTTTTATTTCGTTAAGATTTTTTTCTGTCTTAACATGATCGGAAATATCAACGCTCATGCAATAAATTTCAATAACCCTCGCGTCCTGCAAAATCGGAAACATAGACGTATAAATCGCGATCTCTTCACCATCTTTGTTTTTCGCCTCCCATTGCCGCGGGACTGATTCATAAGTCGTATTTTTCATCTCTTCAAAAACGTGTTTAAATTCCTTTAAGGCCCCTTCTTTAAGGATTAACTCAAAACCTTTCGTTCCAATCATCTCATTTTTGGTATATCCAAACATAATCTCTGAAGCGGAATTCCACTCTAAAATTTTCCCATCTAAGGCAAGTCCCTGTATAGCAATATTCGGTGTATTCTGGATAACAGCTTCAAAACGTAAATAGGCCGAGCTCATCTCTTCTTCCATCCATTTACGTTCGCTAACATCCATCACCAGATACTCTAAAAACTGAAGCTCGCCAAGGTCACTACGGACAAGCTTAGCAGAAATCATCGCTGTTGTGAGCTGCCCATCCTTTTTCTTCAGCTTCACCTCCTTAATCAAAGACCCTCTGGATAAAAGGCGTTTTCTAAACTCTAAATATTCCTCTGGCTGCTCATAAACGTCCTTTGGCGAGATACTAAATAATGCCTCTTGCGTATAATCCAACATTTTTAAAAATCCCTCATTTATCTCAATAAATTTTGGCTTATCCCCGGGCGTTTCTTTATACAATCCAACATCTAAATTCGTAATCGCCGAAGCCAATTCCTGCTGCTCGCGACGCAGGAGCCTCTGCAAACGCAAAAGATATAAGAAAAAATAAATAAGGACAAACTGCAAAAAAGCGACAACAGGAACAATCTCACCACGGATATCCCAAACAAACGCCCAGGCAAGTCTATTACGGGAATGGTAGTAAGGCAGGAAGAAAAAACCCAAAATCAAAATACAGATAAAAACAAAAGCAAAAAAATCCTTAAAAGTTAAGCGCTTTCTTTTATCTTTATCACAAAGACTCATAAGATTTAGAAAAGTTTTAAAGCAAATAATCTTTTTTTATTCTCTGTATACTTTTAAAAATATTCGTTTTTACACTGGGACAGGCAACCTTCACTTCTTCAACAAAACTCCGAACCAAAGCCCGCTTTGTCTGTTTGCCAATGGGACAAGCTACGTCCGCTGACGGAATATCGTATATTTGTGCGAATCTTTGCAGCTCTTCTTCTTCCACATAAGCCAAAGGCCTAATAAGAGTAATGCCACCCTTAAAAATTTCCTGCGAAGGAACCATGGCGCTAATCTGCCCCTCAAACAAAAGATTCATCAATATCGTCGTAATAATATCGTCTTTGTGATGCCCTAAAGCTATCTTGTTACAGCCATATTTTTGAGCCAACGCGAATAAAGCTTTTCTGCGATTCCAGGAACACCAAAAACATGTTAATTTCGCATCACTAGTCTTTTTAAAAACTTTCTTTCTAACAATGTGATAGGAACACGCTTGTTGCTCCAGATATTTTTTAAGAACGGCTACATTGGCGGTCTTATGCCCCAAATCAACATAGCAGGCTATCACATCATATTTTATGGGAACAAAAACTCTGCGTTCCAATAACAACTTAAGCAAAATCAAACTATCTTTTCCGCCAGAAACTGCAACAAGGATCTTGTCGCCATCCTTAAGCATATGATAATCGGCGATAGCACGCCCTATTTTTTTCTGTATCGCCTTTTTAAAAAAACCAGCCTTGACATTCTCTTTATTTCGTTTCGGAATTCCCATAAAATCTAATGTAATGCCAAGGCCATATCCATCATCCAACAGCGCTTTACCAAGACTATATCAACAGAAAACGTTTCATCCATCTATTTGAGCTACAAACTGTTACATCATCTATATCATAATAGCAATTGGCTCTTTTTTCAACCACAATATTTCCTGCCCTTTGCTTGTGCCAAAAAACAGGCACGATAAATACCTCGTGCTCAACAATTTCGTTTACGCGAGAGTAACAACTTCGTCTTTTTGAGGTAGATAAGGATTTAGTCCTTCGTGCTCCAGCGCTTCATATAACGCATTACTCTGATCTTCTTCGCCATGCACCAAAAAAACCTGCTTAACAGGCGAACAATCTTTAACATAATTCAGAAGATCCTCTTTATCCGCATGGCTTGAAAGCGCATTAATAACAACAACTTCGGCATTCAACTCATATTCCATGCCATAGATACGCACAACTTTTTCCCTGTCAACAATCTTGCGGCCAAGAGTATCTTTGGCCATATAACCAACCACTAAAACAGTATTACGAGATTCCGTAATATTGTTTTTCAAGTGATGTAAAACCCTGCCCGCTTCACACATCCCTGAACCTGCGATAATAATCATAGAACGCTTATCATTATTTAATGCTTTTGATTCCTGTTGGTCCTGAATATAAGAAAGATTCAAAAAATCAAAAGGACTTGAATCATTACGCATCATCGTTTTTATTTTCTGGTCCATGTAATGAACATTATTACGAAAAACTTCTGTTATTTTAGTCGCCAAAGGGCTATCCACATAAATAGGGATTGGCGCGATACTACCTTCTTTTAAAAGCTCATTGATATAATAGATAACTTCCTGCGTCCTTTCCAAAGCAAAAGAAGGAATAATGATTTTCCCTCTCCTGGCAACCGTACGATTGATCGCCCCTTTCAGCTTCTCTTTGGCTTGTTCAATCGGTGAATGCCGGCGGCCACCATACGTCGACTCAAGAATCAAATAATCCAAATCCTTTAACACAGTTGGATTATTAAGAATTGGCAACTGTTCGCGGCCCAAATCTACCGCGTAACCTAAACGTAAAAATCTGTGACTCAATCTTATATCTAAAACCATAACACTGGAACCAAGAATATGCCCGGCATCCAAAAAAGTTAAAGTCGTATCATGTGTAATCTTAAACTTTTGCCCATAGTGAAGCGGCCTGAATTTCGTAATCGCATGCATTGCTTCCCGCTGCGTGTAAAGAGGCCCTGGGATGCTGGACGAAACCTGATGCCTATGTTTCCTTGAACCCGGCACAATCTTTCTTAAATATCGAAAGTCTTCTTCCTGTACCTTACCGCTATCAGCCAACATAAGTTTACAAAGATCTCTCGTGGCCGACGTAGCATAAATCTTGCCCCTCATACCCCTTTTAATAATCGTCGGGATATTCCCACAATGATCTATATGGGCGTGAGATAATACTAAAGCGTTAATCTTAAATAACGGATAAGAAAAAGTTGTATTAATCTCGTAAAATTCCTTCCGTTTACCATAAAACAATCCGGCATCCAATAAAATCTTTGATTTTGGCGTCGTCAGAAGATGGCTCGATCCTGTAACCGTCCGGACACCACCTAAAAACTTCAGCTTTACACTTTCGTGATGCATTTTTGCATGCTCTTTATGTTTTTTCATTATTATATTTCCTCATCAAGTAATCGGGACTGCCCCTGCTCCAAAGCAGATTCTATCATAATTTCAAGGCTATCGTTATTCGCCACAGGGCCATCGTGACGAGCCCTAATAAACCCGTTTCTATCCACAAGACAATAGGATGGTAATGCAAGCTGCCTATAGGCAACCTTTGTATATAAAGCATCATCACTAACTACAGGAAATTTTATGTTATATGAGAGGATTTTATCGGAAAGGACCGCGTCAGAAGCATCATATGCCCATTCAAAAGAATGTACACCGATGATCTCTAAGCCCTTGGATTTATATTTCGTGTACCAATCATTGAGAAACGGGATATCCCGCTGGCAGTTATCATCATTCATCGTCCAGAAAAAAATTAAAACGACTTTTCCGCGCAGCTTATCCATCGTAATCTTTTCATAGTCGCCAACGTTAAACCATGCACTGCCTCTCACCTGAGGCGCTTTTTTCAAAGTTGGAGCAAAAGCATTACCACAGAGAAAGAAAAGAGCAACCATAAAAAGACACATTGCGGGCGTCAAAAACCGGGATCGTTTCATTAGGATAAGATAATAAAAAGAATATATTGTAAAAAATTAACCGAGAGCAAATTTAGATTTCAGGCCGCCGCTAGAACTAATTTCTACAATTTCTATCACTTTGACTTTTAAAACAGCGAATTTTTCCGGCAAGAAAAATTCTAAAGCAGAAGTTTTTCCACCCGAACGCAGATTAAAAAGAATCCGTTCAACAGTAAAGCCTGTTTTAATTTTCTGAAAATCTTCAACAAAACCTTCAAGCTCGCTTCCCCGATCAATAATATCAACCGTGCCATTTAGCTGATAACCTGTCAATGTCCTCTGATCAATAAAAGAAATTGATATCCTTGGATTTTCCTTAAGATTAATAAACGTCCTGCCAATAATATAATCAATAAAATAGATAATATTTTTTTCTGTCTTAACAACAAGCTTAGGCGCCACATTCGGCATCCGCTCCAAACTGCACGTAGCCACATTAATAAATTTCCCTGGAGACAAAAAAGGAACAAGGTCCTGCAGGATACGATCCTTCTCTTCAGAAGTAATCATCTCTATCTGTCTTTCGTTCCTTTTTGTCTTATCCGCTGAAGGATGTATCTTTTTGTTTTTTTTCATGGACTTTCTTCTCTGGTTATAAAACTGTTTTTTCTAACGGCCTCTACCTATCCAGCCTTGACGGACAGATCCCTCCCAATACACACTGCCTGCAATCAGGATTGCGAGCCTTACATACCTGGCGCCCATGCCAGATAAGGCGCAAACTAAATTTCCCCCATTGCCCCTTATCAACAAATTTCATAAGATCTGCCTCGATCTTAACGGGATCGTGGCTTTTTGTTAAACCCAACCGATAGCTAACTCTGGCCACATGCGTATCAACAGCTATACCTTCATTTTTGCCAAAAGCGCCGAAAAGAACGACATTGGCTGTCTTACGGGCAACTCCCGGCAACTTCACAAGCTCCTGCAGCGTCATAGGCACTTTTGAACCAAAAACACCTGCAATCATCTTTGCAGAAGCAATAATATTTTTAGCTTTATTGCGATAGAACCCGGTCGGCTTAATCTCCTGCTCTAAAACTTTAACATCCACAGACGCATAATCTTCAACATCATGATACTTATCAAAAAGTTTCCGCGTCACAACGTTGACTCTCGCATCAGTACACTGTGCTGATAAAATCGTCGCGACTAATAATTCAAAAGGAGTTGAAAATTTTAACGCTGTTTCCGGAGAGGGATACCTTTTTTTTAACAAACCTTGAATCTTATCGGAGTGCGTCATTAACTTTTATCTGACCTAAAACCAAAACATTGCCTGCTATCAGTTAGAATAAGGACGATACTGTCTGTGCACCTGCAAAGTCTTCTCAAGAATTTTTACAAATTCGTCAAAAGTTTCATTTTTAGCAAAAAAGCCCGATATGCCCAAATTACGAGCAGCGACAAACCTTTTTTCTTCCTTAGAATCTTTTATCATCATAAGAATGGGTAGCTCTTTATTAAATTCCCTGATCTTTCCCAAAGTCTCAAGGCCGCTCATTTCAGGCATATCAATATCCAAAAAAATGATATCCGGAAGATTACTGCCTTTGAGCCTCTGAAGAGCATCTTCGCCACTTAAGGCAATTGAAACCGTGTAACCGATAGATTTTAACCATGTAACAATCGTTCGCAAAAAATCCAACTCATCATCAACCAACAAAACATTCGCTTTTTTTTCCATTCTAAATACCACTTCCTTATATACATTATTGTTAATTCTTAAAAACTATGGCTTTCCCGACCGCTACCGCGTTTCTTTTTGTAGAAACAAATTTCCCGCAAAACAGAAGGTCATTAGCCTTATCTTCCCCGTACTCCACTTCAATAACCGCGTCAGCCCCAACACTGCCAGCCCTGGATTTTATTTGCTCATCCATCACTTTCTTTGAAGTCCCATATCTGGCTAAAACCTTAATATAACCAACCTCTTCATAAGGCTTATCAGGTTTTTCCGTAAAAATTTCAACATCTTCTGATGAGCTCTTAGGTGTAAAAACCTTGCCAGAGACATCATAATATTCACTACGCATTGTCAGGCACTGCGCGCAACCTGACATCACCATGAAAAACGCACAAACAATGATAAGTTTTTTTAGCATCTTATTGCCTCATTTTATGTTACAAGTTTTATTATATAAGAAAAAAACAAAAGATAAAGTTTTTTCTTCAAAAAACGGCCTGCCTCTAACATAAGATAACAGGCTAGATGATTTTAGCACAAATTTCATCTAACAACAATATTCCCGACAGCGCTGTCTTCAAATAGCCATCCTCCCATTTCAAGAGGCCCTCTCTAACAAAACCATCAATCAAGGCCCTTTTATCGTTACCCAATTTAAGATGAAATCTTTCTTCAAGCTTTTCGACATCAACGCCATCAACTAAACGCAAACCAATCAATAAAGTCTCCAGCATCTTCTGCTCCACCGGTAAGCTCTCCTCACCCTCTTTAGGCATAATGCCTTTTTCAAGCAAGGCGCCATAACAAACCAAATCAGATGTATTCCAAAAACGTACGCCCCCAAGATGCGCATGCGCGCCTAAACCCAGGCCAATATAATCACCACCCTGCCAATAGTTAAGATTATGACGGCTCTCATAATTCTTCTTGGAAAAGCTACTCACTTCATACTGCAAAAACCCCTGTTTACTAAGCCAATCGCGAATATGTCCATAATATAAGACTTGCTGGTCATTGTCCAAAGGCTCAATATTATCTTGATAAAAAACACTTTCCTCTGATACCGATAAGGTATAAAGAGAAATATGTTCACTATTTAATTTAAGCGCTTCTTGGACATCGCTAGCCAATTCTTCTTCTGTCTGGCCGGAAAAAGCATACATCAGGTCCACGCTAATATTATCAAAACCCGCTTCTCTTAAAAAAGCATATGCCCGTAACGCGTCCTGAGTGCCGTACGGCCGGGCTAAAAATTGTAAATATTTTTCCTGAAAAGATTGAATACCAAGGCTTACTCGTGTAACGCCAAAGCTACGTAAAAGCTTCGCCTTACATAAATCAAATGTCGCGGGATTAGCCTCAATCGTCCATTCAACGACGTTATCTATCTTAAAATTGGAACGGATCGTATCAAACAAGATTCCAAGCTCCGTTTCACTCAAATACGTCGGCGTTCCCCCGCCAATATAAATCGTGGAAACAGATTGGCCCTTGTAAAAGGCGGCTTCTTTACCTAACGCTTCCAGATAAGGCACTATAGCTTCTTGCCTATTCTCATAAGAAAGGAATGAACAATAAGGGCATTTGCTCTTACAAAAGGGAATATGAACATATAATGATAAACTCATAAGAACCTATAAAGTGGTTTTATATAATATATCGCGGCTGTTTGAACGTAAAGATACTATCTTTGGATGCCCTTTAAGGCAGGCGCCTACGGCAGAAATTTGTACATGCAACTTGTGTTCATTGATATTTCATAAGTTACGCGCTCATTTAAAATTGGTGGAGGTGGCGGGAATCGAACCCGCGTCCTCAGATAGAGAAACGAAAGCCACTACATGCTTAGTCTATTTATTAGTGTCACACGCCGCGCTCCAACAGACAGGATCACGCCATGCCATCCTCTTTGAGTTTCGCTTCAATCCCAGAGGAAGAATTGAAACTATTCTGCCTAAATCTCGCCATCTAAACACGCAGAATTGCCCAGACAGCGGCTTACCTCAGATTAGTGAAGTAAGACTGGAACGCTTGCCAAAGAAGGCATCGGCATTGGAGCATCCATAATTGGAGCAACAATGCTGTTTGCTTCCGCTAGCAATTTTTCATTATTATTAGCGTTTGTATTATGCAAGGTTTTTAACGAGGCCACCTTACACCCTCGGCATGCGGCACATCATCCAACATACCTGAATCGAGCCCATTTCACCCCCCAAATTTTAAAAGAACCAAAACTCCTGTGAATCTCCGAAAAAGAAAAATTTTTTGATCATCTATTCCGCGCACGCATAGTCCGGCGCAATTGCCGGTCAAGCTCTCTTTTTTTTATATCATCGCGGCGGTCATAAAGCTTCTTTCCTTTAACTAAAGAAAGCGCCACTTTCACCAGGCCTTTTTTATTAAAATACATCCGCATGGGCGCCAATGAAAACCCGCGTTGCGCCACTAGGCCAATGAATTTTTTTATTTGAGGTTTCCTCAATAACAGCCGACGAGTCCTTGTCGCTTCTTCTTTGAGATAGCTGGCCTTCTCATACGGGACGATGTGACAATTATACAAGTAAATCTCACCCGCCTCAACACGGGCAAAAGCATCATCTAAGGTCGCTTTCGCTTCCCGCAATGATTTTACTTCACTTCCTTTAAGCTCAATACCGCACTCAAGCGTGTCTAAAACCTCAAAATCACGAAAGAGCTTCTTATTTGTAGCGATTACCTTTTCTTCCATAATTATACCATTTTACCACAATTCTATCCACTTTTTATACTTTTTTAAAAAGTCCCCGAGATAGCCCAAAAAAGCGCCAAAAACAGAGGAATAGTCACAATACTGGCAAGATGCCCAAGAAAAATAGACTGGCTAATCAAGTGATCTCTATGCCCATGCTTCTTTGAAATAACAGAAAGCAGCGCAGCCGGGGGCATAGCCGCCTGCAGTAGGAGCAAAAATCCCACCAATGGCCTGGGCTTTAGCCAAATAATCAACCCCAAAAAAATCAGAGGCATTACAATAAGTTTCGCAATAAGAGCAAAACTTATTGACTTAAAATAAGTTACACTCTTTGACTTAAATAGCGCTAAATTACCGCCAACAACTAAAATAGATAAAGGGATTGCACATTTGCCCAAAGTTGCCATAGGCCTTAATAAAACCTGCGGAAAGAGGGCATGAACTCTGAAAAATACACAAAGCAGCGCGGCAACTGTCGCCACAACAGGCGCGCTCAACATATGCTTGATATCAAATTTTAAACAAGCACCTTTCGGGCACAAAAGCATCGCGCCAAAAGAGAAGATTACCATATTGAACCCGATCAAAAACAAGAAAATATAGATATACATTTGATCAGCTAATCCCTGGGGCAATAAAACAGCCACGAGCGGCAGAGGCAAATAACCGGAATTCTGAAAAGATGTAACCCCTAAGAATTCCTCCTTATCAGAACAAAGCGACTTATCAAAGAATAAAAAAAGATGCCCGCAGGCAAAACCAACCACCGTTATAAAAAAACTATACAAGGGAAACATCCACCAGTCGGGATAAAGATTAAAACTAAATTTGCTCACAATTTCTGTGAACATAAAAAACGGCAAGAATAATCCAATGACCAAATCACTTAAAAGACGCAAGCCATCATGGCCAATAACAGCGCGTTTTACCAGAAAAAATCCGACAGAACCCAAAAAAACAAGTTCAAAAATAGCCAGAGATATAACCTTAAACGATTCTATAAACATATTCTTACCCTCTTGCCTCTCTACTCCAGCACCTCTATCTGGCTTGGATGGCTGATGATCATTTCCGGATGCCCTTTGTATTTTTTAATCAAACCAAAAACACGGATTTTTTTCCCTTCATAGGCCATAGCGGGATCTAAGTGCTGTTTTAAAAAAGTATCCAAATCCTTATCAAAAATCACAACGTAAAGGCCATCCAGTTTCAAACAAACCGTTTTTGGCGTAGAAAAAACACTTTCCACCTTACCCTTAGCGGATTTTCTTTGCCCCAAAAATCGCTTGGCGTCTTTAGCGTCAATATCCAAATCAAGCGACCAAACACCGCGCTTATGATCTTTGGCCTCTTTCAAAGACTCAACTAAAATATCTGTATATTTAACATTAGGTGGAAACGTGTATAAATACGCCAATCCACGATTTAATAATTCAGACTGCACAAACACCTTACGGCCATCAATAAGGACATAACAATAAACAAGAAGCCTGTTATATTTATCCCATTTGCAAGAATCAAACTCAAAAACAACCGGCCCCTTTGAAATCAGCTCTTCATTAGCCGTTTTTGCTTCGGCCGCAAAAGGTTGATGGACCTCAACCCAACCTGAAGATGTCTTTTTCTTTAACTCCGGGCAATCAATCCCAATGTAACGGGCCATCCGGCCGTCAGACAATTCAACGGTATCCCCATCTATAACCCTTTTTACCTTAACCTGCTCTAAACGCCCAGGATCCGACGACGAACAACCACATATCATCAACGGCAGAGCAACGCAAGCTGACAGGCTTAGTGCCCTAAATATCCTTATTAGCTTTTTCATCTTCACGGTTTTTCGGTTTATTAAAAAGGAATGAAGAATTTTTCTCTTTTAGCGCACAAGTTTTTGCGCGATCCTGGCAAAAACCTTTTCAGCGGTTCCCATTTGTGGAAAGAATGCTTTTCTGGCCTTCACTTTTATGGTAACCGACTTATCAGACAGCTCGCTTACCATGACTCTAACCTTCACCCTATCAATCGTAGCCAGAATAATGCCATCATCGGAATCCTGCTCAGTCACTTCACCTAATGTTGAACAAGCATCTATAGAAGCCCTCCAGGCCTGTTTGTACTTAACACCGTATTCACCGGAAATTGTATCCCGAGTTAACATATAACCACCGGCAACACCCGCAATACCCCCAGCAACAAAAACACAACCACTCGCATGAATCATCAAGAAAAAACATAAAAAAAACATAGCAGCTTTAAGACGCAAAACATGCTTGTTTTTTAAAAAAATATTTTGTATCACAATCGCCATCCCTGTTTATTTAACCACTTTTTTCGTAAAAATTTTATAAAAACAAAATGAAATCAGGACAACAATAGCGCCCCATGAACAAATTAAAAAAACCCATCCATAAGAACTCATATAGTCATTCTCCTTTTGATTATGCTGACGCGGGCCTGCGCCCCATCTTTCTACGGCGCCAGGCGATCTTAACCATAACGCTTAAAAGTAAAAATAGAAAAACTAGACCTATGCGTGTGCCCAAAACAAAAGGCTTATCAGCGCTTGCAACCCCTTTTAAAAAAATCGTGGGTAACCCCTCCTGATAAAACCAAAAACCCAAAATTAATATCAAGAAAAAAGGTGTTACATATTTAATAATGAATTTATAAATGCCCGGCACTCTAATATCCGCCCCATGATGAATTTCTTCCCAGGCCTTATCCATGCCAAAGACCCATCCAAACAAAATGGCCTCAACCGTACCAAATAAAACCAGGCAAAACGTACCGCCCCAAAAATCCAATTCGTTCACAACACCCCGGCTCAAAAAGAAAATCGCCGGCTGACACAACGCAAAACTGACACCCGCAAAAATAGCAACCGCCTTTTTTCTGGAGATATTAAACTCATCCTCCAAAAACGCGATAGCAGGCTGTGCCAAAGAGACACTGGAAGTAATCCCCGCCAAAAACAACAAACCAAACCAGAGAAATCCAAAAAAAGACGCCATAGGAATTTTACCCAATACGAGAGGCATCGTTACAAATCCTAAATCAAAGGCCCCCTGCTTAGCAATAGATTGTATCTCAAGTGGCCCAAAAAATACAAAAGCTGCCGGAATAATAAAACTCGCCCCCAAAATAACCTCGGCAAACTCATTCATACTAACCGCTGTTAATCCGGACAAAGCGACATCATCACCCTTTTTTAGATAACTGGCATATGTCAAAATAACACCAATGCCAACGCTTAATGTAAAGAAGACTTGTCCCGCGGCAGCCAGCCACACTTTAGCCGACTTTAAAGCGCTAAAATCCGGATTCCATAAAAACCCCAGGCCGTTTGAAAAGTTCCAATCCGGCCGCGTAGGATCAGGAGTCCCTAAACAAAAAACTCTGGCGACTAAAATAACACTAACGACCAAAAGAATCGGCATAGCGATCCTCGCCAACCTTTCTATGCCCCCTTTGATACCAAAATAAACCACGCCGATATTCAACGCGAATGCGATCAGAAAAAAGATATACGCCGGCACAATACTGCTAAAATACGCATTCTGCTCTAAACCCTGATAGCCCTTTAAAAAAGACTGCATCGCCGCCTGGTCTGTCGCCTGCGTGTACAACCCTTTTAAACTGTAAAAACTATATCCCAAACTCCAGGACTCAATGAAAGTATAATAAACAAAGATAATGAACGGGCCGAAAATACCAATAACACCAAAATATTTGATAAACCGGTTCTTTTGCCAAACGCTATGAAAAATCCCCGGAGCGCTGCCATGCTCAAACCCGCCGCCATATCGGCCCAGAGTCCACTCGATCCACATCAAAGGGATGCCCAATAAAAGCAAAGAGATAAAATAAGGGATCATAAAAGCACCGCCGCCGTTTCCTGCCGCCTGAACGGGAAACCGTAAAAAATTCCCCAATCCAACGGCTGAACCAGCTACCGCCATGATGATACCAAGCCTAGAACCCCAGGAATCACGTTTTTGTCTTATTCTTTTCATAAACCCACCAGTAGATTCAACATAGAATTTAAGGATTAATTTTATATTATTATATAGACCAAGACTTGGATTTTCAACCTTAAAATATGTAAATCAGGAAGGCGTATTCGCGGAAAAATCATGCAGGTGACATGTAAGAAAAATAACGAGTTCAGTTTTTTTCTTTTCTTCGATTTTATTGCTAAATAGAGCCCCCAGTAAAGGCAAGTCACCCAAAACAGGGATCTTGTTTACTGTTTTATAATTCTCATCTTTAATGAGCCCACCGATGACAATCGTCTGCCCGTCGCGCACCAAAACAGTCGTTGTCGCTTCGGAGGTCTCAACGATAGGAATCAGATTACCGCTTGAGGTCTGATAATTTTGTGTAGCAGAACTTACTTCAAGGCCAAGCCGCATCCCGATAAACCCATCCGCCCCGATTGCCGGCTTAACCGTTAGCTTCACCCCCACATCAACAAAATTTACCGCTTCCGCCGTCTCCGTAGTCGCCTGGCTTTGAATAGCCGCCGTCGTTACATAAACCTGTTTTGAACCAACCAAAATCCTGGCTTCTTCATTATTAATTACCGTCAAGCGCGGGCTTGAAAGAATTTTTGTTTCTCCTACAGTTTCTAAAACTTCCAAGATCACCTTATAATCATTAGGCTTACTGGGAAAAGCCTTGCCGATCGTCCATTTATTACCTGTTGTTGAAATCACCTGGTCAAACATTCCTTTAATATCAAACTTTTGATTAAGCAAATATTCCCAGTCAATGCCCAAAGACATCTTATCGTTTAAGGCGATCTGGACAATCTTGGCATCTATAAGGACCTCTCTCGTCCTGTCATCCAGACTTAACACCATCCTCCTGATCCCAGGTATTTTTGAAGCATAATCTGTCACAATAAGTTTGTTCGTACGCTCATCAATCTTAACCTGCCCTACTCCCTGCGTCATAATATCCTGACACATCTGCGAAACTTTTTGGCTCTGCGCATAGTTTAATTCAAAAACAGCCGTTTCCAGCGGCTGGTCTATCTCCTCTATCATGCGCGCCATCTCACCGTTGTTCTTCTCCGTATCAAAGAGAATCACCGCTCCAGAAACCTCATCAATAACAATATTGCCAACACCCGATTTCATCTGATTTAGAACACCTATCACATTCGCGGGTTTTAGATGTTTTAATTTTACGCGCAACATCTGCTTAGCATCACCGTAACGATATCCATAAAGCTGCTGAAAACTATCTTGCGTCATAATACGGGCGATACCATCATCATCTTTACGGACTAAACCGTTTGAAGCCAGTATCGCTCCCATCGCCTGCGCAGCATCAATATCTTTTAAAAAAACCGTTACCCGGCCGGCTACATTTTTATCTATAACGATATTAAGGCCCGCTTTTAAAGCCAACATCTTCAGGACATCAACAATATCCATCCCTTTTATATCTAATGATATCCCCTGGCCCATCTCAGGCTGCGGCACGACAACACCATCCTGCCCAAAAACAGATGAACAGGCTAAAAAAACTATGAACACGATAAACACAAACTTTTTTCTCATCACATCACCAGACTGTAAAATTCCCCTTCTTTTTCCAAAATCACTTTATTATCCTCAATCTCAACCACCCGCATAGCCGCGCAGTATTCATCAACAGATACAAAATAAGTACGCGCAGCATTCCTATCCTCAATAGCGACTTTTGCTCCACCGTCATGAATAATCGCCACAAGCCTCAGATTTTTTAATGTTTCATCATCCCGTATGATTTTCTTAACCGGCGGCGGCTCAGTCAGAAGAGTTTTCACAAAAAGCCTTCTGCCTCTTATGTAGTCCATATTATAGGAAGAACCAATATCCGCGGGAACTTTTAAAAAAACATCCGGCAATAAAGCACAAGCAAGCCTTTCCCCGCCCAGCCACCGATTCACTAAAAAAAGTTTTAAAGGCGAAAAAAAAGTAGCCGAGATCAATAAGAAAATAAGAATGCCTAACCCGGCTAAACCGTAATTAAAAACCTTTATAAAACGGATAGATATCATCATAACCAAATCTCTGTTTAAAATATAAAATCTATCTTTTCCAATTGCAGGCGCGCTTCCAACTCATCCCTGCCTCCTGCAACAGCCTTCATATGGACTGAACCAATACGGCATAGAAAAGACAAATCTTTCAAGCGCGCCAAAAAATGCAACAGCGCACCTTCGCGGCCACGTACACGAAGCTCAAATACACTCCCATTTTTCAATGGTGTTTTCCTTGCGTTCTTTAATCTTATATCTTCTACTTCCATCTGCTCTTCAGCAAGCAGTGCCGAGAGCGAAGACAAAACTTCTGATGTTTCTGTCTTATCCGCATATTCCAAAAAAGCACCACCCTGCTGAGTGACAGATAAAGATCTCTTGGCTAAAGCCAGACTCTGCAGCAGATTGCTAAACGAAGCATCTGTATCGCAATATAAAATACATACAGGCCTAACAACAAAAATGACATAGGCGCCAAAAACAACAACTGCCAAGACAGACATCTTTATCCTGCGGCCTGATAGCATTTCTAAAACCGGATGGAAAATCATCTTTTCCCCCCACCAAAGCTAATCTTGAAGTCTGCTCTTTTCTCGGAACCAATATCACCTTGATGCACATACTCCAGAGAAGCCGAGCAAAATAAAGGAGAGGCTCTTAAAACTTTTAAATAATCCCATATCCATGCAGAATCACCGCTCCAGCCAGTCATAGATTTGAGCTGGCCCTCGTCTATCACAAGCTCTGTCAAATGAATCGCCTCAGGCGTTAAATGATAAAGCTCTCCAAAAGCGCCAACGGCATTCTCGTTAACTGACAAAGCGTGCCTGACGATACTATTCTTTTTAAGTTCCCGCGGGCTCTTTTGAAAAAATAAGAGCTGCTGAATCACAGAGCGTTTGCTTGAAATCATCTCTTCCTTCAACTGTAATAGTCTTAAAAACAACAAAGACGCCAGCAATAAGGCAACAGTCAAAAAAACAACGGACTGCCGATAAATCTTCCAACGATAAAAACGCTCTTTTTGCATCGTCAACTCATCGGGAGTTATATCAATGCCGTCAGCCGATGTATCAAGCGCTAATCCGACAACGGAAGCATAGGAAACATCGTCATCTTCCAATACCGCTTTTATTGAAGGCCTGGCATTCAAATCTTCTATGGGATTGAATCTTTCCACAGGATATGGCAATAGAGATGCAAAAGCCTCCATATCAAATCGGCCTAACTTGCCGGTAACATATAGCCGAACATCGCTAGCTGGATAAAAATCAAACATACGCCGACATGATTCCAGGCTCACTTTGACCTCTTTTACTAAAGCCGGCAAGCCAGTTTCTGAAGAAAGAATCGCACGGCTACAAACCGTCCTCCCGTCAAGAAATGTATTAAAATCAAAAACATGATCATCTATATTCAAAACAGATACACACCTAAAAACCCTTTCTGTTTTATCATCGCATACAAGAGAGGAACTCCAATTAGATAAGCCTTGCGTATTCAACGTGACACGATCAGGTATAATGCCTGCCCCTGCAAGAATGCGAACATAAGATGACAAGCGCTCTTGTTTAATAAGAAAAATCTGAACAAGGGCATGCCCCTGCTTATTGAAACCCACATGCTGATAGTCATAAACACAGACTCCCGCGCATGAATGAGCTGATTCCCTGGCGGCATAAATACCAACAATCTGGCTGATCTCCTGATCCTGCCTGGCAGGAAAATCCATAAGCCGAGACATCGCTACATAGCGCGGAATAGATAAAATGACATTTTCCGGTTTAAGAGCGTTTCGCCTCATTTCGGCAATAATTAAAGATTGAGTTTCTTTATCATCCGAACCGATGGGAAAAGCAAAGCAGTGCGTCAAAATCTTTTTACGCTTACGTGTGGCACAACGACAAATTCGAATTGTCGTTGCATTAAACTCCAAAACTGTGGTAGGAGACTTCCTTATCATGTTTCCACTTCCAAAATCCTGCTGCATGTGTTCCATTATTGTAACATAACGTCCTTTTTTTATCAAGTTAAAATTCCAAAATTGTAACAATAGAGTCAAAAAAATGCCCTCTTTACCTAAAAGAGGGCATTTTCGGTGTTTTTGTTGCTCTTCTACTTCTTGCGCATTTCTGTTAGAATCTGATCCAATTTCTTCTCAATCCGCTCAAGCGTATCAAGTTTTCTCATATCCATCTTATTCTGCTTGTCCTGAACATCTTTAGCTGTCTGGGCTAACTTCGCCATATCCGGTAAATTAAACATAGTTCATTCTCCTTTTTAAAGTCACAACGACACAAAGACACCATGTCACATGTAAACCCTAGATAATTTTGTTCGTGAGCCGCTCTCCCTGTGTCTTGTGTCTTGTCTTTAAAACTTCTTTCCATGTCTATAAGGCCTACTCTTATTTTTTTCAGCTTTCTTTTTTAACGCATCTTCCAGATCAAGGCCGCGGTGCCCGCAATAATCAAAAATGCGGATACAGCAATCCGCCAATTCCTCAGCAACGGCCTCTTTCTCTAGTCCATTACGCAAACTTTCCAATGCTTCAGAAAGCTCTGAATGCATTAACGCTATCAACTCGCCGTCAGAACGGTCAAAATCCCACCATCCTTTTTCTTTGGCCGTTGCATGACACTCTTTTACCCATGTTTTAATATCCATTTCTTTTCCCCATTTAAAATACTTGTTAACAGGCGCAACTACCCCGCCTCTACACTATAAATATTTAACCGTTTTAACAAATTCTTTAACTAACGCATGATCTTTTTTTCCTGGCTTTTTCTCAACGCCTCCTGCTACATCCACAGCAAACGGCTTAAAGCTCTTAACCAACTCAGCCACATTTTCAACCGTCAAACCCCCTGAAACGATAAAAGGCCTTTTTACTTTTTTGACCGGCCTTAACGCCTCCCAATCAAAAACTTTACCCGTCCCGCCATAAAAGCCCTGTTTCAAGGTATCAAACAAAATGGTCGAACCCTTATAGGCCTTAACCTCATCCAAGCAGACATAATCCCTAACGCGAATCGCCTTAATCGTTTGATACTTTTTAAACTGAGCCACATATTCCGGTTCTTCCTCTCCATGAAATTGTAAATAATCAAGCCCGCAAAATGAAGCGATTTTTTCAACTATGGACGGATCTTCATCCACAAAAACACCCACTTTATGGATTCTGGAATTAAGCGAAGCGATAATCCGTTTAGCCGCAACAGCCGTAACATAACGCTTGCTCTTCTTATAAAAGATGAATCCCAAAAAATCAGCACCGCTTTTCTGAGAAACCAACGCGTCTTTGATATTTGTAATCCCGCAAATTTTTACTTTTGTCATGGCTGTTTTAAAAAACGGACAAATTCCCGGGTGCTGGAAAAAACATCTTTTTGGCGCATAAGCGCCTCCCCTATTAGAACCGCATCCGGCTTGAGGCTCTTCACAAAACTCAAATCGTCTTTACTATGCATACCGCTTTCACACACAACAATATGGCCTTTCGGAATTCTTGAAATCAAGGGTTTAAAAACATTCAGGTCAACAGAAAAATCATTTAAGTTCCTGGCGTTAATACCGATCATGCGCGCGCCAACGGCAAGCGCTCTATCCATCTCTTCCGCAGAATGAACTTCCACCAAAACATCAAGCTTTAAGTTTTGCGCTAAAGCATAAAAATTCTTTAACGCGCTATCATCTAAAACAGAAACAATCAACAATATAGCATCGGCACCAGCAGCTTTTGATTCATATACCTGATATTCATCAATGATGAAATCTTTACACAGAACAGGAAGATGAACGACCGCCTTAACCGCCTTCAGAAAAGAAAGTTCGCCTTGAAAATATTTATCCTCTGTCAAAACAGATAAGCATGCCGCGCCCGCTCTTGCATAATCACGGGCTATCCGGACACAATCAAAATCATGGCGTATAACACCTTTAGATGGTGAAGCCTTTTTTACTTCAGCAATCAGATTAACGGGCGAAGCCTTAAGGGCTTGCATAAAACCTGCTGACAAAACTTCCTGTGCCTGCTGTTTTAAATCTTCAACAGAAACAAGCTTCTTCTGCTGGCTAACGCGCTCTTTTTTATAAGCTATAATGTCGTCTAAAATGCTATTCATAGATCATTCGTATATTCTATCAACTTATTTAACTTTTTGATGGCAGCACCCGAATCAATGGAAACCCCGGCCAAATTCATGGCCTCTTTGATCGTTGCAGCTTTTCCGGCTAAATAAATGCAACAACCGGCATTTAAAACAACAATATCCCTGGCGGGCCCTTCCATGCCTTTCAAAATATTAGAAGCGATATGTTTATTAGTATCCACATCACCTCCGGCGATATCTTTAGGACGAGCATCCTCTAACCCCAATTTCTCCGGCTCCAATACATATTCTCTTAAATGCCCCTCTTTAACTTCACAAACATGCGTCGGACCGAATGTAATCACCTCATCATAACCACCTTCGCCACAAACAACCATAGCATGTTTTAATTCCAGATTATTTAAAACTTCTCCTAAAATAGGAACAAATGCTTTCTCCGATACACCCAAGAGCTGATGTGTCACAAAAGCCGGGTTAATCAAAGGTCCCAAAATATTAAAAATCGTCCTTGTCTTTAGTTTTTTGCGCACCTCCTGAACCTGGCCCATCGCCGGATGAAGTTGAGGAGCAAACAAAAAACCGATGCCAAAATCAGCAAGACATTTTTCAACAACGGCCTTATCAGCCTTTATATTAACACCTAACGCTTCCAACAAATCCGCGCTACCACAAGCACTCGATACCGAGCGATTACCGTGTTTGGCCACCTTAATACCGGCTCCAGCCACAACAAAGGCGCTAACCGTAGAAATATTAAATGTATTCTTTTTGTCCCCGCCAGTTCCACACGTATCTAAAACAACATCTGTTTCAACATTAATTTTTGTAACAAACGCACGCATAGCACGTGCGGCTCCGGTAATCTCATCAGCTGTTTCCTTTTTTCTTGCCAAAGCGGTCAAAAAAGAAGCGATATCCCCTTCAATAACTTCCCCTTTTGCGATAGAAGTAATAAGGGCCTCCATCTCATCAATAGTCAAATCCTGCATATTCGAAACTTTTTTAATAGCGTCTTTTATCATAGTGAGAGAAAATTTTTTAATAACTGTTTTCCGTGTTTGGTCATAATGGATTCAGGATGAAACTGCACGCCATAAATAGCAAACTGTTTATGCTTTAGCCCCATAATCTCTTTATCTTTTGTCCAAGCCAACAGTTCAAGCTCTTTGGGCAAACTGTCTTTCGCTGCCACAAGAGAATGATACCGTGTCGCCTCTATCGGATTCGGCAACCCCTTAAAAATATCAGAGGCTTTATGATACACCAACGATGTCTTTCCATGCATTAATTTCTTAGCCCTCACGATCTTACCGCCAAAAACATAAGCGATCACCTGATGCCCTAAACAAACACCTAGGATCGGAATTTTGCCCTTAAAAACTCTAACGACTTCGCAAGAAATACCGGCATCTTCCGGCCGGCCCGGGCCGGGCGAAATAACAATAGCCGCGGGCTTCAGCTTTTTGATATCCTCAATCGTAATTCTATCGTTACGAAAAACTTTCAAATCAGCCCCAAGTTCTCCCAAATACTGCACCAAATTATAAGTAAAAGAATCATAATTATCAATCATCAAAATCATGCGTTTCTCCCCGGCATTGCCTCTATCTATGTATTTCTTTCATTCGGGTCAGCGCAAAGCCGGCCCCTACAATATAATAGAATAACATTATAATTGATTATTCCTATTCTTTCACCCTGTCAATCTGCGCCCCTAAACTTTTAAGTTTTTCGTCCAACCGCTCATATCCCCGGTCCAAATGGTATATCCTGGAAACTTCTGTCCTGCCGCGCGCCACTAATCCAGCCAAGATCAAGCCAGCCGAAGCCCTTAAATCAGACGCCATCACAGGTGCCCCGCTCAACTGCTTGGCCCCCTGCACAACCGCATGCGGCCCTTCACGCCTGATACAGGCCCCCATACGACTCAACTCAGCAACGTGCATAAAACGATCCGGATAGATTTTTTCAGTAATAATACTAATTCCTGAAACAACGCTCATGAGCGTCATAAATTGCGCCTGAACATCTGTTGGAAATCCTGGATAGGGCAATGTCACCACATCAAAAGGCTTAAACCGACGCATCGTCTTTTTAACCAAAATACCATCTTTTGAGATTTTAAGCCGTGCCCCCACATCTTTTAATTTTTCAAGCACCGCTGTCAAATGATAGCTCTTGGCCCCTTTAACAAATACTTCTCCACGCGTTATAACAGCAGCCATCAATAATGTTGCCGCTTCTATCCGGTCAGGAATAATCTCATATTCAGCGCCATGCAGTTCCTTTACTCCTTTAATCTCAATACAAGGAGACCCTTCGCCTTTTATCTTAGCCCCCATCTTTATCAAAAACTGCGCTAAATCAACAATCTCCGGTTCACATGCCGCATTTTCAATCAGCGTAACACCTTTTGCCAGTGTTGCCGCCATCATAACATTAGCGGTCGCCAAAACAGAAGAACCAAAAGAACCTCCAAGATAAATGTGCTCTCCCTTTAAATGCTTGGTCTCCGCATAAACATAGCCTTCTTTTACCTGAATACTGGCACCCAGCTTAGCCAAACCTTTTAGGTGTAAATCAACAGGACGCAAGCCAATAACACATCCTCCCGGCAAAGAGACTTTAGCTTTTTTAACACGTGCCAACAAAGGCCCTAAGACACAAAATGAAGCTCTCATCGTACTAACAAGCTTGTAAGGCGCTTCAAACTTATCAAGTCCATTAGGACGAATAGAAATCGTATGATCTTTAAATTCACTATTAACCCCTAAAAACCTTAAAATTCTCAACATAGAATGTGTATCACGCAAGTCAGGAGCATTTTTGATAACACACTTTCCCTTTGTCAGGAGTGTCGCCGCCAAAATAGGCAATAACGCATTCTTAGAGCCTGAAACAGCAACTTCACCTTTTAGAGGTATTCTTCCTTCAATGATTAATTTATCCATGTTTCCTTAATATGTAAAAGCTCGCAACATCACCGGATACCCTATCACGAAAGCCTTTAAAACAAAAAAACGATCAGACCTTCTCGATAATAATAACGCGTTCCACACCACAATAATCTTTAACACGCCTGGTGCTTTTCCAGATAGAAGTATTACTAAAAATTTCACACACCTTTAGAGCCTGATCATCCCCAACTTCAAAAAAAATCATTCCACCTTGTTTTAAAAAGACGCGCGCGCTTTTCTCGATCTTACCATAAAAAAACAAGCCGTCCTCTTGCGCTATCAAAGCACCTTTCGGTTCTCGACGAACATCCTCCGGCAAAGATGAATACTGATGAGCACAAATATACGGTGGGTTAGATACAATTACATCGAAACGATCGCTTTGCGCGTTAAAACAGCCAAAAAGATCAGAAGAAGAAAAAGTAACGCGGCTTTCAACTCGGTTAAGGCGGGCATTAGCCCGGGCAACTTTGAGAGATTCATCGGAAATATCAACCGCATCAACATGAACATCTTTTAAAAACTTTGCCAATGCGATAGCAATATTACCAGAACCCGTCCCCACATCCAAAATACGCAAATCATCGCAACAAAAACAAGCACCGATACATTCGATAACTTCCTGAACCAAAATCTCTGTTTCAGGCCGTGGAATCAAAACATGCGGCGAAACGCGGAAAGGTAACCCCATAAAATCCTGTTGGCCTGTCAAATACTGCAAAGGATGGCCGCTAATCCTTTTTTTTAAAATACAGCTTAATCTATTAAGTTGATACGTTGTTAACGGGCGGCTGTCTTGATCTAAATACAAATTGCCCCGGTCACAACGCAAAAGCTTACAGAGAATTGTCTCCAGTTCCTTCATAGGACTCTCCTTCTGCCTTTATCAACGCATCTGTCAATTCATCCAGGGAGCCATTTAAAATCTCTTCAAGGCGATGCGAAGTAAACCCGATCCGATGGTCCGTCACACGCCTATCCGGAAAATTGTATGTCCTGATCTTTTCACTACGGTCCCCTGTGCCCACCTGAGATTTCCTTTTTTGTGACTGCTCCACCTGGTTTTTTAATATCATTTCATCCAAAAGCCTGGTTCTTAAGACACGCATGGCCTTCAACTTATTTTTTAGCTGCGACCTCTCATCTTGGCACGTCACAACTAAGCCTGTCGGCAAATGCGTAATCCTCACGGCAGAATCTGTTGTATTAACACTCTGCCCTCCATGGCCAGATGAACGATAAACATCAACTTTCAACTCTTTAGGATCAATCTTTAATTCCGTATCCTCCGGCTCAAACAAAACAGCCACCGTTGCAGCAGACGTATGAATCCTGCCTGAAGCCTCCGTTGTTGGAACACGCTGCACCCGATGAACACCGCTTTCATATTTGAGCCTTTTATAAGCCTCTTTACCGACTACACTAAAGACGACTTCCTTCATGCCGCCAATATCCGTCGTATTAATGGACATCAGCTCGACTTCCCAATGCTTTAAAACCGCGTATTTTGTGTACATCCTGTAAAGATCGCTGGCAAAAAGCCCCGCCTCTTGTCCGCCCGTTCCAGCCCTAATTTCAACCATGCAATTTCGGCCTAAATCAGGATCAGGCGGGCGCATCATATCAGACAATTCTCGTTCTAGGCCTTCCGTTTTCTTCTTTAACTCCTCAAGTTCAAGAACAGCCAATTCAAGAAAATCTTTTCCATGAGACTTATCCAAAAGAATGTGCTCTAACTCAACAGTTTGCTTACGCGCATCTTCAACCTCATCATACTTTTTAATCAAAGGAGTTATTTCAGCAAGTTCCTTAGCATATTTAGCGCATAAACCCGCATCCGCGACAACCGCGTGATCCGACAATAGCTTCTCGAGTTCATCGCTGCGCTTTTTCAGCTCTTCAATTTTCTTGCTCATAACACAACTCCAAACCTGTTTTACTCAAACAAATGTTTATTTCTTATATTTCTTCCTGAACTTCTCTACGCGTCCAGCAGAATCAATAAACTTCTGTTTGCCCGTAAAAAAAGGATGGCATTTTGAACAAATATCAACGCGAATATTCGGCTTTGTTGATTTGCTATGAATAACTTCGCCACAGGCGCAAATAATTGTCGCCTCCTTATACTCTGGATGAATCTTCTCCTTCATTTCTCTCACCTCCTTATGAAACCACAAGTAAAATAACTCAATATTCAAATTCCAATGACGAATAAAATCACACTAGAACAAATCACAACACCCGCTACTATTGAGATTTATGATCTTTTTGGGTCTTATTTAACATCAAGCCTGAGCCACTGAAATTCTTTTCACCTTTTCTGTGTCTTGTCTATTGGTTCATACTATTCAGAAATTCTTCATTATTCTTTGTTTTGGACAATTTGTCAATCAAAAGTTCCATCGCCTCAGCCGAATTAAGATCATTAAGGACTTTACGTAAAATCCAAATCTTCTGCAGATGCTTGGAATCCAGAAGAAGCTCTTCACGCCTTGTATTGGAACGCTTGATATCAATAGCCGGATAAATCCTGCGCTGAAAAAGGTTCCGGTCTAATTGCAGCTCCATATTGCCCGTCCCCTTAAATTCTTCAAAGATGACTTCATCCATGCGGCTACCTGTATCCACTAAAGCGGTCGCGATAATGGTTAAACTTCCGCCTTCTTCAATAGCACGAGCAGCACCAAAAAACCGCTTAGGCTTATGAAGCGCGTGTGAATCCATACCACCTGTCAAAATCTTACCGCTATGAGGCACAACCGTGTTATACGCCCTGGCAAGCCTTGTGATACTATCCAAGAGAATAACAACATCTTTCTTGTGTTCAACAAGCCTCTTTGCCTTTTCTAAAACAATTTCGGCCACCTGGACATGCCTTTCAGCCGGTTCATCAAAGGTAGAACTAATAACTTCACCCTTAACAATCCTTTGCATATCTGTCACCTCTTCGGGCCGCTCATCAATTAAAAGAACGATCATAACCGTTTCCGGATTATTCCTGGCAATAGCATTAGCAATCTTCTGCAATAGAACCGTCTTGCCGCTGTAAGGTTGTGCTACAATCAAACCACGCTGCCCCTTACCAATGGGAGAGAGCATATCCATAATACGCGTTGAAACATCTCCCGGTGTACCTTCAAGCATAAAACGCTCATTAGGGTAAACAGGTGTCAGGTTATCAAAGAGAACCTTATCTTTAGCTTTTTCCGGATTTTCAAAATTTACAGCCTCAACCTTCAAAAGCGCGAAGTATTTTTCCCCTTCTTTGGGCGGCCTAATTTGGCCGCTAACCGTATCACCCGTCTTAAGATCAAACTTTCTGATCTGTGAAGGCGATATGTAAATGTCATCCGGACACGGCAAATAGTTATAATTTGAAGAGCGCAGAAAGCCAAAACCTTCTGGCAGAATCTCCAGAACCCCCTCTCCAAACATCAAGCCTTCTTTTTCAGCCTGCGCCTGAAGAATCTTAAAAATAAGATCCTGCTTCTTTGCACCACTGATGCCATTAACCGATAATCCCTTCGCAAATCGAGCAAGATCAGCGATTTTCATTTCTTTTAATTTTGCTATTTCAAGCTTTTCCACGTTTTCTTCCTCCTTGTTTGCTAAATAAATTACAAAAAAATTATTCCCTGATTCGTACCAAACCTAAACCCTTAAGGGGCCCCAAAAATGCCATAAAATCCTTAACCTGATAAAAAGTATCCTTCAAGCTGGCATTATTATCTATAACATAATCGCAACGTGCCATTTTTCTGCCATATGGAAACTGATGAGCATTGCGCGTTTTCATATCTTTAAGAGTAAATACGCGATGCTTGGCAAGGCGTTCACCTGTTATCCTGGCTTTCGTGAACACAACAGCCGTTACGTCAAAAAACTTTTCAAAACCTGTCTCAAATAAAAGCGGGACCTCAACAACAACAATACTATCTCTGCATCTCCTATGGCACTTCTGAAAAAAAGAAATAATTTCTTTTTTAACATAAGGATGGACGAGATAATTCAATTTCTCCAGGCTTTTTTTATCAGAAAAGACGTGCTGCGCCAATAACGGCCTATTGATCTTCCCATTCTTAAACACATGCGGGCCAAAAGCCTTTTTAATTTGGCGCGCAAGCACCACATTACGTTCCAATTCCCGATGAACCAGCCAATCAGCGCTCAACACTCTTGCTCCACACTTCTCAAACATGGAGAGCACGGTTGTTTTTCCTGTCTGAAAACCTCCCGTTAAGGCAACTGTCAGCATAATCCCCTATCCTGCACACATTTCCTTCTCATAGAGAGCCACATATTTTTTAGCAGACTCTTTCCATGAAAAATTTAACCCCATCAAACGCTTAATAAATTCCAGCCAACTTTTTTCGTCTTTAAATAATTTCAAACCCCTTTGAACACACGCAAAAAATTCCCGGTCATCGTATTTAGAAAAAACAAAACCGTTGCCGCCCCTCTTATCAGAGCTATAATCCACAACAGTATCTGCCAGGCCCCCTGTACGAAAAACAACCGGAACAGTGCCGTATTTAAAGCTAATGAGCTGCCCGATACCACACGGCTCAAACCGAGAAGGCATAAGAAAAAAATCGCAAGCACCATAAATACGATGCGCCAACTTATCATCAAATTGAGAGCTAAAATAAATAGAATGAGGATATTCTTTAGTAAAATCCAACAGAGCCTGCTCAAATTTTTCATCACCCGTACCCAAAATGACAACCTGAGCACCCTGGCGGCATAACTTAGGCAAAGCCTTCATCAATAAAACAAGGCCCTTTTGCTCCACAAGCCTTCCCACAAAACCAAAAAGAGGCCGTTTGACATCACACGTCAAACCATACATCTTCTGCAGGGTAAGCTTATTATATTTCTTCCCTTCTAAATCATCTAACGCATAAGACTTAAAAAGATGCTTATCCCCGGAAGGATTCCAAACTTTATAATCTATGCCATTAATAATGCCCGTAAAATGTTCTTTTCTGTTCGCCAGCACCCCTTCTAAACCACAGCCAAAAGAAGAGCTCTGTGTCTCTATGGCATATGTCGGACTTACCGTATTAACAGCATCCGCATACTGAATACCGCCTTTTAAACAATTAATTTTGTCATGAAACTCAAAGCCATCAAGAGAAAAATACTCCCAAGACAAGCCTGACTGCGGCATCTGTTCTTTTGGGAAAATACCCTGATAGGAAACATTGTGTAATGTCAAAAGAGTTTTTGGTTTCTTAACGCCGCTATCAAAATACGTATTCTTATCCGCCTTAATCAACGCCGGAATAAGCGAAGTCTGCCAATCATGGCAATGAATGATATCCGGCTTAAACCCGATACGCCTGAAAAGCTCACACGACATTTTACAAAGATAGGCAAATCTGCTCAGATTATCTGCATAATCGCCACTACGATCACCATATAATCCCGCCCTTAAAAACACATCATTTTTAACAAAGAAAACTTTCACGCCGTCCGTCCAGCTCCAATCAAAATCACGATCAAAACTCTTAAGCAGGCTTGTATGCGCCGAAATAAAATAATACTTAGGCATAATAAGGATAACCTCATGCCCTAAATTCTTCAAAGCTACAGGCAAAGCCCCACAAACATCAGCTAACCCACCTGTTTTGGCATACGGTACCGCTTCACTCGCACAAAAGGCAATTTTCATAAACACCTCTATGGTTGAAAATCACACTCTACTTTAAAAAAACTAATTTAAACCTCTTCCATCTGTAACCAGTTTTTTCCAATATAGACTTTAACTTTAACCGGCACGCGTAAAGCAAAAGCATTTTCCATGGCATGCCGCACCAACCCAACCAACTCTTCTTTTTCCTTATCCTTTACCTCAAAAACAAGTTCGTCGTGAATCTGTAAAATCATGCGCGATTTTAAGCCCGAAGCAGCCAATTGCCGCTGAATTGAAATCATGGCCAACTTAATGAGGTCAGCGGCTGACCCCTGCACAGGCGCATTAATAGCCTGCCTCTGCGCAAATTGCCTCAACGCTGCATTAGCATTATTAATCTCGGGAATATAGCGGCGCCTCCCAAGTATAGTCATAACAAACCCGTTTTTTTCTACAAGAGCGATCTGGCTATCAAGATAACTTTTCACTTTGGGATAACGAGCAAAATACTCGCTAATAAAACTCTCAGCCGTCCTGGCATCTATCTTTAAGTCCTTGGCCAAGCCATAAGGACTCATGCCATAGATAATGCCAAAATTAACGCGCTTAGAATTGTCCCGCATTTCGTCAGAGACGGCGTTTTCATCACAAGAAAATATCAAAGATGCCGTATATCTATGAATATCACGCCCCTCCTTAAAGGCTTGTGACAAAGCTTCGTCTCCAGATAAATGCGCCAGCATTCTGAGCTCAATCTGAGAATAATCCGCCGACAGAACCTCATCAAAACCTTTAGATGGAATAAAAGCACGGCGAATGCTTGCCCCCAGATCTGTCTTGATCGGAATATTCTGCAAATTCGGATTACTGGAACTCAGACGTCCTGTTTCTGTAACTGTCTGATTAAAGCACGTGTGAATCTTGCCGGTCTTGGCATCAACCAAACCCGGCAAAGCATCAACATAAGTAGTTTTAAGCTTTGAAATCTGGCGGTATTCTAATAAAAATTTAGGCAATTCATGATCAATAGATAATTTTGTCAGCACTTCTTCGTTTGTTGAAAAACCCGTTTTAATACGCTTCACAGGAGGTAATTTCAACCTGTGAAATAATATTTCAGCCAATTGTTTGGGCGAATTAATATTAAAGGGGCTCCCGGCCAAATCATAAATCGAGGCGATCAACTTTTGCAATCTTTTATCCAGATCCTGCGAGAGATCCCCTAAAAAAGCCGCATCAATCTTAACCCCGGTTACCTCCATATCAAAAAGGATATCCGCTAAAGGCATTTCAACATCCTCAAAAAGAGAAAAGAGATTCTTTTCCTGAAGACTTTTCGTTAAAACAGCATATAGCTTAAAAACAAAATGAGATTCTTTGCCCAAATAATCCAAACGGCTTACACCTTTCAAGGAGAGATGATCCCAAAGAAGATTTTCTAGAAGTACGGCGGTTTTTGAGGACTCCAAAAGATAAGCGGCTATCATCGTATCAAAAAATTTCACCTTAGTCTGAATCCCATAACTTCTTAGGATATGCCTTGCGCGTTTAACATCGTGCCCTACAGCGATCCATTCCGCGCAGGAAAATAAGTGTTCCAGAGACTCCGGCCCCACCTCATAAACACCCCGATCATCAAATGCAATATTCACTTTCAAAGAACCATGCTTAAACTCTTCTTCATTAACATAAAAAGAAAAAACACCTTCTTGCTGAATCCTGGCAATAACCTTTGAAAAATCCACAATATCTTTTTTCGGAATTTCAAACTTCAGTCCAGAACCTGCCGATAAGCGCTTATCCGCAAGATTTTTGAGCATCCCCTTAAACTCCAGACGGCTATAAAGCTGCCAGAGAGCTTCTATATCAGGATCTCTCCTCTTTAAATCAGGAAGGTTCACTTCCAAGGGCACGTCATGGCGCAATGTAGCCAAATCCTTGCTCAACATAATAGCTTCATGGCTATCTTCAACAATCTTGCGCAGCTTATCTCTCTTTATTCTGGCAACATGCTTAATCAGATCTTCCACGTCTTCGAAATCCGCTAAAAGCTGTCTTGCGGTCTTCTCGCCAATACCTTTAGCACCTGGAATATTGTCTGAAGCATCACCCATCAACGCGATCAAATCACAGATCTTCTCAGGACTGACACCAAACTTTTTTTCAACAACATCCCTAGTAAAAACAATGCCATCATCTTTATAAGGGTTATAGACTTCAACGCTATCACTAACAAGCTGCAAGATATCTTTATCTGAGCTCACGATAACAATCTTAGCCACTTTTTTTGCCGCCTGGTGAACAATAGAGGCGATAACATCATCCGCTTCGAACCCCTGAGCCTGAAATTGAGAAAAGTGATGCGCCTCGACAACCGCCTTAATGAGCGGAACCTGAGAAACAAGTTCCTGAGGCATAGCAGCTCTATTTATCTTATAATCGGCAAACTTCTCATTACGGTGCGTTTTTTTAGCAACATCAAAACAAACAGCGATATAATCCGGTTTTAAATCCTCCAAAACCTTATTGACCATTTTTACAAAACCAAAAACAGCATTGGTCGGCTGCCCGGATGAAGTTACTAACTGAGCTTTAATAGCAAAAAAAGCTCTGTAAAAAAGAGAATTCGCATCAATCAAACAAAGTCTGGAATTAACCATATCGGTTTTAAAGGAAGTATCGGCGGATTATTTTTGTTATTCCTCGCTACTCAGGAAAGAATCGCGTGGCCATATCCCATTTATCGCGACAACTATATTTTAAAGCACAATAATTAATGCAGCTAAATGTACTAAGGAAAAATACCGGGGAAATGCGCGGACCTCTTAACTTAATTCCCCATCAAAGCTTTTTGCTGAACCTCTTCTAGAGCCTTCTGGATTGTTTTATCTTTCGGGTCCAATACCTCAGCCATACCCAGTTCCCTCAACGACTCCGCATACATCCCCATGTAATACAGTTGTTTTCCACGCAAAAGATGTAATCGGGCATCACGCTTTCGTTTTCTAGGATTCAGATCATTGCCTTTGGGCTTAGCATTGGCTATACTGCCCGGATCAAAATCTCCCAAATATTTATCAAAAAAATCGGCTTTAATTTCCGGGTCACTCACCCCCAAGCCTTGAAGCTCCTGCCTGGCCTTCATTGTCCATTCATCATTCCAATCGCCAAGCACAACTCTTTTTTTAAAGTAGTAAACAGCTTTATCCAAATCCCCTTCTCTCTCATAGATACTGCCCAGATTATAATAAGGGCCTGGCATGCTTGGATCCAAATCAAGAGCTCTGGCATATGCCTGTTTTGCCTTATCCAGCCATCCTTTTGACTCATAAATAATACCTGCATCATTATAGGCAAGAGCAAAAGTCGGATCCATCTCAACAGCCTTTTGATAATATATCAAAGCTGTATCAACATCTCCGTTTCTTTGTGCCTGCAAACCTTTATCGCGATACTCCTGAGCCAATTTTTTTATCTGAGGAGTCCCTTCAGCAAAAGAAAACTGCGCGTTAGCAAACAGTAAGAATGTAATAAGGATAGTTAAGAAAAAAGGTGTGATTTTTTTCATCTGTAAGGTTTTATTAAGGTTAGAATAATATAAATTCCTCAAAATATCAAGCAAAAAAATAAAAAAGAATACTTTTAATTATCCGGCTGCATCTGGCACAAAACCCGCGCGGCTACACGCGCCTCTTCAACAGCATGGCCCCATCCTAAGATTTTATCCCTGTCAAGAAACTCAATGGCATCACCGGCGGCAAAAACAAACGGAACATTTGTACGCATCGCCTCATCAACCAAAATGCCTTTGTTGATCTTAATCGGCGTCTCTTTCAGGAAATCTACATTGGGCGTTCTCGGACCAGTAAAAATAACAAGGGAAGCTCCAATCACTTTGTTATTGCTCAGGCGCACCGCTTTCACATCAGCATCCCCCAAAATCTCTGTAACAACCGCCTCCCCAATGATATCCACTCCTTCTAGTGGCATATCCCGCTTTCCTATCAATTTAACCTCAAACTTTCTTTCTGTGATAATTCGCGCGACCTGAGAAGCCAATTCATTATCGCCTACAACAATAACTGTATGCGCAATAGGAAGATTCTCCAAAATAAACTTTATATCATTCAACCCGTTAAGCGCAACAACCCCTTGCTTATGAATGCCCTTAAGGGACGGCAGTTTAACACTCATTCCTGTAGCAACAATGAGGCTATCAAAATCTAAAAATCCTTTTGTTTTGAAAAAAATTCTTTTCCTTTCAAAATTTACACCAACAGCTTCTCTTTCTCTTAAAAGCTCAATACCATGGGTTTCATAAAAATCTTCATTTTTCAGAAAGAGCTCTTTCTCTTTAATTGTACTGGCAACTAAATCCAATAGGCGCCTTCGGTCATAAAGAAAAAACGGCTCACCAGATACAATGGCCAACTCGCTATCCCTATCAAGCTCTCTAATCGCCTCAGCTGCTGCTATGCCAGCTGCAGAATTTCCTATAATAACAATTTTTTTCATATAATGGCCGTACCAGGCTTACTTACCAATACTATCTAAAACAACGGGCGTCAGGGCATACCATCCGATCGGCATCAAATGAATCCCCTGACACATTTTTTTCAATTCTGTGGCCAACCGCACACTAATTTCTATGCTCATGTTTTTTTTGTCTTCAACGCGCGCAATCTGAGCAATCACCTCATCCGGTACAACGACACCCGGCACATTCTCATTCATATAGCGCGCCATACGTTCTGACTTTAAGTAGACAATTCCCGCCAAAATCCTCGGATTTAAATGACGACACGCACACAAAAATCTCTCAAACACAGCGATATCATAAATGGCTTGAGTCTGAAAAAATTCGGCTCCGGCTGCCATCTTTTTTTCCATCTTAATAATCTCAGGCTCTAATGGATCGGCACCAGGATTCACAACAGCTCCAATACAAAACTTTGGAAAAGGTTCGCTGAGTTTATGGCCGCCCGCATCAAAACCCTGTCTCAGACAACGCGCCATATCAACCAAATGAACAGAATCAATATCATAAACAGGTTTAGCCTGAGGATGATCACCTAACGAAGGATGGTCACCTGTTAAAGCCAGGACATTTTCAAGACCAAATGCCGCTGCCGATAGCAAATCCGACTGTAAAGCGAGCCTATTACGATCCCTGCAGGTAAACTGTACCACTGGCTCAAAACCATTCTGCTTTAAAATCACGCAAGATGCCAAAGATCCCAAACGCATTACCGCACTTTGCAAATCCGTCACATTTATGGCATCCACCCTATTTTTAATAGGCATAATCTCTTCAATAATCTTATCTAAAGCAATTCCTTTCGGTGGGCCTATTTCTGAAGTAACTATAAATTCATTTGCTTCTAATTTTGATTTTAAGCTCATTTTAGGCGCGCCTCCATAGAAGCCCGCGATAACTTCGCGCTATTACTCATTAACATCGCGACTGTCAAAGGCCCGACACCTCCCGGTACAGGCGTAATATAAGATGCTCTCTCTTTGGATTTCGCAAACTCAACATCCCCTACGATTTTATCGCCAACACAATTGATACCAACATCAATAACAACAGCCCCCTGCTTAATCCATTCCCCTTTGATAATAGCTGGCTGGCCAACAGCCACAATAAGGACTTCTGCTCTTCGAACATGCTCAGCCAACCTACCAGCCTCAGATGTACCAATATGGCAAACAGTAACTGTCGCAAGCACATTCAATAACATAAGGCTTAAAGGCTTCCCAACAATAGGAGAATGCCCCACGACTACGACTTCTTTTCCGAAAAGTTTAACATCATAATAGCGGATGAGCTCTAAACAAGCCTGTGCCGTACACGGGACAATACCTGCTTCATCTAAAATAATTTTTCCTAAATTTTGAGGGTGAAGCCCTTCAGCATCCTTATGAGGCACAATACATTTAACGGCTTGTAACAAATCTATATGCGCAGGCAAAGGCGTCTGCATCATAATCGCGTCTACTTCGGGATCATGGTTTAGCTTGCGAATTTCCTCGGCCAGCTCCGGGTAGGAAATATCCTCTTTTAAAGAAATAAGCCGGTACTCAAGGCCAACCTGCGCGGCAACCTTTGCCTGAGCTTTAACATATACATCACTTGAACCAGCTTTTCCAAAGCATACACACGCTAAGAGAGGAGTCCTGGAAAACTCTTTTTTTATCTGCAGAATTTCTTTCCTGACATCCTGCTTTATTTTTTGAGCAACCTTGTTACCGTCCAATAATATTGCCAACTTTTTCCTCAACTTTTTTTCGCAACAACTTCACTCTTTTTGATAATCGCCAAAAGTTATCTATAAGCTTTTTATACCCTGACATATTTAAACGCGCTGTCTTTACATTGATCCTGACATAAAAAAAACAACACGTAAAACTACTTTCCGCCAGCGCTGCTGCCATTGCCAAATCTGAAAAAAGATTTGTATTTCCTTTGGCCAGTAATTCATCAATCAGACTCAAGATCTCCTGAGTACAAAAACAAACCTTAGCAGGTATTTCTATAGCCGCTTTGTAATTCTTAGCCTGATAAGCCTGAACATCTTTATCAACGAGCTCAGCTAATCTTTCCTGCAATGATACGCTCTTTTTTAAAATCTTTTTAATAGAGCTTTCAAACTTCTTATACTTTTGCCTGCCCAAAGAAAAATGACACACCATAGACACAAGGCTGGCCGCCATCGCTGCCGCGAGCGCCGCGCTTGAGCCACCGCCGGGCGCAGGCCTGTCAGACCCCAAATCTTTTAAATACGTTTTAATTTTAGAATCAATATATTTCATAACTCAAACAGTATAGCAAAAAAATCACAAGATATACAGAAATCCGTTAACAGAAAACCGAGGCCAAAAAGCGGTTGGCAGAATGAACTAAAGATTCAAAAACCTATCGACAACCCCTCAGGCCTTCTCTCCTTAGAACAACCCCGTTACTTCGCCCGAAACGTCAACATCAACTTTTTCACCCCTTGGCTCAGAAGGCAAGCCTGGCATCGTCTGCATCAAAGACGCGTGCGCCAAGATAAATCCCGCACCACTGGCCAACCGGACATCTTTTACAGGAAACACAAACCCGGACGGCGCGCCCTTTAAAGCCTCGTTATGCGAAAGAGAAAACTGAGTCTTGGCAATGCATACAGGCAAACGCCCAAAACCCTTGCTTTCATAAAAATCTAACTGTTGCCGGGCAACTTGCGAATATTCGACAGAACCCGCGCCATAAACTTTTTTTGCAATTGTCTCAATCTTATGCGCCAGGCTTGTTTCATCTTCATACAGAAAGTTTAATGCAGGCTCCGGTCTATTGGCATGCTTCACAACAGACCTTGCCAATGATAGAGCGCCTTTGGAACCTTCCTGATAAACAGTACTCTCCACACAATCAAGAGCACCAAATTCACGGGATTTTTCTTTTATGTAATCTAACTCTTTCCTCGTATCTGTAGAAAAAACATTTAAACACACGATAACAGGAACACCAAAAAGAGTAATATTAGAAATTTGTTTTTTTAAATTCACAGCCCCTTGCTGTAAGGCCTCAATATCTTCATTATAAATCGCCTGGTCAATTTTCTGGCCAGGCACGACATGAAATTTTCCACTTTGAGCCTTAAGAGCGCGCGTTGAACACACTAAAACACAAACATCCGGCTTTAACCCACTATACCTGCACTTAATATCAAAAAATTTTTCCGCGCCGCAATCCGCACCAAAACCGCTTTCCGTCACCACATAATCACATAAGCCTAAAGCAATACGATCCGCGATAATAGAACTGGCACCGATAGATATATTCGCAAACGGCCCGCTATGGATAAAACAAGGAGTACCTTCACTCGTCTGAACCAGATTTGGCTTAATAGCTTCTTTCAAAATCGCGCACATCATGCCATCAGCCCTAAGATCACGAGCGCTCACACAATTGCCATCATATGTCTTGGCTACGATAATATTACTCAGCCGTCTACGCATATCATCAAAATCACGGCTTAAGGTTAAAATTGACATAATCTCTGAAGCTGCCGTAATTTCAAAACCTGTTGAAATTTCAAACTTCTGATGACCAGACTTTAAAACATAATGAATATGCCTTAAGGACCTATCGTTGATATCCAAACAGCGCTTAATCGTAATAGAATTAGCGTCAATCTTTAGCGGATTTCCATGAAAAATGGAATTTTCAAGAAAACTCACTAAGAGATTATTAGCAACGCCAACAGCATGCATGTCACCCGTTAAATGAAGATTAACCTCATCTGCCGGCAGAACCGTACACAGGCCTGCTCCTCCCGCCGCCCCTTTGGCCCCAAACAATGGCCCTAATGATGATTGCCGAAGCGTAGCTGCTGCTTTCAACCTTAAAGCATTGAGCGCCATTGAAAGGCCAATCGTTGTCAAAGTTTTGCCTTCGCCTAACGCGGTTGGCGTCATAGCGCTAATCAAAATATATTTTGAACGCTTTTTTGAAGGAAGCCTCTTGAGGATGGACAAATTAATTTTAGCTTTATACTGCCCGCTATACTCAAGCTCACAATCCTTAATGCGTAGCAACTTTGCAACAGACTTAATCGGCTTCAGGCTCTTCATAATTGGTATTTGATCGAAAGGTCAAAAGCATTTTTTATCAAACGGATCTTTTGAGTCGGATCGGATAACGCGACAGAGACAACATCAAATCTCGCTTTCTTTTCAAAACGATCATTCTGTTGCAGAAAATAAACAGCCATTTTTGAAAGCTGATGTTGTTTTTTAGCATCAATGGAACTAAGATTGTACTCATGCGCCTGGCTGCCTGAACGTGTTCTCACCTCAACAAACACGAGCACATCTTTTTCCTGGGCGATAATATCAATCTCTCCGCGGACGTTGGCATAATTACGCGCGATAACTTTATAACCATTCTTCTCTAAATAATCAGCGGCTATTGTTTCCCCCAATACCCCAAGATCCTTTTTAATCCTCACGAGCTAATCCCCCATGATAAAAAGTCCGGCGATGAATTGGAGAAAAACCACACTGATAAATGCTATCCATATGTGTTTTTGTTCCATAACCCTTATGGGAACTAAAACCATACGCCGGATACACACAATGATAGATATCCATAATACGATCGCGGATAACCTTGGCAACAATAGATGCGCAAGCAATTGAAAGACTTAATCCGTCGCCACCTATAATCGTCTTTGAAGCACAAGGCAGACCTGAACGCAAAGATCCATCCATCAACAAAAAAGTATCTTTTAAAGAGCAATGATCTGATACACAACGCGCAATCAATCTCTCAACAGCCCTATCAAGTGCGCACTTAACAGCATTGGCAATATTAATTTGATCAATCACCCACTCATTGATCACGCCTACTCCATAATCAGCTTTTTCTACAATTTCCAAAAAAGCAGCCTGGCGTTGACGGCTTGAAAGCTTTTTAGAATCATCAATCCTGGCCTGAAAGTTAAAACTTTTCAGGCGAACAGCGCCTACGACAACCGGCCCAGCCAAAGGACCACGGCCAGCCTCATCTACGCCGATGATAGTAGAATAACCACTCTTTCTGGCAGCATCTTCAAACTTAAGCACCCTCTAACGAAGCTCCATTTAGTCAGAAAAAAAATACCTCTCTTTAGCGAAATCCTACAACGGAAAACCTTTTAATTACAACTACTCATTCTATAAAATTTCTCGTTCCGGCCAGCATACATACAAAAAATAATCAGAAAAACTGGAATTACTATTCTTTGATTTCCTTGATCTTAGCTGCCTTGCCAACTCTGCCGCGCAAATAATAAAGCCTGGCCTGCCTGACCTTGCCTCTTTTAACAACCTTCATAGACTCTATGCTCGGTGAATGAACAGGAAAAGTCCTCTCAACACCTTCACCAAAAGAGATCTTACGAACCGTAAATGTCGCAGCAGTCCCTTTACCACGCCTTTCAATCACGATACCTTCATAAGGGTGGATTCTAGCTTTATCGCCTTCTTGAATTTTAACACGCAGCTTCAAAGTATCCCCTACCTTAAACTCGGGAATATCTTTTTTTAAAAACTGTGCTTCAACTAACTTGATCTTGTCCATTTCCTCTCTCTCCTTTAAATGAGGCCTTAACTTATGGAACAAAGTGAACATAAGTTAATAGGCCGAATTTACTCCGCAGCATACTGAGGAAGATTCTTTGAATCTTCCCAGTGGTTATGCCAGGAGTCACGTTTATTCCTCAATGAGGCCTTAACTTATGGAACAAAGTGAACATAAGTTAATAGGCCGAATTTACTCCGCGCTTTTACCCATCAACCCGTTTTTGCTTTTTATTTTGCTTTTGTTTCTGTATTTTCTGTTTCTGTTTTCTGTCCTCTGTTGTCTGTCCTCTGTCCTCTGTCGTCTGGTAACTGGTGTTTTTTGTTTTTACCCGTCAACCCGCAAACCCATCAACCCGAAAACCCGTCAACCCGTCAACCCGAAAACCCGTCAACCCGCAAACCCGTCAACTCGCAAACACGTTTTGCTTTTACTTTGACACTAATAAATCCGGCCTGATGTTAGCCGTAAGCTGCTTAGCTTGTTTTTTTCTCCAGGCCTCAATCCGAGCGTGATCTCCCGACAAAAGAATATCAGGAACTTTTTTGCCACGAAATACGGCAGGCCTCGTATATTGTGGATATTCAAGCAATCCACCTTCAAAACTTTCGGATTGCGCAGAAACCTCATTGCCTAAAACGCCCGGCAAAAGCCTGACCGTCGCGTCAACCAAAACCATTGCCGCAAGTTCCCCACCCGTCAAAATATAATCGCCAATGGAAATTTCTTCGTCAACCAAATACTGAGCAACTCTTTCATCAACGCCTTCATAATGCCCGCAAATCAAAACCAGATGCTTTTTCTTAGAAAACTTTTTAAAGTTGTCCTGGCGAACCTTTGTTCCTTTGGCCGAAAGCAGAATAATAGACCTTTTTGACTTAGGAATTTTAGCCTTTTTTAAAACTGCCTCAACACAGGAAAAAATCGGCTCAGGCGTCATCACCATGCCACAACCTCCGCCAAAAGGGCGATCATCCACCTTTCTGTGTTTATCCTTAGTATAATCACGGATGTCGTGAATGTAAATTTTAACTTTCTTAAACTCCTGAGCCCGCTTGAGGATAGAAGCACTCAAGACGGGTTCAAACATAGATGGGAAGATTGTCAAAATATCTATACGCATTGGGCTAAAAAATCTTTTTTAAATTGGCCAAAACGATTTTCCTTAATTGCTTCCCTGGCCTGTTTCATCAAATGAAGAAAGAAATAAATATTATGATAAGAAACCAATCTTAACCCTAAAATTTCACCAGCATTAAAAAGATGGCGCAAATAAGCTCTTGTAAAATTCTGACAACAATAACAACTACAAGCTTCGTCCAAAGGCCTCTGATCAGATGCAAAAGCGCCGTTCCTGACCGTCATTTTCCCTCGGCTTGTAAACGCAGTTCCATTGCGCCCATAACGAGTTGGCACAACACAATCAAACATATCCACACCCATAGAAACCGCTTCTAAGATATCTTCCGGAAGGCCAACACCCATCAAATAACGGGGGGAATCGCTTGGTAGATCATCCACAACAGAATTCAGGGTATTATACATTAAATCCTGGGGTTCGCCAACACTTAATCCTCCAATGGCATACCCGCCAAAACCGATATCCACAAGCTCATGAATTGACCTTTTTCGCAAATCTTCATAAGTTGAACCTTGGGCGATACCAAATAAAACACCTTTTTTATTTTTTTCCCATTCTTTCTTTGAGCGTAATGCCCAAAGAGTTGTACGAACAAGAGCGTTTTGTGCCTCTTGACGAGAAACAGGATAATGCACACACTCATCTAAGGGCATCATGATGTCAGAGCCTAAAACACGCTGTATCTGGACAACATCCTCAGGCCTTAAAAAATGCCTCGAACCATCCAAATGGGACTGAAAATCCAATCCCTCATCTTTGATTTTTCTTAACAAAGCGAGGCTGAATATCTGATAACCGCCACTATCCGTCAGAATAGGCTTATTCCAGTTCATAAACTTATGCAAACCGCCACATTGTGAAATAATATCCAGCCCAGGCCTTAAATAAAGATGATAAGCGTTGCTCAAAATAATCTGTGCCCCCGCCTCGTCCAATTCTTTCGGTGAAACAGACTTTACACTAGCCTGAGTCCCCACCGGCATAAAAATAGGCGTTTCGATAATACCTCGCTCAAGCGTTAATTGACCCAGGCGTGCGCGCGTTGACACATCTTTATTAATCAACTTAAAATCCAATTTCATTTCTTACCTCTAATTTTTTCTTTTTGTATTTCATCCTGCGGCCATTCTATTTTATAACAATAGATCGCGTTACCATCTTTATCTTCGGCTTCGGCAAAAAGCTTAAAATGCTTCAGGCCCCTGCCTTTAAAAAAATACAACCTCGTCAACATGCTTCGAATAAAGGAAGGGTCCATTAACATACTCTCATCGGATTCCCCTTTGGACACCAAAAGCGCGCCAAAGGCCTTGTCTGAACCATCCTGTGATGCTTCCATCAACTTATCATCTTGCATATAAAAAAGACTTTTGGGCGTGCCTGCTTTCTCCTGAAACTCGCTAGAAACATAGCAATGATGATTACCTAAATCCACAGACAGGCCATTTTCAAAAAAGAGCAGATTGCCATCTTTCTTTTTTAATTTACTCAACGGCGATGTATGCTGCAACACTTTTGAAAACCATCCCATCGTCTCGTCTTCACCCAACAGAGAGATCTCTAAATCAATCTCCTGCGCTTGTGCAGGAGACAAACCATATTGCGTTATCGCATAAGACAGAAAATCCTCTTTTGGCAATTCCTGAGACTTAAACCACATATCAACCTTCTGAAAATCCCAATTTCCTATATACGTTATAGCACCTACTTTAGCCACCATGTCATGAGAAACAATAAAATAAACCGGCGGTAACTTTTGAGGGAATAACAACGAAGCCACTTCTTGTGCAACTTGAGCCGACAAACCCTCCTTCAATAAATAATCACTCGCATTTTTAGCATCTTTTTTCACACAGGCCTCTTGGATATAAGCGACAGCCTTAACCAAGTCGATGCCCTCCTGTTTTTCCAGGAAATCAACCGCCTTATTATCATTCGCATTAATCATCCTCAAAATACCAACCGCTCTGTCTTCACTATCTGACAAAAGCACTTGCGCCATCCAATAAGCATAAGGCGTATTCTGGGTCATCCCATCAAAAAGAACCCTCCTGACAGCTAATGCCTTAAACCAATGGCCATAATCCCACCAGGAGTTAATAATCGCGTTGTCTGGTGTTTCATTTTTAATTTTTGATAAAACACCATACCACTCATCTGTCATTTGAGGCAATAAAGGCACAAGCCTGGTGTTGATATCTGCTATATTAAAAAACAGATGACCGCTAAAAACAGCAACAACAGAAAAGCGTAATAATAAAGCAATCCATCGTCGGGAAATTTTTTTCACTTTTTCTTCAACCAGTTTATAGATAACAGTAAAACTGAGACCAAACGCCAAACCAAGCGGAACAACCAGAAGAAGCGCGAAACGGAAAGCCTGTAACGTCGCACAAAAAATAGCAATAATCCAAAAAATAATAGTTAAAATACCCATCCCATATTGTTCATCCCGGCCGGCTTTCTTAAACAGAAATAAATAGATCAACCCAATCAGAGCTGTAAAAAAAATAGAAGCCCCTCCTAAAATCGTCATCAACTCAAAAGAATTCACGCCTTTCAATTCTGCGACAGTACGGTACACATTTGGCCACATTGCCACAGCTGTGACTTTTAAAATATTCCAAAGATGTAACGGTTCTAAAATAAAATCTTTCCAGACACCAAAGCCATTTAGCCAGATAACGAAAAGACTGGATACAAAAAAGAAGAAAGAGATAAGAAATAAATGATCTCTTGTGCCCTCTGCCCTATGGACTGGACAACTCGACTGATCCTCATCTGCCGATGCCAGCTTCAAATTCAGAATATAAATCAGATAAGAAAAAAGCATAATATCAAAAATAAACCACCAGCCCTTCCATGTCGAGGCATAACAGGCTAGAAATAAACCACTCAAGCTAGAAAAAAATATGCGCGCAAGGATATTTCTATTTTTAAAACAAAAAAGGAACGTTCCGAAAACCAACAAAGGAAACAACACATTATATATGTCTGTGTCAAACCATTCTCCGATGCTGCGTTCCAGAAAGAAGGGCGATAAATTAATAGCAGCGCAGGCAAAAAAAGCTCCAAGCTCATCCGCTCCAAGCCGCCGGGCAACAAAAAAGCTAAACACGCCGATAATAACCGACAAAAAAACAGGGACATAAAATAATACGCTCGTTAAAGGCACATTTGGCTGAAAAAAAGAAGCTGCCTTATAGAATATAAAACCAAGCCAGATATGCATATTTTTATTGGTCACACCATCTATGGGCGCACCAATCAAATCGTCATATTCAATGCCATCAACAACCCTATCGCCTATGTGGCCTTTCGTAATAAGATTTTCAAGCAACCTCAGCCAATAATAAGAATCAATGCCGTTAAGATAAACATAGCCTTGCTCATCCTGAAAACGTTCCTTTAATTCGCTAGCGCGATGATTAACTTTCATATCCAGTTCAGGATTATTTCCGCTAAAATTCTCTTTTATCACTCGCTGAGCCAACTTATTACGCGCTAAAACAGACATATCTTGGTACTTGTCTTCAACCATCTTTTCAATAGCCTTAGATTCTTCTTCAAAAATCTCCTGCTGCGCGACAAGCCCTAAAACAGGAAGAGAAACAGCATAAAACCGAAAATATATGCCCGCTGCCACACAAGCCAAAACCAAAACCATAGAAAAGAATTTTTTATTCATGCTTTTTTATCTCCTTGCTAGAACCATGCACCAAAAACACTTTTACAGTATCACCATCGCATCACCATAGCTAAAAAAACGGTATTGCTGCTGAACAGCTTCATGATAAGCGTTCAGTATAAAATCGCGCCCGGCAAATGCCGACACCAACATCAACAGAGTTGTAGCCGGCAAATGAAAGTTGGTTATCAGCGCATCGGTCACTTTAAAAGAAAAAGGCGGATAAATAAACAAACGGCTATTCTTTTTTATAGCACCAGCACGGCCATCCTGAAACAACAGCGAAGCGCTGTCCTCCAATGCCTTACAAACAGTCGTACCCACCGCAAAAACCCTGCCACCTTGTTTTTTTGCCTGACGAATCAAACGAACAGTCGCAGCTGGAATTTCAAAATACTCTTGATGCATCTTGTGTTGCGTAATGTCATCTACGCGCACAGGAGAAAAGGTAGCATAATTAACATGCAATGTCAAAAACCCTATGTGGACCTTCTTCGTTTTCAACTTTGCCAACGATGATTTCGTAAAATGCAACCCTGCCGTTGGAGCAGCAACAGCCCCTTCTTTTTTAGCAAATACCGTCTGATAACGCTTGCGATCAGAACTCATAAATTCCCGTTTTATATAAGGAGGTAAAGGCAAAACACCGAAACGATCCAAAATCCGTTTAGCCTGACCCGCCTTAAATTCAACAATTTTCTCTATCGGGTCTATGAGCCTGCAGGAATAGCCCCCCTTAAAAAGTATCTCTTCGCCCGTCTTTAAACGCCCTAACGGTTTAATAAGCGCCCGATAACGATCTTTTTTCAAAGCATCCAAAAGTAAAAGTTCGACCTTTCCTCCTGTATGCCTCCTCCCAAATAATCTGGCTGGAACAACTTTTGTATTATTAAAAACAAGCAGGTCATTTTCCTTTAAGATCGGCATCAGATCGGAAAATTTGCCGTGCTTCAAGCTCTGGTTGCGGCGGTCCAACATCAAAAGACGACAAGCATCCCTTTTTTTTGCCGGAAACTGCGCAATAGCGCTTTCAGGCAAATAATAATCAAAATCCGATAGTTTTAACATAATATAAATCCGATTAATGCAAACCAAAAACTAATAAATTTTCATAACTTTGGCACCAGGATAGTAAAACTCTAAAATCTGTCTATAACTATAACCTTTTTTTGCCATTCCTAGAGCTCCATGTTGACACAAACCAACACCATGCCCCCACCCTTTACCCTGGAACACAACGTCATCATCTTTGCGCTCAATAAAGAAATTTGTACTTCGTATGCTGTTAGAGTCCATAAGCGCCCTAAAATCCTTTGCGCTTATTTTCAACGAACCGCCTCTTTTATAAACAAGCTCTAGGAATTGCACCCTGCCTGTTTTATTACGCTCAAAAACGGCGATATCCATCAAATCTTTTTTATCTTTTGAATAGCCGGCTAACTTTTTCTCAATGCTCATTAAATCCGACTTAAAATTCCATTGAAAATGAGGCGAGTCACAACAAAAAGGACAAACACGTTGGCCTCGCAGAGGAACCACATTCACATTCCAAAGTTGACCCGCATCCTCCGTCACTCCACCACACGTAGCACAAAAAAAAGTTTCAAAAATACGATCCTGATACGTTAAAACTTCCCCATAAGTCGTATTAATGGCCCTATTTGTCTTGCGCCTTTCAGACAAATAACCTCCATACATCTGAGAAGATGTATCTGCCGTCACATCATACTTTTTTGCAGAACTGACCTGCCTCTGATAAAGCGCGTATGTGCGCGCGGCCACAGCCTGAGCCTTAAGTGCTTCTAACGGCCACTTATGTGATATTTCCTGATTCAAAACCCCGCGAACATAAGATTCCACATCCAAAATATTAATAACGAGAAAACCCGCCTGTTCACTTTTACACAAAAGAATTGTCCCGCGATAAGAACGTTTGTTGACCGAAATAGCTGCTTTCTGTGTTGCCGTAAAACGAATGCTATCGGCTTTAAAAGCCAACTGCCCAATCCTAAAACAACCACTCTCTCCTAAAACAATTTTCGAACGTGACAAGCCCTTTTTATTACTGTACAGCAACCTCTTGCTACTGCCTTCAAAAATCTGAACAGGCCCCGTCACAGAAATCAGAACCTCTTTCGCATCTTTTAAAAGAACTACGCGAACATCTAACGGCTCCTTCGCACCGGATACCTGCGGAGCAAGGAAGTTAAAAAGGACTATAAAACAAATAAGGATTTTTTTCATGATTGCCTAAAGAAATAAAATAATAGTCACATTATGAACGCCGTGAAAAAAACCAAGCTATCAAAGAAAGCACAACACTCAACAAAATCATTGTCGTTATGGGGAACATGAAAGTGAAATTTTTCTTTTCTATCATAATATCCCCCGGCAAACGAAACAAAGGCAGCTTCACAAGCAATCCCCAAGATAATCCTGCGAGAATCAAAATTAAACCGGCGATCACAAGCGCCTTAGACATCGCAAGCCTTTCTGATTTTTGCCTGCTCCGTAAACTTAATAATCTTATTCATCGCGTCAAGCGCCTCAACCGGATAAGCCCCCGAAGCTGTTTCAGCTGAAAGCATAACATAATCTGTCCCGTCTAAAACGGCATTTGCCACATCCGCGGCTTCAGCTCTGGTCGGAATCCTGTTATCCACCATATGTTCAAGCATCTGCGTTGCCGTAATTACAAATTTTTTCTTAGCATTACATTTTGCAATAATCATCTTCTGGACAATAGGAACTTCATAAAAAGGAATGGAAACACCCATATCTCCACGAGCGACCATAATGCCGTCTGAAGCATCAATAATACTATCAATATTTCTGATCCCGTCCCGATTCTCAATTTTCGCGATAATTTTGCATCCCGGCAATTTTGCGCCTATCTTGTCTCTAACGACATGAACATCTTTATCGGTCCTCACAAAGGACTGCGCGATAAAATCAGCTTTTTGCTTAATGCTGAATTCAATATCAGCTTTATCTTTGGAAGATATCGGGCCAAATTCCAAGCGAGCCCCCGGCATATTAACGCCTTTGCGAGGCTTTAAAAGCCCGGCGACCATTACTTTTGTTTTCAAAATATTGCGCAAAACCTGTTCTACTATCAAAAATATATTTCCGTCGTCTATGTAAATTGCCTGGCCTTTTTTGATAACCTTTAAAGGGCCTTTATAGTCAAAAGGTACTTTTGTAGCGCTCCCTAAAAAGTCACCTTGAGCCAAATATAAAATTTGTCCCTTGCGCAGTGCGATGGGCTGGCCTTTTTCTAAAGCGCCTATTCTAATACGATGCCCTTCTAAATCACACAATACCCTCATATGTCGTTTATAGGTTTTGTTCAAGCCGCGAATCATCTTGATACGCTGAACACACTCCTGATAGGTGCCATGAGAAAAATTGAGCCTTACCACATCTAGGCCTGAGCGCATCATTCTCCTCAAAACAGGCAAAGAACTACTGGACGGCCCTACCGTTGCAATAATTTTCGTCTTAACCATCATCTGTCACCTCTTCATAAAGTCTTGTGTATTCTTCTGTAGTTTTTGCTTCTTTGCTTTTCTCTGCAAAATCGCTTCTTTCTCAGAAATAAGACAACCACAATAATTTTGGTGATAAATACCCAATTCCTTAGAAACTTTATGTGAATGAGCAAAACCTTGTCTAAAATCCATGGATAAAAAATTCACGCCCTCCTGGATGCCAGCCTTCTGGCCTAAATCCCGAATCAAGGCAACATCCTGATAAGGGCTGACAAGAAGCGTTGTCGTATAGTTCTTAAGGCCCTGCTTTAAAGCATATTTCGCCGTCTCTTCAAGCCGCCTATTCCAACAAAAACAATGCGCGGATGACCGCGTCTGACAAGCAAGCATCTTATTCAAAAAATACTCAAAATCATAATCATGATAGTAAACATGGAGCTTTAAATATTCGGATACCTTCTCAAGCGCCTCTTTTCTCCTCAGATATTCAGAATAAGGATGTATGTTAGGATTATAGAAAAACCCCTCTACATCGTAACCCGCCTGCCTCAATACCTCAACGGGATATATAGCGCAAGGACCACAACAGATATGCAATAAAACATTCATAAGTAAATTGTTAACGGGTTAACGAGTCGCCGACTAAACGCGTTAATGTATTCAGCCCGATTACTCACTAACCCATAAACTCGCTAACATTATTTTTGAATCCCGAAATGTTGGTAGGCCAATGATGTTACTTCCCGACCACGTGGCGTCCTCTTTAACAAACCTTTTTTTAAAAGATACGGCTCAATCGTGTCCACGATGGTATCCGGTTCTTCATTAAGCGTGGCTGATAATGTTTCAATACCAACCGGCCCACCATTATATGTCGATATGATTGTTTCTAAAACCTTACGATCAATCCCATCTAAACCATGCGCATCAATTTTTAAAGCTTTTAGCGCTCTTTCGGCAATTTCTTTTGTAATCTCGTTGTTCGCTTTCACCTGAGCATAATCTCTCACGCGGCGAAGCAACCTATTGGCTATACGAGGTGTACCACGTGAACGACGAGCAATTTCTGAAGATCCGGAATCATCAATATTGATACCCAGCAATGCAGCAGAACGATTAATAATCTTACTTAAGTCTTCATCATGATAAAAATCAAAATGATGCAATATACCAAATCTGGAGCGCAAAGGCGAACCAATTAAACCACTTCGCGTTGTCGCACCCACAAGAGTAAAACGTTTTAAATTAAATTTAATCGTTCGCGCATAAGGCCCTTTATCAATAACAAAATCAATCTGTCCATTTTCCATGGCCGGATAAAGAAATTCCTCAACAACCTTAGAAAGACGATGAATTTCATCAATAAAGAGAACATCCCCTTCCTCTAAGTTTGTTAAAATCCCTATTAAATCACCCGCTCGCTCAATAGCCGGCCCAGATGTTGAAGTAATTTTCACACCCATCTCATGAGCGATAATACAAGAAAGGCATGTCTTCCCCAAACCTGGCGGCCCACACAGCAGCACGTGCTCTAAAGGCTCCTCTCGTTGTTTAGCAGCCATCAGAGAAACCCTTAAATTATCAACAAGGTCTTCTTGCCCAACAAAATCATCAAGGGTTGTCGGACGCAATGAGATATTCAGAACAACATCATCATCGCTCTCGCTATTTTCTAATAAACGATTTTTTAGGGGATTTTTATCTTCAAAAGGAATAAAATTTTTTTCCATATAACACGCTCATGACTGTACCCTGCTTTTAGCAGCTAAGCTAAGGCAAGGCTTATCGGCAGGCTAATCCATTGTTTCAGACACACCAAGCTGTGAATGATCTAAAGGTGCCACTCCTGACTCATTCCTCAAAACTTCTATTTCACCAAATAAACTTTTTTGAGCCACTATAACCTCTTTGAGCCTAATCAATTCCAATACCGCCAAAAAAGTCGCTATCGCTTCCAATTTGCTCTTGGCCTGCTGAAACAAACTCGTCAAAGAAACATGGCTACGATCTCTGAAAAGCTGCTTTAGATCACTCACTTTACCTTCAACCGTAAACTCATCTTTTATAACTTCATAAATCAGCTCTTTTGGCACATCCTTAAGCGCCTTAGAAAACGCGCTTATAAGATCAAAAAGATTAGCCTCAAAAAAAGACTCTCCCGTTTCTTCGTCCTTAGAAACAACTGGCCTCTTAAAAAGATCCTGCCTGGCCCGCTCCTTAAATCTCAACTGCTCTGCTGCTTCTTTAAATTGCCGATATTCCAATAAGCGCTTTACCAATTCTACGCGCGGATCCTTTTCTTCATCAGGAATCTCTTCGTCAAGATTCACTTCTTGAGGCAAGAGCATTTTAGACTTGATCTGCATCAATGTTGCCGCCATAACAATAAATTCACCCGCGACATTCAAATCAAGAAGGCGCATTAATTCCAAATAACTCAAATACTGTTCTAAAATTGTCGCGATGGGAATATCATAAATATTGATTTCATCTTTTTTAATTAAATAAAGAAGGAGATCAAAAGGACCTTCAAAAATTTCAAGTTTTATTTTATAGGACATGATAAAAATCCTACGTGGTTTCGGACTTTTTCTATTGTGGAGTGCGCCTTTTCCTGCGCTTTTCGCCGGCCAGTTTCTAAAATCTGATTCAATCTTGCGCGATCAAGCGCCAATTTTGCGCGTTTCTGCTGCAAAGGCACAAGATAATCCCCTAATTGTTCTGCCAATATTTTCTTGCATTCCGTACAACCCTTCTGCGCCTGACAACACCAGGTTTTTACCTCATCAACCATCGCAGGCGCAAACACACCAAAATACTGACACACATTACAATGATCCGGATGGCCAACGTCAGTTTTTTTAATTCTCTTGGGATCCGTAAACATTGTCTGAACTTTTTTAGCAATCACCTCTCTTGAATCAGACAAGGCGATAAAATTATCATAGCTCTTACTCATTTTACGGCCATCTAATCCTAGCAGTCTCGGCATTTGTGTCAAAAGAGGCTTCGGTTCCACAAATACTTCAGCATACATCCCATTAAACTTTCTGACAATTTCACGCGTCAATTCCAAATGAGGCAGCTGATCTTCTCCAACCGGTACAACGGCAGAATTATATAAACAAATATCGGCAGCCTGTAAAACAGGATACCCTAGAAAAGCATATGTCGCAAGATGACGATCTTTGAGTTCCCGCATCTGCTCTTTGTATGTCGGGCATCTTTCCAGCCAACCCAAAGGCGTCAACGTTGAAAAACTCATATAAAGCTCCAGATGTTCCGGAACATGGGATTGAACAAAAATAGTACATTTCTGAGGATCAAGTCCTACAGCCAGCCAATCTAAAAGGTTTTCATAAATATAATCTCTTATTTTGGCAGGATCTTCATATTCGCTCATGAGCGCGTGCCAATCAGCGATCATGAAATAACACTCATACTCTTCCTGCAGATTAACCCAATTATGCAAAGCACCAACAAGATGCCCTAAATGAAGCTTTCCTGTAGGACGCATTCCACTTAATAATACCTTTTTCAATCAAACCCCCAAATCTTCTTATCAAATCACAAGAACACTTTTCCTAAAATACAATTCAAATCCGAAATACAAATATCGAAGCACGAAATAATTTTATAATGACCTAAATTCAAACAACAAAAACAAAAAAACAATTCGTTTAAAACATGATGATCTTTTTGAATTTCGAATTTGTTTCGTATTTCGTGTTTCGAAATTTGGGTTTAATATGTTTATGCCAAATTTACAGTTTTCTAGCAATATGCTGGATACTGAAACAATCTATAAAATCGCCTTCTTTAATATCTTCAAAATTCTCTAAAGAGATCCCGCACTCAAACCCTTCAGCAACTTCCTTAACATCATCTTTAAACCTCTTCAAAGCAGCCATCTTACCTTCATGGACCACTTGGCCATTTCTAATAAGCATAGCCGTTGCCCCTCTCAGAATTTTTCCTTTTCTGACAATAGAACCAGCTACAATACCATATTTTGTGAGCTTAAAAACTTTCTTAACTTCAGCTCTACCTATGAAAACTTTTTTGATTTTCGGTGCCAACATCCCCTCAAGCGCTGCTCTCATATCATTAACAATCTCATAAATAACACGATACGTCCTGATGTCGATGTCTTCCTTCTGCGCCATTTCTTTAGCCAAAAGATCCGGCTCAACATGAAAACCTATAATAATGGCGTTAGAAGCCGTCGCCAAAACAACGTCTGAAGTATTAATCAAGCCAACACCTTTGTGCATTACGTTAATCTTGACTTCACTTGTACCAATCTTTAACAGAGAATCTTCAATAGCCCCTAAAGAACCCTGCACGTCCGCTTTCAAAATAATATTGAGCTCTTTAACGCCACCTTCCTTGATTCGCTGATACAAATCTTCCAAGTGCAAATATGACTTCTTATTACTAGGCTCCAAACGCTGCCTTCTCATCTCTTCTTGTTTACGCGCCACAATTTCCTTGGCTATTTTTTCATCATCTACAACAAAAAATTTCTCACCAGCTCCCGGAACACCCGACAAACCGGTGATCTCAGCCGGTGTTGAAGGCCCAGCTTCCTTAATGAGCTGACGAAAATCATTAGCCATCGCCTTTACACGGCCACTCTGATACCCTACAATAACAAAATCGCCAACCTTAAGAATCCCATTCTGCACCAAAACCGTCGCAACAGGCCCTCTGCCCTTGCTCAATTTTGCTTCAACTATCACACCACAAGCCAACTGCTCATACGCACCTTTGAGCTCCAACATATCGGCTTCCAACAAGATCATTTCCAACAGTTCATCAACACCCTGTCCTGTTTTAGCAGATACGCCAACCGTAATCGTCTTACCTCCCCAATCTTCTGACGTTAACCCTAATTCATTAAGCTGGCGTTTCAATTTATCCAGTTCTACGTTCGGCTTATCAATCTTATTAATAGCAACAATGACCGGAACACCTGCAGCCTTTGCGTGATCATAAGCCTCTATCGTCTGAGGCATCACGCCATCATCAGCAGCAACTACCAAAACAACAATATCCGTTACATTCGCACCACGAGCTCTCATGGCCGTAAAGGCTTCATGGCCAGGTGTATCTAAAAAAGTAATGTTACCTTTAGGTAATTTTACCTCGTAAGCGCCAATGTGTTGAGTAATGCCTCCATGTTCAGACTCTGTCACACGAGAACGCCGAATATAATCCAATAGAGATGTCTTGCCGTGATCAACATGCCCCATAAATGTCACAATGGGATTTCGTGATTTTAATTTTGCGCCACTTTGACTTTCGTGTGATTTTAACACTTTTTCTTCCAAGCTCGGGGGCTTTATCAGAAAATAACCATAATCGCGTAAAATCTCAGTTATAATTTCTTCGCCTAAGCTTTTGTTAATATTCACAAAAAGTTTAAATTTAAGCATTAAATATTTGATCAAATCGCTGGACTTAATTTGCAACTGTTGCGCCAAATCCTTAATAGTAATTGGAACCGCAAATTCCAAAGGCTTTAAACCTTCCTGTGCATTAACCTCTTGCGCAACTTGCGAAGACTCTTGCTCTTCCTGTTTTTCTACAGGCTCTTCCTCTGCAAGAACACCTTCTTGGGTTTGTGAAGGCAGCGGAGATTCTTCTTTTTTATCAACAATCTTTTTCTCTTTCGTCTGCGATTTAACAGTATCTACCTTCTTGAAGATAGAGACGGGTTGGCCCGTCCGAGCCGCCTTCTCTTCTTCAAATAGTTTGACAACATCTTCGTCAAGGCTGGCCATATGATTCTTAGCTTCAATCTTACGTTCTCGTAGCCTTACAAGCAGATCCTTGCTTGTTATTCCCAATTCTTTCGCTAGTTCATAAACTCTCATTTTACTTGGACAACCTTTCTTGGGCAGCTAAAATAATCTTTTCAGCTTTTTTAGCACCTATGCCCTTCACTTGAGTCAACTGCTCAACGGTCGCGTCTTTTATCTTTTCTAAGGTATCAAAGCCAGCATCCATAAGAGCATCAAGGGCTTTTCCACCAATACCATCAAGCATCATTTCGGCTTTTGCTTTTTTAGCTTCTTCTTTTTCCTGCACAATCTCTTCTCTGGTACGAATATCCAGATCCCATCCAATCAGACGAGATGCCAAACGAACATTCTGCCCATGTTTGCCAATAGATAAAGAAAGCTGATCATCTGGAACAATAATCTGAGCTCTTTTTGCGCTCTTATCCAGCCTAATCTCGGTAATCTTAGCCGGAGAAAGAGAGGCAGCAATATACTCTTTTAAATCATCGCTCCAACGGATAATATCGATCTTTTCCCCTTGTAGCTCTGTCACAATATCTTTCACTCGCGAGCCACGCATCCCAACACAAGCGCCCACACAATCAACCTTTTCATCTTTTGACCAAACAGCGATTTTAGTACGCTCCCCAGCTTCACGAGAAATAGATTTAACCTCCACAATACCCTCATAGATTTCAGGCACTTCCAACTCAAATAATTTTTTTACAAACAAAGGGCTTGTCCTGGAAAGGATAATCTGTGGCCCTTTAACATCACGACGTACTTCTAAAACATAAGCCCGTATCCTCTGCCCTTGCCTAAAATCATCTCGAGGAGACTGCTCCCTCTTTGGCATAAGCGCTTCTGTTTTTCCAAGGAGGTCAATGACAATATTTCCCTTATCAAAACGGTAAACCGTACCACTGGCAATATCTCCAATTTTCGCGCTGAATTCATGAAAAATAACATCCTTTTCAGCCTCACGAATTTTCTGAATAATCACCTGCTTAGCCGTCTGAGCCGCAATCCGCCCAAAATCAACGGACTTTACCTCTTCGTCATTTAAAAAAGCCTTAATGCTGCCATCTTCCTTACTTATGGTAACATGGATATTTTCATTTGTCTTAATGCTTAAAGCCTTTTTAACCGCACTCACCATGGCCGATTCTACAGCCGCAATCAGCACTTCTTTTTTGATGCCTCTTTCTCTTTCAATATGATCTAAAATTGCCAACAATTCACCACTCATAAAATCACCTGCTTTGCTTTATTTACCTTATTTAAAGGTATCTCTATTGTTTTTATCTCTTTTTTTTTCATTGTTTTTATAACTACTTTATCTATATCGACAGATTCAACAATACCTCTGTGTTCAACCCTGCCGGATACCGCTTCTTTCAAAAACACGTTCACCTCTCTTCCTTTCACACGCAAAAAATCCGAATACACTACCAATGGCCTATCTATTCCCGGAGAAGAAACATCCAGCATATAATCATCTGTTAAATAACCAGACTGCTCTATGACTTCTGCCAGATCCCTGCCAAGACCGGCGCATTCGTCAATTGTTATACCACCTTCTGTCCTATCAGCCAATACTTCAAAAATCAGACGCCCATGATGATCTTTAAATAGCCTCATATCAACAAGCACAAAACCTTTTTGCTCCAAAAAAGAAACAAATAAGGGTTTTAATTTTAAAACAACTTCTGAGCGATCCATCTATTTACACAATCCTCTTCTTAGTCTTCTTAAACACCAATATATCCTCAAGCCTTAAAAAAAACTTCCGGATCAAAATCCAATTCTCTGAATTTTTTTAAAAAGAGAGGTACATGTCCAGTTGATTTTATTTCAAACAAGAAATTATCGCCTTCCTGCCTTCTTTCTAAAGCATAAATATCTTTTAACGTGTACTCTTGCGCATTTTCCTTCATGACCTCAGAAACAGAGATGGCTTTACGCGAACCATCTGAGAATCTATCAACTAAAACAACCAGGTCAATCGCAGAAATAATCTGACGTTTTATTAATTCCGGAGAAACATTTAAGCTTCCCATCATAGCCATCGTTTCAAGCCTTAATAACGCATCCAGGGCTGTGTTGGCATGTAACGTTGTCATAGAACCGACCCTGCCAATATTCATGCACTGCAACATATCCAGGGCTTCTTCACCTCTAACTTCACCAATAATAACTCTATCCGGCCGCATATGCAAAGCATTGCGAACAAGATCTCTGATTGTAATCTCACCTTTTCCTTCAATATTAGGCGGCCTTGTCTCAAGAGCCACGCGATGTTTATTCTCCATGCGCAACTCTAATGTATCCTCGATGGTAATCACGCGCTCCAGATCAGGAATATAAGAAGCCAATACATTTAAAATAGTAGTCTTTCCGGAACCCGGCCCGCCAACCATAACAATATTCAAATGGTTCTTTACGCAACTTTTTAGAAAACGGGCAATCTTTTCGGTTATCGTGCCACGTGCAATAAGATCCTGAACCCCTAAAACCTTATGATGCGTTTTCCTTATTGTCAAAGCCGGCCCATATGGCGCAACAGGAGCACGCACAATATTTAACCGTGAACCATCCGGAAGCCGCGCATCAACATATGGCTCGAATTCCGTCGCACGCCGACCCGTAGGAGACAAAATCCTCTCTATATAGAAATACAACTGTGCTTCATCATCAAATATAACATCCGTTTTTTGTAACTTTCCTTCTCTCTCAACAAAAACTTCCTTTGGGCCATTAACCATAATTTCCCAGACGCCTGGATCTTTTATCAAGCGATCAATTGGACCAAGGCCGAAAATTTCATTGATAATTTCTTCTGTAATAAAACGCCTCAAGCCATCATCAATATGGCCTTCCATCTTAGAATGAACAACACCATCAAGCGCCAATTCAATCTGTCTGCGAACAAGTTCTTCATCAGCCTTATCGCCCAACGAACTTTTTTTAACACGGGCCATAATCTTTGATCGCACCTCTTCTTTAACCTGTTGAATCTTATCAAGCTTGTCCATTGTACTCTCCCTTAATGTATTAGCAGGTTGGCGAGCATCCGCATTTGCAGGTTTAACCCGTAAACAAATCCGCAAACCCGATAACTCTATAACGCCCTACTAAATATCCTACCCAAACTCTTACAAGCTTCTTCTAACAAATCCTGAGCATCTATATCTTTGGAATCAATGGCATTTCTACGTTTTAATTCAATCTTTTTCTCTTGCAACCACTTACGGCCTAAAGTGATACGCAGAGGGATTCCCAACAAATCCGCATCTTTAAATTTTACACCCGCGCGCTCATCCCTGTCATCTAAAAAGACGCTCAGCCCAGCTTCCTTAAAGAGGTGATAGATTTCCTTGGATTTCTCCCATATCTGTGACTCAGAGATATTCACCGGAATAATAACAACGTCAAAGGGAGAAACCTCCAGAGGCCAAATAATACCATTGGCATCATGATTTTGTTCAATAATCGCGCTTATAAGACGACTAACGCCAATGCCATAACAGCCCATCTGAACAACATTGCTATTTCCATTTTCATCTAAAAATTTTACACCCAAAACCTGGGAATACTTCTGTCCTAACTGAAAAATATGCCCTACTTCTAATGCTGTGATTTTCTGCATATCCTGCTGACAATGAGGGCAATTATCAACTTTTGCATCCAAAGCACTTTTTACTTCACCGCAGGTAGAGCACTTATACAAAACGTCTTCGCCACTTTCAGCCGGCACCATAAATTCATGAGAAACATCCCCGCCAATGACACCGGAATCGGCTTTCATGCAAATAAACGAGAGCCCACAGCGCTTAAAAATATTTTCATAAGCATGCCGCATCTTTTCATAAATCTCATTTAAACCTTTCTGATCACGGTCAAAACTATAGGCATCTTTCATAATAAATTCGCAGCTACGCACTATTCCGAACCTTGGCCTCATTTCATCACGGTATTTAGTCTGTATCTGATATAAAACAAAAGGTAAATCTCTGTAAGATTTTACAAAGTTCGCCGCCAATTCCGTAATCACCTCTTCATGCGTAGGCCCTAAGCATAATTTTCTGGATTTACGATCAGAAAAGCGAAACATCGTTTCGCCCATCAGTTCATCTCTGCCGGTCTTCTGCCATAACTCAAGAGGCTGCAAACCCGGCAACAAGAGCTCCTGTGCTCCACAAGCATCCATCTCCTGACGAATAATATTTTCAATCTTTGAAAGAACCCTGAAACCATACGGTAAATAAGAATAAACCCCGGCCACCAACATGCGAACCATGTTCGTTCGCAGCATCAACTTATGGCTTATGCTTTCAGCGCTCTCAGGCGCTTCTTTTAAAGTAGAAATAAATGATTTTGTCCAAAACATACAACACCCTGGTTAATTCTCCAAGCCCTCGATAACAAAAATTTTGCCGCTCCTATATCCTACTCAGTAGCTTGAAAAATTTCTGACGGCAAATTAATGCCTCTTAGTTTAAAACGAGAATAAAAATCCGGTACTACTCCCCCTGTTTTCCATCTGCCCATCACACTTTGATCATTCTCAGAAATTCCCGTAATCTCATAAGAAAACAAATCTCTTAGGGCGACTTCATCATTTTCCATGCCAACAACTTCGGAAATATGCGTTATCTTTCGCTTGCCGTCACAAAGCTGTTCCTGCATAACAATTAAATCAATCGCGTTAGCGATCTGACGCCGAATAGCCCATAAAGGAATCGCGGAATTTGATGTAATAATCATTGTTTCTATGCGCGAAATCACATCCTCCGGAGAACTGGCATGTAAAACAGCTAAAGAACCTGCATGGCCGCTGCTAATAGCCTGCAACATCTCAAGAGCTTCGCCTCCCCTAATCTCTCCTAATATAATCCTATCAGGCCTCATGCGCAAAGAATTTTTGAATAGCTCTTTAATCGGTATCTCACCCTTGCCTTCCACATTTGGTGGCCTGGTTTCCAAGGGCACAACATGCCTTTGTTTAAGCCGCAATTCAGAGGTATCTTCTATCGTAATAATGCGCTCGTGACCAGAAATATAACTAGAAATAACATTTAAAGTTGTCGTTTTGCCAACACCCGTAGCTCCGGCAAAAATAATATTTAATTTAGCTTTTACAGCAGCTATCAAAAAATCGGACATATGCTGTGTTAACGTATCGCGCTTCAACAAATCTTCCATCGTAGCGATCTCACGCAAAAACTTACGAATCGTAATAACCGGCCCCAAAAGAGACAGCGGTGGTAAAATAATGTTAACACGGGAACCGTCTGGTAATGACGCGTCAACAAAAGGAGAGGATTCATCAACTCTCCTTTGTGTTGGTGCCATGATCTTCTCTATCGTCTGCGCAAGATGCCTCTGATTCTCAAACTTAATGTCCGTCAAAATCATTTCGCCATCTTTTTCCATATACACATAATCCTGGCCATTAACCATAATCTCTGTAACACTGGGATCATTTAAAAGCGGCGTCAACGGACCAAACCCTACAACCTCATCCATCAACTCATTAGCAATCTTATTTTTTTCTTCATCAGAAAGCGAAATACGTTCAAGAGCAACAACATTTTCAATCGCTTTCTGAACTTCCTTCCTAAGCCTTTCATGATTAACAGGCGCTTTTTCTTTTCTGCCAAAAAAATAATCCCCGGAGGCTAACTGCTGACGCACCTTCTCTTTAATATCTCTCATTAGATTTTCCTCCCTGCAATATCCTTTTTCAACATCACAAAAAGCTTTTTCTCTGCCTCATCTAAAGGAACTGTGCCAATAATCTTACCTTTCTTAAATAAAATAGCCTTATGCTTAGAAAAAGCGATACCCAAAGTTGCCTCTTTCGCCTCTCCCGGGCCATTGACCACACATCCCATAAGCGCTATCTTGTAATTACGCAAATGATAACGTTCTTGGAGGCTCAAATCTTTCAATAAACCCTCAAAACCAGCGGCTTTTTTAGGCAAATCAACTTCACAGCGGCCGCAAGTAGGACAGCATATCCACTCTGGTCCAAACGATCGCAACCCTAAACTATTGAGCATGACTTGAGCGGCAAGAACTTCCTGGGCAGGATCACCCAACAAAGACACCCTTATTGTATCACCAATCCCCTGAAATAACAACACCCCAATCCCTATGCTCGACTTAATCACACCATCTAAAGGAAGGCCTGTTGCTGTTACCCCAACATGTAGTGGATAGTCACAAACACCGGCCAGTTTACTATAAGCGGCCACCGTATTCAAAATATCCGACCCCTTTAAGGAAATAACAATATCATAAAACCCCTGCTTTTCAAATAACTTAAGATAATCCAATACACTTTTTACCAATGCAGAGGTCATATCTCTTGCCTTTATTCTCAGAGACCCTGAATTAGCTCCAACACGAATAGGAATATGAGCGTTTTTTGCAGCAGCAATGACCTCTTTTATCTCCTGCGTTTTATAAATATTCCCGGGATTCAATCTAACTTTGTCAACACCAGCATCAATCGCAGTCAAAGCTAAACGATAGTCAAAGTGAATATCGGCAACAATAGGAACTTTAACCTGGCGCTTAATGTGTGCAATAGCCAAAGCATCGGACTGATTCTCTACAGCAAGACGTACAATATCACAGCCAATATCCGCAAGTTTTATAATCTGAGGCACGGCCGCCTTCAAATCCCTGGCTTTAGCTTTAAGCATGGATTGGATAGCAATCGGCTGGCCGCAACCAATTTTGACATTTCCAATTCTTACACAGCGCGTTTTCCTTCTGGAGATCTTTTTCATCTTTACCTACTTACCTGCCACTGAACCAGCATGGCCTGAGAAATGATACACAATTTTATCCCAATAGCCATAGCGTATAAAATCGTTAAAGAATATAAAAACCGCCAGAATGATTAAAAAGCTCATGCCCACATTATTGATGGCGTTCTCCAGTTTAAAACTCAACCGTTTCTTCCTAATTTTTTCAAGGCCGGCTAAAAAGATATGTCCTCCGTCTAAAATCGGCAACGGCAACAAATTAAAAACAGCCAGACTCATACTCAAAATACCGATCACATGCAAAACAGCTGAAAACCCCATCTTCACCGCATTGGATGTAATGAAAAATATCCCTAAAGGGCCTGTTACAGATTCTTTAAAAGACATCGTACCAATAACAATATAAAAAATCGCTGTTAAAGTCATCTTTGTCATCTCAAATAAATTCTGCGCGGCCTTAATCAAAGCTAACCAAAACCCATAGCGTACTTTTATAACCTCATCCGAAGGCTTAATGCCAATCAAACCGACTTCCTGTTTTTTTCCCAAAATCGTTTCAACCTCCTTCATTTGAGGCGTCAACTCTAAATCAAACTCTTCCTTACCACGCTCAACCTTTAAACTAAGCGTCTGGCCCTTCTTCTCGCGAATCTTTCTGGCAAGATCATCCCAGAATTCAACACTTGTGCCATCCACCTCAATAATTTTATCGCCGATTTTAAACCCGGCAACCTGTGCCGGCATCCCCGAAATTAACTCCCCAACTGTAGTCGTAAGCTTCGGATACCCAAGAAAAAAAACCATCCATAAACATAAAAAAGCCAACACATAATTAAAAAAAGGGCCCGCGAAAATAACACGCGCCCTCTGGCCCGGAGAGCGTGAAAAAAATTCATCAGACGCGCCTTGACATTCCTCCATGCTATCACCAGCCATCTTAATATAGCCTCCAAATGGAATAATACATAACAAATACTCTGTGTCACCGATCTTCTTGGAGATCAGTTTCGGCCCGAAACCTAAAGAAAATTTCTCGACCCGTATTCCAAGGCGCTTAGCCGCAATAAAATGCCCTAATTCGTGCACAAAAATCAAAATACTCAAAATGAGAATAAAAATAATCATTTTTTAAAACCTTTCCTATTGATATAATTCAACCCGCTTAGCCGCACTCAAGCGCGCGGATCTGTCTGCTCCAAATATCTCTTCTAAAGAAGAGGTTTCTTTGGAAAAATTACCCTCTTTTAAAACCCCTTCAACAATTTTCGGAATGTTTACAAAAGTGATCTTCCCGGATAAAAACGCTTCAACAGCAACCTCATTCGCAGCATTGAGCGCACAAGGCGCCATCCCACCCAAGCGAGCCGCCTCAAACGCCAGATCCAAACAAGGAAATTTATGATTATCTGGTTTTGAGAATGATAAATCCGGACATGTAAAAAGATCCAGTGCCAGGTGCCTATTAGCCCAGCGTTCAGGATACGTTAAAGCATACTGGATAGGCAACCTCATATCCGTAATACCCATCTGAGCCATAAGCGAGCCATCAACAAATTCAACCAAAGAATGAATCAGAGCCTGACGATGAACTAAAACATCTATTTTTTCCAAACTCAGATTGAAAAGTTTTTGCGCCTCAATCACTTCCAATCCTTTGTTCATGAGGGTTGCTGAATCAACAGTAATCTTTTGCCCCATCTTCCAGCGCGGATGAGCCAATACTTTTTCTCGTGATACTTTTTTCAGCTGGGCTGCAGTATAATCTATTAAGGGGCCGCCAGAAGCGGTTAAATACACCTTCTCCACCATGCCAAGATCATAGCCTTCTAAACACTGAAATATTGCGCTTTGCTCGCTGTCAATCGGGATAATCAGCACCCCATTCTGTCGCGCGCGACGCATCACAATATCACCTGCAACAACCAAAGACTCTTTGTTAGCCAAAGCTACCGTTTTTTTTGCATCAATCGCACTCAATAATGGCAGGATAGCATCTGTGCCAACAATCGCTACTAAAACCATATCAACATTCTTCAGAGAAGCCAGCTGACAAACACCATCTAAAGAAGCTAAGACCTTTACCTTTTTTCCTGCGGCCGTCTTGAACTCTTTAGCCTTCGCTTCATTGCGCACGGCCACATATTCAGGCTTAAATTCATCAACATAGCGCATTAGGCTACCAATACTGCTATTAACAGATAATCCTACAACACGAAATCTATCTTTATGCTGACGAATAACACTTAAAGTGCTTTCGCCAATCGAACCGCTCGCCCCTAAAATAACAATATTTTTTTTACCCGCCACTATGGAACCCCTCTTTAAACTTTCGCCTAAAGGTTCCTTTCTTTAGCGAAATACTTTAATAACCAATTCTCTGTTAATCTAAAAACCAAACATCAAAGACAGCTTAGAAAAACATTTCCCCATCTAGATGCGTTCTATTAAAACCCCATCTCATAAGTAAAAGCTTTAGCTGTATAAAAATTCATGTAAAAATAAAAAGCCGGCGCAGTAAACAAAAGACTATCAATAACATCCATCGCCCCTCCAACACCTGGAAAAATATGGCTTGAATCTTTTGTCGCGCAATCACGTTTAATAAGAGACTCAGACAAATCTCCCAACATACCTAGGCCACTTAAAACAAGCCCCAAAAGAAACATATTGCCCCAGGAAAAAGCCGGGAGAGAAGGCAAAAAAGATTTGCTGGCCAACGCCCCTAAAATTCCAAAACACACGCCACCAATTGTTCCCTCTATCGTCTTTTTGGGACTAATCCGGGGAATAAGCGTATGTTTGCCCCATTTAATACCAACCAAAAAAGCCCCAATATCGGCACCCTTGGTCATCAAAAGTAAGCTCCCCACAAGAGCTATCCCATAAGGCATAAGCCTGATTTTTATCATGAAGCTAAAAAACCACGAGATATACAAAATGCCGAACATCGTTGTTGAAATCGCCGCAACAGCATTTGTACTATCCCGCCGGGAAAACTGCAGAATGAAAAGGATAATCAGGCCTAAGCTGATAAATATTAACTCCCATCCCTTTGTCAGTTCAAAGCGGGAAAAAATTGATAAAGGTATCACAATGCCGCAGACAACACCAAAATACTTATACATCGGAAACCCTTTTTTTTCTAAAAGGGTAAAAAATTCATAGAGCGCTAAAACGATTAAGGCAATAATCACCAGAATATACAACCACATATAAAAAATAGATATCAATGAAAGGATCGCCAGAAGAATAGCTGTTATAATTCGTCGATTAATCATCAGTACCTCCAAAACGCCTTTTACGCTTCTGATAATCTTCGATAGCGCGCACAAATTCTTTTTTATTAAATTCTGGCCAAAACTTTTTTGTTACGTAGATCTCTGTATAACAGATCTGCCAAAGCAAAAAGTTACTAATGCGCATTTCACCACTCGTGCGAATCAACAAATCCGGATCAGGAGCAAATTTTGTATAAAGATAGCTGCTTAATAAATTCTCATCAATGTTGCCAATTGAAACTTTAGATGCAACAACATCTGAAGCGATCTTTCTGACAGCATCAATAATTTCCTGCCTAGATCCATAATTAAAAGCCAACTGGACACAAAGTTTCTTGTTATTCTTTGTCAGTTCTTCAGCATTTTGAATACATGTACACAAGCTTGGCAAAAGAGCTTTTTTTAGGCCAATATGAATCAGGCGAACATCATTTTTTATCATCTCCGGCAATTCCTCGGTGATAAACGACTCACAGCTGCGCATTAAAAACTCAACCTCTTCTGAAGATCGCTTCCAATTCTCACTTGAAAACGCATAGAGTGTTAAAAATCTCACATTCAAATCCTGAGCCGCCCTGATAATTTTTCTGACCGATTCTAAACCCTGCCGATGCCCCATCATGCGTGCAAGACCATGGCGCTTCGCCCATCGGCCATTACCATCCATGATGATCGCTATGTGAACTGGAATTCTTGTTTTATCTAACATATGCCCTATATTTAAATTAAAAAAAATCTAAGCAGGAATCTCCATAAACCGCAAAAGCCAGGATTCCTGACATTTAAAAACTCAATTATTGATGGTAGCGGTAGTCTATTTCAGGAAAGATATTATCCCTGGCTTCTACATCCGAGAGAAAAGATTCATCAATCATATTAGCACCTACATCATCGACTAACTTGAAAAAACGTAAAAGATGATCTTTGGTTCGACGCAGAGCATAATCAACATGAGTGCCCGTAGCCATAATAAAAGCCCAATCAGAACTCTGAGCCAACAATAGCTCGCGCAAAGCCTGATTCAACGACCTTTTCTGCAAGCCGCGAGCATTTGGAAAAGCCCTCACCATATCTGTCATAACCCTAGATGCCTTATGCAGATGCCTATATATCCAATCATTCGTACCTTGAAGCCAAACTTCAGAATACCCCTTATACCCCCAACTTGACAAAGAGGGCGTCAAAACCTGATTCTTCGGATTCTCCGCCAAATACTCAGACGGAGTTATCATTTTTACAGTTTTCTGGTCATACGTCATTTTTCGTATCAAAAACTCAAGCCACATGGGCCCTTCAAACCACCAATGCCCATACAGTTCAGCGTCATATGGTGAAATAATAATCGGCTTACGCCCCAGGGCGCCATAAAGATGCTCCACCTGCTTTTCTCTATTAAACATAAAATTTCCTGCGTGATCGGCAGCTTTTTGACGCGCAGCATCTGGATCATAGGGCTGCTTCTGACCATCAGGCCCTGTAATACGATAGTACTTAATTCCTGTATTAATTCTAATACCATCGGGATGGATATAGGGTTTAATATAATCAAAATCTAAATCAAAACCAATATCCCGATAAAACTCCCTGTAAAAATAATCACCCGGATAACCTTCAACGCTAGACCAAACTTGTTTTGAAGATTCCATATCTCTACCAAAACACGCTACGCCTGTCTTGCAATATACCGGCGCAAAAACACCATACTTAGGCCGGGGCGTTCCATGAAGAATACCGTGAGAATCTGTAAAAAAATACTTAATCCCTTCCTGCTTCAAAATAACATCATCACCTGGCTGATAACCACATTCCGGCAACCATATACCACGAGGTTTACGTCCAAAAAACTTTTCATAGCTGGCAACAGCTACTTTAATCTGAGCACGCACAGAAGGCTTTGTTGTTTCCATCAAGGGCAAATAACCATGCGTTGCTCCACACGTAATAATTTCCAAATTACCTGAATCTTGAAAACGTTTAAAAGCTAAAACAAGATTGCGTTGATATCTTTCAAAAAGTTTTTGTGCATTTTGAAAAAGGTCCAGGTACATATGTGCTAATCGGTTAAATTCATGAGTCCATCGCGTCCGCTCAACTTCCTTATGACAAAGCTCAATCAGATTATTTAAATGCCTCATATAACGATCCTGCAGCAAGCTATCGCTTAACATGGAAGCCAACGTCGGAGTCACCGACATCGTCATGCGAAAATCTATTTTGTCAGCGCTTAGACGTTCAAACATATTAATCAGAGGAATGTATGTTTCTGTTATCGCTTCATAAAGCCAATCTTCTTCTAGAAAATCTTCATATTCGGGATGCCGGACAAAAGGAAGATGCCCATGTAGCACTAAACATAAATACCCTTTATGCATAAGTTTTTCCCTCGTAGAATAAACTGCTCTGAATTAATATGAATGAAAAATAAAGCCTTAACCTAAAAATCTTTCTTTTATGGTGTTCGTGAGGTTGTCCGGTTAACAACAGGCGTAATAACACGCTTCTCACCCGTTTTTGCTGAGATACCCTCCACAGAAATAATCTGCTCCCCATCAGGAAACGCGAAACGCAGCGTAAACGTACCATCTTTTCTCAATTGAATAGGTTTGCCTTGTACCGTAACCTTTGCATCCGGTTCCGTCGCGCCATAAACAATGAGCTCGGCATCTACAACCAACCAAAAGGGTATCTTGCCCGGTTTTTTAGTCGGAGAAGAAACGCCCATCGAACTCAAACTACCTGAGCTTATGTCCTTCTTTAACCTCTCCTGCCAAAGCTTACCAATCGGACTTGAGATATTAGGCCCCAAACCTACAGACATGCCATACAACCTCCTGAAATCATCATCAGGAATCATCCACTCCTCATCCGTGATCCAAGATGGACCGTCCAACGGAAACGAAATAATATTTGAGCGTAAAACTAAGATAAAACGGCCATTTGGCAAAATAAAACCTAAATCAACGCACCACGACGTTCCAGGAGAACCAAAATTCAAATACCAGCTCTTAACAGCCGGATCAATTGAAGTATCAAAAAATCTGTTGGCATTAGACCCATTGAAATCAATATAACTTACATCATAAGAACGCAAGACCCACCGGACCACACCGAAATCGTTAGCATAGTGCGAACTTAATTTTTCTAATGTCTTTTGTTTAATATCCCAAAAACAATAGGCCCAATGAGGATCCCTTGCCATCAAAACAATAACATCTTCCTGATAACTGGTTTGAAGCTGTTTATGCTCAAGCTCTGATAAAACAGATTTTCGATTAACAGGCTCAAAGGCTCCCGTATAAAACTTTGTTTCCTCAACCCTAACATCATCTGCAAAAGAAAGATCAAGCCCCTTGCTCGCCGTCAACACAGGCTGCCGTTTTTTTGTAGGCCCAGCCGATAAACGAGTTTTTGCGCGCTTCTTTTCGGTTTTGGCCAGCTTTACAACAGCCGCCTTTTTTTTAACAGGACTTTTTTGCGTTACGCGCTTCTTAATCTTCTTTTTCATAACGCACCCCCTCTATCAAACATTAATAAAATTTTTTGGCACTACACTAGTAATATCTTTTAAAAACCCAATAAAAAAAGGGACGTTCATCATCCCTTTTCTCTTTAAAGTCTCTTTTGTTAATAGAAACTCTCCCATTGTCTATCATTGTTTAAAAAAATATTCTATACTAAACCCCTAAAGCTGCTGCGACAAAGTTGCAAGCGCGTCAAGCTGTTCCTGAGACTTTCTCAATGCTTTGTTCAATTCTTTCTTTTCCTGCTGTTCTTTAAAAATCTTCTCTTGCAATGAGTCAATTTCTTCTGACTTTCTCTCTAAGGAACGCTTCATGTCCTTAATCTCCATCTGAAAAGAGCTTCGTTCTTTCTCCATGCCGGAGATTTTCTCCTCCAGATCCAGACGCAGGGCCATCTCCTCTTGAAAACTTTTTCTGGAACACTTCAAGTTGCGGCCGGTATTAACCAATGATACCATAACAACAACCACTACAACAATTAAAGATATGAGCATCCAATTATTATACTTCATTCCGGTATTTATAATAAGCTTCTTTTTTTGAAAGATTATTTTAGATTTTCTGTTGGCTCAAGCATCTCTGAGCTTCTCTTCTTTGTTGAAGAAACGCTACCCGGTGATCCGGCAACCTTTTTTAATTCCGGGAGAATAACAATTTCAACTCTGCGATTCTTTCGACGGCCTTCTTTCGTTTCATTAGACGCCACGGGCCTATATTCTCCATATCCAATCGCAGCTAATCTCTCCGGGGAAACACCTTTAGCAACTAAATAATGCAAAACACTTGTCGCTCGAGCTGTTGAAAGCTCCCAGTTCGACTGCCAACCAGAACGCTTAATGGGCTCATTATCCGTATGGCCTTCAACACCAATATTCAAATCCGAAGCTTTCGAAGTTAGAACCTCCGCTACTTTGTCCAAGGAAGAATATGCCGAAGACTTTATTTTAGCTTTTCCGGAATCAAACAAAACTTCATCCAAGAACGTAACAACCAAGCCTCTGTCATCTCTATTAAAGCTAATCCCTTCAACACCTTTGAGCTTTTTCTGTAACTCAGCCTTGATCTGCGAAAGACGGTCAACTTCTTGTTCCAGCGACTGAATCTTCTCAATGTCTGACCGGCGGCCTTTTTGAAAGACAACTGTACATCCAGCAAGGTTAAAAATAAAACAACCAACTAAAAAAAATGCCCCTACGGACAAAACCTTTCTTTCCTTCATAAATCCTCCCTATTTTTAGAAGCTTTTTCACATTAACACAACGAAAATCTTTAGTCAAGCAAAATCAACCTCTTAAGGCTCTTCAAAAATAACTTCTTAGCCTAAAGAACAATGATTCTTGACCAAATATAAATAACCTATTTAAAAAAAGTTTCCTGGCGGCCAGATCCAACAGAAATAATTTTGATAGGGACGCCACATGTATCTTCAATAAATTTTAAATAATCTTTGGCCTGGACCGGTAGATCCTCATAGCTTTTTATCATATTCGTTGCCTTATTCCATCCAGGAAACTCTTTATATACCGGCTCCGCCTCTTTCATCATATCAAGATCCTGAGGAAAGAAATCAAAAGTCTTGCCTTTGTAGCGATACGCAACACAAATCTTCATTGTCTCTAATTGATCTAAAACATCCAGTTTCATAATCGCCAAAGAGGTAACTCCGTTAATCATAACCGCATGGCGGATCATAACAGCATCAAACCAGCCGCATCTTCTCGGCCTTCCCGTAGTTGCACCGAACTCATTGCCTTTTGACCGGATCAATTCATTCATCTTTCCAGAAAATTCCACAATAAAGGGCCCCTCTCCAACCCTTGTCGTATAGGCCTTCAACACCCCCACAATTTCATCAATACATGTCGGTGGCACTCCAGCGCCAGTACAAGCACCGGCTGAAATCGTATTTGAGGAAGTCACAAAAGGGTATGTCCCAAAATCAATATCAAGAAAAGTGCCTTGCGCACCTTCAAATAAAATAGGTTTTTTTGTTTTTAGAGCCTCGTTGATTAACACAGCGCTGTTACAGACATACTGCTTTAATCTGGAACCATATTTTAGATAGCTATCATATAGTGCATCAAATTCAAACCCTTTGTGATGATAAACTTTTTTAAAAATCTCATTTTTCTCTTTAAGATTATCTTCAAGTTTTTCACGTAATAAAGCAGGATTCAAAAGATCCCCCACGCGAATGCCGCATCTAGACACCTTATCAGCATAACAAGGCCCAATCCCGCGGCCAGTCGTACCTATTTTATTAGAACGTTTTGTTTCGCGCAAACCATCTAATATTTTATGATATGGAAAAATCACATGCGCCTGATCAGACACCTTCAAACGCTCATCAACACATATATTTCGTTTTTTGAGAGAATCCACCTCTTCCAGTAAAATTTCCGGATCAACAACAACACCATTGCCAATAACACACAACTTACCTTTATGTAAAATCCCTGATGGCAATAGGTGAAAAACAAAAGAATCTCCATCTACAACTACCGTATGCCCTGCGTTATTGCCACCCTGATAACGAACAACAACATCGACATCTTTTGACAGAATATCAATCACTTTACCTTTACCTTCATCGCCCCATTGTAAACCCACAAGAATTGTATTCATTTATTTATCCTTATTAAATTCTATGCAACGTTCATCGTATAAAGTATAAAAAAGAAATACTTTTTGAACTATCACTACGTGTTACACATTACGCCTTATGCAGTAATCTACGGCGCCATTGTAAAAATCTTCTGAGCGATATCCGGATATTTTGCGATAAAAACCAGCTCATCGGCCACCAGAGGCATCTGATTATGCACATTAGCATAACGCACTAAATCCAAAACTCTCGTCGCTTCTGCTGTGTCCTTAAATTCAATCTCCAGATTTTCATATACGTTTCTAAACCCTTTGATTCCAGAATATTCACCTGCCGTAATTTGGCGGCCCGTATCAATAATCTCGGCTTCCCCACGGCCTAACTCTTCGTAATCATATAGCTCATAATTACGCCTGTCTTTAAGAGCTCCATCCGCATGAATACCCGACTCATGCGCAAAAGCATTTGCGCCAATACCAGGCTGATTGATAGGAATTGGAACACTAAACGCATAGGAAGCGTACTTGCATATTTTCCAAGCCATCTTCAAATCAATCCTCTCATCCAGCTCATATTGGCCGGCCAAGCCAATACCATATTTAATCGCCAAAATACAACTGACCAGGTCCGCGTTTCCGGCCCGCTCCCCCATACCATTCACACATGTATTAATGTAGGTATCAACGCCTCCGTCTATAGCGCCCTTGGCCCCAGCAACAGAATTAGCCACAACCATCCCCAAATCGTTATGACAATGAATCTCAATAGGAATTTTCACCGTTTCAGCAAGTTTTTTAATCCTATCATAAATCGAAAAAGGGCTGTCACAACCCAACGTATCACAATACCTGATCCGATCGGCCCCAGCGGCTTTAGCAGCCTGAGCAAATTCAATCAAATATTCCAATTTAGTGCGAGAAGCATCCTCAGCGTTAACACCAATAGCCTGAGCCCCGAGCTTTCGAGCCAATTCCGTAGCCTCAGTCATTTCTTTGATAACCGCCGCATGATCCAACTTACCCTGAAACTTATTAACAATCATCTGATCTGAGGTGGAAATAGAAAGATTTAGATATTTAATGCCGGGGGTATTTTTAAAAGCCTGCTGAACATCACCCTTGGTCGCCCTAATCCAGCCACTCAACCGCAAAGGTGAAATAATACCCATTTTTGCCAACTCCAAATTCGCATTCAAATAGTTAATCTCATGTTTGGTCATAGGAAAACCAAACTCACTCTGAAAAACGCCCATCTGATTCAGGAGATAATTGATCATTGTTTTCTGCAATTTTGAAAGGCAAATACGCGACGTTTGCACGCCATCTCTATTTGTCACGTCAACAATGTAAATCTTATTTTTTGATTGAACTGCCATAATCATCCTCTCTTCAATTTCTACTCTATTTATTTATTATTTGCTTTTACTCACTCTTCAACGCTTACTCCATTTTTTATCTGTAACCCCTATAACCGTTTGTTCAAACTCCTTTAGGGACGGCATATTCACAATACTGAAAATTTCATTATTTTCAACAATGAACGTAGGGCCATTAACAATCTGAAATTCTTCCGATAACGCAATATGCTCATCAAAAGCAACGCGGCCATATTCTGAAGCAACACATTCTTTGACCTGCATGCTGTCTATCTTGAATTCCAGCGCGCAATCTCCCCACCAGCTCAAACCTTTTTGAGAAGAACGGCAAATCAGATAATCGAAAATATGATCAGGATACATTTTTTCAATACAGGCAATCCTGCGAAATTCTTCTATCTCAGAAGGGCCGCCCTGGCTCATCGGCTGCCCATCCTTGTTGCGGACAACAATAAAATTTAAAAAAATACGATAATCCTTATGCTGCTCCTGAAAAACTTTTAACATCTGAAACAACTCAGGAGACTGATTATACCCAAGATTAAAAAAGACATCCAATCTTTTTGGTATCCTTGGCCGCTCAAGTAAAAACGAAACACCGGAATCAGATGGCTTAAGAAGATAATTATTCTCACCTTCAATTAAGAACGTTTTTACGGCATCAAACTGTTTCAGCTCAGATATATCTTTGTCAAGAATATAAGCCGGCAACATTTTTATTTCAAATTCTTTAATAAACTCTTTGGCCTTTTTGCTGTCTTCCGTAAGATATTCAATTTCGAGATTTTCAAAAAATTTATTAAGGTTTGCGATAACATCATCTATGTGGCACGTATGACAAATCCGTGGCTGAACAATCATCAATTTTGCTTTTGGAGCTTGTTTGTACTGGCACTGCGCCTGTTTTGTTCCACGATTCTGGCATTCAGCAATAGAACCCGCTACCCCCGGACAATCAGCGCTCTGAAAACATCTCGGCAAAAGAGACAAAACCCGCTCATCATCCCCAATATCCTTATTAAGAATGATGGATTCCAATTTCTTATCCTGAAGTTTTCTATCCTTAAAATCCAGCGTCAACACGCCAACACTTCTAGCCTGCCACCATGTCTTCAGATAAACAGCACCTTCAACCGTTTTTAAACCAACGGAACCGAGAGAATAAGTGCCGTTGATAACAACATCAATCCCCTTAATTTTCTTAAGCAACTCTTCATCTTCTTTGGGGTCGAGGCCGCTCAAAAGAATCACAAAATCCACACCCCGATTCTTTAACTTCAGAATCGTTTCTTTTAATATTGCCGATGGAGCCAACCACTTTAAACCAAGCTCATTTTCATCAATAACATCACAAAATCCAATAATACCAACCTTGACGTATCCAAGGTCTTTAATCACATAAGAACTTTCAAAACCCTTTATGTTAGAGACCATAAAAGGCAAATCCTCATATTTCTTTAAAAAATCAAGGCCAAAAGCAAACTCTCCTGGGCCGGCAAGCAAAGCATCATAACCCATGAGCTTTAAGCTATCCAGATAGACAGCAGTCCGCTGACGATCCATGTCAAAGCTCTGGCTATAGAGGTCCTTTTCATCAAAACCAAAAGAAGAACCCGCCTCAACAACTATAACATCCTTTGACTCAGACCTTATCTTTGAAATAACACTAGCGCGCCGGCTCAAACCACCCACGCGATCAAAAGGACAATTGCAAGGGTAAAGCGCGGCATAGGATTGACCCGTAAAAACAACCTTAACTTCTTGCGCAGTAGCAACGGATGAGAAAACAAAAGTAAGGAATAACGGAATAAAAATGGCTTTTAAATATTTTTTTAAAAAACCCATTCATCCCCCAATTAGTTGCTATAGCTGGACAACCTTTGCCGTAAGGATATGTTCAAGTTCTTTAATCTGATCAAGGAGATCACCAGAAACCATGCTATCCACATTTAGAACCGTCAAAGCCTTGCCACCCTGCTTTTCACGGCCAAAAGACATAGCCGCAATATTAATGTTATGTTTACCCATTAGATGGCCTAAACTACCAATAATGCCGGGCTTATCCCAATTGTGCAAAATAAGCATACACCCATGTGGCACAGCTTCCAGGTAAAACTCATCCAATTTAACAATTCGTGGCTCATTTTTTGTAAAAAGAGTGCCTGCAACACGATGGACTTCTTTATTCGTTTTTACTTCCAAAGAAACCAACGTCACAAACTCCTGTGATTCCATTGATTTCGATTCAATGACTTTGATGCCTCTCTCTTTAGCCAATGTTTTTGAATTAATAAAATTAACCGTATCCTGTAACATTGGGGATAATAAGCCCTTAATCAGTGCCATCGTCAAAGGCGCTGGATCATGCTTGGCAATATCTCCGCTATACACGATATTGACTTCACTGATAGCACCCTCGGATATTTGGCTTACCAGAGACCCTAATTTTTCGCATAAATTAATATACGGCTGCAACACATGATAAGTATCCGGGTCAACAGAAGGATAATTGGCAGCATTGCGAATACCTTTGCCTAGCAAGGCATCGCTTATCTGATGCGCTACCTCAATAGCAACATTAACCTGCGCTTCTTCGGTTGAGGCGCCTAAATGAGGTGTTAAGAGAATGTTCTTAAACTCTGACAGCTTAAAATCCTTAGGCGGCGGTTCTGAGCTATACACATCCAAAGCAGCTCCTGCCACCTTACCACCTTCTAAAGCTCTGGCGAGAGCGCTTTCATCAATAATGCCTCCTCTGGCGCAATTCAATACACGTACACCAGGACGCATCATCTCAAATTGTTTATCAGTAATCATGCCCTTTGTTTCATTTGTCAATGGCACATGAACAGTAACGTAATCAACTGTTTTATAAATATCATTTAAATCCACCAATTCAATCCCGGCAGCATCCGCAACATCCCGAGACAAGAATGGATCATAAGCTTTGACCCGCATACCAAAAGCCAGGCAACGTTTGGCAACTTCCATGCCAATCCTGCCTAAACCAATAATACCGATTGTTTTATTGTAAAGCTCAACCCCCATAAAATCTTTTCTTTTCCATTCTTTTTTCTTCATGGATTGGTCGGCCGGAGCAATATTTCTGGACAAAGCTAGAATCATGCTCATCGTATGTTCGGCTGTTGAAATCGTATTTCCAGCAGGCGTATTCATAACAATAATACCCCGCTCCGTCGCCGCCTTCAAATCAACATTATCTAAACCAACGCCGGCTCTTCCAATAATTTTTAACTTCTTACCTGCTTGAATAATATCCGCTGTCACCTTTGTGGCACTGCGCACAACCAAAGCGTCATATTCGCCAATCACGCTTTTCAACTCATCAGCCTTGAGTCCTGTCTTAACATCAACAACAAACTCCTTGGATGATTTGAGAATTTCAAGACCTTCCTGCGACAAAGAATCGCTTACTAAAATTTTAAACATAAGCCTGCTCCATTCTATACGATGTGAAAATACTATTCATCCCAATTTTCCTGTCTTACAAAAGCGCTTCCTGGGCTGCCTTAACGCCAGCGCCAAATTCAAAATTGTAGCCAAGCTTTTTCAATACCTTCTCCAAACACGAAATACCAACAATAATATCAAATTCCCCGATATAACCCATCTGAGCAATTCTAAAAATCTTCCCCTTACAAGAACCCTGACCGCCAGCAATTGCAACCCCATATTCATCACGCATAATTTTAACAAGCTTTCCGCCATCAATGCCTGCCGGAACTTTCACGGATGTCACAGCATCTGAGCCAGCTGCCGGCGCATAAAGCTCCAGACCTAAAGCTTTCATAGCCGCACGAACAGCCTGCGCCATTTTTTTATGGTGTTCAAAAATATTGTTTAGCCCTTCAGCGCGAATCATCTTTAAGGCTTCATTTAACGCAATAACGAGGCCTATGGCAGGCGTAAAAGGCGTATCCGTCTTATCATAAGCTTTCTTCGCCACTTTAAGATCAAAATAATACTTCGGACATTTGGACTCTTCAACAAACTTCCAAGCCTTTTTACTGACACTGATAAAACCTAACCCTGGAGGCAACATCAACCCTTTTTGAGAACCACTCACACACACGTCAACACCCCAGGCATCCATCTGAAAATCAACAGCACCCAAACCACTAATCGCATCAACAACCAACACAACATCCCGATCTTTAACAACTTGCCCAAACCCTTTAATATCAAAAGCAACGCCTGTTGATGTTTCACATAACGTCGCAAAAACAACTTTGATAGCCGGATCATTATCTAAATGTTGTTTAAGCAAGTCCGGATCCAATGCCTGTCCCCACTCCACACTAACAACAGTCGGTTTAATCCCATAAGCTTCACATAACTCTGTCCAGCGCTCTCCAAATTTACCGCCCTGAACAACAAGGGCCTTATCACCCCAAGAAAGCAAGTTAACCACAGCCGCCTCCATGGCGCCCGTTCCAGAAGATGTCAATATGAATACATCCTGTTTTGTCTGAAAAACAGCCTTTAAATTTTCTGAGGCTTCTTTAAAAATAGCCTGAAAGCCTGGCGTACGATGATGTATGATCGGCTTCGAAAGCACCTCGCAGATTTCTGGAGGTAAAGGCGTAGGACCCGGTGTTAACAAGTAGTTCTTTTTCATTTTAAAGCCTCCGATTATTACTGTTTTTGCTCAAGTTCCTTGAAGATCATTCAACAAGCCAATTGATCTTCAACCTTGTTTTGCTTCATTTTTACCAAGAATAACCGCATCAATTAAACCATAATCCTTTGCCTCTGAGGCAGACATAAAATAATCTCTGTCGGAATCCTTCTTAATCTTCTCTAATGGCTGTCCTGTGTGCTTAGACAAAATATGTTCCAAAGTGTCGCGTAACCTCAAAATCTCTTGCGCTTGAATAGAAATATCCGCCGCAGCCCCTTGAACACCACCCCAAGGTTGATGAATCATGATTCTGGAATTTTCCAAAGCGTATCTTTTGCCTTTTGTACCTGCAGCTAGCAAAAGCGAACCCATGCTCGCCGCCTGACCGACACAATAGGCCGCCACATCACATTTAATAAACTGCATCGTATCATATATGGCTAAGCCGCTTGTTACAGATCCACCTGGCGAATTGATGTAAACACTGATATCTTTCGTAACGTCTTCCATCTGCAAAAAAAGAAGCTGCGCGATGACAAGATTAGCCACATTATCATCAATAGGAGTGCCAATAAAGATAATCCTATCCTTCAAAAGACGAGAATAGATGTCATAAGCCCTCTCGGCTCTGCCTGTTTGTTCAATGACCATCGGGACCAACATCTGCGATCTTGTCATATAATCCTCCATGTAAAATAGTATCAGAGATTCAGAGGGTCAAAGTATCAGAGAAAAATCAAAAACTTTTTCTACTTTTACTCTGTCTTACCCCTTCAACACTCTTCCATCTTTTTTTGATTTTGTTCTCAATTTCACTTCGGCTCTCTAACTCTTTGAATCTTTGACACTCTCTATATTCACATCCACTCTGCTTCTGCGAATAAAAATTCTACTGCTAAAGCTATCACATTATTGTCACTTTTCATGTTCTCCAATTTCGCAATAGCCTCCAATATGAGAAATACTTTGACCTGCTCTTCGGCCTCAACATTCAATTTTGGTTCAAGCTCCTGTAAACGACTTTCAACTTTATCCGGCGCTACACCATACTCAGCCATCTGATGCCGTGCCTGTTGTCTAAGCTCTTCTATTCTTCTGCTAACCAGAGAAACAGGAACGATTAAAGTACTGTTTTTCACAAGCTGGTTAATGAGCTCTCTTTCTAGCCTCGCTCTTTCTTCGTTTTCTTTCTTCAAAAACAGCTGCTTAGTCAAGCAATCCAGAAGCTCATCTTTTGTCCTATAGCCCAAACTCTTAGCCAATCTTTCATCATCTATATCCGGCTGACGTGTCTTTTTTAGTTGTTTTATATAATCTTCCACTTCAGAAGGCTCTACTTTGATTTCATTCTTTTTAAGTTTTAACCCTTTATATTGCTTAATCTTTACCTCGGGCTTTACCTCCACAGCAGCCTTGTAAGAAAGCATCTCTGCCTCCAGCTTAACCTCGCTGATTTGAGGCATATCAATGACATCAATTTGCTCGCTTTTAACAGCCTCCTCATAAGTCTGAGCGATCAACGCTTTCAATACCTCTTCTCTGGCCAGCTTAGCATGATGCTGCTCTAAAACATGACGCGGGACTTTTCCAGCTCGAAACCCAGGTATTTTTGCCTCCTGGCCTATCTTTTCATACACCTCGTCAAACTTCTTCTTAACGACATCCGTTCCAACTTCTATGTCAAAGATGACTTTATTATTTTTATCTTTTGTTGTTACAACCTTCATAAAACTACTCCTCTCTCTCTTCCATTCATTAATTAAATCAAAAAACGCAGACGGTATTACCGGCTGCAGAAAAAAAACACAACTCTATAATTAAAAAGTTAAAACGAGGGACAAAAAACAATAACACGCAGCCGTTGCACTTTACATAGAGCATATCTACTTCTACATGCTGAATTTCTGTCCAAGATAAAGCTCTCTGGCTTTTGCATCATTAATTAAATCAGCAGCTGACCCTGAAATTAAAATTTTCCCACTTGCTATCAAATAGGCTCTATCTGTAATAGACAAAGTTTCACGCACATTATGATCTGTCAATAATACCCCTAGGCCTTTTTCCTTAAGGTCGCGAATAATCTGCTGGGCATCGGCAACAACAATCGGATCTATGCCTGAAAAAGGCTCGTCCAACAATATAAACGAAGGATTCGTCACTAAAGCACGCGTTATTTCAAGCCTACGCCGCTCACCGCCAGACAAAGTATAAGCCTTATGCTTAGCAAGATGGGCAATTTTTAATTCTTCAAGTAAATTGTTAAGCCGTTTTTTTCGCTCCCTATAAGAAATAGGCAAAGTTTCCAAAATAGCCATAATATTTTCCTGCACAGTTAACTTTCTAAACACGGAGCTTTCCTGTGCTAAATAACCTATGCCAAAATGCGACCGCTGATGAATCGGCAAGCGCGTAATATTGTTGTTATCAAAAACAATATTACCTTGATCCGGCGCAATGATTCCGACGATCATATAAAACGTTGTCGTTTTTCCAGCGCCGTTAGGGCCCAAGAGCCCGACAATTTCACCGCGCTTGACTTCTAAATCAACGCCATCCACAACATTTCTATGATGGTAGCTCTTAACCAGTCCTTTGGCTTCAAGGAGAAACATCAAAACCTTCTTCCGTAAAAATAACGAGTTTAGGCCGGCCGCTTAAAACTACTTTTTTTTCCGCCCCGAGAAAGACGGCAGAATCACTATAGGAGGTATTCTCGCCACGAACGATCTTAACATGGCCATCGGCCTCCATCTTCTCCATCTGTTTGCTCGCCGTATTGAAAAAAACCGTCATCTTATCCGCATACATTTGCCCTTTATCGGGGCCGCCATCGACTTTCACATTGTTATGAAAAACAGCCTTCTGTTTCTCATAACTCAATTCCAGGGGACCATCGCAAGTGATAACCATCTGTCCAACTCCAAGCCCGCTGGACTCCTCAACAATATCGCTTGAGCCTTTCTTCTTATCTGTTAATGTCAATACCACATCTTTATCAAACGTTGCCTCTTTAAAATCTGATTGGGCATCCATCCCTAAAGCTACCGCTGTAATATTCTCCCTGGTAATCTTCACTTTATCGTCAGATGTAATACGCTGGTCTGTTTGATACCAATCCAAAACGTCCGTATCTAAATGAGCTCCGCTTTCTGTAACAGCATGGACATTATCCCTCAAATGCACCACGCCTGTTTGTTTATCAAACTGCCCTGAATCCGCGGTCAAAGTCATATCCTCGGCGTTCCCATATAACTTTGCCCTCATATCAGAAATATTGATGTCATCGCCCAGCATATCCATGGAAGCGCCTTCAACTTCCCATGTTTTTTGTCCCTGAGCACCATAGCCGGCCAAATTAAAATCCAGCATCTGTTGGGGATCAGACCCGGTAGAAGATACACCGGACCCGCTCGCCCAAACCAAGCCTGTCAAAAACACCCAAAACACTAACGTTCCAAAAATCTTTCTCATGAGATTACCCCTCAAGGCCTATTTCAGCTTCAAAACCGAACCTATACCTTTTAAGAGCGGAACATACATTATCTGCGATATTAAAACATTGTCAAGCAGGCAGTCGAAAAATCCATTTCTGGGCACTTTTTCACAAAAACGCAAAAAACTATAAAATTACTGATAAATCCGTAAAACCTGCGGCCAAAAACCCTTTGTTTTTAAGATTAACTCAGCCACTTCTCTCACCGCGCCCCTGCCACCATTTTTCTTGGTAACATAAGTGGCCACTTTTTTTACATCCGCGCAGGCGTTTTTTGTTGCCACGGCAAAGCCGGCTCGCTTCAAAACACACAAGTCTACCAAATCATCACCAACAAAACAAACCTCTTCGTCTTTTAACTTATATTCCTTGCGAATCTTCTCATATACTTTCAATTTAGGCAGAATATTTCCATATACAGCTTCGACTTTCATATCTTTGGCGCGCGGCATGATCGTTTTAGAGCTCTTGGCAGTTATGAGGATTGTTTTAATCCCCATCCTACGCAAAAGGTAAACACCTAAACCGTCATGCACATCAAAAAACTTCAACTCCTGCCCACGGCTATCATAAACAATGCGGCCATCCGTCAAAACACCATCAACATCAAGGAGAAAAATTTTTATCTTTTTAATTTTAGCTTTTAAGTTATTAGATTTTACAGCCACTGTATTTTCCTTAAGTCAACAATCAGACGAGCCCCGCCTTAAGCAAATCCTGCACATCCAACATACCGATAGGATAGCCCTTCTTATCAACAACGGGAAGTTCATCAATACGCTTTTCTTTTAAAATTCTCAAAGCCTCACTCGCCAAACAATCTTTACAAAGTGTAATCGGATTCTTGGTCATGACATCCTTCACCTTTTTTAAAACAAGCCGGTCATCTGTTTCCAGGTGCCGCCTTAAATCACCATCTGTAAAAATGCCACACAGTTTTCCTTTTTTGTCAATGACGCTAGCGGCTCCAGAACGCGCCTCAGTAATTTCAAATAAAACATCTCGAACGCAAGCATCCTGAGAAACAACAGGATTGGCTTTGCCTTTTCGCATAATATCCTCAACTTTTAAAAGCAGTCTTTTGCCCAACATGCCTCCAGGATGATAAAAAGCAAAATCCTCTTGCTTGAAACCCTTTTGCTTTAGCAAGCAAACAGCAACAGCATCCCCCATCGCCAGCATAACCGTTGTACTAGCTGTAGGCGCTAACCCCAAAGGACAAGCCTCGCGTTTAACAGAAACATCTAAAACAACATCACTATATTTTGCCAACGTTGAATGAAGATGGCCCGTTAAAGAAATCAATTTCACACCCATTTTTTTAATCAGGGGCAATAGTTGAATAACCTCTTGGGTCTCACCGCTATTAGATATCGCGACAACAACATCATCTTTCGTAACACGCCCCAAATCCCCATGTATGGCTTCAGCGGAATGCAAAAAAAGGCTCGGAGTACCCGTTGAAGCCAGTGTCGCAGAAACTTTACGTCCGATAATGCCGCCTTTGCCCATACCTGTCACAATCACACGGCCATTACTTCGCGCGAGAATCTCAATGGCACGATTAAACTCAGGCCCCAACTTTTTAGCGGCAAGCCGGATCGCCTGCGCTTCAATATCTAATACTTTTCTAGCTTCTTGAAGATACATCTGTCACCTAACCTTATTTGCTAAGACAATCTTGTCAATATTTTTAACTTGAGATAAAAGCTTTTCCAATTCTTTTAGAGAAACCATATTAGAGCCATCACAAAGAGCTTTATTGGGATTTTCATGAACTTCAAGAAACAATGCATCACACCCGAATGCCACAGCCGCACGAGACAAAGCCGCTACATACTGTCTTTCCCCCGCGCTACACTCTCCCTTAGCACCAGGCAACTGAACGCTGTGGGTAGCATCAAAAACGACCGGATAACCAAACTGCCGCATAATGTATAAACTTCTTAAGTCAACAACAAGATTATTGTAACCAAAACAAACACCTCGCTCCGTCAATAAAATCTGGCGGTTATCATTAGCCTCAACTTTACGAATAACTTCTTCCATATTCCAGGGAGCCAAAAACTGCCCCTTCTTGATATTAACAACCTTGCCAGTTTTTGCAACAGCCACAGCCAAATCTGTTTGCCGGCTCAAAAAAGCTGGAATCTGAAGGCAATCCAAAACTTCACCGGCCTCTTTCGCTTCATTAACATTATGCACATCGCTTAAAATAGGCACGCCCAACTCAGCCCTAACCTTAGCTAAAATTTTCAAGCCTTTAATAATACCTGGCCCGCGGAAAGATGATAAAGACGTCCTATTAGCCTTATCATAACTCGATTTGAAAATAAATTTTATTTTCAACTTATCGCAAATCTTCTTGATTTTGACAGCATGACGCATAACACTATCCTGTGATTCAATGACACATGGCCCTGCGATCAAAACAAGCGGCTTACCGGGCCCTACAGAAATATCTCCTATTTTAACTAAATGGACACTCACAGCCTATCCCTTCTTTTCTTTTCGATCAAACAATTGCCGCACTTTCTCTAAATCCTCATAGGTATCCACACCGATCGTCTCATGTTTGGTCTCGACGACAGAAATAGGATAACCGTTTTCCAAAATCCTCAGTTGTTCCAGTTTTTCTAATCCCTCTAACTTGGAAGGGGGTAAATTTTTATAAATAAAAAGAAAATCTTTGGTATAAGCATACAAGCCAATATGTTTATAGTGTACTCTCATCCCGGGTTCTTCATCACGAACAAAAGGGATTGGGCAGCGGGAAAAATAAAGCGCCTGATTTTTTTTGCCAACAACAACTTTAACAACATTGGAATCTAAAATCTCCTCTTCGTTATCAATGCGCTTCATGATAGTAGCCACACGCGTATCGGCATTGCTCAAAAGGACATCAGCAGCATCATCAATCATAGATGGATGAACCAAGGGCTCATCCCCTTGGATATTAACAATAATTCTAACATCCATATCTCCTACAATTTCAACAATCCTCTCAGTCCCGCTCGTGTGAGCACGTGCCGTCATAACCGCTTTGCCACCAAAACCTAAAACGGCTTTATAAATCCTATCGTCATCGCAAGCCACAATCAATTCATCTAAAACTTTTGCTTTGCTGGCATTCTCCCAGACATGCTGGATAACAGGCTTACCAGCCACCTGAGCTAGAACCTTTCCTTCAAATCGCGTTGAAGAATACCTGGCGGGAATAACACCGATAACATCCATTGAACCTATCTCCTTACTATCAAATCTATAAACAAATTTTTCTTAACGTGAATATTTTAATTGGCCCAAGCCCTGCAAAATCTCTTCCTTAGTTACAACAGCAACACCAACTTTGCCAACAACAATGCCAGCAGCTACATTGGCAAGTTCTGCCGCGTGGCGCATTTTGGCACCACAGGAAAGAGCCAGCGTAAAAACAGAGATAACGGTATCCCCTGCTCCGGAAACATCAAAAACTTCCTGTGCCACAGTGGGGATAGAAACCGTCTCATCATTTCTAAAAAGCCGCATGCCTTTTTCTCCGCGTGTAATTAGAACGCCTTCGCATTTAAGCGACTTTAATAATTTATAACCAACTTTCTCAACATCTTCATCAGTGGCTATTTTTATGCCCGAACCAGCTGATGCTTCTTTTTCGTTCGGCGTCATAGCTGTAACACCTTTATAATAATTAAAATGTTCAACCTTCGGATCTACTGTAATAATTTTTTTATGCTTCTTTGCCAGCGCAATAACCTTCTTTAACAGAAACGGCGTAATTAAACCCTTGCCATAATCTTCAATAATTAAGGCATCAATTTCGTTGATCCTGCCCTCAATAGCCTCGATAATGACCTTGGCCCTATCTAAAAGCAACTGATCAACACTCTCCCAATCCAAGCGTACCACCTGCTGATGAGCAGCAATAATACGTGTTTTCAATGTCGTTAAACGCAGAGGATCGGTAATAACCCCATCACAGTTAACGTGTTTTTCATGAAGCTTCTCCTTAAGAATCTGGCCATTTCGATCTTCGCCAATAACACCGCAAAGGACAGCCTTAGCCCCTAAGGAAGCAATATTACTGGCAACATTAGACGCTCCTCCGGGCAAATAACTGCGGGACTTAGCCCAAACAACAGGAACCGGCGCTTCCGGAGAAATACGATCAGCATCTCCCCAAATAAACTCATCCAAAATTAAATCACCGATAACCAAAATACGGGCTTTGTCAAATTTAGAAAGAATTTTTGCAGCAAATTTTTTATCAATTGTCATATGTCAGATTTCCTCAATAATAGCCTGTACCAACAGGGGAAGCATTATTTCATGGTGCCCAACAATATAATAACCCTTACCTGCCCCATCCTGCGGCCGGCTCACAATATTAACATAGGGACGGTAATGAACATTCATATCAAAATTAGCTGTCGTAAAATCAACCACCTTACCTGTCAAATTACGCGCGACACTAAGCGTCTTTAAAAACACTTCCGGAAGAATAACAGCAGAACCAAAATTAATAACCACACCACCCTTATGAAGCTTCGCAACAGTCTCTGTTAAAATCCTGAAATCACGAGCAGAAGCCTCTCCCGTATCAGCACCATTAAAAGAAAGATGTTGATGAATAATATCTGTGCCAATAGCCACATGGACTGTCAAAGGGATTTTTTTTCGCCAACACGCGTAAGCAATACTCAAATGCCTGTGACGTAACGCCCTCTGCTCAATCATCATGCCAACAGCCTCACCAAGGCCTTTTGATTGGCTCACCCCAGTGTGTATAGCTGCATTAAGATAATCTGCCGTCTGGCGAGCCATGCCAAAACTTCCGTCTTTTAACGCGGCAGCCACATCTTCTGAAGTAGAACCGCAATAGGCAATCTCAAAATCGTGAATAACTCCGGCCCCATTCATAGCAACCGCTGTTACAATACCGCGCTCAATCAATTCAATCACAAGAGGAGAAAGCCCACATTTAATGACATGGGCTCCCATCAGAAAAATAACAGGTTTATTTTTCCGACGAGCAACAAGCACGGCCTTAACAACCTCTCTTAAATCTTTCGCTTTTAAAATACTGGGTAGAGAGTTAAAAAAAGCGCGGAAACTTGCTCCACGCTTTAGAGGCTTGGCGAACAACTTTTCATTCACTTTGCTTTTTCTGTTCTTGATGGGATATGTCTTTAACTTGGATAAATCCATATGTGTCTACTTATAAACTCATCTATCTAACGCTTCGGCCAAAATCATGGCCAACGGATAGGCCTTTTTAAAAAACAGATTAATTTTCAGATAATTCTACCAAACCCCTGTTCCAACGGACATTAAATTATAGCAACGCACACACAAAGCGTCAATGGAAATCAAACCTTAATAGCCCCAAGACTATGTTGATAATCCTTTTCCTTTAAAATACCTCCTTTAAAGTAAAGAATAGTGGCCGGAGACGTATCATAAATCCATGCCTCATCATATGTTGTGCCATGATAATCAGCCGGTGACATCCTCCGAGCAGGCACACCTATGCGCTTCTCTACCTCTTCAAGCGTCATTCCTCTTGTAGCCCTAGCAGCAAGCCCAAAGCACTTCAAACCCGATGAATCATCTGTTGAACCAAATTCACAAACCTGCGCACAACCGCAGAAGGACAACAAAAAAAAGAAAAACAAAAAAGAACGTTTCATGCATTCACCTCGCTAACAATGAGTATTGCCTTATTAAGTATAAATCTTTTAAAAACACTTTTAATGCCTGACTTACGGTCATCAGTCAGCCTAAGACGCGAACCAAAAACCGTAAGCCAGATCACTCCACAACATCTTAACCTTTACCAAGCTAAAATTTTTTCTCTGCTTGAAAGAGTCTAAAAAACAATCTCTGATTACATAATCAACCTAAATCCTCGGAGAAACCCTAGCCTGTGCAAGTTGTGTTTGAATACTATTCAATACAGCGCGATAATCCGCAATCGTTCTCCTGTATTCAATATTGATTCTTTTCATTTCAACAACTTCCCGCTGATAACTCATCGTCGCAAAACTAAATACAACCACTGTCACCACAGCAAGAATCGTCACCGCCAACGCAACAACCGCACTCACTCTCATCTGCTTCATCTTCTCCCCCTTTTTTTCAGTGTCAAGGATTCAAAAGATCAAAGTATCAAAGAAAAATCAAAAACTTAAAAATCATTTCCACGTCTTTCTCTTCCACTCTGAAACGTTGAACCTATGACGCTCTGATACTCTAAATCTCTGACACACTATTCTATCTAATTTTTCTTAAAAAAGGAACTATCTTTATATTTTTTATCTGCTTCCCTTAATAAACGTTTGGCATGCTCCAATACTTCTTCAACGCTAATAGCTTCCAAACACTTAAACTGATTCTCACAAGCGTGTGCCAGACAAGACAGGCAATCCGTCTTCTTATGAATAACAACGCTAGAATCCCCTAAAGGCCCCCAACGCAATGGCCCCAAGCCCGGTTGATTACGCCCAAATATAGAAATAACAGATGTGCCAACCGCGACGGCAAGGTGCACGGGGCCTGAATCATTGGAAATAACCAAAGCGCAACGTTTAAACAAGCTCGCCAACTGGCTTAAAGAAAGTTTTCCCGACAAATCAATAGGCTTGCATTGTGTTATCCGCATCAACTGTCCAGAAATATCCTGATGTGCCGCATCTGCAACAATCACAATTTTGGCATGATATGAAACGGTCAAGCGATCGACCATGTCAGCAAAACGCGCGACAGGCCAACGCTTAGAAATACAACTCGCTGCCGGATTAACAGCGATCAGACGATCAGATAACGCAATCCCAGCCTGATGAAGAAGATTGTCCACAAACTCTTCAGAACTTTGTTTTATGGGCATGTAGAGTTCTTGTTGTTGTCCTGTAATTCCCAAAGGTCTTAAGAGATCAAAATTATACTCTGACTCATGCTTTAACCCTTGTTGTTTATAGTGCGGCAAAGCCTTTGTCAAAAAATAAGAGGCCTTATGGCTATAGCCAATACGCTCCTTAATATCAGCCAAAAAACATATTAAGTGTATCCTAATCGTTGGATGAAGAATAATGGCTAAATCAAATTTCTTTCTCTTTAAAACAGAAACGGCCTTCAACGTTCCCAATAACCCCTGATGCCGGCCATCTTTATCAAGCACAATCACTTCATCAATAAAGGGGTTTCCATCAACAATTTCTCTTGTATAAGGTGAAACCATCATCGCAATATGACTCATAGGATAAAAATGCCGCAAAGCTTTTAGGACAGGGGTGGAAATGAGGACATCTCCGATGCGGTCTGTACGCACAACTAAAATACGTTTATATAAATCACTCTCAAGCCCTTTACCGCGGCCTTCCAACACAAGGCGAAGAGCCAATATCACATCAAAAGGGGTAATCATCTTTAAACACTCAAGCTGATGACAACAACTGGATTTGCCACAAGGCGCACACGAAACACTTTTACGTACAGCCATGCTATTATTTGACCATGGCCCATATTTCACGCAATCCGTCGGGCCAAATAAAGCGACAATGGGCCTGTTTAAGTAACTTGCAATATGCAAAACACCGCTATCGTTACAAACAATCAATTCCGCTGATAAAATCAAAGCACATAGTTGACCAAAATTCGTTTTTCCGGCTACATCAATGACGCCTTCACCTATCGAATGTGCAATTTTAGACGTCAAAGACGCTTCATCAGCAAGCCCTGACAAAACTACCTTAAAACCAAATTCATCCCTGAGTTGTCGGACGACCTCTAAAAAACCCTCTGGATCCCACTGCTTAAGATCACTCCTGGCTCCTGGCACAACCACAACAACTCTATCTTTAGGCAAAACTCCATAGCTGCCTAAAAGCTGATGAATATATTCTTTATCTGTATCCGAAATAAAAGAAGGATTGCGCTTTTCATAAAAGGCTAAAAATTCTTCTTGGCCTATATCAGCGCCTCTAAAAGCCCTCAAGGCGGTATAAAGATGTCTGCGGCTAAAATGTTGTACCCAGGAAGGATAAGCTACAAAAGAAGGATTTTTATAGGGCGCTCTTAAACCCCATCGATAGAAAGTATTTTTTAAATCTACGATCAGATCGAAATTTTTTTTCTTTAATTGATAAAATAGATCGATCTTGTGGCGCAAAGGAGCGTTTTTCTTAAAAATAATCAAATCATCAACATCCGGATGATTTTCAAAAACACATTTCGTGCGCGGCCCAACTACAACAGTAATGCGCCCACGCGGATATTCTCGTTTTAAAGAATCAAAAGCCGGCAACGCCATCATGGCATCACCCAGATTGCTCAACGTAATGAAAAGGATTCTTTTTATTTGCGGCGTATCAACCATCCCTGTTTTTCTACCTCGCTAAGGACAAGATCCGGCGTTAAAGTACTCATACATATATTATTTTGACAACTAAGATTATAACAAGGAATCACACAATGTATATCTTTATGCGACAAAACAGAACAATGATCTGCGGTTGTCAAAGGCCCCGTCGCCTTAATAGAAGTTGGCCCATACAAAGCAACCGCCTTTGCTTTAACGGCCAAGGCAACGTGCAATGGCCCCGAATCAGCAGAAATAACAAGGTCGCTTTTCTGAAAAAGAGCCCCCAACTGTTTCAGATTTGTCACGCCGCAAGCGATTTTTGGCTTGTGATCAGCATAAGAGGCGATTTTCTGGGCACGAGGCGCATCTTTATGTGTACCTGAAATAACAACTTCTACATCATAATCCTGCACTAGACGATCTATCAGCTCAGCAAAATACTTTTCCGGCCACAATTTTAATTCCCAGTTTCCTCCAACATGCAAAACAACTATCTTACACTCACTATCTAAACCTTGGCTCTTCAACCAATGGTCCACATAAACCTCATCTTCACTGGTTACAAAAAAATCACAATAACGTTCTTCTTTGGGAATCTTGCTTCCGGTAACAACATAATAATAAATATCCGCCCTATGATATTCTCCTACCGGAGATATCAGCTTATCTGTTAATAGAAAACCGCGTTTTTTCGTATAGTATCCCACTCTCCTCTTAATACCTGCTAAGAAACAGCATAATGTGCGGGAAAAAGATCTATGAAAAAAATAAACAATATTAAAATGGCGCACTCTTATTTCTCGAATCAGCCTGAGCTTGCCCAAAAAACCTCTATGACGGCCGGATTCCTCTAAAACCATCACCTCGTCCAAATAATTGTTTCCCATTAAAGCATCTTTGCAACGAGGCACAACAAGAGCAGCTATATAGGCGCCAGGATGAGCCTTGCGGATAGCTCTAATGGCTGGCGTTGAAAACAAAACATCCCCAAGCCAATTAACCTCAACAATGAGTATCCTCTCCCTGGCATAAAAAGGCGCGATATCCGCTTCTGATACTCTCATCTAGACATCTCCTTCATCCTGACATAATAGCCACTCGTTTCAATAAAAAAAACAAAAGGATTGTCCACCTTCTCTGTCATTTTAATCCTCTTTAAAGCAAAAAGATTAAAACGATTCAAATCTTTTTTAAGAGGCAACGTTGTTACAGCTACATGATATCCGGCCTTCCGGACACATTGGATCACCTCTGCGCTATAACCACCTACCGGATACGCAAAAGTATTAACAGGCTCTTTTAAAATAGCCTCAAGATCTTTTTTGCTTGCCACAACCTCTTCATCAAGCATATGGCCATCTTTTATGTCGGGCAAATAGGGATGGCTTCTTGTATGGGCCCCAATTGCCATCAAGCCCTCCCGCGCCATCTCCAATAACATTTTCTTATCCAGAAACCGATACTCATGCCCTCTTATCTGCCTGCTCTGGCCAATATAATCAACAACCATAAAAATCGTCGCTGGAAATTGGTACTTTTTTAAAATCGGATAAGCAATTGTATAATTATTTTCATACCCATCATCAAAAGTGATCACAACTGTTTTAAAAGGGATCCTTTTGTGGTCTTCGATCATCTGAGCCAACTCCAAAAGGGAAATCACATGATAGCCGCCTTGACGCAAAAAAGCCATCTGCTTACTAAAAACCTCTTCACTAACATTCAAGATACTCTCTTTCTCTAAAGATTCGCCGACACTATGGTACATCAGAATAACCGGATCACGCCCACCCAATACAAGATAAGCGATCCAAACAAAAAATGAAAAAACAACAAAAACAAAAAAATACAAAAATATTTTTTTTATCAATTTGCACATTTTCAAAACCTCGCAACTTTACACGCAAAAGCCGGATAAAACACTTTATAAATATCTCTCGTCTTTTCCGCCATGCCCCTGAGAGAAAATTTTTCCCTAACATGCGCTTTCGCGTTAGTAATAATGCTATCCCTCAAATCTTTTTGGTCCAATAGCGTTTCCAGCGATGCTACCAGAGATGACACATCCTTCGGCCCACATAACAATCCCGTCCGGCCGTCTTGAATAACAGTGGGAATACCTCCCACCTTAGAACCCACAACAGCAACACCACTCGCCTGAGCTTCCAGAATAGAAATACCAAGCCCTTCCTGAATAGAAGGCATAACAAAAATATCCATTATAGACAACGCATTTGCCGTATCAGCAACGGAAGGACACAATAACACATCAGCTCCTAAGGAATCTTGTTGAATCAATGCCTTTAGGTAAGCCTCTTCTTTGCCATCCCCTATTATTAAAAATTGAATATCTCTTCTTTTCTTCAGAAGTTCTCTGGCGGCTAATATCAGATATTTCTGCCCCTTCACAGAAGATAACCTGCCGATATGACCAATAATTTTTTTTGCGGGATCAAGCCCCAGTTCCTGTTTGAGCGAACAACCTAAACCCGACGAAGTAGCCGCAAACCTGTCAACATCTACACCATTGTATATTAAAACCACGCGGCCTGGATCCACATGAAAATCCTTAACAAGATGATCTGCTACCTGATCACTAATAGCAATCACTTTTTGACCCCAGCAAGGTAAAAATCTACGGAAAAATCTTGTTTTAAAAAAACCATGGCACGTTGAAATATACGGCTTACCCGAAAAAAATGACAAAAGTGCCGCCAATACCTGCGTCACCCTCGTATTGGCATGTATAAGATCAATCTCATTTTTTGTCAGCCTGAACAACTTAAAAAAAGAAAAAAAGACTTTCAGACTTACTTCACACTTTGTTTTTAATGGAATCTTTATATGTTTAATGCCCAATGCCACAAATTCGTGTTCCAGTTCTCCTCCCCGACTCGCCACATAAAACTGCAAGTCCCCATCTTTAACTAAAAATCGGCACAAACCTAACATATAGGCGGCAATACCTCCCCGGTTCAAATGATTAGCCAACATAAGGATTCTCATGACCTTTTACGGGCCTCCAAAAGACGTTCTATTGCTTCCATAACATCCTCAACAGAAATTTTTTTCATGCATACATTTGTTCTTTTTGGGCATTGCCCCTTGTAGCAAGGCACACAACCTTTCTGCAAGACAACAGATGAATAGCCGCAAGGTAAATGCCTCTTTGGATTTGTTGGGCCAAAAAGGGCCACAAAAGGAACGCACATAGCAGCCGCCAAATGCATCGGCGCTGAATCTCCGGTCACAAAACAATCGCATTTTTCAACCAGGCAAGCCAATTGCATCAAAGATGTCAAACCCACCGCGCAGATTGGTTCAAAGGTCAAATTTTTAAGGATCTTTTTAACAAAACCAATGTCATTCTTGTGGCCTGTCAACATCACGCGATATCCTTTTTGAGCCAATTTTTCACACAATTGAGCATAGCTTTTTAAAATCCAGCGCTTAGATTGCCAGCGAGCACTGGCTCCAACATTAATACCAATCAGCTTTTCAGCCCCAGGCGCATTCCTCTTCAGAAAATTCTCGGCAAATGTTTTATCATCCTCCGAAGGCCACAATTGGAGTTTTTCATCAGCGTGTTCAATACCAAGCATTTTTAATAACTGAAACTGATGCTCAACAGGATCAAGGGGCTTACACTGATCATCTTTAATGGCCTTATTCATCAAAAAACTCATTTTTCCATTATCATAACCATAACGTGCTTGGCTCATCGTCAGATAACTCAACAAATGGCTAATTTTATTATTTTGAAAATCAATAACACAGTCAAAACGCTTGCCTAAAATCTTTTTTGCGAGCGACCACAATCCTGTCAGCCCTTTGTCCCTGCCCTTAAAATCACAAACAATCAATTCATCAATGTAAGGACATCTTTGAAAGACTTCTTTGGTTGTGTTATTCGTCAAACAGCTGATCTTAGAAAAAGGAAATTTCCTTTTAATCGCTTTCAAGGAAGGCACAACAAGAACAGCATCCCCTAAAGCGCTCATTTTAATAACAAGAATACGCTTAACACTAAGCGCTTCCTCATAAACCTTAAGAGTATCTTTGGCCATCTTTTCCAATGAATAGTTTTCTTCAACATTCTTTCTCGCATTAATAGCCAATTGGCACGCAAAAGAAGGATTCGTAAGGATGCGAACCATGGCTTCTGCTAAAGATTCAACATCCCGCGGATACACCAATAACCCCGTCTGGCCATCTTTAATAATTTCAACAACGCCACCCACTTTCGTCGCTATAACAGGAACACCACTCGCCTGAGCTTCCACAATAACCCGGCCAAATGCTTCCTGAGCGACAGAAGGCATCACTAAGAGATCTACTTCTGAAAGCAACTCAGGGATATCCCTGCGGTTGCCTAAAAACCGAACCGCATCTTTTAACCCCAACCTGCGGACCCAAGCCACTAACTCTTCCTGGTAATGCTCTTTGCCAGATGAAACTCCACCAATAATCCACGCCTTGACAAAAGAAACGGACCTTAAAACACGGGCAAAAGCCTTTAAAAAATACAACTGACCCTTAATGGGAGTAACTCTTCCGACAACAGCAACGACCGGTTCCCTCTTGCCTTCCAGTGAAGGAGTGCGATAAACAAAACGGTTAAGATCTACACTTCTTGAAATAAGCCTGATATTTTCCAGCGGAACCCCAAAATCTTTTACCATGTGCCTACCAATCACTGAGCTTGGCACAATCGTATATTTACCCCAGCCCATCATTGCGCTAAAAATATGGCGGCTATAATAACCATGAGCTGTCGTAATCAAAGTGACATTCGTTTTATGAGAAGCCATGAAACCAATCCAGGCAGGTACCCGCGAACGCGCGTGTATTAACTCAATATTTTCTTCTTTTATAATGTCGGCCACCTTTGCTGCTGCCTTTATCATGACGCCAAAAAATTTATGATTAACAGGTAACTTATAATGACGGATGCCACAGGCTTCTAATTCCTTAACCAGTGAACCTCCTGCCGATATGACAACGCAATGATGTCCGTGCTCAACGAGATACTTAGCCAAATCAATCGTACCCGTTTCAACACCGCCAACTTCTAATTTAGGTAGAATCTGTAAAATATTCATAAGATAATAACTGTTAGCGAGTTCACAAATATACGTATTTGCGGGTTAATCCCGCTGACTCGCACACTCACTAACCCGCAAACAAAACCTGTTTTAACTTCTCCTTAATAACACCCTGTGTATCAAAAAACACACTCTGAGGTTTCGCATGAACAATCCACATCAGCGTTTCATCTAAATCCTTTACTTTACATAAGAAGATATGGCCCCTCTGTGCCATGAGATCCAAAAACTTTTCAACTTTATTTGCAGCTTTTTTGCACCTGGATTTAAAAACAACAACATATTTTCCGCTAGATGCCGCCTCACTTACCATAGAAATACTCTCCCCGCTAACAATCACAATATCGCTTAAATGAATAATGCCACCAACGGTACCCGGTGGATTGTCCTCTGCCGCGTCAACAAAAAGCCGACACATAGAATTATCTTTCTTAAAATGCGATTCTAACACCCTGACAACTTTTTTCGGAGTCCGCCGAGACGTCGTTAAAAACAGCAGGATATTCTGCCGTTCTGCCATTTTTTTAATTTGCAAACATAAAAAATCCGTCAACTCAGGTGTTAATTCATAATTTTTCGAATCTCCGCCGATCAAAAGACCGATTTTCAAAATTTCCGCCTGTTCAAAAAACCGCAATTCGCTTTTTACACTACAAAGCTGCTCAAAATCTCTTTTAACAGAATCAGCCGTAACCGTATTTACAGACCCAGGAATAGACAAAACGTTCTTTCTCTTGGGCAAGCGGTCATGTTCAGGAGCTATAACCATACTAAATTTTGAAACACTAAAAATACCCGGCCTCATAACAACAAAAGATTGCGCCATATGTTCAAAAGACATAACAAGATTTAGCGCGGCGACACCAGAACCAGCCGATACAACAATATCATAATCTTTCGACAAACATGCCAAACGCGTTTGACGCGTAACCAATAAAGACAAAAAACCTTTTCCCATGCGACGGCCAAAAAGAAAAACAATCAAGGCCAAAAGACGGGAACAAAAAAGATTTTTATATTCAACGCTGACTACTTTCACCGTGGCTTTACTCACAGAATCCTGAATCAGGTGCGCAAGAGCCAAAGACTGATTAAGATGGCCGAGTTTATCATCGCTTAAAACAAGAATATCTTTCTGAGGCGAATGTTTCCATCTTTTATAAAACCAAAGATACTCGGATGGAAAACAACAAATGTGTTTCTGAAAAATATGGTTGATTTGCGTCAAATTATGCTTTAAGTCAGCAGCAGCATCTGAGGAAACAGATAATTCATAAGGAGAAAAAATCATCTCATGGGTAGGCCCATGAATACGATGCATGAAAGCAATAATAATCTTGGCCCCTAATTTTTTGGCCAATCTTACGCTGCCAATCGGCGTCATAGCAAGTTTTGAAAAAAATTCAATCGCCATGCCATCCTGACCGCCATGATCAGCAATAGTGCCTAAAATATTGTTCGCGCTCAAATGCGAGACAAGCTTTTTAAGCTCATCCACGCGAATCACATGCACCCCCTTACTCTCCCGCAAACCATTCAAAAGACCATCTATCTTTTTGTGCTTAGATTGAGGCTGCGACAACATCGCATAACGACTATCTTTTAACAAAAGAGCACACGCTGCGTTAGATAGCTCCCAGCTACCCGCATGCACCCCCAAAAAAATAATTCCCCGTTTATGAACAAGCGCATCTTTTAGGCAATCCAAACCTTTAAATCTGATATATTTTTTAACATAACTCTCATCAACATAAGATAAGTACAGCGTTTCAAAAAAATTCTGAGCAAACCGCATATGCATCTGCTGGACGATTCTCTTATGCTCAGCTAAAGACTTTTGCCCAAAAGCAATCTTTAAATTTTTAAGAGCTTTTTGATTCTGGCGGCCAGCAAGGTAATAATAAAGCCATCCAAGCCTGCGCGCGAAAAATAGCCATGCCTCAATAGGCAGAAACCTCATGATAAAGATAAGGATCCTAAGCGTGATACAAAGTATCGAGTCTTTCATGTAAAGCCTCTTGCCCTTCTATAATTGTTATTGCTATTTTTAAAACAAAAATTTTAACATCTGCCTGAGTTTTAGAGAAAAAACCACTAAGCCTTTGGGCATCCTTTTCCGTTGTCATCAGCACAGATACATTCAAGTCTTTGCATTGTTTTATAAGGCACGCCATATCCACTTCGCTATACTCATGATGATCCGGAAAAAACCTTTTCATAACAACACTGGCCCCCAAGCGTTCGGCGCTCTTAACAAAGGAATGAGGGTTAGCGATACCGCAAAATAAACCGACCCGTTTATTGCCAACGATATCAAGTTCAAAAACTTCTCTCGTTTCTAACGACCAAATCCTCCTGCTTTCGTGAATGGCCTTAATAATCAAAGTACCGGGCGCCTTCTCGGACAACAAGCGGCAGAGATCATGCAACCTTTCAGAGGGTATTTCATTGCAGCGGCAAAGACAAATACAATCCGCCCTTTTGAGCGCACTTAAAGTTTCCCGCAACGGGCCAGCCGGCAATAACATCCTATTGCCAAATGGATTTGCTGCATCAACAACAACAAGATCAAAATCCCTCTTCAGCCTCCAATGCTGGAAACCATCGTCTAAAATGAATGTCCCACAAAAACCCTGATCTTCCAAGACCTGTACACAGCGCAGGCGATTTTTATCCGCCACCACCTTACAACGCTGCCCCAAATTCTGTATCAACATCCCCGCCTCATCTCCGGAAGAATAATAACCATCGCTTCCTAAAGACTTAAAAGTTTTAGGCTTTTTGTATCCTCGCAACAAAATAACAACTTTATGACGATCCGATAAATAATCTGCCAGATAAGCGACAAGCGGCGTTTTTCCGCTACCACCCATCGTAATATTGCCAACACTCACAACTATAGCTTTTGGCCGGTAACTTTTAAAAATATTGAGATGATAAAACAATTTAATTAAAAAAAGAAAAAATGCGTATAAGCAGGATGCCAACAAAAGCACCGGCATTAAAAAAAAAGATAAAAGCGTCATCTTGTTTTCTGCATAAAATGCATGCATTATCAGCCCCTCATCCTTAACATCAAAAGCCTGTTCAAGCGCCCCATTTGGCCTCTATGTTTTACGGCGGCGAAATCTAGACTTAGAATCCTTTATCGAAATCTTGCTATCAGAAAATTTTGGTGTACCAAACATTTTATCCAAACAGGAAAAAGTCGCTTGAGCCGCCCCCTTGTTTTTGTCAATGATATCCTGCGCGCGACAACCTAGTTCCTGTCTACGGGGGGCGTCTTGCAATAACCCTCTCAATTCATATTCAAGATTTTTAGGCCCATCAATTTCTAATGCCGCTTTCGCATTAATAAAAACATCTCGAATTTCCTTAAAATTCTCCATATGTTTTCCAAAAATAATGGCCTTACCAAATAATGCCGGCTCAATAGGATTATGGCCTCCTTTTTTAACCAGACTCCCCCCGATAAAAGCAATATCACAAAGCTGGTATAAAGCGCTTAAGTCTCCGATAGTATCCACAAGCACGATTTGTGCTGATGAAAATCCGCTAGCGTGCGAAAGATTTAAAGCATCCAGCCCCATTAATTTTATCATCCTTCTGATCTTATCAATACGCTCAGGATGTCTAGGAGCGATCAAAAGCCTTAAGTTATTGAAATCCTTGCGCAACGACTTATACAGTTTCGTTACAATTTCCTCTTCGTTATCATGCGTACTACCAGCAATACACAAAAGACAGCCTTTTAAATAATTCTTAAGGGCCGCAACATAAGCGGACTCTCGTATATTAGCAGAAATATCAAATTTAATATTTCCGGTTACTTCAACACGCTTGCGCACGGCTCCTAAAGATATGATGCGCTCGGCACCATTTGAATTCTGCATACAGAACAGATCTACTTTTCGCAAAACATACTTTAGAATCGCTCGAAAATAGGCATAATGCCGATAAGAACGATCAGATATCCTACCATTCACAATAGCCACACAAGCACCCTGTTTTTTACTCAAACGAATTAAATTTGGCCACAATTCTGTTTCCATGATAATCAACAAAGAAGGCTTGATCATTTTTAAAAATCTAGAAACAATAAAAGACAGATCCAGCGGAGCGTAAAACACCAATTCGTCGTTTTGTATGATCTTTTTGGCAATAGAATAACCTGTTGGCGTTACCGTTGAGACAACAATTCTTTTTTGCGGCCACTGAGCCCTAATAAGGCCCACCAGGGATTCTGCAGCACGCGCTTCTCCAACACTAACCGCGTGTATCCAGACAACATCATGGCCTTCAAGGGACTTAAAAAAGTCCTTCTTAAAAATGCCCAAACGCATCCATATGTCTGCATGCATCCTGCCACGCAGAGCGTACACCGGCAAATATAATAAACTCGCCAAAAATACAATTAAATCATAGATAAGATACATAAGAAACCAACTCCGGATTCAAAGTACAGGGCACAACAAAAGCGAAAAGATTTTAGTTTAACCGTCCCCTGAACTCCATAACCTGTCCCCCATAATTGTTACGCTCTTGGATGTGCATGATTATAAACACTTTTGAGCTTATCTGTTGTTAAATGTGTATATATCTGTGTCGTTGATAAATTTGCATGGCCTAAAAGTTCTTGCACAGATCGTAAATCCGCGCCTCGATTCAAAAGATGTGTAGCAAATGTATGCCTGAGTGTATGCGGGGAAATATGTTCCTTTAGGCTGGCAATTAAAATATATTTATCCAGCATTTTACGAATGCCACGAACACCAAGGGGTTTGTTGTTCTTATTTAAAAAAACCTTCTGGCAATCCGTGCTGCGTTTTCCCAAATAATCACGGATAACACGTAAAGCTCTTTCACCGATGGGCAGCATCCGCTCTTTTTTACCTTTGCCCATAACAACCACCGTAGCCCCGATAAAATCTATCTGACTTGTTTTTAGACTAACCAGTTCAGAAATCCGCATACCGGTTGAATACAGTGTTTCTAAAATAGCGCGATCTCTCAAACCCTTAAGTGTCGCCACATCAGGCGACTCAATCAAATGTACCACATCTGCTTCTGTCAAAAATTTCGGCAGAAGCTTTTCTTGTTTAGGATAAGCGATCGCATCAGCAGGATTAGTATTTACGTATTTTTCTTTAACCAGAAACTTAAAAAAACTCTTCAAAGCGGATAATTTTCGAGAAACGCTTCTGGCGCTGATTTTATTTTCTTTAAGGTGAGCTAAATACTTGCGAACAAAAAGATAATCTACTTTTTCAACCTCAATATCTTTTAGAAAATCACGAAAATTTTCCAAATCCAACTTATAGTTCAAGATGGTATGAGGTGAAGCATTTTTTTCGATATCAAGATATCTTAAAAACTTTTCAATATGGCGTTCCATATCTACTCGTTTGCCTGGTCACTTTGCGTATCCTGACCTTGTTGTACATCCTGGCCTGGCTGTGCATCTTGCGAGGGCAATTCCCGTGACGTAAAAGTACATTCCGGATAACGGCTGCACCCATAAAAAGAACGCCCACGATAGGAACGCCTTAGGATCAATTCGCCGCCACAACCATCTTGAGGGCATTTCACACCCGATGAAATAGATTTGGAATACTTACATGCCGGATAATCCGAGCAACTTAAGAACTTGCCTTTACGCCCCCATTTCACAACCATTGGCTTACCACACTGTGCACAAGTTTCATCAGAATAAATGACTTCTTTTTTGATAGAAGTAGATGCAAAATCGAGCTTCTCTTTAAAAGGCCCATAAAACTCCTCTAAGATGCTCACCCAATTAGCTTTTCCATCTTCAACCATATCAAGCTCTTCTTCCATGTGAGCCGTAAAAGAAATATCCATAATCTGCGGAAAATAATCAACAAGCAAATCGCTGACTTTTATGCCTAAATCTGTCGGCTTAAGATATCCTTTTTCCCGCCTCACATAATCCCTGGAAACAATCGTTGAAATCGTCGGTGCGTATGTACTCGGCCGGCCAACCCCCTCTTCTTCTAAAGTTTTAATCAAAGACCCTTCAGAATACCTGGGAGGCGGCTTCGTAAAATGCTGGTCTGAGATAAGCTTCAACACTTCGAGCGTTTCGCCCTTGTTCAAACGCGCAAAAGAACTCTTGTTGTTTACTTCATCGCCTTCCTCTTCCTGGCTTTTATAAACAACCGTAAAGCCATCAAACACAACAATACTACCTGTAGCCTTAAAAACATACTTACCGCATTCTATCAATGCCGTCGTTAATTCAAGACGGGCTGAGCTCATTTGACTAGCCACAAATCTCTTCCAAATCAAATCATAAAGCTTAAACTGCTCGGGTGTAAGGAACGACTGAATATCTTGAGGCCTCTTAAGAACTGAGGTCGGACGAATCGCTTCGTGCGCTTCCTGGGCCAACTTTTTTGATTTATACTTACGCTCCTCCTGAGGCAAATAATCCTTACCATAACTGGACTCTATAAAAGAACGAACCTCTTCTATCGCAGTTTTAGCGACCTGTGTTGAATCCGTTCTCATATATGTAATTAAGCCCACAGGGCCTTCTTCTCCAAGCTCTATCCCTTCATAAAGCTGCTGTGCAACAAACATAGTTTTAACAGCGCTAAACCTAAGCTTATTAAACGCTTCCTGTTGTAACGAACTGGTGATAAAAGGTGCTTGAGGGTTACGATTCTTTAAACTCTTATCAACACTAGCTACAACAAAATCCTCATTTTTCAAATCTTGAATAATAGCGGCAGCTGCAGCTTTATTATCAATCTGAACTTTACTCCCATCCACCTTGTCCAAAGAGGCCTGAAAAACAACGTTCGCATCCTCGCCTGAACCATCCTTTTTTTTCAAATCAGCAGTAATGCTCCAATACTCCGTTGGAATAAAAGCTTTAATAGCTTTTTCTCGGTCCACAATCAACCGCAAGGCAACCGATTGAACCCGGCCAGCACTTAAGCCTCGCGTAACCTTACGCCACAATAAAGGGCTTAAAAAATACCCCACAATTCTATCCAAAATCCTTCGGGCCTGCTGGGCCTTGATCTTATCTTCATCAAAAGCACGAGGCGTCTTAAAAGCAGCCTCAATAGCGGTTTTGGTAATTTCATGAAACTCAACCCTGAAGCACTTCTGATCCTTGATTTTCAGCCGCTCCATCAGATTCCAGCCAATCGCCTCACCTTCCCGGTCAGGATCAGTAGCGAAATAAACAGAATTCACCCCTTTAGTTTTTTTTCTAAGGTCAGCCAACAGCTTTTTTTTGGCTGGAATGACAACAAAGTTAGCTTTATAGTGATCCTCTATTTCAATACCCAGCTTTTTTTTAGGCAAATCTATAATATGCCCCATAGAAGAAACAACCGTAAAATTTTTGCCTAAAAATTTAGATATAGTCCTGGCTTTTGCCGGAGACTCAACAATTACAAGAGACTTATCTGCCATCTTTATCTTCCCTTTCCGTTTTGATTCAATGAAGGTCATTGACAAGGCAACAGACCCTGGAAAACATTTTGCCCGCGTGTTGTTTAACAATACCTTTAAGCTCTAAACACGTTAAAATGGACAAACAATCACCCATATTCATCTGTGCCTGAGAACAAATCGTATCAATATGCTTAAGATCGTCGTCAATAAGACGCAAGATACACAAGCTCTGTTCATCCAATCCTTCCAGCTTCTCCTGATGAGTTTTACCATTACTATTGCAGTCATCCCGTGTTTCGGATAAAACAAAATGACAATGCAGATCTTCTAAGATCTCTTTCGGGTCTGTCACCATCCTGGCCCCCTGCTTAATCAACTCATTCGTCCCAAAAGAGGTCAGAGATGAAACCTTGCCAGGCAAAGCAAACACCTGCCGATTCTGCTCGAGAGCGTATCGAGCCGTAATCAAAGCACCGCTCTTTTTTGAGGCCTCCACAACAAGAACACCTTTGGAGAGCCCGCTAATAATACGATTGCGCACAGGAAAATTACAAGCCAAAGGAGGCGTATTCAGCGGAAATTGCGATACAACAACGCCATGGCAAGCAATATCGCAAAACAATTGCTCATTCTCTGGAGGATAGACTCGCTTCAAACCACTTCCCAAAACAGCTATTGTGCGTCCGTTTTCATCTAAACACGCGCGATGACTAACCGTATCAATTCCTCGTGCCATGCCTGAAACAATTGTCAAACCAGACCGGGCCAATGCCATACTAAACTGTTTAGCGCAAGACAACCCATAAAAAGAAGCTCCGCGCGAGCCAACAATCCCGACGGCATTTTCATCACAAGCGATCAAATCTCCTTTAACGTAAAGCACAAAAGGCGGGTCATAAATCTCTTTTAAAAGACGAGGATACTCCTCATCCAAAATAGTAATGATCTTAATCTTTGAACGCTGACATAATAAAATCTCAGCTTCAACATCTATTCTCTTCGGAGCTTCAACAACGTGTTGGGCCATGCGTGCTGTCAAAACACCTGTTGCCAGAATATCATTCAGCCCAGCCTTAAAAATATTTTCAGGCGCACCAAACGCAGCAACAAGTTTTTTACAACGTATGCTGCCGATGCCATCAATCATATTGAGTAATACCAGGGCTTGAAAATCAGTCATTTTTTACCAGTGTTAAAACGATGTTCACTGTCTCTTCTATTGTAAGCTGATCTGTATTTATCTGATGATGAGCCTGCACATAAAAAGGAGCTCTCTTCTCGAGCAAGCCACAAATCAGAGCCTCAGGATCTGTAACATTCAATAATGGCCTATGATGATAACCTTTCGTTCTTTGTAAAATCTGCTGAGGTGAAGATGTCAAACAAATAACCGTCCCACTACGCTTTAACTCAGTAATATTCCCCCCATCAGCAAACGTTCCTCCCCCACACGAAACAACCAGGCCATCACGCGCCGCCAACTCCTTAACAAGCGCTTTTTCAAGAGACCTAAAATAGGGCTCACCCTTAACTTTAAAAATATCGGAAATAGACATGCCTTGACGTTCCTCAATCAGCTCATCCATATCCACAAAAACACGGCCTAACCGCGTTGCCAAAGCGCGCGCGGTTTCCGTCTTGCCAGTCCCCATGAAACCTACTAAGTATATGTTAGACATAGAGTAAGAAGTTTATCATAATCCACAAGAGGTGTCAAACTATCCCTATCTAAGATAGAAAATGCTTTACCTCTATATGAACACGTGTTTTTGGCTCAAAAAAGCGCCAAAGAACTTAAACCTCCACCATTATAAGCTAAATAGAGAAACCTATCAACTCAATATCTCACTTGACACAAAACAATGGTTTTTTCGGCTTGACACCCTATTCTCTGCGCCTTTCTCATGCCCTCAAATATAAGCTTTATGACAAACCCAAAAACCAGGAAAGAAGAATTGCCCAGGCCAACGATCAATAAATCAAAAAAGAGACACGGCCATTCTTAGACGGCAATGTCTCTTTTTCTCTTGATGGAAACCCTGTCCTTATTGAAAAGCTACCAAACGAATAACTCTATTAAGACATTATATACATAAACACAAATTAGAGGCTTCTTAAATAGGCTTTGTAATTTCTTTTAATCTCTTGCATGTTATCGGCACCAAACTTTTCCATCATGCAATCAGCCAGCTCATAAGCAACACAAGATTCGGCGATCACGCCAGCTGCTGCCACAGCACACGTATCGTACCTTTCAACAGTAGCCTTTACTGGCTTCTTCGTAACAATATCCACGGAATCTAAAGGAACGCCAACTGTCGAAATAGGCTTCATAACACATTTCATAACAATCGGCTCACCATTGCTCATGCCACCTTCAATACCACCTGCATTGTTAGTTTTTCTGTAATAGCCTCGTTCTTTAGTATAATAAATCGCGTCATGAACATACGAACCGAATTTTGCAGCATAGCCAAAACCTAAACCAAACTCTATACCCTTAATAGCCGGAATAGACATAACCGCCTCTGCCAACCTCGCGTTAAGGCGCCTATAACCAGCCACGTAACTACCAAGCCCAGCAACAACACCTTGCGCTGTCACACTAAATATACCGCCAGCCGTATCCAGCTTCTTTTTAGCCTGATCAACTCTTTTTTCCATCTTTGCCCTATTAGTCTCGCCCGCAATCATCAGGACTTCGCTGGCAACAACAACACCAAACTCCTTTAAAAAAAGCTTACAAATAGAACCAACAGCCACTTGCGAAACTGTTGAGCGGGCAGAAGCTCTTTCTAATACATTCCGAATGTCCTTATGCCCATATTTTAAGCATCCTGTTAGATCCGCATGAGCGGGCCGGGGATGCGTGCAAGGTGTCAAATCATGAATCCTAAAATCATTATTCTTTACATAAAGCCCTATCGGACTTCCCAGCGTAAGGCCATTTTTAACACCAGAGAGTATCTCAACATTATCACCCTCTAGCTTCATACGATCGCCTCTACCATAGCCCATCTGTCTACGTTTAAGCTCAAGATTTATCTGCTGTAAATCAATTTTTAAACCAGCCGGCATGTTTTCTAAAATCGCGATCATGCACCGGCCATGAGATTCACCTGCTGTTGAAAATCTTAACATAGCTTTCCTCCATCAATAACCACAGCACAAACTGTAGCTCATAAAATTATCAAGGACGCAAAAAGAATGTGTATAAAATCTTATCCGCCCAAAAAATATTAATAAACGCAGCTAAAGCCAAATACGGACCAAATGCAATCAAGCTTTCCTTGGTTCTTATTTTAATAATAATACCTATGATAGCCCCAAATACGGATGCTAACGGCAAAGTCAAAAGAGCCAATTTCCATCCTAGGAAAGCGCCAATCATAGCCAAAAGCTTAACATCGCCTCCCCCCATAGACTCCTTTTTGAATATAAAATCACCTATACAGCCTAAAACCCAAAGAACACCCCCGCCAACTAAAACACCAAGAAATGATTGCCATAAACCAAGTATATGCGTCGGCATATGATGCAAACCAGGAAAAAGAAGGCTAAAGACTAGCCCAACAATTATTCCTCCAACACTGATTTCATCCGGAATAATGCGAAAATCAAAATCAACAAATGTAGCCACAATCAAGCCACAAACAAAAACCAGATAAGCCAATGTATAAACTGAGATATAAAATCTCTGGTAGATGACCAGGAAAACAATACCCGTTAATAACTCAATAAAAAAATAACGAAAAGAAATCTTTTTCTTACACGAACGACAACGGCCGCCAAGCGCGATAAAACTTACAAGAGGAATATTGTCATACCAGGCAATGGTTTTACGGCAGTGAGGGCAATGAGAACGCGGCTTAACAACAGATTGCTCTCGGCCCATACGGTAAATACAAACATTCAAAAAACTCCCTACACATATTCCAAGCAAAAACACAAATAAAGCTAAAGTCATTTCAAACATTGATTCGCTCCAAGTAAGGCCTGTCTCATGATTTCAACAGGCGCACGTTTATGCGTCCAGTGTGTAAAAGAAAGGCTCCCTTGATATAACAACATCCCCAGCCCATTGGCAAAACGGCATCCGGCTTCCTTAGCCGACTGCAATAGTTTAGTCTCACTGGGATTATAAATCAAGTCATAAACAAAAAGCTCTCGATGCAGCCAATCAGGCCTAATCAATAAAGGATCATCCTGCTTCATGCCAATAGGTGTGGCATTGATTAAAATATCTGCGCCTTCAATACCTAAATCTTCTATTGAAGAAGCAATTTTAACATTAACACCTAAAAGCGCGATGTTGCGCGCTAAAAGCGCTGACTTTCGGCCATCAATATCAAAAACACTAAACTCGCAAGGCCAAAGATGAGCGATAGCAGCCGCAATGGCCTTTGCGCCTCCCCCGGCACCAAGCAAAATAACTTTTTTATCTTTAACACTAACATTGAGGTTTTTCAAATCCATCGCGAATCCAGCAGCATCCGTGTTGTAACCTACCAACGAACCATCAGATGAAACACACACAGTATTGACAGCACCAATCACCTTCACATCCATGCCGCCGATAATGTCAAGATACTCGCACACCTTTTCTTTATAGGGAACTGTAACGTTTAAACCTTTGATATGTTTTTCATGTATGGTAGTTTTAAAAAAAGATTCCAAATCTTGCGGTTGAACTTCAAATAAATCATAGCAGGCGTCCATATTGAGATGAGCAAAAGCCGCATTATGCATGAAGGCGGAATAACTATGTTTAACGGGGTAACCAACTAGTCCAAAAAGCTTTTTTGCATTATGTTGATTCATCGCCGGCAGGTCTTATTCTTTTTATAAGGGACTCTTTTTTTTAAAGCAAGCTTGTTAAGAGCATTTAAAAAAGCCTTGGCAGAAGCCTCAATAATATCCGTACTTGATCCACGACCCATAGCCACGCTATTATTGGCTGAAACTTTTACGCTCACTTCTCCTAACGCATCTTTACCACCTGTAACAGCTTCAATGCGATAATCTATAAGTTTTGTTTTTACCTTGGTCAATTTTTCAATCGCTTTATAACAAGCATCCACTGGCCCATCGCCCAAAGAAGAAAGGCCTATAATCTTACCCATATGTTTAAGCCGGACAGTGGCGTTTGGCACAACGCGTGTACCACTGGAATAAGCGACCGCATCCAACTGCCAAATCTGCGATGGCTGATTGATCTCGTCTTCAACAATAGAAAGGATGTCTTCTTCGTAAACACTCTTTTTTTTGTCTGCCAAATCTTTAAATTTCTCAAAAGCCTTTAAAAGATCATCCTCACTTAAAGCAATCCCCATCTCCCGAAGACGCTGAATAAAAGCGTGTTTACCGGAATGTTTGCCCAAAACCAAGCCCGTGCCTGAAAAACCGACATCAGCAGGTGAAATAATCTCATACGTTTGGCGCTTTTTAATAACCCCATCCTGATGAATACCCGACTCATGCCGAAAAGCATTAAGCCCTACAATAGCCTTATTGGGTGCCACAACAAAGCTCGTCAATTTTGAAACGAGGCGCGATGCTTTATAAAGTTGACGGGTATTAATACCTGTTTGAATATCACTAAACAAATCACGGCGCGTTTTAATCGTCATTACAATTTCTTCTAAAGAAGCATTGCCGGCTCTCTCGCCAATGCCGTTGATGGTGCACTCCGCTTGCCGAGCACCATTATTAATAGCTGCCAATGAATTCGCCACAGCTAAACCTAGATCATTATGGCAATGGACCGCAATAACAGCCCGGTGAACATTGCTGACATTTTCATGAATAGCTTTAATCAGGCAGCCAAACTCCTGCGGATAAGCATAACCAACCGTATCAGGAATATTAACTGTTTTCGCTCCTGCTTCAATAACGGCTTCAACAACCTTAAAGAGAAATTCAGGTTCCGTACGAGACGCATCCTCCGGAGAAAACTGAATATCAGACGTATATTTTTTGGCATAGCGCACAGCATCTTTTGCTAGTTTTAAAATTTCGTCTTCAGCCTTTTTAAGCTTATACTTCATATGGATTTTAGATGTCGCCAAAAAGACATGAATACGCGCACCATCTTTAGCCGGCTTTAAAGCATTGTAAGCGGCATCAATATCTTTGTGAACTGCTCGTGCCAGGCCACAAATTACCGCCCCCTTGACAGATGAAGCAATTTTTTTAACAGCATTAAAATCACCAACTGATGAAACAGGAAAACCCGCTTCAATCACATCCACACCAAGCCGCACCAACTGATGAGCAATCTCAAGCTTCTCCCGCTCATTCAGCGTTGCTCCCGGCGCCTGTTCACCATCTCTTAATGTTGTATCAAAAACAATTAACTTTTTCATGATTATAAAATCCCAAATTACAAACTCCAAACCACAAACGAATCAAAATATACAAATAACAAGTTCTTAGCTTTTCTATTTTTTTGTAATTTGTTATTTGTGATTTGGTATTTACTTGTCTCTTTTTTTATTTCTTCATCCAAGGCATCATGGATCTTAAGTCTTTTCCGACTTTTTCTATCAAGTGTTCATCACCTTCTTTGATAAGGCGGTCAAAATTTGGACGGCCTTTTTCATTTTCGGCGATCCACTCACGGGCAAACTTCTTTTTCTGAATTTCTTTCAAGATTTTCTTCATTTCTTTACGCGTCTTAGCGTTAATAATCCTTGGGCCCCGTGTTAAATCCCCATAACAAGCTGTATTGGAAACACCGCGGCGCATCCCTGAAATACCACGCTCCTGAATAAGATCTGTAATTAACTTCAACTCATGCAACACCTCAAAATAAGCAATTTCAGGCTGATACCCAGCTTCTACAAGTGTATCAAATCCGGCTTTAATCAATTCTGAAACACCCCCACAAAGAACCGCCTGCTCTCCAAAAAGATCTGTTTCGGTTTCTTCAGCAAAAGTCGTTTCAATAACACCCGCCGTTGTCCCCTTAATGCCTTTAGCATACGCTAAAGCAATATTTTTGGCTTCACCACTGGCGTCCTGATAAATCGCCACCAAACACGGCACTCCCTTGCCCTCTTCATACATAATCCTCACCAAGGCACCTGGCCCTTTCGGAGCAATCATAATAACATCCACCTTCTTCGGCGGCTTAATCTGTCCAAAATGAATATTAAAACCGTGGGAAAAAATAAGTACTTTTCCTTTCTTCAAATTTGGCTTGATGGCTTCCTTATAAACTTTTGCCTGAACATGATCCTGTGTTAAAATCTGGATCACATCGGCCTTCTTAGCAGCCTCAATCGCCTCCAAAGGTGTAAAACCATCTTTTACCGCGTTTTCATAGTTTGGTGTTCCGGCAAGCTCAGAAACAATCACATCTAAACCGCTATCGCGCAAACACAATGCCTGTCCGCGCCCCTGAATACCATAACCAATAATGGCAATTTTTTTTCCCTGTAAATATTTTAAGTCCGCGTCCTTATCATAGTAAATCTTCATCCTAAAAACTCCTTCCTTTCACTTTGCGATAGCGATCCTTCCAGACCTTACCAATTCTAATATGTTATAACACTCCAGTTGTTTTAATGACTTCTTAACATGTTCCTGCTCTTCAACCAGCTCGAGAATAATATGCTCTTTTGCCTCTTCTAAAATATGAGCCCCAATTTCAAGAGTCGTCTTTCTAACTTTTTCAGCACAATGATCATCTAGAGCAATTTTAATAAAAACCAACTCCCGCTCAATATATTCATTCTTACGAAAATCAATAACCGTAATAACGTCAATCAGCTTGTGCAATTGTTTTTCAATCTGCTCTAAAATCTGCTCATCCTCAGCGTTAACCACAACCGTCATGCGCGAGATAGTTGGATCATGTGTCTCGCTGACAGTTAAAGAATCTATGTTATAGCCTCGAGCGCTAAATAATCCAGCAACTCTGGCCAAAACACCAAATTTATTTTCAACCAATATTGATAATGTATGTTTCATCTCTTACTCCTCTTATTACTAAAAAGATTGAATTGAAATTTATATTTCTTTCAATCCTCTTTTATATTTTTGCTTTTGACTTTTGGCAGCTACTCTACTACGCCATACCATTCAGCATGCGGTTAATGGCCTCCCCCGCAGGAACCATTGGAAAAACATTTTCCTCAGGCTCTATCACGAAATCCATCACCACAACGTTATTTGTCGCAATCGCCTCTTTTAGAGCATTGACAACATCAGCTTTGCGCGTAATTCTAATACCTTTTGCGCCATAACTTTCAGCAAGCTTCACAAAATCAGGATTCACCAGAGGCGTTGCTGAATAACGCTTGTTATAAAAAAGCTCCTGCCATTGCCTAACCATCCCCAAAAAGCCATTATTCAAAATAATGATTTTTATGGGCAAACGATTTTGCACAGCCGTCGCCAACTCTTGAATATTCATCTGAATAGAACCGTCTCCGGCAATATCAAAAACCAGCTTTTCAGGGCATCCAATCTGCGCGCCAATAGCAGCAGGAAAACCATACCCCATTGTCCCTAGGCCGCCGCTTGAAATCCACTCGCGCGGCTTATTATGCTTGTACCACAAACACGACCACATCTGATTCTGCCCAACTTCTGTCGCAATAATGGCATCGCCCCTTGTCAGCTCATAAATCTGCTCAATAACATATTGAGGCCTTAGCTTTTCATCTTGTTTATAAGAAAGCGGCTGTTCCTTTTTCCAGGCATTAATACAATCATGCCAAGCGCTGTAATCAGAACCCGCATGAAGGTGTTGGATCAATTCAGACAGAACACACTGAGCATCTCCCACAATCGGCACATCAACCCTTATATTTTTACTAATAGACGTCGGATCAACATCAATATGAACAATCCTAGCATGTGGAGCAAAAGCGTCTATACGGCCTGTCACACGATCATCAAACCGCGCGCCAATCGCAATAATTAAATCAGATTCCATAATAGCGTGATTTGCATAAGCTGTCCCATGCATCCCTAGCATCCCCAAAGACAAAGGATGTGATGAAGGAAACCCTCCTAAACCCATAAAAGTAGTTGTAACAGGAATATTTGTTTTTTCAGCAAACTCCTTCAAAACACTGGAAGCTCCTGAACTGATAATCCCGCCTCCCGCATAAATCACAGGACGCTTTGCCTCCGCTATAAACGTTGCAGCCTTCTTAATCTGTCCTGAATGCCCTTCATGTTTTGGCTGATAAGAACGCATATGAACTTCTTCTGGCCATATAAAGTCCGTTTTTGCCTGCTGGACATCAACAGGCAAATCAATGACGACCGGCCCCGGCCTACCCGAAGACGCTATATAGAAGGCCTCCCGAATAACACGGGCTAAATCTTTAACATCTTTGACTAAATAATTATGTTTTGTCACAGGGCGCGTAATACCCGTAACATCCGATTCCTGAAAAGCATCATTGCCGATCAAAGACGTCTTAACCTGCCCCGTAATAGCTACAAGCGGAATAGAATCCATATAAGCGGTCGCAATTCCCGTCACAAGATTTGTAGCCCCAGGCCCTGACGTAGATAAACACACGCCAACTTTTCCTGTCGCACGCGCATAACCATCAGCTGCATGAGCCGCTGCCTGTTCATGACGCGTTAAAATAAATTTTAATTTAGAATCATACAGACAATCAAAGATAGGCAATACGACGCCTCCCGGATAGCCAAACATAACTTCCACATTTTCTCTCAGTAAAGATTCCAATAAAATCTGCGCACCTGTTAAAGTTGCCATAATAACTCCTTAAAAAGTCACGAGGACACAACGCCACATGTCACACGTAAAATACATTTTATATTTCCAACACAGCCCCTGTATCGGCTGAACAAACCATTTTAGCATACCTGACCAAATATCCGCTATTCATCCGCGGAGTTGGATGTTTAACCTTTTTGAGCCTTGAACTGATTTCGCTTTTTGAAACCTGTAGTTCCAGTCGTCGATTCGGCAGGTCAATCAAAATATGATCGCCATTGCGCACCACAGAAATAACCCCGCCTTCTGCAGCCTCAGGCGAAATATGACCAATACAACAACCACGCGTCCCACCAGAAAACCTTCCATCTGTAATCAAAGCAACTGAATCTGCCAATCCCATCCCAACAATCGCAGCAGTTGGTGCCAGCATTTCACGCATTCCCGGGCCACCTTTAGGGCCTTCATAGCGTATAACAACGCACATACCCGCTTTAATCTTGCCCGAAAGAATCGCTTTTTGCGCCTCTTCCTCAGACTCAAAAACCTGAGCCACTCCAATAAACTTCATCATAGCTTCACTCACTGCCGACTGCTTAACAACAGCACCCTTAGGCGCCAAATTTCCAAAAAGAACAGCAATCCCGCCTTCTTTATGATAAGCATTATCCATAGATTTTATAACATCTTCATCACTGACAACAGCAGCGTGCGCTATCTGGCGTGTTGTACAACCACTGGCCGTCGGCAAATTATGAATCTTAGATCCTAATGTTTTTAAAACAGCAGGTATGCCGCCAGCAAAATCAAGATCCTCCATAAAATGTTCGCCACCCGGCAATAAGTTCGTAATATGCGGTGTGTCCTTGCTCAACACGTCAAAATCTTTCAGGGACAACTCAACACCCGCTTCGCGCGCAATCGCCAAAAGATGCAAAACCGTATTTGTTGAACCTCCTAAAGCCATATCAACACGAATAGCATTTTCAAAAGAACTCTTGTTCATAATCTGTGAAGGAGTGATATTCTTTTTAACTAATTCAACAATTTTTTCACCCGAAGCTTGCGCAATTCTTCTTTTTTTCGCTGAGACAGCCAACGCTGTCGCGCATCCCGGCAAAGACATCCCCATCGCTTCCGTAATACAAGCCATGGTATTGGCTGTATAAAGCCCCTGGCATGCCCCAGCACCTGGACAAGCCTCAGCTTCGAAACACCCCAGCTCAGCTTCAGTCACTTCACCACGCTTAAAACGGCCAACAACTTCAAAAGCATCCCCCACAAGAGAAAGCCTCTTCTTCTTATACCGACCACTCAACATAGGCCCCGCCGTCACAACAATCGCAGGAATATTCAACCTGCCAACAGCCATAAGCATACCAGGCGTGATTTTATCGCAATTCGTTAAACAAACCAAACCATCCAGGCTATGCGCATTAACAAAACACTCAATAGAATCAGCAATCAGCTCGCGAGAAGCTAAAGGATAACGCATTCCAGGATGGCCCATTGCGATACCATCACAAATACCAGGTATACCAAAGAAAAAAGGAACACCGCCACCAGAACAGATACCTCTTTCAATAAAGCGCTCTAAATCTCTCATGCCGACGTGGCCAGGAATAATATCATTAAAACTGGATGCCACCGCAATAAAGGGCTTAGAAAAGTCCCTCTGAGAAATACCGGTCGCATGCAACAACGCCCGATGTGGCACCCTCTCAACTCCCTTTTTTATAGCATCTGATCGCATATAAACTCCCTTGTAAAAACAATGATATCACAAAAAATTGATGGCGAGCTAGCGAGTTTGCGGGTTTAACCCGTTTACTCGCTAGCTGGCTAACACGCTAACACATTACGGTATTAATCATCCCCTTCAAAATGTTCAGCTCTTTTGTCATGCAAAAGCTCAAACTTACGCACAACATTATTCTCCTTGATATACTTCTTTACAACATCAGCTGAATCTTTTAGTTTAAGCTGGCCAAAAAGAAAAGCAAACTTTTCTTCTACTTCGGAAGAAATTTTCTCCCTGTCAGCAATATTCATAATCTCCTTTTTGAAAGGCCCAAGCGCTTTCTTTCTGGATTTATAAAAGAACTGATCGTCCGTCATGCCAGGCTTAAGCTCATTCTTAGCTTCAACCTTCAGCCAATCATAAATCTTCTTCTTTAAATCAGAAGGGAAAAATTTGCTATCAAAAATCATGTTCTGAAATTGTGTCGCCAAGTGCACCTCTGCCGTTTCAACTTCCGGAAACTTATGAAACGCATTCTCGGGTAATGTGGATGCGCCGTGCTGAACAGCACCGGCCATCGCATACTCTTTTCTAGCCACTTCAGAAATAATCCTCAAAGTTTCAAAATCAAGGCTTACGCTAGCAATAGAGCCGTCTGGCAATACGACGCCACCATGGCTTGTGCCTGTCTGAACGCTGATCTTCGTAATACCCTCTACACCTTTAGGCAAATTCTCCTGATAAAGCTTCATAAACGCCCTTAAATCTTCCGGGGTAGAATTTTTACTACCAACTTCTCCTATCTCACCACCTACAGAAACATTCACTCCTTTTGGCTGCAAACCGCGAATATAAGCTGTCAGATCAGCGCAAATTTCAGAGTTAAGTTTCTGCTGTGCCAATAAATCCTGCTGTTCCAAATCAACAACAGTTGAACTGTCAATATCAATATTATAAAAACCAGCTTCAATAGACTCTTTGATTAATTTCTTTAGCCCATCAACTTCTGCTTTCGGATTCTCTTTATACTTTTTAGCATTAACCTGAAAGTGATCCCCTTGAATAAAAATAGGCCCCTGATGCCCCTCCCTCAAAGCCGCAGCTAAAATCACTGTTGAATATTCAAGCGGTTTCTGATCCGTGTAACCCATTTCAGAACGCGCAATCTCAAAAATAAAAGCTGAGGCGTTAATTTTTTTAGCCTCGCGAAAAATGGCACGAGCTAAATCATACGTCAAAGAACGTAAATTTATAGCAGGCACACTAAAACCGTGCCATTTGCCTTCACCGCGAGCCCTATATAAATCATGAATAGAAGCGGGATAGACACCCTTTTTATGCGCTTCACTCCAAATTTCGTTAATAGCTATTTCTTTCTTTTTAACATCTGCACCTACTACAACGTCCATTAGTAAACCATCTAACTTCTTATCTTCCATCATTCCTCCACTCTTTCACACAGTTAACAATCAGAACATTACGTTAAAACATTAATAAGATTCAGGTCTTCTTTCACCTGACAAACACAAGGAGAACAGGCAACACTAAAATCAACCGCGGTGATTTTATCGCAAACAACACCAACAGCCTTTCCGCTTTCCCCTCTCAACAACAAATCTACAGCCGCAGCTCCCAGGCGGCCGCCTAAAATCCGGTCTTCTGCTGTAGGAATGCCTCCGCGCTGAACATGCCCTAAAACAACAGCCCGTGTTTCAAGGTCTGTTATCTCCTCTATTTTTGCAGCCAGGTCATTCGCATGGGCCGCGCCCTCCGCCACAACAATAATCCAACTGGCTTTCCCGCGGATATAACCTTCCGTAATTTCTTGACAAACATCTGAAAGCTCAAATTTTACCTCTGGAACCAAAACCTGCTCAGCCCCGCCAGCCAAAGCTACTTTTAGCGCAATATAACCACAATGACGCCCCATGACCTCAATAATATAAATCCTCTCCATAGAATTGACAGTATCTTTTATCTTATCAATAGCATCAAGAGCCGTCTCCACAGCCGTATCAGAACCAATCGTACGGTCTGTCCCACTCAAATCATTATCTATCGTTCCTGGAACGCCAATACAAGGTATTTTCCAGTCTTTCGATAATACCTGTGCGCCATGGTAACTTCCATCGCCACCAATAACAACCAAACCCTCAATACCATTGCGTTTCAGAATCTCAACACCCTTCTTCTGGCCCTCTTTTGTCATAAACTCAGGACAGCGGGATGTCTTTAAAATGGTACCCCCTCTGTTAATAATATTTGAAACAGAACGGTGGCTCAAATCCACAATTTCGTCATTGAGAAGCCCTGAATATCCGCGTAAAATCCCGGCAACGCTAATCTTTTTAGAAAAGGCGTTACGCACAACAGAACGAATAGCCGCATTCATCCCCGGCGCATCTCCACCACTCGTCATGACACCAATTTTCTTTATAGCCATATTTTTGTTGTTCTATAGAATCACTTACGAATTATTGTTGATTCTGTTTTAATTGCTTTAAATATTTTTTTCCAAACATAATAGCTGCTAGCGCAATAAGGACAAAAAAGCCAAACCAGATAAAACCATGCCAATCTTTGAAATTGGAAACAAACATAACGGACATCCATGGTGTTTCATTTTCTGTTACTAGAATCTTCCTAAAACGATACAGCCGGCCTTCCTGTGGAACATCAATCTTAATAGGCAAGGTCCCCGCTCGTGTACCTGAGCGCATCATCAAAGGCTCATTATCAGCCGTTTGCTGGGCAAATTCCATCACATTTTCAACCTGTTCCTCATCAAATTGACCTTCAGCTAATGTACCAACCATGCCTCGATTTCTTTTTCCGACATACTTATCCTTCTTGCCCTTATACAACTCCTTTGAATAAGCTTTGCCAAAATAACGCCCTTTTTGCTCCTTCACATTGCCATCGAAAGAAAAGTAATTATAATCCAAAGGCAGATAGACAAGCCATTCCAACTGGCTGACGGGGATATCTACACGTGGAAGACGAATCTTTAATGACCCCGTAACATTCATCTTGGGCGTCTGGTCCAAATAAACAATCTCAACCGGAAATTGTGCCAGAGACTCACCACTCAACTGCGACTTCTCCAAAGGAATTAAAATACTGCCCTTCTTATCCATCGCTGGCTTAACCGGTTTTCCAGCAACAAACGCGCTCCAAAGCACAGTTTTAGCCGGTAGTTCCAAATGCAAAAACTGTTTCACATTATTTCTTAAGCGATAAATCGCTTTTGTTAAATTCTTACCTTCTGCTGTCTGCAAAGTTATATACTCAACGCTATCAACCGCGGCTACCAAAACCGGCAGTTCACTATGTTTGGTCACATCAATAAAAATGCTATACGGAGTTTTTAAATACTTAAAAGCTAGAAGAATCGGATTTGCCGTTGCCCTCCAAATCGCCGGCGGAAGCTCCTTAACATCAATCAGGCTGGCATTTTCAAGTTTATTAACGGCTAACTCTACATTTGTAGCAGCCGCAACACCAAAATACCCCTTCTCTCTTTCGACGCCGAGTGTTTCCAAAACAGGAATCTGAGCTACTAAAGAACCATCTCCGACCCTTCTCTCATATTCTAAATTCAAAACATACTTGCCTCTAACTCCAAAGTTCAAATATACATCCAAATATTGAACTTTATCTTTTTGAGACACCTTCCAGTCTCTCAAATCTCTCCCATTAACATCCAAAACACTTACATCTTGAGGTAGAGCAACGCGAAAGTTAGAAACTTCTGATTGTAAAATAGAATAATTCACTTGAGCCTGGCAACGAATCACCCCTTCCCCGATAGAAACATAAGTGGCTGTATCCACATAAACTTTCGGTTCTAGTTCAACAGGCGTTATTGTTTCCTTCGGCAGGGCTTTTGTCCAACGCGTCGTTATTTGCCTCGTATTAGGCATGACAGCCCAAGCAACAGTCTTTTTATTCTCACGTTTAACCTCCGTTTTAATAGAAGGTTCGACAAAAATCTCAACATCAGAATCAAACATGACAAACTCATACTGGGAAATTGGGGCCGGTAAAATTTCGAAAGTAAAAGAACCAGGGCCATTTTCCCGTTCGCGTTTAGCCTTAATTAAAAACTCTAGATTAAGATTGTACTTACCTGGTTTATCCACCATCATATAATACTGGCCGCCATCCATTGTCACAAAAGAGGTCCCTTTATTGATGCTAACATCAATAAGTCCAACGCTGCTTCGCACCAACGGAATCTTCGTCCAGCCTTTATTAAAAACCTCAAAGAACACATCCCCCTTAATTGTTACTACATCTTCTTCTAATTCAGCCTTATAGCTCGTACGATAGACAGCATAAGCAGAAAGCTGGGAAACAGATGGCTCTTTTCTTTCCACAGTAGCGCGCCTATTCCGGCGAGCTTGTTTCTCTTGTTTCGCAACACAAGGCTTTACATCTTTATTATCATAACTACTAAACTCATCTTCTTCTGTCTGGGCCAAAATGGCCTCACACGGTGCTTCATAAGATTCAGGCCCGGGAGAAACAACATCCAGATTATACTGCACATTAGAGGTTTTGATTTTAGATTGAATCTTTTGCTGTAAACTCTGTTTTCCATCATTCCCGCCGGCAAATAAAAGAACCGGCAAAATAAAAACAAAAAGAGCCGCAAAACAAACCGCCATCTTTAATCTTTTCAATCTACACCTCCTCGGAAACAATAAGCTCTAAATGAATAAACACATCTAAACTAACCCTAAGAACTATGTGCCCATCTCCCAGCTAGCCAAATATTTCTTCTGTTCCGGCGTTAAACGGTCTATCTTCATCCCCATAGACGTTAACTTCAATTGAGCGATATTTTTGTCAATATCTTCCGGAACTTTATAAACACGGTTCTGAAGCTTGCGATAATTCTTCTTCATAAACTCAGCAGACAATGCCTGATTTGCGAAACTCATATCCATTACTTGTGCAGGATGCCCTTCGGCAGCAGCCAAGTTAATAAGACGGCCTTCGCCCAATAAATAAATACGACGGCCATTCGCCATTACATGTTCCTCAACAAAATCACGGATAATCCTGTGTTTTTTTGTCAGCTTCTTTAAACCTGCGATATCAATCTCGGCATTAAAATGGCCAGAATTACAAACAATGGCCTTATCCTTCATGACCTTGAAATGCTCCGTGCGGATAACATTGATGTCACCTGTTACCGTCACAAAAATATCGCCAATTTTAGCAGCTTGCGCGATAGGCATGACGCGAAAACCATCCATTACAGCCTCCAGGCCACGAAAAGGATCAACTTCAACAACAATGACGTTAGCCCCTAGACCTTTAGCTCGCATCGCCGCACCGTGCCCACACCAACCATATCCACAAACAACAAAATTTGTCCCGGCAATCAATTTATTTGTAGCACGGATAATCCCATCAATGGTAGATTGTCCCGTCCCATAACGATTATCAAACATAAACTTTGTCTGTGCGTCATTTACCGCAACAATAGGATACAAAAGCTTCTTCTGTGCCTCCATCGCACGTAGACGAATAACACCTGTTGTCGTTTCCTCTGTTCCTCCATATGGTACAAATTTTTTCTCCTTATGAATAATAGAAACAAGGTCGGCTCCGTCATCCATCGTCATCTCAGGAGACTGCGACAAAACAGCCTGGATATGCTGATAATATGTTTTATTATCTTCACCCTTAATAGCAAAAACAGGAATATGATAGTCCTTCACTAAAGATGCCGCTACATCATCCTGAGTAGAAAGCGGATTAGACGCGCATAAAGATATATCCGCACCAGCCGCTTGCAGTGTTAACATCAACACAGCTGTTTCTGTTGTTACATGCAGACATGCGGCAACTTTTGTGCCGGCAAGTGGTTTTTCTTTTTTAAACCTCTCGCGAATTAGATTTAAAACAGGCATATTGTCAGAAGCCCATTCAATTCTTAATTTTCCCCTCGCACTTAACGAAGCCTCTTTAATATCGTATCGCATAAATTAGTGTCCTTTTTTTTGGCCTTTTCGGCTGTCTGTTGCCGATTTACGCGTTGACGGGTTTAACCCGACCACACATCAACCCGCCAACGCGTAAACCTATTAATCTTTACTCAGTTATTTTACTGTCTTCTTTAATGCCTCGGCCTTATCCGTTCTTTCCCATGTAAAACCTTCCTCCGTACGGCCAAAATGTCCGTAACAGGCGGTCTTCAAGAACTTAGGCTTAAGCAAATCCAACGTTTTAATAATGCCTTTTGGCGTTAAATCAAACACCTTGCGAACGGCATCTTCAAGAACCTGATCACTGACAACACCCGTACCATATGTTTCTACAAAAAGGCTAACCGGCTCTACTTTTCCAATACAATAAGCTAGCTGGATAAAACATTTTTTAGCCAATTTGGCCGCTACAATGTTCTTGGCAATATAGCGAGCCATATACGTGGCAGACCGGTCTACCTTGCTGGGATCTTTTCCGGAAAAAGCACCTCCGCCATGCGATGTCACACCGCCATATGTATCCACAACAATCTTTCTTCCCGTCATGCCTGTATCTGACTGCGGCCCGCCAATAACAAACTTACCCGTCTCGTTAACATAGTATTTTGTATTTTTATCCGTTAAGCCTTCCAAAATCGGATCGGCTACAACTTTTATAATCTCCTCACGAGAAGCCTTTGTAATATGCCTTCCGGTATCATCAAGGATATCTTCGGTATGTTGACATGCCAAAACGACATTATCAACCCTCTTTGGCTGGCCATTCTCATACTCAACCGTAACCTGAGACTTACAATCAGGCCCGAGATATTTTAAGATCCCCTGTTTTCTAACATCCGCAAAACGGCGCACAAGTTTGTGAGCCAACATAATTGTCAAAGGCATTAACTCTTCTGTTTCATCAACAGCATAACCAATCATAATACCCTGGTCTCCGGCGCCACCTGTATCAACACCCTGAGAAATATCCGGAGATTGCTTATTAATCGCGTTTAAAATCGCGCACGTATGAAAATCAAAACCATACTTTGGATGCGTATACCCGATCTCTTCTAAAACATTCCTGGTAAGGCTATGAACATCAATAAAAGACTTTGTCGTAATCTCTCCACCAACAATAATAAGCCCCATTGTCACATACGTTTCACAAGCAACCCTGCCATGAGGATCATGCCTGAAGACTTCATCTAAAACGGCATCGGAAATCTGATCGCACACTTTGTCCGGATGGCCTTCTCCAACAGATTCTGACGCAAAAAAATATTTCCTATCTTCCATTCTCTTCTCCTCCTTTAAATGAGCACATAGCCTACAAATCTCGCCAAAGGCAAAATGAGTAAATTATCTGCGCGAATTTCCGCCGTAAGTGCCTGCCTGTCGGTAGGCAGGAATCAACCTCCGGCTGATACTCTTTCTGTTGTATTGAGAAAGATTTTCTTTGTTTGAAAAACTTTCCTCAGTGGTTATGCGAGGAGCACGTCTATTCTTAATTACACCCATGAACTTACGAACTGGCCGATGGCCATGTTCACAGGTTTAACCCGTCAACCCGCATACTCGCTAACCCGCACGCCCCATAACCAAAAACAAAATCATTTTACTATAACAAAAAACAGATATTTTGACCAGCAAAACTCTCAATTTTAAAAAGTCCGCAAATTCTCACCTATTAAAAAATAGAATCATTAAAATTTGCGACAACCTCTTTATAGGAATCAAGATGGCCGATATCATACCAGCGTGTGCCCTTTAAAGCAAAGGCCGAAACCCGATCTACTTTGAGCAGCCAGCGGATATAGTTGCCAGACGCATCATTTGACATCGCACGATCATGGACATAACGCTTTAAAAACTTTAAAGTTTCTTTTGGAAAATAATATAAACACGTAGCAACTAAAGTTGACTTTGGATTTTTAGGTTTCTCCTCAAACGCCACCACTTTTCCGTTCGGCCTAAGCGTAACAACACCAAAACGGCAGGCATGGGATTTCTTTTTGATATCAAAAACACCAAAACTCACATGAGAATGTCTTGTAAGCGCAAAAGACAAAAAACTCTTAATACCCCGCTGAAAAAGATTATCTCCTGCTATCACCACGAGATTACAATCCAATTTTCTCTTTTTTATGGCAAAAAAAATGTCCCCTATCGCACCAAGCCTGTCTTCATTAGAACACGTGCCATCATCAACAACAGTCAGCCGGATATTACACTGACGCTTACGGACAAGAGCCCACTTAAAAAAATGCGCGTAAAATTTGCTATTTGTCACAATAATAGCTTCATCGACCAAGCCACAGGCCTCAAGGTCATCAATGATAAGATCAATAACGGTTTTCTCAGGGGTAACAAAAAGAAGCGGCTTAGGCATATTCTGTGTCAAAGGATAAAGCCTGGTCGCATAACCTGCCGCCAGAATAATCGCTTTTGTTGAGCCAGAATAATGAAAAGACTTTCTAGACATCAATAATTATAGATAGCAGGTAAAATCATTTTAAGCTTGGCCTTTAGAAATTGCTCCACTTCAGCACCGGTAATCAAACTAAGCGCCTCCTTCGCAATCTCCTTGGCCTGCTCAAAACTGACACTGCGGATAACATTTTTTATTTCCAGAATAGACGCCGATGGCATACTAAATTCATCTAATCCTAACCCTAACAATAAAATCGCCAAAGCCGGCTCTCCTGACATTTCACCACACATTCCAACAGGAATACGAGCATTATGCCCTGCATCAATAATGGTCTTAATCAAACGCAAAACAGCCGGGTGCGTCGGATCATATAAGTAAGCAATTTTTTCATTCGTTCTATCAACGGCCAAAGCATACTGGATTAAATCATTTGTCCCTATGCTAAAAAAAGAAACTTCTTTAGCTAAAACATCACTCGTCAAAGCCGCTGATGGAACCTCAACCATAACGCCAACCGGAAGGTCGGGCCTATATTCAACACCACTATTTTTTAATTCATTTTTTGCTTCCTCTAAAATAATCTTCGCCTGTCTCAGCTCTTCAATACCCGTAATCATAGGAAACATAACCTTTAAATTCCCATGTACAGCAGCTCTCAAAATCGCACGTAATTGCGTTTTAAAAACATCGGGCCTCGCCAAACAAAAACGAATAGCCCGCCACCCCATAAAAGGAGACATCTCTTTAGGCAGATTAAACTGAGAAATAAATTTATCTCCCCCTAAATCAAGCGTACGAACAATGACTGGTTTCTTATCAAAAGAAAGAGCCAAATTTTTATACGCCTCATATTGCTCTTCTTCAACAGGAAGATCTTTTCTGTTCATATAGAAATACTCTGTCCTATAGAGCCCGATGCCATCGGCACCATGCTGCAAAACAGAAGGAATTTCTTCAGGAAATTCTATATTTGCTTCTAAAGTTACGCTTTTACCATCCGTCGTTTGCGCAGGCAGATCTTTAATAAAGACGAGGGTCTCCGTCAAATCCCTGATCTTTGCGCCTTGAACCTCGTACTTTTCAAGCGTCTCCTGGCTGGGCGAAACAATGACCAGCCCCGCAGCACCAACAAGAATAATCTTATCGCCATTTTTAATCTTTTGGGTACCTTCCTCAAGCCCCACCACAGCCGGAATTTCCAGCGATTTAGCCATGATGGCCGTATGCGAGGTTTTCCCACCAATATCCGTAACAAAACCAACCACTTTTTGTTTATGCATCGTTGCTGTGTCTGACGGGGAAAGATCATGTGCTACAACAATAACTTCCTCTTCTAAATCAGCCAAACCTTTGCGTTTCTTGCCAAGTAAATTACGTAAAATCCTGCGGCCGACATCATTAATATCGCTAATGCGCTCTTTCAAATACTCATCTTCTATCCTGGAAAAAACACTGGCATAACGTTTTAACACTTCCCAAAAAATATATTCAACACAAAACTTCTCTTTTTTGACTCGAGAAATAACTTCCTCGATCAACATGCGATCTTCTAAAACAAGCAAATGAGCGTCAAATACCTCTCCATGCTCAACTCCCATCTCTTGAGCAATTTTACGCTGTAAAGCGATAATCTCCTGCCGCGTCTGAATAAGCGCATCTTCAAAGCGAGATATCTCCAGCGGAACCTGTCCTTCAGTAATGTCAAGCTTTTCCACGCCTAAATCTTCCTTGCCGTAGATATAAGCCTTACCAATAACAATTCCCGGAGACGCCGGTATACCTTTTAAAATAATCTCATTCATCTGAATTTAATAAAATCTCCAATTCGCGAACCGCTTCTTCACTATCAGTACCTTCAGCAATAATAACGATTTCGCTGTCTTTTTCGGCAGCTAACATCAAAATACCCATGATAGACTTACCATTAACTATTTGATCATCTTTTAAAATTTTAATTGCGGAATCATATCTATTGGCGATTTGCACAAACAAAGCCGCAGGGCGCGCATGTAAGCCTTGCTTATTTTTTACCCTGACTGTTTTTTCAATCCGCTTAAACATCTTAATAAAATAGGTTCTTTCTTATCTCATCAATGATCTGCTCAAACGCATCTACTTCGAACGTTTTTCCAAATTCAATAAATTCGCAATAATTTTTGACAACTTAACTGAATCGTGCCTGACATGGTCCGTCACGCTCACCAAATCCTCCTCGATGACACCATAGCCAAAATCCTTAATAACCTGAGAATCAGCTACAACAGGTACAGAGTTTTCAGAGGCATACTTAGTCAACATATTTTCCGGAATCTTTCCAACATTAACAATGCAGGCATCTAAAACTTTGGGATCTGTGTGCTCCACTAATTCCTTGATATGATCCGATGCCTTAAAACGATCTGTTTCTCCTGGTTGCGTCATAATATTGCACACATAGATTTTTGATACTTCCGAAGCCATAACAGCTTCGCGAATTTCTTTTATAAGAAGATTCGGAATAATGCTGGTATACAAACTCCCCGGCCCTAAAATAATCAACTCAGCTTCTTCAATAGCCCGAATAACATCATGAGCAGCTGCGGCATCTTGAGGGCGAATAAAGATCTTTTTAATGGGTGAATCTGTATGAGGAATCTTTGCTTCCCCCTCAGTCACCCTGCCATCAGCATGCTCGGCCACTAAAACAACTTTTTCAAGTGTTGATGGCAATACCCTACCACGAATGGACAGAACTTTACTGGATTCTTTAATCGCTTTTTCAAAATCACCTGTCACTTGTGTCATAGCTGTTAAGAAAAGATTTCCAAAGCTATGGCCACTAAACTCTGTATCCTTTTTGAACCGATATTGAAAAAGCTCTCGCATCATTGTTTCTTCATTAGCCAAAGCAACCAAGCAATTACGAATATCGCCTGGAGCTACCATATCAAATTGCTGACGAAGACGCCCCGAACTACCCCCATCATCTGCTACCGTAACAACAGCGGTAATATTATGCGTATAGTGCTTAATTCCCTGTAATAAAACGGACAGCCCTGTCCCGCCTCCAATGGCCAGAATTTTCGGCCCTTGCGCAAGCCGGGACTTCTGATACATGAGATCCACCAAATGCCCCTGCTTAAAAGGAACAAGAAGTGAAATAACAGATGTCATCATATTCTTAAAACCAAGGGCCACAAGTGAGATACCTAAGATGATGTTCGCGTAGAAAACATATGTCACGACGGAAGCAAAACTGCCAGAATACCTTATCAAACCACTCACGCCCACCATGATCAAAATAATCCCCAAAAGAGATAAAAACGCCCATCTCTTAAAACGCATCCCGGGATAAAGCCATTTTAAAAAACTTGAAAATTTATGCTTTTTTTTCATCTTCGGATTCAATAATGTCAATGATGGTCTGTTTGTCCTTAGCCTGCTTTAACATATCCCGAAAATATTTGTCTTTAATGAGTCGTGAAATTCTGGCTAGCGCCTTTAAATGAGGGCCCGCAGAATCCTGCGGAGCAAGAAGCAGAAAAAATATATATACAGGCTCTCCATCAAGAGAATCAAAGTCCACCCCTTTTTTTGAAAGGCCAAACGCACCAACAAGCGTTTTAATGCAATCCACTTTAGCGTGGGGAATGCCCACGTTATGTCCAATAGCCGTTGAGCCTAATGATTCCCGAGCCATCAGTAATTCAACAACCTTCGCTTTATCCTTCTTTTCAACTTTTCCTGCGGCGATAAGCAATTCTACAAGCTCTTTTATCGCGTCATTTTTATTAACACTTCTTAAATCAACTGTGATCGCGTCACTAGAAAGAAAATCCATAATCTTCATCAGTTTAACTCCTCCTATTATTTTAAAAATGGATCACTTACAAACATGTCAACCCCCGTTAAACAACAGCATCAACGGCCAGGCTATAGAGATAGGATATAAAAGAGCGGGAGGCGGGATTCTTCTTCCCCCGCGGCGACATTCGTCGCCGCTCCTCCAGAACCGGCCGCCCTCGCTTGTCCCAGTGGCGCTCGGGTCGGCTTCGAATCCTCATAAAACTTCTCTTTATAATAAAAGAGCGGGAGGCGGGATTCGAACCCGTGACATCAACCTTGGCAAGGTTGCGCTCTACCAACTGAGCTACTCCCGCAAAACTAATTTCCGTATTATGAGAAAACTTAATACGTGTATTCAAGAGATTTTAAAGCTTCCAAAACTTGTTTCTTACAACCATGCATTTTTGCCGCAGGAGAGACTTGAACTCTCACGTTCTTGCGAACATTAGGTCCTAAGCCTAACGCGTATACCAATTCCGCCACCGCGGCGCAAAGACTTTTTCTACATCTAGGCTTGATTGAGTGGATACATACCACTCACCTCATCAACATCAAAGACCTGGCATCCGTTTTTAAAACAGCCAAAAATACCTGATATACAAATACTCGCCTTTATTTCTACACTTTTTTTAGACGCGCAGAAATTATTCTTTTGCATATTATGCCTTACCCTTTTTGCCGATAATTCTCAGATAAAGGGCAGACGAGCTTATTATTTTTGGTTTTTCAGGACCTATGCAATTAGCTTTCTTGCATAAGTCCTATTGAAATTGGTGAGCCGCCCGAGGCTCGAACTCGGCACACCCGCCTTAAAAGGGCGGTGCTCTACCTAATGAGCTAGCGGCCCAAAAAAAATAATTCTTTCCCTACTATGATGTATCTGTCAAATATCAAAACAACTAAAACTCGCCAAGCTCTTTTTCTTTTTCTTGCAAAAGCCTGTCTAATTCGCCAATAAATCTATCTGTAATTTTCTGAACCTGTTCCTGACCTTTAAAACGATCATCCTCAGAAATTACTTTATCCGCTTCTAATTTTTTAATCGCATCATTGGCATCTCTTCTAATCGTACGAAACGACACCCTGCCATCTTCGGCCATTGTCTTTACAACTTTCTTAAGCTCTTCGCGACGTTCTTTTGTCAACTGAGGAAACTGCAATCGGATAACTTTGCCATCGTTATTTGGAACAATCCCTAAGCTTGAAGCTTGAATTGTTTTTTCAATCTCAGGAATAACAGACACATCCCATGGCTGAATAACAACAAGCCGCGCATCCGGCACAGAAATTGAAGCCAAAGACTTAATTAAGGTCGGTGTTCCAAAATAATCAACATGTAAGCCTTCTACCAAATGAGGTGTGGCTCTTCCTGTCCTGATTTCAGAGAAATTTCGCCGGGCAGCTTCTTCAGCTTTCTTCATTTTGCCTTCTGTTTCATGCACTATATCTCTTAAGCTCATACCAACCCCCTTTAATAAAATCAAAGCGCCAAACCCTCAATACAACATAGTAAAAACTCTAATCCCAGCTCTTTGACACTCAAAACCTTTATATCCCTGGAATACTGCCTTTTACCTGCAAAACCAATCCTAGGATTTAATAACCGTACCTAAGGGTTCCCCCATGATAATCTTTTTTATGTTGCCGTCTCTTTTTACATCAAAAATCACGATGGGTAACTGATTATCCATGCAAAGGCTTATAGCTGTCGCATCCATAACCTTAAGCCTTTTTTTCAAAACATCAATGTATTTCAATACTAAAAACTTTTTCGCTCCCTTATCCTTCATCGGATCTCTATCATAAACTCCGTCAACTTTAGTCGCTTTTAAAATCACATCAGCATCAATTTCCATAGCCCTCAAAGCAGCTGCTGTATCAGTTGTAAAATAAGGATTCCCTGTGCCAGCAACAAAAATAACAATCCGGCCCATTTCTAGATGCCTGATAGCCCTTCTGCGGATATAAGGCTCTGCAATCTGATGCATTTCAATCGCCGTCATAACACGCGTCTGGATACCTTTTTTTTCTATCGCATCCTGCAAGGCTAACCCATTTATAACCGTTGCCAACATGCCCATATAATCGCCAACCGTGCGCTCAATTTTAAAAGAACGTGTCCCTGCCTGGCCACGAAAAATATTACCCCCGCCCAAAACTAAAGCTATCTGCACCCCTGAACGATGAACTTCTAAAATCTGAGATGCCAAAGAAGATAATATTAATGAATCAATGCCATGAGCCTGCTGCCCTTGCAAAGCTTCTCCACTCAACTTCAAAACAACGCGCTTATAAACAGGTTTATTTTTCATCTTCACCAAGCTTGAAACGGCAAAACCTTCTGACAACAATATTTTCACCAATTCTAGCAATAAGATTATTTAAATAATCTTGAATAGTCATTTTAGCATCCTTAACAAACGGCTGACTAAGCAAACAATTCGCTTTAAAATAATCCGCCTTCTCCCGTTCGTCCAATTGGCTAATATCATCCTTAGGAACATCTTCCTTTGTCACATACTTTGGTTCTGTCGCGGCAATCTGCATAGCAACATCTTTCGAAAAACGGATAAATTCATCATTTTTAGCAACAAAATCAGTTTCGCTGTTAACTTCAACCAAAACACCAATTTTGTTCCCTAAATGAATATAAGCTTCCACGCGGCCCTGATTAGCAGCTCTGCCTGCTCTCTTAGCGGCAACTTCCAGCCCCTTCTTCTTTAAAATCTCATTTGCCAATTTTAAATCTCCATTAGCCTCTTCTAAAGCTTGCTTACAATCTGAAATAGAAGCTAACGTCATTTCTCTCAACTGCTTAATTGTTTCAATTGGAATTGTCATCATTTCCACTCCCCTGAATTTAAACCAAATACACACTTTCCGGCTCTTGCAAACCGAAAACTGCTAAACATATCTGCTTTTACGTTTTAGTACCGTCATTTTATAACACTACGGCACTTTTTTATTTTTTGATTCACTTTTACCCTGGTGCTCTCAATCTTACAGGCACTTCAAGACACACCCACCTACCTATTCCTTTTCTTCCGGCGTATTTTCATCAGCAGAAAGATCGCTATCCGGAACGATAATTGGCTCCTGAACATTCTGAACCGATTCTTCCTTTTTCTCTGCATCCTCCTGCGCTTCCTGAGCAACAGCCTTCACTTCATCATAACGCTTTCTGCCGTCTAAAATACTATCGGCAATATAAGACGTTATCAACTTCACAGATTTTATAGCATCATCATTACCCGGAACCGGATAGGTAATTAAATCAGGATCACAATTTGTATCAATTAAAGCGACAACTGGAATATTAAGCCGTTTTGCTTCTAAAACAGCTGTCTCCTCTTTTTTAGAATCAACCACAAAAATAGCTCCCGGGAGGCGATCCATTTCAACAACGCCCGCAAGATTCTTAATCAGCTTATCTCTTTCTTTGCTTAAAGAGGCGATTTCTTTCTTGGTTAAACTCTCAAAAATACCATCTTTTTCCATCTGTCTGATTTCTTTAAAACGATTAATGCTCTTTTTTACAGTCTGAAAGTTCGTTAACAATCCCCCTAACCAACGGTGATTGACATAAAAAGCTCCGCAACGCTTCGCCTCTTCTTCGATAACTTCCTGAGCCTGTTTTTTCGTTCCAACAAAAAGAATCGATTTGCCCTGCGCGGCAATTTCAGAAATAAAAACCCTGGCTTCATTTAAAAATTTCTGGGTCTTTTCCAAATCAACGATATAAATACCGCTCTTCTCCCCAAAGATAAAATGCTTCATCTTCGGATTCCATCTCTTCGTTTGGTGCCCAAAATGAACCCCGGCTTCTAGTAGTTTTTTAATTAATTCGGTAGTCAAGATACACTTTCTCCTTTCTGCGCTTCTTTATATAAGGCTAATTTTAATCTACGAAATAGCGTCTTCGTGCTATTATGTTCAATTTAAACCCATATAATATAACACAATCTATTTTATTTTCAAACAAAAATTTTACATATGAAACTGCATGTCATACAAGCGCTTATAAAGCCCTGATCCAGCTAATAGTTCCTCATGCGAGCCTTGCTCCGCGATACGGCCTTCATGGACAACAATAATTCTGGAAGCATGTTTTATGGTTGAAAGCCGATGAGCGATAACAAGGACCGTTCTTCCTTGCATAAGCGTATTCAATGCCTCCTGTACAAGTTTTTCGGACTGCGTATCAAGCGCGGATGTAGCCTCATCCAGAATTAAAAGCGGCGGATTCTTCAAAATAGCCCTGGCGATGGCCAGCCTCTGACGCTCCCCTCCAGACAATTTAACCCCCCTATCACCTATAAATGTATTATATCCTTGTGGTAAATTTAAGATAAAATCATGCGCAAAAGCTTTTTTAGCGGCATCAACAATCTCATCATAATTAGCACCTCTTGCACCATAAGCGATATTATCAGAAACGGTATCATTAAACAGAATCGTCTCCTGTGTCACCATGCCAATCTGTTGACGCAAAGACTTCACATTCAAAGACCGGATATCCCGGCCATCAATAAGAACTGTGCCTTTTTGAGGGTCATAAAAACGCGGCACCAAATCCACAAGCGTGCTCTTGCCCGCACCACTCGGACCGACAATGGCCAAAACCTCTCCCTTGCGGCAGTGTAGATTTACCCCCTTAAGAACCTCTGTGTCTTCATACTTAAACCAGACGTCCCTCATTTCGATGCCTTCACGAACCCCTGTTAAATGCCAGCTCGCCGGATCATCCTGAATCTTTGGCTGTGTATTTAAAACATCGTAAATCCTGCTAGAAGCCGCAAACGCCTTTTGCATAATTGAATTCACACTGCTAAGTTTCTTAAATGGGCGGATCATCATCATAACAGAACCTAAAAATAAACCAAAGACGCCGAAAGACAAAACACCATCTATTACCTGTTTGCCAATAACCAACAAAATAATGACGCCGCCAACAACACCTATGCACTCTGTGGCCGGTCCTAACGCGAGCGTCCTTCTGATAGACTTCATGTTCAGTTTATAAAAATCCTGGCTCTGTCTCTTAAACTTCTCTATCTCATAGGGTTCCGCGCAAAATGCCCGCACAACCCTAACGCCAGAAATAGTTTCAACGAGTAAAGAATTTATGTCTGCCATTTTCTCCTGTGTTGCTTTACTGATCTTACGCAATTTCTTACCAACCAGGATAATGGGAACAGCAATAAAAGGAATCATAACCAAAGCAATAAAAGCCAGCTTTAAATAGAGAAAAATGATAAATAAAGAAAAGAGAAAAATCTGAAGACTCTGATAGATCAAATCTGTAAAGGCATACGAGACAGCGTTTTCCACCATCATAACATCATTCGTAATCCTTGAAATCAACTCTCCGCTACGCTTGCTGGAAAAATAGTTTAAATCCAGAGACTGGAACTTTTCATAAAGCTGGCCGCGAATATCACGCATAACCCTCTGGCCAACATCCGACATAAAACTTCCTTGTAAAAAAGTAAAAAGGCCCTTCAGGAAAAACATAGGAACAAGAATAGCTGCCATAATGTGCAACAACTTAAGGCGGGGCATCGCATTAATCTTATCTAAAAAATTCTGAGCAAAAACAGGCAGCGCAACAGGCACAACAATCTGGCCATTGGACAGTATCTTATCAGAAAATGGAACAATCATGCTCAAAGAAAACCCATCAAAAATCGTGGATATGACCATACAAACGACGCCGAACCCCAAAATCCTTATATGAGGGCGGGTAAACTGAAACAAATCTCGGTAATCCTGAAACAAAAACCCTTTTTTCTTAAACACAAAAGTTCCTTTAACTGTTTAATTTATATACTTTCGCCCAATCATGACATCAAAACGGGCGAATTAGGATTTTTATCCTATCACACTTATTGACATACCACAAGATATTTGTTATGATTGCAAAACACACCTCAACAAAACAAAAAAAAAGCAAAAAAAATGATAAAACAACTCAAAGTAGGCGTCATCGGAGCGGGAAAATTAGGAACTATCCACGCAAAAATTTACGCGCAGGCTGAAGGAATCGCCTTCATAGGAGTATGCGACCTGGATAAAAATAAGGCGCAAAACTGCGCTGATCTCTACAAAACCACCCCCTTCCAGGATTATAAAGACCTTGTTGCGCAAACAGACCTGCTAAGCATAGCCACACCAACAAATACACACTTTGAAATAGCAAAATACGCCATCACTCACAAAAAACACGTCCTGGTTGAAAAACCCATTACCCAGGACCTTCAACAAGCCAGAAACCTTATTACCCTGGCCAAAAAACACCGCGTAACCCTTCAAGTGGGCCATATCGAGAGATTTAATTCCGCCTTCATTGCGACACAAAAAATGGCCGTCAACCCTCTCTTTATCGAATGCCACCGATTAAGCCCATTCCCGCATCGGTCTTTAGACATCGGGATCGTTTTTGACCTGATGATTCACGATATTGATATTGTTCTTGGGCTGGTCCATTCAAAAATCAAACGCATTGACGCGGTGGGAGTCAGCGTTTTAACACCTTTTGAAGATATCGCTAATGTCCGCTTAAGTTTCCAAAATGGCTGTACAGCCAATTTAACAGCATCACGCATTTCTCAAGAATCTTTACGAAAAATTCGCATTTTTCTAAAAGATACCTATATTTCTCTGGATTACCAGGCACAAGAAGCTTTTGCTTATAAAAAAGAAGAGAATTCTATTGTCAAAACACCTATACCCATTGAAAAAGAAGAGCCCATCAAAAAAGAGATTGAATCTTTCATTGACTGCGTTCGCCATAACAAAAAACCCGTCGTTTCAGGCGTTGAAGCCTTCCAAGCTTTAAAAGTTGCCACAAAAATTAGAGATATTATATGGAAAAGAAAATCCTGATCATTGCCGGAGAAGCGTCGGGAGACATGCATGGCGCTCATCTAGTAACTCATATCAAAAAACTTAATCCGAAAATCAGTTTTTTTGGCCTTGGAGGCAAAGATATGAAAAATGCCGGCGTGCATATTGAATACGATATCACGCGCCTGGCTGTCGTCGGTTTTTTTGAAATCTTAAAGAACTATTCGAAATTTAAAGATATCTTTAACAACATTCTTCACAAAACAAAAAACCAAAAACCGGATGCGGCTATCCTTATTGACTATCCGGGCTTTAATTTACGCCTGGCAGGAGAACTCAAAAAGATGGGCATCCCCGTCATCTATTTTATTAGCCCTCAAGTATGGGCCTGGGGAGAAAAACGTATCAAATTCATCAAAAAAACAATCAGCCTTATGCTTGTTTTATTTAAGTTTGAAGAAGTTCTCTATATGGATAAAACATTTCATGTTAAATTTGTCGGCCACCCGCTCTTAGACACCGTTAAACCGCAAAAAACAAAAACACAATTCTTGGAATCTGTCAGTTTTAAAAAAGGATTAACAACAATAGCTCTCCTGCCTGGCTCACGAGAACGCGAAGTTTCAAATCTTCTGCCTCGCATGCTAAAAGCAGCTCAAATGATTTTTCAAAAAAATGCCAACACGCAATTTTTTATCTGCCGCACAACAAGCCTGCCAAAAGAACTCTTCAAGAGAATTATTGATAAAGAAAAAATTGACTTTACCTATACAATTACGGACGACTCAACATATGAAGCTCTCAACGCCTGCGACTTGGCTATTGTAGCCTCCGGAACAGCGACATTAGAAACAGCTATTCTGAATAAACCCATGATCATCGTATACAAAGTCTCTCTTTCAACATGGCTGCTCGCCAAAATGTTTGTCAAAATTCCCTACATAGGATTAGTGAATGTTGTTGCCGGAAAAAAAATCGTTCCTGAATTAATCCAATTCAATGCTACCCCAAAAAAGATCTTTCTGACAGCAACAGAACTTCTGCACAACAAGAAAAAACAGGAAAAAATACATGCTCAACTTTACGCGCTCAAGAATTCTCTAGGCATCCCCGGAGCTTATAATAGAACCGCTCAGGAAATTGTACACTTCCTGGCCGATTCAAAGAAAGCTCAACCCCCCTGGCGATAAACTCTCTCATAAACAGCCAAGTCACCCTCTGAAAAACATACATAACGAATTTCTTCAAAATCATTTTCAAATACTCTGCCCTCCATCAAGGCAATCCTGGCTGCCTCCTCTAGCGGATAACCATAAACACCTGTGCTGATGGCAGGAAAAGCGATTGTTTTAAGTTTATTCTTTTTGGCTAATAAAAAACTATTCTCATAACATTTTTTCAAAAGCTCCGGCTCACCCTTCGTGCCACCCTTCCACACCGGCCCCGGAGTATGTATAATCTTCTTCGCTTTTAAATTTCCGGCATTTGTAATAACAGCTCCCCCTGTCGGACAGCCGCCGATTATAAGACATTCTTTTAAAACAGATAATCCTGCAGCGCGATGAATCGCTCCGTCAACGCCGCCACCACCACATAACTTCGTATTAGCCGCGTTAACAATAACATCCACACATTCTTGTGTAATATCGCCCTTCTTAATCGTAATCATCAGCCCTCTTCTTTAACTACTTCGCGTGGCCGTATTGTGTATAGTCAATACCAACACTCTCTAAATCCGTCTTCAGAAGCCCCTGAAAAGCAAATGGAGTTTCCTGAAAAAAAGCATCCACCATATCTTTTTCGATAACTTCCTGATGGTTGTTCTGTCTCGCAAACTCAACAGCTGCCTGAGATATTTTTCCTTGCGCAATTCCGCGCATAAAAACAGGAATTTTAGCTATTAACTGTTCAAATTTTTCCTGCGTCTTCTTTTCCCATGGCATATCCATATCTTCTCCTATATAAAACTTTTTTTAAGTATCCTCTTTACTGGTTTTAAATCAGACAAAGAATAAAGCTGCGCATACTCTTTCCAGACACCATTACAGAAATCATTTAAAATACACCCCAGGCATTGTTTTGCTTTGATCTTATCCGTATTTAACGGCTGAGAAGCAGCATGACTACTTCTTTTTAACACATTTTCGCTATACTCCACGCAATGATCAAGATAATAGCGCCACCCGCCAATACACAACGGCAATCCACAATAAGGATTACTCACTCTCAAGCCGCTTTGAGAAGCGATATTAAGCGCTTTCCGGACAAAAGGATCAACAACACGGTAACAAGGAACTAAAGACCTATTGCCAAAAGCCCTTCCACGCGGCTGAACAACGGACAAAGAAATAAAATTTATTCCTTTAAGCTTTTTCTTTACGAAGACCATATAGTCCGGCAATTCCTGATAATTATATCGCGTCACAACAGGATTCAGAACAACTTCCAAACCAGCTCTCAAAGCATTCTTTATGCCTTTGATACTTTTCTTAAAACCTCCTTTAGCGCCAAGTAGAACATCGTGATGCTCTGCAATACAGGAATGCAGGCTCACAAAAAGACTTTTCAGGCCTGCTCTCTTTAAGCGTAAAACAAGAGAATTATCGGACAACAGAACAGCATTTGTCTGAAGCTGTATAACATCAATTCCTTTTTCAGATGCATACTTAACCACATCAACCAGATGCTCATGCATTGTCGGCTCTCCTCCGGAAATGTCTAACCGCAAACAAGGCTCACGATAAAAAAGAGCATCAATGTCCCGACAAACCTCCTTAAGGGAGCGCATTTTATCCGTGTATAATTCCTGGGGCACATTACAAAAAAGGCAAGAAACATTACAAGCCATTCCCAAGCGCAAAAGACGGTAAGGCATATTTTGCTTTAATTCATCATTAATATTCATAGAGGATCTCTCTCTGTAAAGCCACAACAACACAAAATCACATATAAGAGTCAAAGACAAAAACTAAAACCCCGGCCACCCTATCCCTATAAACAGTCTGCTCTTAATTCTTTCACCATTTTTGTATCTTCCATACATAAATATACCGGTATTTTTTCAGAATAAGATTTTAACCTATCAAGCATAAATTTATAAATTTTAGCACGAATGACATTCGGATATCTGAGCTTATTATCATACCCATACAATAGCTCGCCATTTAATATCTTGTTTGCCGGAAAGCGCGCTTCTATCACCTGTTTTAAAGAAGGCCCAAAACGAAATGTCCCCAAACTAATCCACGCTATTCTTTCTAAATCCACTGCTGCCATCAACTGATCAATCACCTCTCCATAAGCCTTCTGCCAGCCGTTAAAATAAATAACAGGATCAAAATGAAACCCTATTTTATAGCCCGCTTGTGCACATTGGGAAGCAGCGTCTAATCTTTCTCTCAGAGAGGCAGAAAAAAACTCATTTTCATCAATAATCGTTTGAGGGTTTAACGACCAAGATACAACAATATTACCGCTGTGTTTAGCGCTCAATAAATAACCAATGTTTGTGCTCTTTGTTTTAAACTCAAATACGACGTCCTGATGGCCATTAAAAAAATCAATAATGGGCTTTGAATACTCAACAACACTATCCAGCATTAGAGAATCCGAAAATTCCCCCGTCCCCAAACGCATCCCGGAACGTTTATAGGAAGAAAACTGGTCAAAATAGTCCTCAATGTTAGCAGGAAAAATCATCCCCGGAACATTCGTATAAGCCTGCAAATAGCAATATGTACAGTCAAAAATACAACCGAACCCTAAATTGAAAATATGATACCCACAGCCGCGCGCGCCTTTTGTACAGGGGCATCTCTTAAAAAAATCATGGTACTGGCCGACAATAAAAACAATATCCCGGCGCCTATTATACTCTTTGATACTGGATCTTTGATGGTCTTTAAGAAACTGCTTCAGGGAAGGAATAGCCGAGACCCTGGCTTTCGGAAAAAACGCTTTAAATCTTTGCGCAAGAAAAGTTTTCTGAACACCGTCTTCTACATATATTTTCTTAGGAGCAAATTTCTTGCTTTTCGTATCAGCACACAAATCGCGAGATAACTTTATAGAAGGTAAAAAAGGCTTCAGGCTATCTTTATCCCGCACAGCTTCAGGAAATCTTCTTTCTAGTAGATATTTCTTAAGAGGCCTATACGCCACATGCTCCGTTTGGCTAGCAATCCTTTGAGGCACAATGTCTTCACGCTTGGAAATCTCATAGAATAGCCTGACCAATTCTCTCTTCTTATTAACGCCAAGCTGATGCCCGCTGTATTCTTCAATCAGCTTCTGTGCATTCTTTAACCGTTTGAGTTCTTCTGTAAAAAATCGCATAAAAATTTTATTCCGTCTTTCATGCCGGCTTTCGCGGCCTGTTGATCAGATTCATTCAGCTCAGCGTAAAAAGGCTTTTGATGTATAATATCTGAGACATAAAACAAGGCCAACGCCTTCAGGCCTATTTTAGAAGAAGCGGCAAAAAAAGCAGAACATTCCATGTCAACAACATCCACATCAAGATCCTTAAAATACTGCGTTAAGCCTTCTTCTAGCTTTAAGGATGCTAGCGTCATACATGACCTCTTATCCACACCATGACTATCCAAGCTTTTCTGAAAACCCTCGCACAAATCATGGTCAGGGTAAAAAACAGGCCATGGCCCCTTGTCCATTTCATCGAGAAGAGCAGAAAAACTCTCCCTGGCAAAACATTTCATAGGCATCACAAGCCGCCCGATACCCAATTCCCCGGTAGAGCCGCAAGAACCAAATAAATAAACCTCACAACAGGATGTTTCCTTCAGGTACAATACAAGGTCACCAATAAAACAAGCCCCTATGCGCGCGTGAATAAGTGTAAAGTTTTTACCCTGCGCGCACCCATAGATCTTACCACGCACAGGCTCTTTGACACCAAATCCCGTAAGAAGCTCCTTATTCAGACAAGGAACCAGCACACATTTTTCTTTTATTAAGCCTGGTTCCACACCAAAAATATTTTTAAAAACATTCATAGTTTTATTAAATTATATGCCTGATTACCCAAACCAATACTTTGAGCATAAACAAACATCTTCTTATACTCGGCATGAGCCTGAAAAAAACCCAATTCATCCGTTACCATATCTGAAACAGCTTGATCCAAACTAACCGGATCTGTTGAAGCAAATATACCCAGATTACGGCTAACCATCTTATCATTTTTTGTAGATATGCAATCGCACTCCTGCGTAATATCAAAAGCGAAAGTTATAAACATCTTGTTTTTAAATTTTGACAAAATAAATTTAGCGGCTTCACACATGCGCTGACAAAAAATAGCCATATCTTCATTCCAGTTCACATACACAGCCTCAAATTTGCACGCACATAAACACTCGCCGCAGCCAATACATTCTGCGGTATTAATAAAAGCCTTCCCTGCTGGATCACGCGAAATCGCTCCCACAGGACAAGCTGGAATACAACACCCGCAGGACGTACACTTATCCCTGATCACTGACGGTTTTAAAGATGAGTGCTGTACCTGTTTTGTAGGGCGGCAACTCATCCCCATTGCGACATTTTTAAGGCTACCGGCATATCCTGAAAAAACATGGCCCGTAGCATGCGACAAAACAACAAGGCTATCCAACATGCCGACAAATGACGGAACTTTCATCTTTTTTAGATGAGCCGTATTAACTTCAAACTCTTTGCCATCAAAACCTAAAAGACCATCGGCCACAATAAAAGGCGCGCCAACCTTGGAATGGCAGAAACCCTTATTCTGCACCAAGCCTAAGTGATCCACCGCGTTTTGCCGCATGCCATGATAAATAACACCTGTATCAAAAAGAAAAGGCCTGGCCTTAGAAACTTTAATTTCTGTAATAATCTTTTTAACTAAATAAGGATGCATATGATAGACACAGGCCGAATCACCTATTGTCAATTTCACAGGCACAAGCTCTTTCTCTTGATAGACCATAAACTCGCGAATCCGCCCCATAAGTTCAAGCAAGGCCTTCGTCCTAGCCTCTAAATCATTTGCTTCAACTGGAATAAAATAAACATCACTTTTCATATTAACATTGCCCATATTTAGTTTTTCCTTACAATGTTAATCCTGGCGGCTACTGAGAAAAATTTCGTCAGGAATTTTTCCAGTGATTAGACGCCAGGGCTAACGGTTATTGCCCATATTTAGTTTTTCCTTAAACAAGATACGAATTCTTGAAATACTCGCCAAAAGGGTGGATAAAAACATGACAATCCTTATTGTGTTCTCTCGATCTGGTCAAAATTTCTGTTTGCATATCTTTCCATATTTTCTCATAAAATGCATCATCAACAAGCATTTTGAGATAATTTTCTTTGAGGTGTGGATAAAACAAATTGATCGCATCCACAATATCCTGAATGTTTTTCAAATTGAAATTAAGTCCTTCAAAATCAATAACTTTCATTCCAGAATATAGATCAAAAATCCGCGCAACATCGGTAATGGCCGGCAAAACAGGGCAAACGTAAGGAACGACTTCAATCCCATGCTTTGAAAGTTCTTTAATAGCCTGAAAACGTGATTCAAAAGAAGGGCTTTTTGGTTCAAGTGCTATTTTTAGCTCCGGAGAAAAATCATTCACTGAAAAATACACCTTTTTACAAAAACCGGACTGGAGCAAAGAAATGCAATCCTGTATAAGCGGTGAACGCGTCAAAATTACATAGGAAACCTTATATTTATTAAGTACCTCCAAAATCCGCTTCGTCAAACCATATTTTTGCTCAACAGGCTGAAAACATTCCGTTGTTGATCCCAGTAGCACACACGTAGGTTTTTGCGCAATAAGTTCTTCTTCAAGCAGGTTGATTATATTCGCACGTATCTCCACGTAGCTGCCCCATAGACGCGCCGATCGCAATGATGTTTTATTAGACCTGACATAGCAATATAGGCAGCCATAGGCACATCCTTTATATGGATTGATAACATACTCCCCTAAATCAATAGACGTTAAATTTAAAGCGCGCTCTACATCAACTTCGCTATAGTCTATCATCGCTCTCCATAAGATTACCGAGAAAAGCATTCGTATGCCGAATACCTTCTCTCTTGATTGTATCTACAAATATTTTGTATCTCCTGAGTGACTCCGCATTTTCATCAGAAACAAAATCTTGCGCCGCAGCCGTACCATCATAACAAACAAAAGGGTTTACTTGTTCAATTTTTGGAATGATGTTTTTATGGCGCACAATAAAATTGAGGCTATCATAAAAATCATCTTCTGTCTCGCCAGGGAAACCTACAATCATGCTTAAGCCAAAAAATAAACCAACCTTATTAAGCTTTTCAAAAAAAGCCAGGCCCTGCGCGATCGTAAATCCTTTGTTCATATTTTTAAGCGTCCGATCACACCCAGATTCCAGGCCGATAAATAAATTATAACAACCGCTCTTTTTTACCTTTTCAAAAAGGGAACTTCCCATGCGCTCATCAATCCCCATCTGTGCTTCCCAGGGCAGATGGCCAAATTCGGTATACATAGCCTCACACATCGCCTCCAGATGCCTAATATCAGCATTAATCATAGAATCATGAAAAACAAAAGAACAGACTCCAGCGTTTTTATGATAGTTCAATTCTTCTATAATACCGGCAACAGAACGCGTTCTAAACCTTTTATATAGAAGCCTCTCAGAACAAAACCGGCAAGCGCGCAGACAACCCCTGGATGATAAGATTGAGACAGATTTTTTTTTCGGATATGCGGTTAAATCTAAACCGCTGTATGTTGGAAATGGTAATTGGCCTAAATCATCCAGTTCAGAAAAATACGCAACAATACCATCCTGCCAGGACCCGTTTAAATACGAAAAAAACGGCTTCTCGCCTTCTCCCACAACAGAAAAATCAGACAAACCACCAAAACCATCCTTTAGCGCAAGAGGCCTTTTAAAAGCCTGCCTTGCAATCTCTGGCCCCCCAAAAATAATCTTTATATGCGGCTTTGATTCTTTTAAAGAACGCGCAATAGCAAGAGTGGTAGAAAAATTGCTCTCAAAACAAGAAAAGCCTATTACATCATACGCCAGCATCTTCTCAAAAACATCCTGATAGTTTTTCGCATAATCACGTCTGATAATTCCAAAAATCTCTTTTTCTAGTAACCTGTTACAACTAACAAGCCACGCGTTTTTCAAATCATGTGAAGCAAGGTTATAAAAATAATTATTCAGATCCAATAAATCTATGTCTATGCCCTGGCAAGTAACAAAACGATGAAGACAGGCAATTCCTAATGGCGGCATCTTCGGCCAAAAAACAGGAGCAAGTGTTAATAAAACCTTTTTCATTCTCAAAATCCTTCGTTTATATCCCCTTGTCCTTCATCTTATATCGCAACCAGCCTAAAGCCCAATAAAAAATAATTTTAGCCCACCTTTGAAAAAACATCAACAAACGAAACACAACAAGCCCATCTTCGTCTCACAAAACTATTTCATAGAAACAAAAAGCGCATAGTCAAAAACTATGCGCTAAAATAGGTTCTCGTCCTTCGTAAAAGAGATATTATGCCTCTGGGTAATTTTTGACTATTTTAAAAATTAAATGAGCCGCGAAGGACTCCGGACCTTATGGCCCTAGAACCATCGCTCGGCTTTCAGCCTCACTCTCCATAGGGGCTTCGCCCCTCTGGCGTTCCTCTGCACCTATCGGTGCATCGTCACTGTCACCCCTAAACCCTGGGGAAATATTTTCCCCAGACCCCTTTAGGTTCTCGTCCTTCGTAAAAGAGATATTATGCCTCTGGGTAATTTTTGACTATTTTAAAAATTAAATGAGCCGCGAAGGACTCGAACCTTCAACCCACTGATTAAGAGTCAGTTGCTCTACCGATTGAGCTAGCGGCCCAAAATATTAGGCAATTACAGCGATAAAGATAGGTATATTACCAGATTTAGCTTTTTGTGTAAAGCAGGAAAAAAGCCCTTCATAGACCTTCCAAAATACTCAAAAACTAGCTATTTTCCTATCCAATATCTTCTTAACAAAAAAACCTATTAAATAAGCAACAAGATTCCATTGCAAAAAACCAAAAACAACCATCAGAAGCATCTGCCCCTTTACGGACATATCAAAGAAACTAACTAGCATGCTGGCAGGAAGCCCCATAAAAGCCAAGAGGAACCCCGCACCTTCAAAATTATCAACAGATGACGACAGATAGATCGTCCAAGCCAACAGAACAATAAGCAGCCACCATATATTAGCAGCAACAAGAAACCACAAAAACAAAGGTATCTGTTTTATCTTCATTTGCATGTGATCGCTAAAGACTACTTCAAATGCTTGAGCTCAACACCACAAAACCTATGATAAAAAAACCCTGCCTGCTTCTAATGCGTATGTTGCATAACACGATATGCCGAAATATTATAAATGTATTCCTCTCCAAAGGGGCATTTCGGAAGCTTATCAATATAATCTAAATCCGTAAGATTACTCAAAGCAACAGGCCAGCTACCCTGTTGTGCTTGATAAGATTCTATTTGGGCGTTTAAAGCAACTACCTGAGCATAACAAGCCTGCTTCTGTGCTTCAATTTTTGCATAATGCATCGGAGGGATAATAAGCGCTGCCAAAACCGCAATCACCGCTACAACAACAATTATCTCAACTAAAGTCATACCACGATATGAATTATTAATCTGCATACTTATTGCCAATTAAAGATCATTAAGCTCTTTCTCTCGTTCCAACGTTTTTTTATTAATATCCTCAACCTGGCTCTTAATACGGCTTAGAGCAGAATCATACTCCATTTTTACGGACTTCTGTTGACCCATAGATGGCTTTTTTGATTCTTTATCAACAACAGGGCCTTGAACATAGCCTTGCAGCACCTTCATAACAAGAAAGAAAATCAGGCCTAAAGCCAACAAAAGCCCAATCAAAGACACAATACCCTGTTTATTCTGAAGAAGGTTTTTCAAGATTCTTATGCAGGCGCACTATTTATTTAATAGCTTAAAAACAAAATTTCTTAAAATATCCCGATCTTGTTGAGAAATATCAATTAACTCAACACCAACATCATAACCTTTTTCGCGGCCAATGATCTCAAAATCCTTTACCCATGCCACCTTTCCACGCGATTTAATCACTTTTCCTACGGGCAATTCAATATCCAAAACCACTACATCCCCAATGTTAAGCCTTTCATAAACGATGAGGCAGATCCCTCCTTCAGAAATATTCTTTGAAACCCCTCTTACAACAGTATCCGAAGCAGTATTTTCAACAACTTTTTTCCAGTTAATATTAACATTGATGTCTAGCCTAGGATACCTTCGCTTCTCCTCATACATCAAGTCCTCCTCGTAATACTTCAAGCCATCGCATGCAACGCTTAGCCCATTTTGCTATTGTTCAATAAAGACAAAATAAAATTTTTCATCTCATCTCGATCTTGAGGATTTACTTCTGAAAACTCAACGCCAATATCATAACGCTTTTCATTAGACTTGCCCCGTTTTTTTAGCGATAGTGTCCTCAAACAGAAGGGTTAATTCACTTTAGGCAATTTGTAGTATAATACCCAAAAGGAGGCCACCATTGGAACCCATGATGAATACAAATATAAAGAAAGAACGATTAAAACTGACCC